>JANXRE010000149.1 GCA_025353165.1 Acidobacteriota bacterium | reverse complement strand
CTAGTGTCCTGAGCGGGAAATACGTTTGCAAGGTCGCTCAACCTTGCCGAGAATCAAATCGGCATCGGCGGTCCATACGAAGGGCTGGGGATTCTGATTCCGCTGGTCCAAATAGTCGAGCATGGCTGTCTCCAACATTCGAACGGCTGTGTGACTGCCGCGGCGGACGCAGCGCTCGGTCACCTCGGCGAAGAGTCGCTCCACCAGGTTGAGCCAACTTCCGCTGGTCGGCGTGAAATGAACGTGATAACGCGGGTGTCGCGCGAACCAACCGCGAACCTTGGCCACCTTGTGGGTGCCGTAGTTGTCCATCACCAGATGCACTTCCAATCCGGCAGGAAGATGGTCCTCGATCTCGTTGAGAAAGCGCAAGAACTCCGGATGCCGGTGGCGCCGATAGCAGGTGCTAATGGTCACCCCGGAAGCTACATCCATGGCCGCAAACAAAGACGTAACTCCATGCCGCTGGTAATCATGCGATTGCCGAGCGGGGACGCCTGGCACCAAGGGCAGAATCGGTTCGGTCCGATTCAGCGCCTGGACTTGGCTCTTTTCATCCACGCACAGCACAATGGCACGATCCGGCGGATTCAGGTACAAGCCCACGATGTCCCGCACCTTCTCCACAAATTGCGGGTCTTCGGAAAACTTGAAGTTCTCCAGCACGATGCGGCTGCAATCGGAAGGCCCGCCAAATCCGCACAATGGCGTTTTGCGATAGACCCGTCTGTTCCGCCATGAGGCGAGTGCTCCAGTGCGTACTGTTGGCGGGCATCGATTCCAGTGTCTTGGTGACGACGTCTTCAATCTGCCGATCGGTGATTTTGCGCGGCGCGCCGACCCGCGGCTCATCCAGCAAGCCATCCAGCCCAAACTCTCGAAACCGTTCCCGCCACTTACCGACGGTCGCGCCAGTGATGTGCAACTTCCGGGCAACCTCCGAGTTGCTCATCCCCTGCCCACAACTGAGCACGATCCGGGCACGCATCGCCATGGCCTGTGCCGACTTCGGCCGACGCGCAATCATGCTCAATTTATCGCGATCCTCCTCGGCGATTTCCAGAGGTTTCTTGGGACGTCCCGTACGCATACCTAAGTATGCAGCCTAATCGTTACTTATGGAACGTATTTCTCGCTCATGACACTAATATATCGTTTCAATAAAACATAACCTGACAGATTTGGCGCACATCTCCAAAGAGACTCATACCTGGCTGGCTACCCGCCCCAACCGCTTCCAGTACGTGCTGACCCCAAAGGACGGATCGTGGCTCAACATCGTGGAAACCCTCTTTGGCAAGATGGCGCGCGTTTCTTCGTCACATCCGAGTGCGATCCTGGGAGGAACTCCGCGATCGCATCCTACAGGGAATCGGCGAACTTAACGCTGCTCCCGTGGTCCATCGCTGGAAGAAGTTCGACCTTCTGAGTCCAGCTAATCGGGATAGTATTTAATGAAACGATATACTGGAAAAAGAGAGTCATGGCTAAGGGAAGGAAACTTCCGCCCATCCACCCGGGCGAGTTACTGCGGGGCGCACTCTCCGGGTTCCAATGAATCGGATCAGCGCCATTGCCAACGGGAACAGGCCATCACCGTGGACAACGCAATGCGTCTGGCCCGGTATTTCGGTAGGTCGCCTCTGTACTGGCTAAATTTGCAGAGCGCGTACGAACTGGAGGTCGCAGAGCGGGACATTCGACCACGGATCGAGAAGGAAGTCCTGCCGCGTACCGCCGCCTGACGCTATCCTAAAACTCATGGGCTCGATACCGGAGTGGGATCGATATTATCTCGACATCTGCCACGCCGTGGCTGCGCGTAGCAAGGATCCGAATACGAAGCTGGGCTGTGTGATTGTGGGGCCGGCGCATGAGATCCGGTCGACGGGCTACAATTCGTTTCCGCGCGGCATTCGGGATGACGTTCCGGAACGATTGGTGCGACCGGCCAAGTACCTGTGGATCGAGCATGCGGAGCGCAACGCTATCTGCAACGCGGCGCGCGCGGGCACGGCCACCGGGGGTTGCACGCTGTACGTCGAGATCATGCCGTGCATGGATTGCGCGCGTGCCATCGTGCAGGCGGGCATCATCCATGTCGCGATTTGCGCCGAGCGGATGCGGCAGTACACGAGCGATTACTATAACGAGCATTTCGGCATGGTCGAAGTGCTGTTCGGGGAGGCCGGGGTGGGCGTGAAGCGGGTGGAACCATGACCGTTCGTCGCACGGCGAGAGCGACGGTACGCCGTCTACCGGAGCGCGGGCGATACGATCGGGACGTCATCGACACAATCCTCGACGAAGGGCTGATCTGCCACCTCGGCTTTGTGGCGGACGGCGCGCCGTTCGTGATTCCGACGCTGCATGGCCGCGACGGCGACACGGTTTATGTTCACGGCTCGGCCGCCAGCCACGCGTTGAAGACGTTGTCGCAGGGCGCGCCGGCCTGCCTCACGGTGACGCTGGTGGATGGGCTGGTGCTGGCGCGGTCGGCGTTCCACCACTCGATCAATTACCGATCCGTGATGCTGTTCGGAACGGCCCGGCTGGTGACGGATTCCGAAGAGAAGATGCGGGCGCTCGAAGCCGTCACGCAGCACGTGATTCCGGGGCGGTGGGCCGACGTGCGGACTCCGAACGAAAAGGAACTGAAGGCGACCTCGGTGCTGGCGCTTCCGATCGACGAGGCTTCGGCGAAAGTACGCACCGGCGGGCCCAAGGACGACGAGCCGGACTACGCGCTTTCGGTCTGGGCGGGCGTGCTGCCGTTAGGGATGTCGGTGGGCGAGGCGCTGCCGGATGCGGCACTGCCGGCGGGCATCGCGGTCCCGGAGTACGTGCGGCGATACTCCCGAGGGAAATAGGTGTTTCACCGCCGGGACTGGCTGAAACTGGTTGCCCTGGGCGGGTCGCGAACCTGGGCGCAGGGCATCTCGACGCGCTCCATCAAACCCGCGCCGCGCGGCAAACCCTCCGGCCTGCTTTTTCATGCGCGATTTACGGATGTTGGCGCGGCGGCGGGACTGCGCGCCACCACGATCTACGGCGGCGTGGAAAAGAAGAACGCCATCATCGAGACTACGGGCTGCGGCGCCGCGTTCATCGACTACGACAACGACGGCTGGCTCGATATCTTTCTGCTGTGCGGCACGACCTTGGAGGGCGATCCGAAAGAGGCGACCAACCGGCTCTACCACAACAACCGCGATGGCACGTTCACGGATGTCACCGACAAAGCGGGATTGAGGCTGACGGGTTGGGCATCGGCCGTATGCGTGGGAGACTACAACAACGACGGACACGACGATCTCTTTGTCACCTATTGGGGACAGAACGTACTTTACCGGAACAATGGGAACGGCACGTTCACGGACGTAACCAAGCAGGCTGGTTTGCTGCATCCCGAGAGACGCTGGGGATCCGGCTGCACGTTCGTGGAGACCAACCGGAATGGGCTGCTGGACATCTTCACCGCGAGCTATCTGGATTTCGATCCGGCGACGATTCCAAAGCCGGGCGAAAACTCCAATTGCAGTTGGAAAGGCATTCCGGTGAACTGCGGGCCGCGCGGATTGCCGCCCGGCCGGTGCTACCTGTACCGCAATAACGGCGACGGAACATTCACCGATTCCAGCGAGCGCTCCGGAATCGCGAAGGCCGCGCGGAGTTATTGCATGACGGCCGTGGCGGCGGATTTCCGTGGCAGCGGGTGGCCCGACATTTATGTAGCCTGCGATTCCAAACCCAGCCTGCTGTTCCGCAACAATCGCGACGGGACGTTCACCGAGATGGGACTGGCCAGCGGCGTGGCGCTGAGCGACGACGGAGTGGAGCAGGCGGGCATGGGAGTCGCAGTCGGTGACGTGAACTTGGACGGGCACCTGGACATCTTCAAGACGCACTTCGCCGAGGACACGAGCGTTCTCTACCGCAACGACGGGACGGGCTTCTTCGACGACATCACGATTCACGCGGGGCTCGGAGTGGAGACGCGGTACGTAGGGTGGGGGGCCGGGATTTTCGATTTGGATAACGATGGGCTGCCGGATATTTTGACGGTCACGGGAAGCGTTTACCCCGAGGTGGAAGCGGTCCTGCCGCAGTTCCCGTACAAGACGCCGCGGATTGTCTTTCGCAACCTCGGCGATAAGTTCGAGGAACTGATTGAGCAGGCGGGAAGCGGCATCGCGGCGGCGCACTCCAGCCGGGGCTGCGCGTTCGGGGATTTCGATAATGACGGCGATATCGACGCGCTGGTCATCAACCTGAACGAGCCGCCGTCGCTGCTGCGAAACGATGTGACGGGCGGCGGGCACTGGCTGAAGGTGAAACTGGTGGGCGTGAAATCGAACCGTTCGGCAATCGGCGGGCTGGTGAAGGCGCGCTATGGCGGCAAGACGCAGGCGCAGGCGGTGCTGAGCCAGTCGAGTTTTTATTCGGCCAACGATCCGCGCCTCCATTTTGGGCTGGGCGCGGAAGCGACGGCCGATCTCGAGATCCGGTGGCCGAGCGGGTTGCGGGAGAATCTGACCAAGGTTCCGGCCGACCGGTTGGTTACCGTCCGCGAGGGCGCGGGGATTGTGAAGACCGAGAGGCTCTCAGGCTGACCTACTCCGGATGCAATATGGTCCAAAGTTTGTTCTCGGTGTTCTTCTTGACGCGCGCGCCTTCGGCGAACATCTTCTTGCTCTCTTCGATATTCCCCGTCTGGCGTAAGACCTGGGCGAGCGTGTTGTAGGGCCCTGGATTCGCCGGTTCCAGCCGGATGGCCGCGCGCAGCGCTTCTTCGGCCGGCGCGAACTCTCCCTTCTGTTTCAGCACCGTGCCCAGCATAAAGTATGCTTCGCCATAATCCGGTCGCAGGGCGATGGCGGAGCGCATGTGCCCGGCCGCGCAGTCGAACTCACCGGATTGCCAGCACGCAATTCCCATCATGTAGTGCGCCTCGGCGAGTGTGGGATCGATCTCCAACGCGCGGGAGAACTCGGCTTTCCCAGCGTCGATCTCATCTTCGTTCTTCAGCGCGATGCCGAGGTTGTAGTGCGCGGCGGCGTTGTTGGGGTCGCGGCCGATCACATCCCGGAAGGCCTTGATCGCCTCTCGGAGCTCCGCTTTCCGCAGGTGGGCGAATCCGACATTGAATCGCGCCGTGATGTTGTTCGGGTCGGCGGCGAGTATTTTCTGAAGCTCCGCGAGGCCCTCTTCCGGACGGCGCATGTTGATCAGATTTAGCGCGAGGCCGTTGCGGGCGTCGACGTTGGAAGGTTCCAGATCTACCGCGTGCCGGTAGGCGTCCACTGCGCCGGGAGTATCGCCCGTTTTTTGAAGCGCGATAGCGAGGCTTCTCCACGCCGCGACATCCTTCGACTGCTCACCAGTGGCGGCCTTGAGGTGCGGGATCGCGTCCTGATCCTGGCCCGCGGTTTGCAGAGCTTGGCCGAGCTTCGACTGATATACGGTATTTCCAGCGTCGAGCGCCGCGGCCGACTGTAGATGCGGAATGGCGTTTGCTGTGTCCCGATCCAGGAAGAAGGCAACGCCCAGGTGAAACTGCGCGGGGGCAAAGCGCGGATCGAGATCGAGAGCATGCTTGAGATGCTCCACGGCCTCCGCGCGCCGATTGAGTACGGCCAGCAGGAAACCGATCTCATCCTGAAGGCGGGCCGATTGCGGGGCGAGGGTGGCGGCTTGCTCGTAGGCCGCCAGCGCGCCGGCGGCATCTCCCTTCGCCTTGAGAGCGATAGCCTTGGATTCTATCTCTTGCGGCGTCTCCGAGCTCGCGGCGATGAGGGGAATTAAGATTGCGACGGAAAGCAACTGCACCGCCTTTATCTTACTGGATATAGTGAGAACATGTGGCTGTTTTTGCTGCTGTTGCTGGACGTGAGCGCGCGGCATCAGGCGGCGGTGGCAGCGTATAAGCAGCACAAGTTTCCGGAGGCTGTTGCCGGGTTTAACGACGTGTTGAAGACCGAACCGCCGGGCAGCGCGGAGTACCAGGAGTCCGTGCTGCTGCTGGGGCAGAGCCTGTTTCTCCAAGCAAAATACGTAGATGCGATACCCTGGCTCGAAAAGGCGATGGCGGTGAAAGCGCCGAGCCCGGAGGCGGCGTATATGCTCGGCAATGCTTGCGTACTGACGCGGCAACCCGATAAAGCCGTAAAGGCGTTCGCGCAGTTATTTCAGGTCGGCGTGGATTCGGCGGCCGCGCACCTCACCACGGCGCGGATGATGATGCACAAGGATCTGGATGTCGAGGCGGCTAGGGAGGCGAAGGCTGCGCTCGCCATCGACGCACGGATGCCCGAGGCGCATTTTCTTCTCGGCGAGGTGGCGATCTTCCATGCCGATCTCGAGGAGGGAGTCGCCCAGATGAAGAGGGAGATCGAGATCAATCCGGGGTTTGCGATGGCTCACTACCGTCTTGGGGATGCCTATGGCCGGCAGGACAAATGGGATGAGGCGATGGCGCCGCTGGAGCGCTCGGTTTGGCTGAATCCCAATTACAGCGGACCTTTCATCTTACTCGGCAAGGGGTATCTGAAGCGGAAAGAGTTAGCCAACGCCGAGGGAGTCTTGCGTCACGCGCTCCGCTTGGATCCGCGGAACGTGTCCGCGCATTACCTGCTCGGTCAAACATTGGTGCAGGAAGGTAAGGAAGAAGAAGGTAAGAAAGAGTTCGATCGCTGGCAGGAATTGAAGGGGAAGGAATGAAAAAGCCGGCAGAGCTTTCGCCCTGCCGACTTTCCGAATGCCCCTAGAAACGGATGGTTCCGGCGAATTGCAGCCGGCGCGTGACCGCGCCACCCGCAAGCCCGGTGATCTGGCCGGCGCTTGGACTCTGAACGTCGGAGTTCGGCGTGCCGAGGTTGGTATGGTTGAACACGTTCTGCGCGTCGGTGCGCAACTGGAGCGAGAACCGCTCGGTAATCTTGAACGATTTCGCCAGCGTCATATCCTGTTGGATGAAATGCGGACCGAACAGCACGTTGATGGGATAGTTTCCAAATGTGTTGGCGGCAGGAATCAGGAAGGTCGACCCAATCCCACCCACAAACCATTGCTCGCGATTTCCCTTCGCTCCGGAATACGGATCTCCGCTCCCGAGATTGGGCCGATTGTTGGGACCGACGTTGGGCTGGCCGCCCTGTGAGCCGTAATCCTCTAGCCCCGGCGAGAACGGGAAACCGCTGTAATAGGTCGTGATTCCGCTGAGAGTCCAACCACCCAGTGCGTGATCCACGCCCCGGTTCATGTTCGACCCATATTTTCGGCCATGACCGAACGGAACGTCGTAAGTTTGGGAAAACGTCCATTGTTGGCGCGGCAGGCTGCCCGTATACCCTTTGCCGGCGGCTCGATCGTAAAGGAAATAGTAATTGGAGTCGTAACCCCAGCCATCTCCCCACTGGCGCTGGTAGGTGTAACTCCCCTGCATGGTCCATCCCTGCCAGGCATTGATTTTGAACGTTGACTGGAACGAGTTGTATTCCTCGTTGGAGCAGTTGCAGTAATACTGGAGGCTATTCGTCCAACCGAACTTGGCATAGTAAGGGCGATTCAGATCGGTGTTGGACGCTCCGGGGACAAACTTGGCCTCATTGGGATCGATCGTCTGCCCCTGTCCGATGAATCCATGCCGGTTCGCATTCCCGACATAGGACGCCGTTACCGCGAGCCTGCTGGTCAGTTGGTGCTGAATCGCGGCGTTGTACTGGTACGTTGTCGGCATGGTCACTCTGGCGGGACGCAACTTAGGGCTAATGCCAGGGGGGAGCGGGAACGTTCCATTCGCGCTGACTGCCACCGGCACAAGAGTTGAGGGGCCGACCGCGAGATTGAACACGTCGCTGAACCCGTTCGGCGGATTGATGGTCTGCTGCGACAGCACCGGCGGGTTCTGGGTCACATTATGACCGAAGGTGGATCCAAAGGTCCCAAGATCGTACGACCAACCGTAGCCGGCCCGGATAACGGTCTTCGGGTTGAGCTGGTATGCAATCCCCAGACGGGGCGCGAAGTTGTGCCAATTCATGTTCTGAATGCCATGCGAGGAGACGCCGCCTACTCCGAACACGTACATCAAGCCATCATTCAGATTCAGGGTCGCGCCGTTACCGGCCGCGTTGACGTCCTCCGGGAAGACCATTTCCCAGCGCAACCCGAGGGTAAGGGTCCACTTCGGCGTGGGGCGCCACTCATCCTGGCCGTACCAGAACAATCGTTTCTGGGTCTCCTGCGCGTTGGTGCTGGTGCTGACGAAGCGGTTGAAGTTCGTCACGTCGCCAAGCAGGAATGTTGCGAGTCCGCTCCCGGGCGACGGCTGCTGGCCGGCCACCGACACATTGCCGGTGCGGCCACCGTTAAATGTCAGCTCGCCCGCCCGGTGGTTGTCGCTCGGAACACGGAGGTTCAGTGCATAGCGGAGGTCCGCTCCAAACTTGAAAGTATGCTTGCCCATCGTTTTGGAGGCGTTATCGACGAACTGGTACTGCCTCTCCGTCTGGGTGAGCGGGCAGTTGCACTGGTTGACGCCCAAGGCGTAACCAAGCTGGTAGGAGGCGTTCGGCGACGAGATGTTAAAGAACGGCATGCCGGAGGTGTAGGTTTTGTCGAGATTGAGTCCCGGAATACCGGCGTCGAGAGCCGGCGATGTTCCGTACCCGTTCGGCACGTCAAAAACGTGGTACTTCATCCAGCCGAAACGGAACTCGTTGATCAACGTGGGATTGATGGTGTAGGTCCATCCCAGCGCCAGGCTCTGATTGAGCGCCTCTGAGCTGCCTGCGTAGTTGCCGAAGGCCGGTCCGCCAGCCTGCAAGCCGAAGGCTCCCGGGGCCCCTTCCGTGAACGCAGCGTAACTATAGCGTCCGAAGATCGAGTTCTTCTCGTTCAGGTAGTAATCCTCACGCGTGTTCCAGCTATTCTGCGTGATCGCGACCGCGCCGTTGACCGCAAAGTTGTTGACGAAGGGCGCGCCCGAAATCTGCTGGAAGCCTGGAGTCGGAAGAGGGAAATAGGCGAGGATCTTCTGGGCCTGAGTACTGAGTTGGCTGGTGGGGATAGTGTTTTGAGGGAAGAGCGACCGGCCTACGCCCGTCGTTTGATCCCCCGTCTTCGGATCATAGATCCCGTAGTTGGGATTGTAGGCCAGCCAGTCGCTGAAATTGCCGGTGCGGTTCGCCGCGGTTGGCACGCTGGTAACGACCGATGCTCCCTGCGACTGTCGTTTCAATTCTGCGTCGCCGAAGAAGAACAGCTTGTTCTTCAGAATCGGCCCGGCGATGGAGCCGCCGTACTGGTTTTGGCGGTAGTTCGCCGCCGGCAGCCCCGCAAACGGGTTCGCGGCGAACGTTACAAAGCCGGGGGTATTGAGCTGCAGGTATTCGAAGGCGGCACCGTGAAACTCGTTGGTGCCGGATTTGGTCGAATACGACGCAATTCCTCCGCCCACGTACGAGAATTCGGCGTCAAAATTCTGGAGCGACTGTTTCACTTCGGCAAGGGACTCCATGGTCGGGTTAATCACGATAATGCCCAGGATGGGATCCTGGTTCGTGGTTCCGTCCAGCTCGTAGCCCATGGCGGAGAATAGCTGTCCATTGACGACCATCTGCACACTGCCCTGCGGGTTCTCGTCGGATGCATGCTGCCAGCCCATCTTCGCGGAGCCCGGCTGCAGCAATTCCATGGACTGCACGTTCCGCCCGATATTCGGCAGGTCGGTGATTTCCTTGGCGGTGTACGTCTGCGCCACGTCGGCGCGGTCGGACTGCAGCAGCGGCGCGGTGGCCGTCACTTCCACTTCGGTGGTGACGTCGCCGACCTTGAGGAGTCCGTCGTAGCGGGCCGCCTCATCGACGCGGACCTCGATGTTGTCTGAGATCGTCCGCTGGAAGCCCGGCGCTTCGATGGCCACCTTATAGGTGTCGGGAATCAACTGGCCTTTGCTGTAATTGCCGGACTCATCCGTAAGGACCTCGGACTTGGTTCCCTTGTTGATGTCCGTAATGGTGACTTTGGCATTGGCAACCGCAGCACCGCTGGAATCGACTACTGTGCCGAAAATCCTGCCGAAGACTTGTTGCGCGACCGCAAACGGCGCTGCTAATAGAATCGCCGCAGCGATTAGCACGATGATCGTGCGCTTCGAACTAATCATGCATTTCTCCTTCGTGTGTCAACCTGGACGCCACCGTGAGCCGCATCAGGAATACCCAACTGTCGACACCTGAAGCAGACCCCAGTTCCCCTTGAGCGCCCATCTCAAGGGACCTAGAATTAATAGAATCTTATTCAATTGCTTCAAACTTGTCAACGAAAAATACGCCTAATTGGCCGCGTTATAACGGGCACCGGAAGGACGAACGAATACGAAAAATGGCGGTGAAATGCAATTGAATCGCTTCAAGATGAGTGACTGCAATAAATGAACCGGACCCGAGGGGCTGAAATCGCTGCGTCACTCCCTGCCGATCTTTCTTAGCGCCTCGCGGCTATCGGCATCCTCGGGTTGTAATTTCAGCGCCGCCCGGAACTCGGAGGCGGCCTCGTCCACCTTTCCGATCTCCGCCAGCACCTGCCCGAGGTTGTAGCGCGCGTTGAAGTAGTCGGGCCGCAGCCGGACGGCTTCGTGCAAATAGCGGATGGATTCGTCTGTCTGGCCGGTCGCCATCATTGCCGCGCCCAGATCGCTGAGAGCCGGGACGTCGCGCGGATCGATGCGGATCACCGCGCGCAGGTGTTCGATCGCGTCGCCGAAGCGTTCTTCCGCCAGGAACACTCTCGCGGCGTTGTAGTGCGCGTTCGAATAGCCGGGCTCCAGCCGGAGCGCTTGCTGGAATTCCGCCATCGCCTCTTTTGCTTTACCGCCCGACAGAAGCGTGGCCCCCAGGGCATTGTGCACCGTCGCGCTCCCGGGGCGGGCCAGCAAAGCGCGGCGGTAATACTCCGCTGCTTCTCCGGGCATCGACTGCGCCTGCAACAACGCGCCAAGACTGTAATGCGCCAGGAAATCCGACGGGTACTTCTCCAAGCGCCGCCGCATCACCGATTCCTGTAAAATCATCCTCTGGTCCGGTGCGCTGCGCGGGAGCACTTGCAGCCACAGATGCGCCATCTCGTCGGTTGACTTATCGCCATTCCCGACGCGCTTCGGCGGATGGCTCGGATTGCGAGGGTTTTGGGCCGAATTGTCGTAGGTGTAGCGCATCGAGATCACCGTCCCTTTGGGCAGGAACAGCGGCTTTTTATATCGGTAAACGGCCTGCCAGTTGATGTCCCAATCGGGGATGTGGATCAGCCATCGCGTGCTTCCGTCCGGCAACGTCGCCAGGCCCTGAAGATCTTTTCCGAGGTAGTGGGCGTGGGGGTAGATGCCGAGCAGATCCACGTCCACCGGCAGTTTCAACCAGTCCTTGACCACGAAATCAACGCGGCCGGCGGGGATGTCCAGAGCTCCGTCGTGCTCGAGTTGCACGAGCATCGGAAATCGCGTCGGAGCCTGATCGGTGAAATACAGGCCGATGGACGGCTGCAAGCTTTCCGCCTTGCCGCTGGGTTGGAGGTGCATGTTCAGCACCAGGTCGGTGCCCGGATCGAGGCGCCAGGCCATGTCCTTCGGCTCCTCGGAATAGCTGGTTCCCGGCTTCCAGAAGAGGAAGTGGCTGTCGGGGTCGAAGGTCTGCGTTTCGATCTTCACGTCCATGCCGTCGAATCCCGGCGCGCCGTCCTGTCCGTCTCGAAGACGCGACGATCCGCTCCTGTCGATGAGGACGTTCGCGTGGTGGACTATCTTCTTGTTACCCGGCCGCACCTCGACGGCCCTCACGTAGCGGGTGGCGTTCACCGCTGGACGGAATACGAAATTGCGGAACACGTCCGATCCCGACGCGGCAAGGGTGTAAGGCTTGTCGAGCGTCACGATCATGTCCGGCGCGCCGAGCTGCCATCCTTCGACGAATTTCGGCTGGGGCGGGAGGTCCGCCGGGTTGCCCTCCGGAGCGCCCTGCGCCGCCCATTGGCGGATCGTCCGAATCTGGCTAGCGGAGAGCCGGCGCTCGTTCGCAAAATCGCCTTTGCCGGGCTCGGGAAGCCATGGGGGCATGAACCGGCTGGAGGTCAACGCGGCAATTTGTGTTGCGCGCTTCTGGGCGTCGGCGTACGTCAGGAGGCTGAAAGGCGCGGCCTCGCCGGGGCGGTGGCAGGTCGCGCAGTGACTGAATACGATCGGCGCGATATCCCGGTTGAACGTGGGGCTCGATGCGCCCAGCGCGGGCAGGGCGCCAATCGCGAAGAGAGCGCGCAATCTCATTTCAGATCCTCGATGAAGCAGCCGATTGCGCGCGTCGTCTTCGGTTGGACCGTGCGCCCGGCCGCCACCTCCTCGAGTACTTTCTCCAAATCGTGTTCCGTCGCGGCTTGCCGGGCTTTGCCGAACGCGACGTACCGATTGTCGATGCGTCCCCGATAGACTAATTGTCCGCGGGCGTACACGGCGGCCTCCGGAGTCACGACGGGTTTCGCAAGACTGACCAGTTCGTGCTTACGGTCGAGCAGCGCGCCAAACCGGTAGCCGAATTCACGCACGTGCTTCCGAATGTTATTTTCGGACTCGGTCCGATCCACGTATACCAGCCAGAAGACGAATCCGCGAGCGGCAAACTGTTCATACAGGCGCTCGACTTCCGGAGCGTAGCGGTTGGAAATGGGGCAATCGGAACGCGTGAAGAGCAGAACGACGGCCTTCGCGCCCGTGTTCGCGAGCGGATCGACGCGTCTGCCATCGAGAGTCGTTAAAACAGCGCTGCTCGCGAATATTCCCCACGCGAGAACCGCTATACTAAACGCCCGCCGCATCCCGTGAAACCCTCGAACCATTATCGTTCACGATTGTTACCATGGAGGAAGCAGTCCTCCCGCCATGGGTATTTCCCGACGAGGCTTCTTTCAGTCCATCTGCGCTTCCGCGCCCGTGTTCACCTTCGATCAGTTGGTGCAAGGGGCGGGGCCGGGGCTGAACGTGCAATTCGTCAACGTGGCGCGCGAGGCTGGGCTCCGGTCCAAGACGATCTTCGGCGGCGAGGTGAAGAACCGGTATCTGCTGGAGACCACTGGCTGCGGGGCCGCGTTCTTCGATTACGACAACGACGGCTGGCTCGATATATTCCTGGTGAACGGCACACGCTTCGAGACCAAGTGGGCTGCGGGCGCGGCCCCGACGAACCGGCTGTACAAGAACAATCGCGACGGCACATTCACCGACGTCACCAGGCAGGCGGGCCTGGTCCGCACCGGCTGGGGCCAGGGCTGCTGCGTCGGCGACTACGATAACGACGGATGGGACGACCTGTTCGTGACCTACTGGGGCGAGTGCGCGCTGTATCACAACGACGGAAACGGCAAGTTCACGAATGCCACCGCCAAAGCCAATGTGGGCGCGGCGAAAACCCCGCGCGGACAGAACCGGTGGAACACAGGCTGCGCATTCGTCGATTACGACCGCGACGGCCACCTAGATCTCTTCCTGGCGAACTACATCGATTTCGACGTGAAGACCGTTCCCGTGCCCGAGTCGGGCAATTGCCTTTACAAGGGGCTGAAGGTCGCGTGTGGTCCGCCGGGTCTCGATGGCGGCAAGAACATTCTGTTTCATAACAACGGGGACGGGACCTTCACCGATGCCAGCGAGAAATCGGGGATATTGAACACCCCCGGGACCTATGGGCTCGGCGTTTTGGTGGCGGACTTCGACAACGACGGATGGCCGGACATCTACGTGGCCAACGACTCGACGTCCTCGACCATGTACCGGAACAACCACAACGGCACGTTCACGGACATCGCAATCGAGGCGGGCGTCGCGTACAGTGCCGACGGCAAGCCGCAGGCCGGCATGGGCGTATCGGCGGGCGATTACGATTGCGACGGCAACTTCGACATCATCAAAACGAACTTCGCCGGCGACACTTCCAGCCTGTATCACAACCTCGGGAACAACTTCTTCGAGGACATGACGTTTCAGGCGGGCATCGGGAAGACCACCCGTTTTCTCGGATGGGGCGCGATGTGGCTCGACTTCGACAATGACGGCTGGATCGACATCCTGCTCGGCAACGGGCACGTTTATCCCGAGGTGCGGGACAGCTCCGTCGAGTACGGGTACCGGCAGCGGAAGATGCTGTACCGGAATCTCGGCAACGGGCGCTTTGCCGATGTCTCCGAGGCGGTTGGTCCCGGCATCACGGAGAAAGCACCGGCGCGAGGGCTTGCGCTGGGGGATTTCGACAACGACGGCGACCTCGATGTCGTCGTGAATTGCGTGAACGATGTTCCGCAATTATTGCGCTGCGATTCGACGACGAAGAACAACTGGATCAAGATCAAGACAGTGGGGACGACGTCTAACCGCAGCGGCATCGGCGCGCGAGTCTACTGCGTGACGGGGGAGCACAGACAGACCGACGAGGTACGGTCCGGCGGGAGCTATCTCTCGCAGAGCGACCTGCGGGTGCACTTTGGGATCGGCCAGGCGGAGAGAGCGGATATCGAGATCCGGTGGCCTAGCGGGCAGATCGACAAGCTGCCGGCGCTAGCGGCCAACCGGATATATAAGGTGGTGGAAGGGAAAGGGCTCGCGACCGGAGGCGAATCTCCGAAACTCGGAGGCTAGTCTCACGGGCGCCCGGAGAGTTTCATAATGGTAGTGAGTAGTTCTGAACTGGGAATTTACATCCTTGGAGGACAAGAAGATGGCTTTTACTTTGCCGCCGCTGACGTACGGCTTTGATGCGTTGGAACCTCACATTGACAGCGCAACGATGAAGGTCCACCACGACGGGCATCACGCCGCTTACGTGAATAACCTGAATAAGGCGCTGGAGTCCGCGCCCGGCCTGCAGAACAAGAGCGTCGAGGACCTTCTCGCGAATAATCTCGCGGCGGTTCCCGACAGCATCAAGACCGCCGTGCGCAATAACGGCGGCGGACATTTGAATCACACCATGTTCTGGGCCATCATGGGCCCGAACGGCGGCGGAGAGCCGTCGGGGCCGCTCGGCGAAGCGATCCATTCCACGTTCTCGACCTTCGCGACGTTGAAGGAGAAATTCAACGCCGCCGCGATGGGCCGCTTCGGTTCCGGTTGGGCCTGGCTGGTGAAAAAGGGGAGCGGCCTCGAGATTCTCTCGACCGCGAACCAGGACAGCCCGATCCTCGAGGGGCATTACCCGATCTTCGGACTCGACGTTTGGGAGCACGCCTACTATTTGAAGTATCAGAATCGCCGCGCCGAGTATGTCACCGCGTGGTGGAATACCGTGAATTGGACGGAAGTCGAGAAGCGGTTCCTGGCCGGGAGATAGCCAGTCCGACGTGACGCACGCACTTCTGCGTGCCGTGTCGCGACTGCTCGTGACACAATTTTCCGTGCGGCTCGCCAGGCGTCGCCAAGAGTGGCGACGCGGCACGCACGAGTGCGTGCGCCACGCAAATTCCGATTACTTCACGCGCTTCCCGGTGATGTTCGCGCCGCCCTGGTGGACGATCATCTCCTTTGCCCGGCCGTCGTCGCCCAGCACGAAATCGAACGACGCGTCCACCATCTTCAGGAAGAACCGGGTTTCGGATTCCGCAAACGCCTGCAACTTCGGCTGGCCGCTGGGAAGAACCATGAGCTTTCCCTCTTCATTGGTGACTACCATCGTTAGAGGGCCAAGATCATAGGTCCCGGTGTACCGGTCCAGGATTTTCGAATCGACCGCGATTTCTTTTCTTTCCCACGGCAACTCGACCTTGTCGCCGAACAATGCGTTCACCATGTTGCCGGCAACACCGCCCGCGTCGGCGTTCTCGACGTTCGACAGTACGACAACGACTGCGTCCTGATCCGGGTAGCGGTTGATCATCGTCGCAAAGCCGTTGATCCCTCCTCCGTGCGTCACGCGGGTGCGGTCCTTGGTCTTGGTGACGAACCACCCGTAGGCGTAGTCGTTCTTTACAGGCGTAAACATCTTGTCCAGAGATTTTTTCGAGAGGACTTTTTCCGTGTAAAGGGCGCGGTCCCAGCGGTAGAGGTCGCGCACGGTCGAGTACAACGAGCCCGCGGCGTGTGGCAGCGACATATCCAGGTAGTCGGCATTGACGTACGCTTTCCCGCTCCAGGTGTAACCCGCGGCCCGATAATGGAGGACCGGCTTGGACCAGTCGTAGCCGGAATCTTTCATGTCCAGAGGATCGAAGATGTGTTTCTTCACGTACTCGTCGTACTTCTCGCCGGAAACTTTTTCGACGATGTAGCCGAGGAGGACATAACCCGTGTTGTCGTACTTCCACTCCTCGCCAGGTTGAAACTCGAGCGGCTTGTCCTTCGACAGCATCACGATTTCGAGCGGCTGCAAGGGAATCCGCATGAACTTCGGAGTCGGAAAATCCGAAGTGTCGGTATAGCTCGGGATACCGGATGTGTGCGATAGCAGGTGGTGGATCGTGACGCCTTTCCACGCGTCCGGCGCATTCTCGACGTACTTCGCGATCGGGTCGTCAACGCTCAGCTTGCCTTGTTCCTGAAGCTGAAGAATGGCGGTCGCCGTGAACTGCTTCGTGATGGATCCCAGACGGAATTTCGTATCGAGCGTGTTCGGCACGTCCCATTCGACGTTTGCCATCCCGTAGGCTTTTTCGAATAAGACGTTACCGCCCTTCGCTACCAGGACGGAACCCATAAAGCCCTTCTTGCCCGCGTAGGCATTGGCGATGGCATCCAGTTTGCCCGCGAGATCCGGCTGCGCCAAAACGGCGCGGGCGGACAGCACAAGGGCAAGCGCGAGTGTTTTCGATTTCATCCGATCAACTCCCCAGTCGAAGTACGAACCAACCCAAGCCTATCGCGAGCAGGAGGGACGCAAAGGCGGACTGCCAGCGGAACCGCGGCACGGGCGCGCGGCGAAGAAGCGCGGCCACGGCCCAGAGCAGCGATCCCGCGACGGCCTCCCCGGCGAGCACCCCGAGCAGGAATCGCCAACGGTTCCAGTTTCCGGCGGCGAGAATCATGGCGAAGTACATCCCGTGAATGATGCCGAGGAATCCGGCCACGGCCCAGCGCGATCTTGCGTTCGGCAGCGCGAGGACTTCGACGGCCAGATAGGCGACCGTCAGCGCCGCGGCGGCCTCCAGGAATCGCGGCGAGATCCATAACGAAAACCACGCCGCGCCGATCCACGCGACGATCTCTCCAAGCGCAAACATCCCGGCCAGCGACAGCATCTCCCTCCCATCGCGCGCCGCCAGTATCAGCGCTACGAGAAACAGAAACTGCGCGGGTCCGCTGGCCGCTCTCCAGAATCCTGCTCCAACGTCGAACGCCGCCTGCTCGAAGGCGGTCGGCGGACGGAATCGCAGTTCGGCGGTAGTGAAGGACGCGTCGAACGCCGCCTGGTCCGATCGATCGCCGCGATACGCCCGCAACAGGTGAACGTGGTTGGGGACGGTGATCGAGGGCAGGCTGCATTCGACCTCGAGAACATCGACCGGCTTCGGGAACTCGTAAGAGGCGTTGCATACGAATGTTGCCGCGTCTTCGCGGCAGGATCGTTCCAGCGTGCGCGGGCCGCGACCATCCGATCGGAACCGCAAGGCGGCGAGTAGGGCGCTGCCGGGGTTCTTCACGTGCGCGGCTTCGTACAGCGGGATGCGCAATTCGTAAGTCAGACGCGCTCCTTCGATCCGAGCTTCGCCGGTGCTCATGCTGACTACATGCGCCATGGCCGGAAGCGCCGCAGCTAGCAGCGCAACCCACCGTCTCATGGGATGTTCTCGGGAGAGAGTTCCCGCTGCCTCGATCCGCGCTGTACGCGAACGTAGACTACCCGGAGCGTTGCGATTACGGGCACGGAAAGGAACATGCCCGGAACTCCGGCGATCTGCTCTCCGGCGAGCACTCCGAAAAGAACCAGCAGAGGATGCAGTTCCACTCCCGAGCTCATGAGAGACGGCGACAACACGTAGTCCTGGAACAGGCGATAGAGCAACAGAAAACCGACGATCCAGTAAATGTGCCCGAATCCGGTGAATCCCGCCACCAGGACGATGATGACGCCAACCGCCAGTGGACCGATCACGGGAATGAATTCCAGGAGCGCTGCAAGGAGCCCGAGCAGGATGGCATACGACACGCCGGACAAGCTTAAGACGATTGTGTAGCTGACGAAAGTCGCCAGCGCGAGAATTACAAGCGCACGGATGTAAGACCCGAGCAGAGTGTGGATGTCGGAGAGGATTTCATCCAGGACCAACCGCTTGCCCGTATCGGCAGAAGCCCAGATCACAACTGTATCTTTGATTCTCGTTCCATCCTTGAGAAAAAAGAACCCGAGGATCGGCACGAGCACGATGTACAGCGGAACCTCGGCGTGCGATAAGACCTCCTGCGCCGCCTTTTGAATCAGCGGGAAGGCCGAATTGTTGAGGTTTGACACCTGTGCGCGTATCGCTTCGATAATGCGGGCGCGCATCGGCTCCAGCCAATCGGGCAGGGGAAAATGCAGCGGATCCTTCTGCTGAACCAGCGCGGGCAGGCTCTTTGTCAGGCTGGCAGCCTGCTCCGCGACGACGGAACCGATGATGAATGCCACGCCCGCCAGCGCGCCGATGAAGACGACGTACGCCAGTGCAACCACTAAGTTTTCCGGGACCCGGCCCTTAGTCAGCTTGCGGTCAATGAAATCGATCACCGGCGTGAGCATGTAGGCGAAGAACAGCGCGAGGATAAAGATGAAAATCGTCTGCCGTGCGAGGTAAGCGACCCCGAGCGTTAACAGGACCACGACCACGGTCCAGGTTGCCCGAGCCGCCCGCTGGTCGAGCCCTAACATGACTTCAGTGTAGCGCGCGCACGCGCTATCCTCGTTATCGTGTCTTCCATGCGCGCTCTCGTCGAGTCACTCCACGACCTCGAGGACAAACTGAGGGCCGGTGGCGGTCCGGTCAAGGTCGAGAAGCAGCACCGCGACGGCAAGCTGACGGCTCGCGAGAGGATTGCCGGGCTCATCGATCCCGGAACGCTGTTCCTGGAGACCGGGCTCCTCATCGCCTACGACCGCTACGACGGCCAAGCGCCGGGAGCGGGCGTGGTTACGGGCCTGGCGAAGATCGAGGGCAGGCCGGCGGTGATCGTCGCCAACGATGCCACGGTGAAGGCCGGGGCGTGGTGGCCCGAGACGATCCACAAGATTCTCCGCGCCCAGGAGATCGCCATGCGGAACCGGATTCCGATCGTTTACCTGGTCGATTCCGCCGGCGTGAACCTGCCGTATCAGGACGGGATTTTTCCGGGCCAGTACGGCGCGGCGCGCATCTTCTACTACAACTCGCTGATGCGGCGCTCGCTGCGCGTTCCGCAAATCTCGGCGGTGATGGGGCCGTGCATCGCGGGCGGCGCATACCTGCCGGCTTTGAGCGACGTCATCATCATGGTGGAGGGCACCAGCTTCATGGGGCTGGGCGGCCCCAACCTGGTGAAGGGCGCGGTCGGGCAGACCATCGATGCGGAATCGCTGGGCGGCGCGGCGATGCACACTACAGTCAGCGGCGTCGCGCACTACTCCTCGAAGGACGACTCCTCGTGCCTGCGAACGATCCGGCAGAAGATCCGCGAGCTGGATGCGCCCTCGCCGGCTCCGAAAGGCAACAGCCCCGCCCAGCCCGCGGAAGGCCTGTACGATGTTCTTCCCGCGGACCACCGGAAACCCTACGACATCGAGGCAGTGATCGAACGGATTTTCGACGCAGGCGATTACCTGGAATTCCAGCCGGAGTACGCACCTGAACTGTTGTGCGCCAACACGTTTTTGAGTGGGCGCGCGGTCGGGTTGATCGCGAACCGGCGTGGATTCCTCAAAACCAAAAGCGGACCGCGGGTCGGCGGTATCGTGTACACGGAGTCGGCCCGCAAGGTGGCGTACTTCGTGGAGATGGCGGAACGGCACAACCTGCCGCTCATCTATTTGCAGGATGTGTCCGGGTTCATGGTGGGCGCCGAGGCGGAGAGCGAAGCGATCATTCGCGCGGGCGCGGACATGGTGGAGACGATGGCCTGCGCGACCGTTCCCAAGATCGTTCTGACTCTGAATCACGCGAGCGGCGCGGGATACTACGCGATGGCCGGCCAGGGCTTCGATCCGCACTTTACGTTCTCGTGGCCGACGGCGCGCATCGGAGTGATGGAGGGCGACTCCGCCATTCAGGCGGTGTTTGGCCCGGAGCTCGACAAATTGAAGGCGCGCGGCGAGCCGGTTCCGGATGAACTGCAGCAGAAGATCCAGAAGACCCGCGCCGATTACGAACGCTGGCTCGATGCTCGATACGCGGCGGCGCGCGGCCATTGCGATGCGATCATCGATCCTATTCAATCGCGCCGGGTGCTTTCGTTCGCGCTAGAAGCAACATGCGCCGCGAATCCACGCCGCCATCTTGCGCTGGAGACTCTCGGATGAACGTCGAACGCGAGGACGGACTGCTGATCGTTACGTCGGCCGGGAATTCGCTCAATGCGCGGGTGCTTCGGGAAGCGCTCGAGACGGCGGACGTTCGAGCCGTGTTGCTGGAGGCCCCCGGTCCGGTGTTCTGCGCCGAGATCGAGGCTGGCTCCGAGGACGATTCGTTGCTGGCGGTCGCGAGCCGCCTGCCCGTGCCCTTGGTGTTGGCCGTGCAGGGCGCGGTGATTGGGACCGGCCTCGGCCTGGTGGCGTGCGCGCATGTCGCCGTCGCCGCGCAGGGCACGAGTTTCGGGGTGACGGAGATGCGCGAGGGCCGCTTCCCGGATTATTTCGAAATCCTCGCACGAGCCATCGGGCGGCGGCGCGCGCTGGAACTGACGCTAACCAGTCGAGTGTTCAGCGCGCCGGAAGCGATGCAGTACGGGTTGGTCCATCACGTCGCGCCCGCATTCGAATACGACGACCGCGCGCTGGCCATCGCCCGCGCGCTGGCGAAGGCGGACCGGCGGGGAGTGGACGCTGCGATGGCGTTCTCCGCGCCGTAGCCCGATTCAACGTGGCGCATGCACTCGTGCGTGCCGCGTCGCCACTCCTGGCGACGCCGGTCTGCCGTGCGTACGCCACGGCTGTCTTTAACGGCCTGGTAAGGTTCCAGAACGCGGTCCAACGGTAACGCCTCGACGGTGCGGCCGTTGCCCGTCGTCGTCGCGGCTTTGAACAGCGAGTTGTAGATCGCCTCTTCGGTAGCGTCCATCGCCGCGACGAACAACGGCGACAGGTCGTCGGCGACGTCGCCGGGTTCTCGAACGCCGCCGACGGCCAGTGGCACGGCTTCTTGTGGACCAAGTCCGGCGGGATGCAGGCTTTACCGAACCTACCGCGAGCGACCTCCGCTTCCGCCAACGGCATCAACGATCTGGGCCAAGTCGTCAGCGGCTCCGGCAGTCACGCGGTCCTCTGGAACAAGGGCGGCGACGCAGAGAACCTGGGAGTGGTTCCTGGCCAGACTTGGAGTACTGCCTTTGCTATTAACGGCCTGGCCAAGTGGTTGGTTGATCGGGGTTTGGAGCCTTTATTTGGACCCGGGATGATGGCATGCGGGATTTAAACAAGCTTATTCCCAGCAATTCCGGCTGGCAGCTCACATCCGCCAACGGTATCAACGTGCGAGGACAGATCACCGGAGAGGGGACGATCGACGGCCAGACCCACGCCTTCGTTCTGGCACCGGTCGCCGAAAACGAAGAATCACGTTGACTTAGAGTACGTTCACCGCACGGGCGGCCAGGATCACGATGGAGCCGAGCGAGATGAGGCTCTGCGCCATCATCATCATCTTGGCCCATCGCGTCAGCGGCGCAACGTCCGTGGGTGAGAAGGCCGTGCTGGTGTTGAACGCAAGGTGGAGGTAATCCACGAATCCGGGCGACCAGTGGCGGTCCATGTGCGCCATCATCTGCGGAAAGAGGAACGCGCCCTCGACGTGTTTGCCGCGGAGGTCGCGTTGGTGCGGTCCGCCCGCATCCAATCGCCAGTACCAGGATGCGAACACGATCGTATTGCTGACCCAGATCGCGACAGCGGACCTCAGTAGAGCGGTTGCCGGCTCGCGGTGGGACGGCAATCCGGCGATCAATGCGCCCAACGACCACGCCAGGCCCGCGGTCACGATGACCGAAAGCGCGATGCCAATGGCGTGATTCACGTCGTGGCGGCCGATCCTGTGGGTGACGACCGCCGCGATGCCGAGTGGAACGATGAGCGCGAGCAGTAGCCAGTTTGGGCCGGGAGTCAGCGGTTCGGGAAGGGCCAGGAAGATGCCGCCGATGGCGAGCAAACCCACCAGCGCGGGCCAGCGCGGTTCGGGCTTCGGCGTTTCCGGCAGTTGCGAAAGGTGGGACATCGCGAAACTTCGAGTGTACGCGATACAGTACGGAGATGGCCCGGCATATCGCGATCCTGTTCGCCCTTTTGGCCTCCGCCGCCTTTGCACAGGACGCGGACTCCACCTGGAAAGCCCTGCTGTCGATTAGTGGCGACTGGACCGGCGAGGGATCCGGAAAGCCGGGTGAGGGAACCGGAGAGTTCTCGCTGCGGCCCGAACTGGACGGGGCGATCCTGGTGCGGCACAACAAATCCGACTACCCAGCGGCGGATGGAAAGCCGGCGATCAGTCATCGCGACCTGATGATCGTCTACCGGCGCAACGCGCAAGTCCGCGCGGACTACTGGGATAGCGAGAAGCACGAGATCCACTACGTGGCCGAAGCGACAGACGGCAGGATCGCCATGGTCAGCGATGCACAGCCCTCCACACCGCGTTTCCGGTTCACCTACATCAAGCTGGCCGCGGATCGAATGAAAGTGACCTTCGCAATCGCGCCGCCGGGCCGGCCCGATCAATTCGCGATGTACGTCACGGGAACTGTCCGCCGGAAGTGATGCCGGCCTACTTCTAGCGATAATTCAGCGGCGCGGGATGCGTGTCCGGTATTCGGGATTTGTACACGCGCCCGCCGAGGCGCTTCTCGAAGCTGTCCCTCGCGGCCCGCACCTGCGCGGGATCGGTGAACAAGTCCATCGCGGTGAGAGCGATGGTTTTCGCGGCCACCACCATTCCTTTCTGGCCGATACTCATTCCGGCGCAGGCCGTGGATTGCCAGGTGTGAGGCGGGATGCCAGGGGCAAAGGTCGCTGTGGTGAGTTGCGCCGTCGGGATGTTCCAGCTGATATCGCCGACGTCGGTCGACGCGCTCCAGACACCTTCGCGCGGGTTGTCGATGGCTGCGGCGCGCTCCGGTGGAGGCGTTTGCGCCCCCATGGTTTTCTGGATCGCGGTGGCGAATTCACGCTCTTCGGGCGTATACTCAACGCCGCCAACACGGCGGAGATTACGGTCCACCAGCGCTGAGAGCGCGTCGTTCGGCAGCGTGTCATAAGAACTGTTGATCAGCTCGGTCTCGAGTTTCGTTTCGGTGGCAAGCGCGCCCGCTTCCGCGCATTTCTGTATACGCTCCCAGATGCCGTCGAGCACGGGCATGGACGGATGCCGCGCGTAGAGAAAGACCTCGGCGAACTCGGGTACGATGTTCGGCGCTTGCCCTCCGTTGGTAATGATGTAGTGGATGCGCGTGGTTTCGGGAACGTGTTCGCGCAACAACTCCACCGCGTGCGACATGACCATTACCGCATCGAGAGCGGAACGGCCGGCCTCCGGAGCAACGGCGGCGTGCGAAGGCTTTCCGTGATAGCGAAATTTTGCGGCGATGATCGCGAGCGTGCTCTGCCGGGTCGCGACATTGCCGTCGCCGGGATGCCAACTCAGCACGACATCCACGTCTTTGAAAGCGCCGGCTCGGAGCATGTAGAACTTTCCGTCGCCGCCTTCTTCCGCGGGCGTGCCATAGTAGCGGACCGTGCCGGCGATCTGATTCGCCGACATCCAGTCCTTCACGGTCACCGCCGCAAACAGCGCCGCGGTTCCGAGCAGGTTGTGGCCACAGCCGTGGCCGGGTCCGCCGTCCAGCAGCGGCTTGCGCTCGGGAACGGCGTCCTGCGACAGGCCCGGCAGCGCGTCGTATTCGCCGAGAATCGCGATCACGGGTTTTCCCCGCCCCCACTCCGCGATGAATGCAGTCGGGATTTGCGCAACGGCGTCTTGCACGCGGAAGCCGGCACCGCGCAGTTCCGCTTCCAGCAACGCGGCGCTCTGCGTTTCTTTGTATCCAAGCTCGGGCATGTCCCAGATCCGGCGGGACAGATCCTTGTAGCGTTTCGCCTGCGCGTCCATCGAGCGCAATGTGGCATCGCGGTCGTCCGCCGCTACGGCGCGGAAAGCGATCAGGACAAAGACAAATACACTTATTTTCGTTTTACGCATAAATCACATGAGCCCGACCTCGCGGGCGGTTCGCGCGAGTTCTGAAGCGCTGAGCTCGCGCCACTGGCCAGGCTTCAAATCGCCGATGTGCAACGCGCCGATGGCCACGCGAACCAGGCGCAGCGTGGGATACCCGACCGCGGCGGTCATCTTGCGAACCTGGCGGTTGCGGCCCTCGGTCAGGGTGATCTCGATCCACGCGGTTGGAATGGATGGCCGGTAGCGGATCGGCGGCGTACGCGGCCAAAGGTCCGGCTCGCGGCCGAGCAGCCGGGCTTTCGCCGAACGCGTGTGGTAGCGATTAATCTCGAGTCCATCGCGCAGCCGGTTCAACGCGGCCTCATCGGGAACGTTCTCTACGTGCGCCCAGTAGGTACGGGGGTGCTCGAATTTCGGATCGGTCAACGCGTGCTGGAATTGTCCATCGGTGGTTAGGACAAGCAGACCCTCGCTGTCGTGATCCAGGCGTCCCACCGGGTAAACGTCGGACGCCGGGATGAAATCCTTTAGCGTCTTATGGCCGGGCTCGGACGGCGAGAACTGGCAGACTACGCCATACGGCTTGTTAAACAGGATGTACCGTTGCTTCAACCTCAAATATAGAACGGCGATCGGGGAACTTTTCGATTCCGGACCTCGTTTTCTTAAATAGATCTTGCAAACGGATCCGTTTTTGTTTACACTGTTAAGTAACTTGACGATGTTCTCACAAGGAACATCGTTCTGGAGAAACCATATGAAGAAGCTTGCAGTCACCGCACTCGTTTTCGTCGTCGCGGCCGCTTTCGGCGCGACGGCGCACCGTATCACTTTGGACAAACCGGCGGTTGTCAACGGCACGGAACTGAAGGCGGGCGAATACAAGCTCGAACTTGACGGCGAGAAGATGACCATCAGCAACAAGAAGACCACTGTCGACGCGACCGTGAAGGTGGAAACCGCGGGAGACAAATTCCGCAGCACCACGGTTTGTTGCCTCGGCGAAAGCGGCAAGTACAATCTCCAAGAAATTCGTCTGGGCGGAACCAATCAGAAGCTGGTTTTCGGCGCCGAGTCCAGCTCCAAGTAAGACTTCGCGATTCCTGTACAATCGGCACATGGAACCGCGCGTCGTGCGTCCCAGCGTGAAGATCGTGTGGGTTTGGTATGCGCTCGTCGCGATCGTGTTCGCGGCGGGCGTTTTGATTTTCAACGAATACCCGTGGTTCGAGGGTAAGCCCGCGTGGCTGATGGGCATTCCCGCCCTGCTGCTCATCGTCCCCATCCGAAAGCACATCCTGACCCGGCTCACGACGCTGACCCTGGCCGCCGACCACCTGACGCTCGACATGGGCCTGTTCTCGAAATACACGCGCACCATCGACGTCGTCAAGGTGCAGGACGTAACCGTGCGGCAGACGCTGGGGCAGCGCATGCTCGGTATGGGCGACCTAAGCCTGGAGACGGCCGGCGAGAGCGGAATGATGACCGTCGAGGGAATCGATTCGCCCCGCGCCGTCGCGAAGACTATTCTCGAAGCGTCGAAGAAGCCGCGTTAGTCCAGAACGCAGGCTCTCGAAATGCGGCATGCTGCCGGTGTTGGGGATGCGTACCGCGCGCCCGGCTGGTGCGCGGTTTCGTAGCTGTAACGGACGAGCCCCTCGTCGATGGGACCGGCGAACGCATTCTTGAGGTTTAAGCGGATGCTTGGCCTCGTCACCAGCGCGTCCAAACCCGGGAAGATCGGGGCGTAAACGGGACGTTTGCCCCGGTAGTACTCAAAATGAGTCCGAATTCCGGGACCTCGACTAGTAGACAATAGTGCGGTATGCCTGTCGATCCCCGCGCGGGCCAGCCCGCGACCTCCGAGATGCTCGTCAACGTTCCGCGCCTGATCACCGCGTATTACGCAGACAAGCCGGACGCCGCCATACCGGCGCAGAAGGTCGCGTTCGGGACCTCGGGGCACCGCGGCTCTTCGCTCCACGCCAGTTTCAACGAGAACCACATTCTGGCGATTACGCAGGCGATCTGCGAGTACCGCAAGGAGCAGGGCGTGGACGGCCCACTCTTCCTCGCGAAGGATACGCACGCGCTCAGCGAGCCCGCGTTCGCCAGCGCCCTGGAGATTCTGGCAGGGAATAACGTCGAGGTAATGGTCGATGCCGATCTCGGCTACACGCCGACGCCGGCGCTCTCGCACGCCATTCTCGGGTATAACAAGGGACGGTCGAACGGGCTCGCGGACGGGATCGTCATCACGCCTTCGCACAATCCGCCGGAAGACGGGGGCTTCAAATACAATCCGCCGAACGGAGGCCCGGCGGATACGGCCGCGACGAAAGTGGTGGAGAACCGGGCGAACGAGCTGCTCCGCGCCGGCCTGACGGGTGTGCGCCGCGTCGCATACCGGAGCGCAATGGCGTCGCCCAATACACACCGGCACGATTATGTTTCAGCCTACATAAACGATCTTGGGTCTGTCATCGATTTCGAACCGGTCCGTTCGGCGCGGCCGGTGCTGGGAGTGGATGCCCTGGGCGGCGCGTCGGTCGATTACTGGTCGCGCATCGGCGAGAAGTACGGACTCAACCTGCGCGTGGTGGATCAGACCGTCGACCCGACATTCCGATTCATGCACGTGGATTGGGATGGCAAGATTCGGATGGATTGCTCGTCGCCATACGCGATGGCCGGGCTGATCGGCCTGCGCGATGAATTTCAAGTGGCGTTTGCGTGCGACACGGACGCCGACCGCCACGGCGTCGTCGTCAGTTCGGGACTGCTGAATCCGAACCACTATCTCGCGGTCGCGATTTCGTATTTGTATCGCAACCGTCCGGGCTGGAGCGCCGATGCCGGCATCGGGAAAACGCTGGTGAGCAGCAGCATCATCGACCGGGTCGCCGCGAGTCTCGGCCGGAAGCTGGTAGAGGTGCCGGTCGGGTTCAAGTGGTTTGTCGATGGCCTGCTCGATGGATCGCTCGGGTTCGGCGGCGAGGAGAGCGCGGGCGCTTCGTTCCTGCGGCGCGACGGAACGACGTGGACCACCGACAAGGACGGGCTCATCCTCGGGCTGCTATCGGCGGAGATCCTGTCCCGCACGGGGAAAGACCCGGGCGAGTTGTATCGCGAATTGACCTCGCGGTTCGGAGAGCCGGTGTACGAGCGGATCGACGCGCCCGCGAATCCCGAGCAGAAGAAACTGCTTGCACAACTCTCGCCGGCAATGGTGCACGCTTCCGAACTCGCGGGAGATCCCATCGAGGCGATGCTTACGACCGCGCCGGGCAATGGCGCCCCGATCGGCGGACTGAAGGTGGTGACGGCGCGCGGATGGTTCGCGGCGCGGCCTTCGGGAACCGAAAACGTTTACAAAATCTATGCGGAAAGTTTTGCTGGCCCCGAGCATCTCCGGCGAGTGCAGACCGAAGCCCAAGAGTTGATTTCGCGGGTGTTCCAGTCGGCCTGAGTTACAATTCGGCCTGAGTTACAATGGTGTTCTGAACCAGGCGGGGTTGGCCTAGTGGTCGGGCGTCAGCCTTCCAAGCTGATTTACACGGGTTCGAATCCCGTACCCCGCTCCATCTCTACGCGTCGTAGAATCAAATTATCTGGGCGCGAACTTGAAGCTGATCCCCGTACTTCTTGCTGCTGTCCTCCCGGCGATTGCCGCCGAGGTCGAGTTCAACCGCGATATCCGTCCGGTGCTCTCCGAGAACTGCTTCACGTGCCATGGGCCCGATCCGGGCAATCGAAAAACGGCTCTGCGCTTCGATACCGAACAGGGAAGCAAAGCTGAGCTGGCCGGCAAAGGACATGCGATCGTGCCGGGCGATCCGGCGGCGAGCGAAATGTTTCGCCGCATCACGTCGCCCAGCAAGGCGCTGCGCATGCCTCCCGCCTACGCGGGCAAGGCGAAGTTGCCGGACCGCGACATCGGCCTCATTCGCCAATGGATCGAGCAGGGAGCAAAATGGCAGCAGCACTGGGCGTTCATTCCTCCCAAGCGGCCGGCGCCGCCCGAAGTGCGCAACGCAGTCTGGCCGAAGAACGCCATCGACTATTTTGTATTGGCCCGCCTGGAACGCGAGGGGCTGGCGCCGTCGCCGGAAGCGGATCGAGCGACGCTGCTGCGCCGCGTTTCGCTCGATCTCACGGGGCTGCCGCCCACGCTCTCGGAAACGGAGCAGTTCCTCGGCGACGAATCGCCAACGGCATACGAGAAAGCGGTGGACCGCCTGCTCGCCTCCCCGCGCTACGCGGAGCGGATGGCCATCCGCTGGCTGGAAGCGGCGCGCTACGCCGACACCAACGGCTACCAATCGGACGGCGAGCGCGACATGTGGCGCTGGCGGGATTGGGTGATCGACACGTTCCGGCGCAATATGCCGTTCGATCGTTTCACCGTCGAACAGATCGCCGGCGACCTGCTTCCGAACGCCACGCTCGATCAGAAAATCGCCACGGGATTTCAGCGCAATCACAGCACCAGCGCTGAGGGCGGAATCGTCGAGGAGGAGTTTCGCGTGCAGTACGTGGCTGATCGCGCCGAGACCACGTCCACGGTCTGGCTCGGCCTCACGCTCGGCTGCGCGCGATGCCACGACCACAAATTCGATCCGCTTAAACAGCGCGATTTCTACCGCATGTTTGCGTTTTACAACAACGTCCCGGAACGCGGCCTGGTCTACAACTTCGGCAATGAAGCGCCGTACATTAAGGCGCCCACGCCCGAAAACGAGCGGCGTCTGGCTGAGTTCGACGCCAAGGCCGCCGAGGCCGAGCGGCGCTGGTCCGCGCTTCAGCCCGCGCTGCGAAAATCGATGCGCGGCTGGGAAAAATCCCTGCCCCCCTTGGACTGGACCATCGACGGTGGCCAGATCCTGCATCTTCCCCTGAAAGGCGCGGAGTTCAATGGCAAGGACCTCGTCGACAAAGGCAAAGTCGCGCGCTTCGACTGGCAGGATCCGTTCACCTTCTCCGCCTGGATCAATCCGTCCTCGCCCGACGGCGCGATCCTCTCGCGCACCGAGGATTACTGGGAAGGAGAAGGCTACGCTCTGCTGCTGAAGAACGGAAAAGTGCGCCTGCACGAGACGCTGCGCTTTACCGACATCAGCCTGCGTCTGGAAACGGAGCAGCCGGTTTCTTTGAATCAGTGGACTCACGTGGCAGTGACGTACGACGGGCACCGGAAAGCGAAAGGCGTCCACATCTATTTCAACGGCGTCGCGCAGAAGATTCAGGTGGAGTTCGATGAACTCACCTACCCGTTCGGCGCGAAGGACCCGTTCCGTGTTGGGGCGGGCAGCGGCCTGCGATTCCGCGGCCTCATCGAAGACGTCCGGATCTACAACGTGCCGCTGACTCCCGAAGAGGTCGCGACGCTTCCCTTGCGCAAGTCCATCAACGAGATTGCGGCGATCCCGGAGCAGAAGCGGACGGCGGCCCAGCGCGACAAGCTGACGTTCTGCTACCTGGAGTTGTTCGCGCGCACCGAGTTGCGCGAGGCGCGCAACAACCTGATCGCGGCTCGCGCCGCGCGGCGGAAGTATGAAGAATCGATTCCCACGGTGATGGTGATGGCTGAAGGTCCGCCGCGCGATGCCTTCATCCTGAGGCGCGGCGCCTACGACGCGCACGGCGACAGAGTTACTCCTGGCGTGCCGGAAGTGCTCCCGCAGTTGCGAGCGGATTGGCCCGCCAACCGGCTCGGGCTCGCGCGTTGGCTCGTCGATCCGAGCAATCCGCTGACCGCGCGCGTCACCGTGAACCGCTTCTGGCAAATGCTGTTCGGCGTGGGACTCGTGAAGACCGTCGAGGATTTCGGATCGCAGGGCGAGTGGCCGATGCACCAGGATTTGCTCGACTGGCTCGCGACGGAGTTCGTCGAGAGCGGCTGGGACGTGAAGCACACGCTCAAGACCATCGTGATGAGCGCCACCTACCGGCAGTCGTCGAAGGTCACGCCCGATCTGCTCCAACGCGATCCCGAGAACCGTCTGCTTGCGCGCGGGCCGCGGCTCCGCCTTGCGCCGGAGATGGTCCGCGACCAGGCGCTGGCAATTTCCGGCTTGCTGGTCGAGAAAATGGGCGGGCCCTCGGTGAAGCCCTATCAGCCTCCGGGGTTGTGGCAGGAACTTACGGGCGGAGATGGGTATGTGCGCGAGCATGGCGAGGGACTCTATCGCCGCACGCTGTACACTTACTGGAAGCGGACCATCGCGCCGCCCTCGATGGTGATCTTCGATTCGCCGACGCGAGAAACGTGCATGGTCCGCGAGAACCGCACGAATACTCCGCTGCAGGCGCTCGATCTGATGGATGACGTGGCGTACGTCGAGGCCGCGCGGAAGTTCGCGGAGCGCATGATCGGCGAGGGCGGCGTTTCCCCGCGATCCCGCATCGAGTACGGCTGGCGGCTGGCGCTCTCTCGCGCCCCCAAGCCGCGAGAAGCAGCGGTTCTGCTCGACGCGCTGAGTAAGTTCGAACGCCACTACACGAACAATTACGAGGCCGCCACCGACCTGCTGTTACAAGGCGAGTCGCGGCGGAACGACGCGCTCGATCCTGTTCAACTCGCGGCCTACACGGGCGTCGCGAGCCTGATCCTCAACCTCGACGAAACGGTGACTAAGGAATAGCGTATGGACGATCTCGGAACCTGCCTGACCAGGCGCCACTTCTTCGGACGCGCCGCCACCGGTATCGGCGTCGCCGCGCTGGCTTCCGTGTTCGAAGGCAGCGCTAAGGCCGAGCGCTCCGGCGGACTGGACGGCCTGCCGCACTTCGCGCCGAAAGCGCGCCGCGTCATTTACCTATTCCAGTCCGGCGGACCCTCGCAGATGGAACTGTTCGATTACAAGCCGAGGCTCGTGGAATTCTCCGGAACCGATCTCCCCGAGTCGATCCGCATGGGCCAGCGGCTCACGGGCATGTCGGCGACGCAAACGAAATTCCCGGTGGTCGCGTCGCGGTATCAATTCAAGCAGCATGGACGTTCCGGCGCGTGGGTCAGCGAATTAATGCCGCACACGGCGCGCATCGCCGATCAACTGACGTTCGTGAAATCGATGCATACCGACGCGATCAATCACGATCCCGCGGTCACCTTCTTCCAGACCGGTTCGCCGATCGCCGGACGCCCCAGCATCGGCTCCTGGCTCGCATACGGAATCGGCGCGGCGACGCGCGATCTGCCGGCCTTTGTAGTGATGATCTCGCCGGGACAGGGAGGGGGCGGCCAGCCGCTCTACGACCGCCTTTGGGGCGCCGGTTTTCTTCCGACGCAGTTCCAGGGCGTCAAATTTCGATCCGTCGGCGACCCGGTACTATACCTTTCGAACCCACCCGGATTCTCCCGCGATCTCCGGCGCGAATATCTCGACGCGCTGGGCGAGCTCAACCGCGTGCAACTGGACGAATTCGGCGATCCCGAAATCTCGACCCGCATCGCGCAGTACGAGATGGCGTTTCGCATGCAGGCCTCGGTGCCGGAACTGACGGATCTTTCGAAGGAGCCTGACAGCACTTTTGACCTCTACGGGCCCGACGCGCGGAAGCCCGGCACCTTCGCCGCGAATTGCCTGCTGGCGCGCCGTTTAGCCGAGCGCGGAGTACGATTCATCCAGTTGTTCCATCGCGACTGGGACCACCACGGCAA
>JANXRE010000126.1 GCA_025353165.1 Acidobacteriota bacterium | reverse complement strand
GCAGGCCGCCGACGAAATCGGACATCCGCTCGCGTTTGAACCGGAAGGCAGTCCTTCCGATGAGGCGCTGGCGTGGAATCTGATGACGTGGGGACAGTACGGCGATCAATTCACGTTTGTTCCGGGCGTGGATCGCTTCCGGTGGCTGGAGCCTCGCCACATCGTGCACATCTCCGACCGCTGGAACCGGAGCAAGACCGACGATCTTCAATTCGCTTTCTTCAACGGGGAAGGCTGGGAGAGTTGGGAGAACATCTGGGGTATTTGGAACGGCGTCACACCGCGGGACGGCGAAGCGACCCGGCGCGTGGCCACCATCGAGCGCGGCATCGCTCCTTTTCTCGTCGGCAAGGACTGGCAGCCCCTGTACCGGATGCACCGGTACGGAGTTTACGCGAGCCGCTGGCCGCTGGGCGGCGACACGGCATGGACAATCGTCAACCGCAACGAATACGACATCGCCGGACCGCAGATGTCCGTCACCGCCGAGCCCGGAGTCCGGTACTTGGATCTCTACCACGGGAAGGAGCTGACGCCGTCGCTCGAAGGCGGGAATGCTGTTCTCTCGTTCCATCTCGAAGCGAACGGATTCGGAGCCGTGCTCGCAACCCGCGGACAACCAGACGCCGGTCTGATGCAGCGCATGGCTAAGATGACGGAGCGTCCGCTTTCGAGCTTCTCGCCGGAATGGAAGGTTCTGCCGCAGAAGCTCGTCGAGATGCCGCCCTTGAAGCCCGCCGCGGCCGTGCCGGAGAACATGATCCGGATTCCCGGCGGCGACTGGGTGTTCCGGGTGGAAGGCATCGAGATCGAGGGTTCCGACTGGGCGGGCGTCGATGTGCAGTATTCATGGGAGGATTCGCCGCGCCGGTTCCACGAGCGCCCGATGCGGATCAAACCGTTCTACATCGACAGGTATCCCGTCACGAACAGCGAGTTCAAACGTTTCCTCGACGCGACTCACTATCATCCGGCAGATCCTCTGAATTTCCTGCGCAACTGGACCGGTGGAAACTATCCCGAGGGCACGAGCAACAAGCCGGTTACCTGGGTGTCGCAAGAAGACGCTCGCGCATACGCCAAGTGGGCCGGCAAGCGGCTACCGCACGAGTGGGAGTGGCAGTTCGCCGCGCAAGGAACCGACGGACGCGTGTACCCGTGGGGCAATCGGTGGAACGGCAATGCCGTGCCCGCCGTGATCAAAGGCCGGACCTACAGCGGGCCGGAGCGAGTGGACGCTCATCCCGAAGGCGCGAGTCCATTCGGCGTGATGGATATGGTTGGCAACGTCTGGCAGTGGACGGACGAGTACGTCGACGATCACACGCGCGGGGCGATCTTGCGGGGAGGCAGCAACTACCAGCCGCAGGGCTCCATCTGGTACTTCCCGCAAGCCTACCGGAACAATCAACACGGAAAGCTGTTGCTGATGGCCCCGAGCTACGATCGCGCGGGCGCGCTGGGCTTCCGCTGCGTAGCGGACGGGGAGTAAGAGGGGTGTTGGCGCAGGAGACGGGATTCGAACCCGCGACGTGCAGCTTGGGCAGCTGAGCCTGGATTGAGAATTCAGACACGGCGTATATCGACAACCCCAGCAGCGGTTTAACCAGCCATCGGGCCTAGGCGTTGCAAGAAAAATATGCTATTTTTTCTTGCAGGAAACGAGGGCACAACATGGCAAAAACCGTTGAACAGAAGCTACTTAGTAGAGTTTACGGCAACGGGAGGGGGTGGGCCTTCTCCCAAGCAGATTTCGCTGACCTCGGCACCCGCCCGGCCATCGATTCAGGCCTCCACCGACTGGAGAAGGAAAGGCTCATCCGTCGAGTCATCAGAGGCATCTACGACTATCCTCGCTACAGCGGGGTTCTAAAGCAGACCGTCGCTCCTGACGTTGATCATGTCGCCCAAGCTCTTGCACGCAAATTCGCTTGGCGCATCCAACCAGACGGCGCTACGGCCCAAAATCTCCTCGGACTCTCCACCCAGGTTCCCGCACACATGGTCTACCTCTCTGATCTGACGGCCCCGACCGATTTTATACGGTTGGAAGGACCTCGCTCAACTTTGAACATACTGCGCTGAAGGAGGCAGTATTCAAACTTCGTGAGAGCCGCCTCGTCGTTCAAGCGCTCAAGGCTTTCGGCGAAAGCCGCATCACGCCAAAGGTTATCTCTCGAATCCGTGAGAAGTTCGATCCAGCACTGCGCAAGAGGATCCTTCAGGATACGAAGACCGCCACGGGTTGGGTCTATGCCGCGATTCAGGAAATCGCGAAAGAGGGTGACAGTGGATAAAGTCGCCCGCCTGCCGGCGCAGGACCGCCGAGACCTGTTTTCCGAGTCCGCCTCAAAACTCGGAATCAGGCCAACCATCATCGAGAAGGACTTCTGGGTGTGCTTTGTTCTCAAGCAGCTTTTCGTCGAATCGGACTTCAAGAATCATCTCGTTTTCAAGGGAGGAACGTCACTTTCAAAGGTCTACCGGCTCATCGAGCGGTTCTCCGAGGACATTGACCTCGTTCTAGATTGGAAGCTCATCGACTTGGGCCAAGAATTCAGAGACCCGATGCAGACCGCGATGTCCAAGACGCAACAGGACAAGTTCAATAAGAAGGCCAATCAGCTTGCCGCACAACGCTCCGTCCCCACCTGGATGACGTTCTGGGGCAAACGGGCACAAGCCTTGCCGCCGCAATCGACAAGGACGACGCCCAGGTTGTGAATATCCTGTACCCTGCCGCATTCTCGCAGCGCTACATTCGACCCGAGGTCCGCCTTGAAATCGGTCCCCTCGCCTCTTGGGTCCCTTCCGCGGTTTCACAACATAGCGCCCTACGCCTTCAACGTGTTCCCTAAAGTGTTCGACAACCCATCGTGCCCGGTCTTGGCCATAGCCGCCGAGCGGACCTTTTGGGAGAAGGCAACTATTCTTCATCAGGAGACGCACAGGGAAGACCTCATGCCGAGCCGCTACTCCCGCCACTACTATGACCTCGCCCGGCTTGCCGACAGTCCGGTCCGTGAGAGCGCCCTTGCCGCGTTGGGCCTCCTTCGCGATGTCGTCCGGTTCAAAGAGCGATTTTATCCGTCGAAGTGGGCGCGATAGGACCTCGCCACCCCAGGCTCGTTCAGGCTGCTGCCGGCGTCTGACCACCATCTCAAGGATCTGGAACGCGACTACCGGGACATGCAGATGATGCTCTTCGGCGAACGGCCGAGCTTTGCTTCCATTGTCGAAACGCTCCGAGGTCTGGAGCGGCAGATAAACGCCCTCACGCCGAACCAAGACTGAATTTCACCGCCAATCTGCCAAAATGAACCAATGCTGCTCCCGCTTGTCCTCGCATTCCTGGCGGCCGATATCACTCCCGAAACCGCGCCGAACCTGAAAGTCGCGTGGACCTACGACACCAAGGCCACCGCGCCGAATCGCCGCGCTGCCCATATCGCGGCATTCGAAGCGACGCCCGTCCTCTCCGGCGATACCCTCTACATCATCACGCCCTTCAACCAGGTCATCGCGCTCCACCCGGCTACCGGCGAGGAACGGTGGCGCTACGACCCCCACATCGCCGACAGGCCGGAGTATTCGGAGGCCTCCGCGCGCGGAGTGGCGGTCTCCGGCGGGATGGTCTATTTCGGAACCTTGGACGCGCGCCTGATCGCGCTCGACGCCAAGACCGGCCGGCTGGCCTGGGAGACCAACCTCTCCACGGAGCCGAACGAAGGCAATTATCAGGTCACTTCGCCGCCGGTCGTCGCGGGCGATACCGTGATCGCCGGCTCGTCCATCGGCGATAACAGCCGCGCCGTGATGGACCGCGGCACCATCCGCGCGTACGACGCCCGGACCGGCAAACTCAAATGGACCTGGGACCCCACCCCGCCCGGCAAAACGGGCGCAGCCAACGCCTGGGCGCCCATGTCCGTCGACGCCGCGCGCGACCTCGTGCTCATTCCCACCGGCAGCGCCTCGCCGGATTTTTACGGCGGCTTGCGCCCCGGCGACAATCGGTATGCGAACTGTGTCGTGGCCCTGCGCGCTTCGACCGGCAAGCTCGTGTGGTCCTTCCAGGTGGTGCACCACGATCTGTGGGACTACGATGTCGCCTCGCGCCCCGAGCTCATCGACATCAACGGCAAACCCGCCGTCGGAGTGCTCACCAAGATAGGGCACTACTTCGCGCTCGATCGCCTGACGGGCGAGCCCCTCCTGCCGGTAGAAGAAAAGCCAGTCCCGCATTCCGATATCGAAGGAGAATCCGCATCGCCCACGCAGCCTTTCCCCCGCAGCGGCGTTTTCACCGAGCAGAAATTCGTGCCCCGCCCCGGCTGGTGCACGGACGAGTTTCGAAAGCTCCACTACGAGGGCGTCTTCACGCCGCCCAGCCTGCAAGGAACGCTGGTCTTCCCGGGCAACGCCGGAGGAGCGAATTGGGGAAGCAGCGCCTTCGATCCCGCGCGCGGACTCTTGTTCGTGGCCGCGAATCGCATCGCCACCGCCGTGCGCCTGATTCCGCGCGCGGCCTTCGACGCCGCGAACCACGGCGAAACGGGCGAACGCTGGGGGCAGGAGTACGGCGCCCAGAAAGGCGCTCTGTTCGGCATGTCGCGCAAAACGTTCCTGGGGCCCGACGGCCGTCCCTGCAACCAGGAACCGTGGGGCGCGCTCGTGGCCATCGATGTCGCCACCGGTAAACTGAGATGGGAGACGCCGATGGCACCCAGCCTCGGCGGTCCGCTGGCCATCAACGGAGTGGTCTTCTTCGGAGGAACGCTCTTCGAAACCAAGCTGCGCGCCTACGCTGCCATCGACGGCCACAAACTCTGGGAGGCCGATCTTCCCTTCTCGGCCCATTCCGTGCCGGCCAGCTATATCTGGAACGGAAAGCGCTACGTGGTGGTGTGCGCCGGCGGCCACGGGAAAGTGGACGGCAGCAAACTCGGCAGCGCGGTGATCGCTTTCACGGTCGAGTAGAATGCGAGAGTGATTCCCGCTTCTTTGCTGTTCGCCCTTTTACTGGCACAGGACGCCGAGTTCATCTACGATCGCGCGCCCTTCCCTTCCTGTCACGCCTCCACCATCGTCGAGACCGCGCCCGGCGAATTTCTCGCCGCGTGGTTCGGGGGGAGCGATGAGGGCAAGCCGGATGTCGCCATTTGGGGCGCGCGAAAAGGCCGGGACGGACACTGGTCTGAGCCCGCTGAACTGGCGCGCGAATCAAGCATCGCGACCTACAACCCGGTCCTGTTTTTTTCCGCCGACAAGACGCTTTGGCTGTACTACAAATTCGGTCCGTCCCCCAGTTCCTGGACTGCGGCGCGGCGTTCCAGCGCCGACCGGGGCCGAACGTGGTCGGAAATCGAGCATCTCCCCGCCGGCCTTCTCGGCCCGATCAAAAACAAGCCGCTGATTCTCTCCGACGGAACGATCCTGGCGGGCACTTCGGTCGAGAGCTATCGTGCCTGGTCGGTGTGGGTCGAGCGCTCGACGGATCACGGCCGGACCTGGACGAAACACGGCCCGGTCACGGTTCCAGGGCAGCCGCACGGAATCATCCAACCGGCTTTGGTGCGGCTGCAGGATGGCCGCGTGCGAATGTACGTCCGGTCGACACAGCGCATCCGCCGCATTTGTTACGCCGACTCCTCCGACGGCGGCAGGACCTGGACGAATGCCCAGCCGTCCGAACTTCCCAACCCGGATAGCGGCATCGACGCGGTGGGACTGAAAGACGGCCGCATCGTACTCGTGTACAACGACACGGACAAGGGCAGATCGCCGCTGAACGTCGCTGTTTCGGCGGACGGCGACCACTGGAATCGTTTCCTCGCGCTCGAAACCGAACCCGGAGAATTCTCGTATCCGGCCGTGATCCAAGCCGCGAACGGAGAGGTCCACATCACCTACACCTGGAACCGGAAAAAGATCAAGCACGTAACGCTGCCGCCGGACGCCATCCCGAAGTGATATATATGTTGCCGTGACTACTCGCAGAGTCTTCCTTGGCAGCGCTGCCGCCGCCCTTCTGAATGCCCGCCCGAACGCTCGGGTCAAAATCGGCGTCACCGATTGGAACCTGCGCCAGACCGCCAAAGTGGAAGCCGTCGCGCTCGCCAAGAGCCTGGGCTTCGACGGAATCCAGGTCAGCCTGGGACGCGCCGTGGACGGCAAGCTTCCTTTGGACAATGCGGAGATCCAGGCGCGTTACCTCTCGGAGGCCAAGGCTCAAAACATCCCGATCAATTCGACCTGCCTCGACGTACTCCACGTCAATTATCTGAAAAGCGACAAGCTTGGCCAGAAGTGGGTTTCCGACGGTATCCGCATCACCCGCGCGCTCGGCAGCAACGTCATGCTCCTGCCGTTCTTCGGCCGCGGCGCGTTGAGTACGGCGGAGGAAAAGAACTACGTCGGCGACGTCCTCCGCGAGCTCGCTCCCGAGGCCGAAAAAGCCAACGTGGCGCTAGGCCTGGAGAACACCATCTCCGCCGAGGACAACCTCAAGATTCTCGAACGCGCAAAATCCAAAGCGGTGCTGGTCTATTACGACGTCGGTAATTCCACCGGTGGAGGATTCGATATCGTGCGCGAAATTCAGATGCTTGGGCGCAAGAACATCTGCGAGATTCACCTCAAAGACAACCCCCATTATCTGGGCGAAGGCAAAATCGACTTCCCCGCCGTGGTGCACGCCATCCGCGACATCGGCTACCAGCGCTTTGCGGTCCTGGAAACCGATTGTCCGTCCCACTCGGTGGAAGCCGACATGCGGCGCAACCTGACCTTCCTGCGCCGCCTCTTCACGGACGCCAAAGTCTGAATCTAGGACCATTTTGGTCTGCCACCCCCACGAGGTGACAGTCTGGTTCAGATTTCCGGCGGACTGTATTCCCGGCTTCAGTTTACGAATCGAAGCCAGTTTGCGTTAAGTACTCGGAAACTCAATAATTTGTGCGGGTTGCTGCCTTTTGCTGTTGACTTTTCCGCCAGATAGATTTAACATTCAATTTCAAGTTTTCTTAATTCCAGTGCAACCTTACCACGGTGTATCCGGCTCAAGATGACCTTCCAGATTGGCGAAAAAGTTGTTTATCCGAATCATGGCGTGGGGACGATTGAGAACATTTCGACCCGCACCTTCGGCCCGCGAATGGAGCGGTACTATCTTCTCCGGCTCAGTTGCAATAATTTGACGGTGATGGTCCCGTTCTCGCACGTCGACGAAATCGGCCTTCGCAAAGTCACGCGAAACGGCGAAGTCGCAAGAATGTTCTCCTTCCTGGCCGAGGGGAAGTGCAAGCGGTGTAACGATTGGAAGGACCGTTTCAAGGAAAACTCGGACAAAATGCGGCACGGGTCGCTGCTGGAAGTGGCTGAGGTTTTCAAGACCCTGGTCCTGATCCAGAACGAGAAACCGCTGTCCTTTCGCGAAAAGAAGATGCTGGATCGCGCCCGGCATCTACTGGTCAACGAGGTTTGCAGCGCGCGCGCCGTGCGCGAGCCGGCAGCGATTCAACTTCTCGACATCGTGCTCGAGAAGGCATCGCTTCGCATGCCCGACCCGCTTTAGCGGAGCGGTTGATCTCCCCGGATCAGCCAGCACGAATCGTGGCGCTCAAATCCAACGCGGGGATAGTAATCCACGGCCGCCGGCGCCGATAGCAGAATTACGGTGGCTTGCGTCCCGCCGGCAAGCTGGGTCCGCCGGATCAGTTCCTTCCCAATCCCCGCCCGTTGGTACGATTCCCGCACCGCCAGGTCGGAGAGATACGTCGCGTAGCTGAAGTCCGAGATGGCTCGCGAAATCCCCACCATTAGCTCGCCATCCCACGCCGTGACGACGATATTGGCGTTCGCCAGCATCGCCCGGACGCGGTCGCGGTCGTCCACCGGCCGACGCCCTCCGAGAGAGCACGAACGATACAGTTCGATGACCTGATCCAGGTCCAGCGCGTTTCCAATACGGTATTCGATAGACTTAATCATAATAGGTTTCTCCGGAGGATGAATGGGTTCGTTTCGCTTTTTGGCTGTGCCGGCGCTGATATGTTTATCCGCTTTTGCCGACCAGGTAACGATGAAGAACGGCGACCGGTTGACCGGCAAAATCGTGACCTCGGACCAGAAGAGCCTGGTTCTGAAGACCGATTATGCCGGCGAGCTGAAGATTGATCGCAGCATGATCACGGCGCTCCGGTCCGATGAGGCGCTGAACGTGACAGTCAAGGATGCCGGCACCTCCAAAGCCAAGGTGGAGACTGCCGGCGAGTCCCTCAAGGTGGCCCGGACGGACGGAACCGCCTTCACCGTAAAACCGGAAGCCGTTACGGCCATCCGCAATGACGCCGCGCAGAAAGCGTACGATCGGGAACTCGAGCGCGTCCATCATCCCCGGCTGAACGATTTTTGGGCCGGATTCGCGTCGTTTGGGCTGGCCAACACCAGCGGCAACTCTTCCACGACCACCTTCAGCACCGCCGCGTCAGCCACGCGTGCCGCCGGCAAGTACAAGCTCAGCCTCAGCTTCGCGCAATTGTACGCTAGCCAGAGCACGACCGAGCCGCACGGCGAGACGGCCAATAAGGTGAGCGGCGGATTGCGGATCGACCGCAATGTCAACGCGAAGATGTTCGTGTACGGCGCCAACTCGTACGACTACGACAAGTTTCAGAACCTCGATCTCCGGACCGTCGTGGGAGGCGGCTTGGGATACCACGCGTGGAAAAACGCCAAAGGATATTTGGATGTATCCGGCGGTGGCGACTGGAATCATGAGTCGTTCGGAGCCGCCGGGACAGCCGCCGCCTTCGCACGCAGTTCCGCGGAAATCGCCGTCGCGGAAGAGGGCGCCTACGCTCCTTACAGCAAACTCAAGATATTCGAGCGGTTCTCGCTTTTCCCCAACCTGAGCTCGACAGGTAGCTACCGCATGGCGCTGGACACGACGGCCAGCGTCCCCGTGATGAAATTCCTGGAATGGAACGCCGGGTTCAGCAGCCGGTACCTGTCCAACCCGCCTCCGGGATTCAGGAATAACGATACGATTCTGTCGATGGGCGTTCGCTTGAGCTTCGACCAGACCAGGAGGTAAGTTATGAGACTCGCATTCCTTACGGCGGCGCTGGCATTTTCCGTGGCAGCGCAGCCGGACCATCAGCTTCCGGACCGGGTCGCGGGCCTGGAAGCGCCGTGGCTGCAGCAGCGCGGCTGGTGGCAGCTCGACGGCAAAGGGCGGAAGGGCTGGCACATGCGCGACGATAAGCCTGGCACCTGGTTCACCGCGCGGGCCGTGGATTGGATGCGGACAGATCCGAAAAAGCTGTCTGCCAAGCCCGGCCCCGGCAAGATCATGGTGAACGGGCCGGACGGCATCACGGCCGATCTGGTAACCGACGACAAGCTGGGCGACATCGAGTTGTACGTCGAATGGATGATCCCCCAAGGTTCCAACTCCGGCGTCTATCTGCACGGCCTGTACGAAGTGCAGATCTTTGACAGCTACGGGAAAGCCAAACTCGCTACGTTCGACGCGGGGGCCATCTACAGCCGCTGGATCGGCGAGAAGTCGGTGGGCGGCTCGGCTCCCCGGGTGAACGCCTCACGCGCTCCCGGCGAATGGCAGAGCTTCCACGTGTGGTTCCGCGCTCCCCGATTCGAGGGCGGCAAAAAGATTCAGAACGCGCGTTTCCTGAAAGTCGTGTACAACGGGCAGACCGTGCAGGAGAACGTCGAGATCGACGGCCCCACGCGCGCTCACATGGAGATATCGGAAGCGCCCACCAATCCCTTGATGCTCCAGGGCGATCACGGGCCGGTCGCGTTTCGGAATATCTGGGCGCGGCCACTCCAGTGAAGTGGATCGACATCAGCGTTTCGCTGCGAAACGGGATGCCCGTGTGGCCGGGAGACCGGCCGTTCGAAATCTCGCGGGATTGCGACATCTCGCTCGGGGACGCCGCCAATCTCTCGTCGCTCTCCACCACCGCCCACGTGGGCACGCACATGGACGCTCCTCTGCATTTCGTTGCTGGCGGAGCGAGCATCGATCGGATTCCTATCGATGTCCTGATCGGCCCGGCCCGCGTCATCGAGATCGCCGACCCGCAACTTGTGAGGGCCCGGGATCTGGAGGCGCACGCTTTGCGCCCGGGCGAACGTATTCTCTTCAAAACCAGAAACTCCTCGCGCGACTGGGCGAGCGAGGAGTTCACCGGCGATTTCGTCTCCATCGCGCCGGATGCCGCGCGTCACATCGCCGCGCGTGGCGTCTCTTTGGTAGGGATCGACTATTTATCGGTGGGCGCTTACGGCGGTAAAGAAGGCGCGGAGACTCACCGCGCGCTACTGGGCGCGGGCGTGTGGATCCTCGAAGGATTGGATCTGCGCGAGGTCGAGCCTGGAGGGTACGAACTCATCTGTCTCCCGCTCAAGATCGCCGGCGCCGACGGAGCCCCCGCCCGCGCGGTGTTACGGAGCCGGTGAAGCGTTTGGATGGCCGTCGTCTTTCTTCATAGGCGATGAAGACAACGCCATCCAGCAGAGCTGCGTCCTCTGTGCTGCCAAATAGGCCCCAGCCCTTGTTCGAACACCGTCTTGGGGGCCGGCTTTTCGACGGACAGGCCAGTCTCAATGAATGTCCCGCTCCATCCGCGACGGAATATCCAGGCTCATTTGGTTTGCACCCTCATCCTCATATTAAGTCGCCTGGGTGTCACCGGGCAGAAATGTCCCGGTATCCCACCAGCCGGATCTTTCTCCGGCTCGCGGCCTCCAGCACCCGCGGGCTGGACCATGCCTGGCGAACGGCGTCGCGATCGACGGCGACATTTTCGTAGCCCGGATGGCCGATGGCGCGCATCTCGGCGTCGTCCACCGCCGCGTGGTCGATCATGCGCCAGGTTCCCGGTTCGAGTGTCTCCAGCCGCCGGGCGAGTTTCTCGCTTCGCACATCTCCCGGATCTGCCGCATTCCACACACGCCCCAGCGATCGAATCCCCGGATCGTCCCCGACGTAGTGCAGTTTGTATTCCGCGGCGAGTCTCTTCACCAGCGCCCGCCATTCCGGGAACAAGCTCTCGAATCCCATGTGAGTCGATACGTAGGTGATCCCCGGCATCAGCCGGCGGCCCGTTTCGATCTGCGCGCGCAGTTCTTTCTCCACCTCGTCCGTCTTCGGATTCGCTTCTTTGATCGATGCGCCGGGCGGGAAGAGCTTCGCCGGATGCACCATTGGAAAGAAGTACCCGTTTGAATCGACCAGGCTCGGGGCGCCGGTGAGCGGCCGCCACTTCACGTACGACCATTCGCTGGTCAGCGCCAGGTGCACGCCGGCATCGAGTCCCGGGTTCTCGCCGATCAGCTTCGCGGCTTCCAAGAGCCACGGCCCCGGTATGATCGCGTTCGTAGTCCGGAGGATACCTTCCTTGTACGCGCGGATCGTTCCGGTGTTGATGGCGTGGGCCGCACCCATGTCGTCGCCCTGCACGATGAGCCGGATCTCGCCGGAGGCCGCCGCTGCCGCGGCAGGCAGAAAGAAGAACTCACGCCTGTTCACTCGAACATCATATCCCCCGCGACGTGATAGATTTCGAATGATGCGATCGGTTATTCTCTCCGTGCTGCTCCGCGCCGCTGGCTTCGGCGCGTCGATTATCTCGGAGAGCCGAACTCTTTCCAGCACGGTGTGCACGTCGCGAGCAAACCTCGGCCTCGGTCATGTGCACCGTCATCCGGTCTACGGTAAAACGCCTGAAATCTTTACCCGCCCACCGAGTCCACATTCCAGAGCCCGCCCCCGATGTGGCCGCCCGATACAATAGCCTACATGAGCAGTGGCAGCAGTGCGCCTACCCGGGTCCTGGTCGTCGACGACGAGGAGTACCAGCGCGCCGGACTCGCCAGCATGGTCTCGTCCTGGGGTTTCGCCGCCGACACCGCCGCCGACGGCCAGGAGGCCCTCGACAAACTAGCCGCCGGCCGGTTCCACGTCCTGATCACCGACCTCATGATGCCCCGGATGGACGGTTTCGAGCTGCTCAAGCGCCTCGCCAATTCCGGCGGCGGACCCCCGGCCATCGTCCTCACCGCGTTCGGCAACATCGAGACCGCGGTGCAAACCATGCACGACCTGGGCGCGTTCTGGTTTCTCGAAAAGCCGATTCAGCCGAGCGCCCTCCGCCTCCTGCTGGAGCGCGCGGCGGCGCAAAGCCGACTCACCGAGGAGGCGGAGCGGCTCCAGCGCCAGCTCACCTATCAGGGCGTCCTCGTCGACCTCGTCGGAACCTCGCCCATCATGCAGGAGGTATTCTCGCTCATCCGCCAAGTCGCCCCTTCCCGCGCGGCCGTCATGGTCACCGGCGAGAGCGGCACCGGCAAGGAACTGGTCGCGCGCGCCATACACCACCTCAGCCCCCGCCGCTCCGCGCCTTTCGTAGCCATAAACTGCGCGGCAATGCCGGAATCGCTGATCGAAAGCGAGCTCTTCGGCCACGAGAAGGGAGCCTTCACGGGCGCGGTCGAACGGCGCGCGGGCTGCTTCGAACTGGCGCAGCACGGGACGCTGCTGTTGGACGAGCTGGCCGACATGCCGGTCGGAACGCAGGCCAAGCTGCTGCGCGTTCTTGAGGACTCGCGGGTCCGGCGCCTGGGTGGGAAATCCGAAATCTCGGTGGATGTCCGCATCATCGCGTCCACCAACAAAGTGCTGGAGGAAGCCCTGCAGCGCGGCGAGCTCCGCGAAGATCTCTTCTATCGTCTAAATGTCTTCCGAATCGACCTGCCCCCCTTGCGGCAGCGCGAAAGCGATATACCCCTGCTGGTGGAAGCGCTGATCGACATGATGAACCGGAAGCACGGCTGCAAGGTGACCGAAGCGACGCCCGAGACCGTCGCGATCCTGCGGCGTCATACCTGGCCCGGCAATGTCCGCGAACTCCGCAACGTGCTGGAGCGCGCGGTGATCATCGCCGGGGAGGGTCAATTGAATCCGCAGCATCTCACGCCGAATTTCGGCGCCCCTCCCGGCGCTCGGCCGCCCGCTCCAATCAACGAGCCGGACACCGTGCGCCTGCCCATCGGAACTACCGTGGGGGAAGGGGAGAAAGCCCTGATCATGCTGACCCTCAAGCACACCAAGAACAATAAGACGCGCGCCGCGGAAATCCTGGGAATCAGCCTGAAGACGCTCTTCAACAAACTGAAGGAGTACGGCGTAACTGAGCCGCGTCCGTAAGGGAGCGTTTGTCCGGCTCTTCAATATGTCCCTGAAAGCCCGGTTTCGAATCGCCATCGTCGCCCTGACGGTCACCATCGTCGTGGTCATGTCGCTGGTGTACGTGTACGACTTCCTGCAGGATTCCTTCGACCGCACGGCGGAGGTAGCCAAAGCGATTGCCGCCGGCGTTCAGTCCGCCACCACCGAGATCCTGAAAACCCGGACCGGCGAACTCCCCACGCCGCCCATCGACCTGGAAGCCCGCAAGCGGTTTTGGCTCGACACCGTGGACCGCGATCCCGAAATCAAGCGTGTTTTCGACCGCGCCCTTCGCAATTGGCCTCAGATCGTCGAAGTCTACTTGACCGACAACGCCGGCCGCATCCGCTTCTCGTCGATACCGAAGCGGGTCGGCCGGCAGGCCGGCGCCATCGTGAATTTCGAAGAATGGCAGCGAAGGTCGTTCCTCGGTAACATCCGGCAGGTCTTCTTTCAATCGGAGGACACCGAGTTTCTCCAGATCCTCGGCGTCGGCAAGCAGCCGGTCCTCACCATCCATGTGGTGACTTCCTCGCTGTTTCTCCGCAACTCCCTCAAACCGGACCTCTGGAACCTGGGAGTGATTTCGCTCTCCGCCCTGCTGGTTTCCGTGGCCCTGGCGCTCCTGCTGCCGTCGCTCGTTATGGATCCCCTGGAGCGCCTGACGCGGCGCATCGACCAGATGGCGGCCGGCTCGGCGTCGGCGAAATCTCCGGTCAAGGAAGTGAAGGAGTTCGCCCTGGTCCATTCCAAACTGAACCTGCTGGGGCAACAAGTGGAAGGCGCGCGCGACGACGCAAGCGAGCTGCGCGGCAACGTCGCGCAATTGCTGGAACAACTGAAGGATGCCGTGCTGCTGTTCGATCCGTCCGGCCACCTCATGATGGCCGGCCCTCCCTCGCGCCGCTTGCTGGGCTGGGATCCGGAGTCCATGGTGGGGCACAGCGCCGAAGCGATCTTCCCTCCCGATACGCCCATGGGCGTTCTCATGAGGCAGGCTCTGGAAAAGCGGGAAGCGATCAGGGACCGTTTGGTCACCATTCACACCGCGGGAGGGGAGCGCCAGGTGCTCGCCTCCATCGAGCCGCTCGTCAGAAAAGCGGCCGGGAGCGCCGGCAACGGCGCCGCTCAACCGCTCGGGATTCTGGTGGCCCTGCATGACGCGGAGACCCGCGGCCAGATCGAGGAGCAGCTCGATATCGCGGACCGCCTCAACGCCATCAGCCAGCTCACGCGCGGCGTGGCGCACGAGATCAAGAACCCGTTAAATGCCATCGCTGTCCACGTGGAGGTGCTCAAGAACAGAATCGGCCGGGACGAAGCGCCGGAGCTGGATGTCATCGGCCGGGAAATCGCGCGTTTGAACCGGATCGTCAAAACCTTTCTGGACTTTAACCGCCCGGTCGACCTGAACCGGCGGCGGCTGGACCTCAACGAATTGACCTGCGATATCGGCAATCTTGTGGCGCCGGAAGCAGCCGCGCACGACATCCAAGTGCACTGCCTGTCGTTCGGGCGTCCGGTGTGGATCGACGCCGACCGTGACCTGCTCAAGCAAGCCTTCCTGAACGTCGTGATGAACGGCCTGGAGGCCATGCCGGATGGCGGCCGCCTCACCCTATCTTGCAGCCGCCCGGGCGGCGCATGTCGCGTAGAGATCTCCGATACCGGACCCGGCATCCCGCCGGAAATCCGCGATAAGATTTTCAACCTGTACTTCACGACCAAGAAAAAAGGTTCCGGGATGGGTCTTGCGATGGCTTTCCGGTTCGTTCAATTACTGGATGGTAAACTGAGTTTTACGGGCGAATCGGGCCGCGGCGCAACGTTTATTTTTGAGCTTCCGGAGGCATCATCTCAGCCATCCACAGAACCCGCGGAGTTAAATCCAGGCGCTTGACGCTTGCGGCCTTCGCGCTGCTGTGTCTCGCGGCGTCCGGGTGCGGGCTGTTCCACAAAAAAGGGAAGTTCCCGCAACCCGTCCCGCCCGCGCCAGCCACCGGGCAGGCGCCGCAGTCCGGCCCCCTGACCCCCGCGCTCGATACCCTGCCCGAAACTCTGGCTCAGCCGCCGGCTCCCACTCCGCCGCCGCCGGCGCAAGTGGCGCCGCCGCCCGCCGACGAGCCGGAACCGGCGGTGCCCAAGCCGGAAAGGAAACCGCCCGCACACCGCGTAACGCCCAGGGTTGCAGTGGAACCGCCGGCCGAAGCGGCGCCGCCCGCGCCGCCGCCCAAGCCGCCCGAAATCCAGGAGCTCGCGCCGATGATGAGCGAGCAGGAGATGCGCGACCTGAACCGCGCCATCGACGCAGCCCTGTCGAGCGCCGAACAGAATCTGCGCGCCGTGCGCCTTCGGGAGAAGAACACCCGGCAGCAGAGCATGCAGGACCAGGCCGATGCATTCGTCCGCCAAGCCCGTGAGACCAGATCGTCCGACCCCACTGCCGCGAAATCCCTAGCCGAAAGGGCGGATCAACTCAGCCGCGAGCTGGTCTCCACTTACCGTTAACCCCCGTACTCCTGCGTGCCGCGTCGCCACTCTTGGCGACGCCGTTTCGGTGTATACTTGTCGGATAAGAAAGAGATCCAGCCCATGTTAAAATCCATCGCGGTCGTACTCGGCAGCTATCTGCTGTCCGTTCTTCTGGTTGTTGCGACGGACCCGCTCCTGTCGCGCGTGTTCCCTGGCGACTTCGTCGCGGGCCATATCCCCTCCGACACCGCGCTCCTCGCCAGCACGGCGCTCTTCGTCGTCGTCTCGATCCTCTGTGCCTGGCTTTGCGCCCGCTTTGCGCCGGGCCGCGCCGCGCGTCACGTGCTCTGGTTCTTGATCCTCGGCGAAGTGATGGGGATCGGCGCGATCATTCCAAACTGGAGCAAGGGATGGCCCCACTGGTACTGGCTTTCCTGGCTGCTGACCTGGCCGCTGAGCTGCTGGATCGGACTGCGCCTAGCCCGCCGATAGCCGGCCATAGTTCAGCCACAATGGTTTTGCGGCGTGAGCTGGACAATTGAAGATCGTAACTTTTAACATCAACAAGCGGCTCTCTGCGAAGGCTGCAACCGGAAGGACCGCTCTGGACGTTCTGGGATTACGAGCGTGACCGGTGGCGCGCCAATAAGGGCATGCGGCTGGATCACTTCCTGCTCTCGCCGAAAATGTGCGAGCGGCTGGTGGACGGTGGGGTAGACCGATGGGTGCGTGGCGAGGACAATGCCAGCGACCATGCTCCAGCGTGGATCGTGCTGGATCTTTGATAACTGTCCTCACTCCTCAAGTTCGGAGGTGTCGGTCCAACTCGTTCCTCAGTTTGCCGCCTACACGTCCCATTGACGCGATCGCGTTCCTATCGCCTTGAACCTGAACATTCCAACAAGGCGACGTTGCAGGCCCCATCGCCGAAGCCCGACACATCTCAGCATCGGGCGTGATACGTCCAATTTGGCGATGCGTCATACCACAACCTAGCGTATCAGGCTCTGTGCGGTAGTTGAAGTTGATCGTGAGTTTCCGGTAAGCCTGCATGAATATTGCCGGGCATAACTGGTAAGGTCGTTCTGTCGCCGGTATACCCGGGGGGTGGAGGAATGGCCATGGGCCGGAGAGAAACTTGCAATCCATCGATTGAGGAAGTTCGGACTCGGTTCGAGGACTGGAGGCAGAACCGGCAGGGGAAGGCTGCGATACCGGGTGAGTTGTGGGCGGCGGCAGCGGATGTGGCCCGCTGGAATGGCGTCAACCGGACGGCTGCCGAGCTGCATCTGGACGGAGGCAAGCTGAAACGGCTCATGATCGCGACACGGGCGGAGCGGGAGAAGGCCGCGCCGCCGTCTTTTGTGGAACTGGTCGCGCCCCACGTGCCGGTGATTGCCGAGTGCAGCGTGGAACTGGAAGGACGACGGGGCAAGATACGAATCCAGCTCAAGGGGAGCAGCGCGGCGGATCTGACGGCACTGAGCCGGATGTTGTGGGATCTGGCGTCTTGATTCAGATCACACCGCAGTTGCGCATTCTGGTTGCGGTCGAGCCGATCGACGGACGGAAGGGGATTGATTCCATCGCACAGCTTTGCCGGGAGAAGCTGGACGCGGATCCATTCTCCGGTTGCCTGTTCATTTTCCGCAGCCGCCGTGGGACGGCAATAAAACTGTTGGCGTATGACGGCCAGGGGTTCTGGCTGGCGACGAAACGATTATCAAAAGGGCGTTTCAAATGGTGGCCGACTGGCGAGGAAGCGGCACGAACGCTGCGCGCGCATCAGGCGCAGTTGCTGCTGGCCGCCGCGAACCCGGACGCCGACGCGCCACCGGTGTGGCGGCAAGTGAGCGCATAAAATAAACTCGCCAGAGCCCTTGCGTTCCACTTTTGACTCTGTCACACTG
>JANXRE010000120.1 GCA_025353165.1 Acidobacteriota bacterium | reverse complement strand
AAAGTCACTATGAGAAAATCCTACGGCTTCCGTACCTTCCGCTGCCTTGAACTCGCCCTCTATCACTCACTTGGCAAGCTACCCGAGCCCGAATCGACCCATGAATTCTTCTGACGAACCGAAATGTTTAGCTTACTCTTACTAGATTCCTTGGTTGTTTAGTTTCCGAATCCAACTAAATGCGGCGAAACAATAGCAGGATCACAGTGGCGACCAGCAAGAGGAGGCCAGAGAGTTGTGTTATCACTAGCAAAGTGGTTCTTAACACTCATGGTTTGGTCCAATGTTTGTAAGCTACAGCCCGGCTCCAAGTCCGTACACTGCGTTCACGTAAGTGAAGACTCTTCAGCGCCCGTTTCTTGATAGCTTCTGTAGTACATCATCGGGGCGGGCTCGGGAAGATCGACCGATGTCATCGCAGATTTCCATTTTGGCCTCCCAGTCGCCGCCAAGTGCGCATCCAATCCACGACCTCTACGAGCGTTCATTGCGTTCGCTGTTTGAGCGATTCCGGTCCGGTGGCTCAGGCCAGAAAGGGTGATGGGATCTTTCTGGCGTTGTAAGCTTCCGGTGAATCGCGTGAATCCGGGTGAGTTCCCGACAGTGTTTCGTCGCTGCCGCCGGCCCTTGATTCTACTGTCGAGCCGTCACCGCAGCCGCCCCTGATCCACCGCCGCGCGCAGAAAAACCTGCCCCTCGCGTGCGAGTGTCTCGGCATCCGGCGCGAGATCGCGCCAGATGCACGCCGCCGCCGCGATCTCCGGGATTGTCGAGCCGAAGCTCTCAATCACCACCGAGCCCTCGTACCCGATACCCCGCAGCGCGCTGAACAACTCAGTCCACGGCACGTGCCCGGTCCCTGGTATTCCGCGATCGTTTTCGCACGTGTGCACGTTCTTGATCCGCGACCCGAGCAGCGGCACGGCGGCGGCCACGTGCTTTTCTTCGATGTTCGCGTGAAAGGTGTCGAACAGGATGCCGATGCGAGGATGGCCCACCTCGTCCACCAGCCGCTTGGAGTCCGCCGCGGTGTTCAGGAAAAACGTCTCAAACCGGTTGAGCGCCTCGACCGCAAGCGACACGCCGTGCCCATCCAGAACCGGCCCGAGCCGGCGCAGATACTCCACCGCCTGATTCCATTCGGCGTCGGTTCTCCTGCGCCCGGGCAGGTAGCCCACCGGCGCGCAGTAGGGTCCGGAGAAGACGGGCGCGCCCAATTCAGCCGCCACCTCAATTCCCCGGCGCAGGAAATCGAGCGCGCGGCCAGGCTCGGGCCCAACCATACTCAGGTCGCCCGTGAGCGCGGAACAGAAGTTGCAACTCAGCCCTTCGTCCTCTACCGCCCGCCGCACTCTCGCGGCCGGAAATCCGTCGAAGTCGAATCGCGAGATCTCGACGAGATCGAAACCCCACGATTTGATGCGGCCCAGCAGCGGGAAATCCGCCTCGCCGAAGCCGCCGCTCCAAAGAAGTGTATTAATGCCGATTTTCATAAGGATCCGTCCAGCGCGGACCTCAGCCAGGAGAGGCTCCGCTCGAGCATCGGTCCGCCCTGGCCTTCGCGCTCCATGCTGAGCACGCCGTCATAGCCGCGCTCGCGCAACATCCGCAGGCACTCCCGGATATTATCCGCGTTGGCGCCATCGCCAATCGCGCAATGACTCACGGCGATACCCGTGAGCTCTCCTCGGGAAGCGGCAGCCAGCGTCGGGCTGACATCCTTGATATGAACGTGGTCGATTCGATCCGCGAAGCGCTGCAGGAACTCGCCCGGATTCTGCCCCGCGATGAAAGTGTTCCCCGTATCCATGTTCATTCGCAGGCACGGAGAATCGACGAATGACAGCATCTCGCCCATGAACTCCGGGTTGGTGGTGTAGTAGCCGTGCGGCTCGATGTTGATGACGATGCCATAGGCTTCGGCCACGCGCACCGTCGCATGTGGTCCATCGCCTCGCGGTCGGTCATCTCTTTCGGACGAAAGCGGTCGTCCGTTGTGTCGACGCGCGGGCAACCCGCAAGCTTCGCCCACCGGATGGTATGCAGGATGTATTCGACGCCGAGCGTAGCGCCCTCCGGCAGCGACAGCGGGAATGCCGCGTCCACCTGCGAGAACCGCACATTCATTTTTTCCATCCGGCGCCGCAGCAGAACCGGGTCTTCCCAAAGTGCGATGTGGGGCTGGTATCCGAGCCCGTGGATCCACGACACGCCATCGATCGCGCCGCACTCGATGAATTCGACGCCGTTGCGCTGCGCCCATTCCAGGCACTGGCCGAAGTTCCAATACGCGCTGTTGAACGCGTCCGTGTGAAAGCCGATTCGCATAAGCCTGACGCGACCGATGCTATCGCAACTCAGTGCCGCCAGGCGAGGAGCATTTCGGGCACCGGGGTCTGATACTATTCCGGCAGAAGACAAACCATGTCCGACAGTCCGACACGCCGGGATTTCTTCAAGTCTGCCGCGGCAGCCAGCGCACTGCCGATTGCGGCGAGTGCGCACGCGGCTGGAACCGATACGATCCGGATCGGCGTCATTGGCTGCGGCGGTCGCGGCTACGAAGCTTCCATGCAAGCCATGGGGGCCCACAAGGGAGTCCGGCTGGTCGCCATGGCCGACATGCTGTGGGAACGCATCCACGAGAAGCGAGATCTCCTCCGGCGGAAGTTTCCCGAGCAAACGGCGGTGGACGACGACCATTGCTTCACCGGGTTCGACGCCTACAAAAACGTGATCGAATCCGCGGACGTGGTGTTGGTCGCGAACGCAGCCAAGTTCCACCCGTTCCACATGACCGCCGCGATCGACGCCGGCAAGCACGTATTCGTCGAAAAGCCGCACGCCATCGATCCGGCGGGAATCAAGATGGTGCGTGCCGCCTGCGAGAAGGCGAAGGCGAGAAACCTGTCCGTGCTGTCGGGCTTGCAGAGCCGCTACTGGATCGCGTATCAGGAAGCCATCCAGCGCATCCACGACGGCGCGATCGGGGACATCGTCGCGATCCAGGAGACCTGGCTGCGACCACCTTACTGCTTGTACGAACGGAAACCGGGCCTCACGGAAGTCGAATGGCAGGCCAGCAACCAGTACCATTTCCACTGGCTGTGCGGCGACGGCGTGCCGCAAACGCTGGTGCATAATCTGGATCGCACGAGTTGGGCGCTGAAGGGACAAGCGCCTGTGAGGTGCTACGGGATGGGCGGCCGGTCCACTCTGCACAGCGCGATCTACGGCAGCGTTTTCCATCACAACGCCGTGGTTTATGAATTCGAGAGTGGCGTACGGCTGTATGCGTACTGCCGCACGATCCCCAACTGCTACGAGGAGAACTCGAGCTTCCTCATCGGGACGAAGGGCAGGGCCTCGGTCACGAAAGGCTTCATCGAAGGCGAAAAGCCGTGGCGATACTCGGGACCGAAGATGTACTCGAGCTTCCTGGCCAACCCATACCAGGTGGAGCACATTGAGTTGTTCAAGGCGATCCGGTCCGGGAAGCCGCTCAACAGCGGAGACTACATGACTCGCGCGACGCTGATGGGCATCATGGGGCAGTTGAGCTCCTACACCGGAAAGGCAGTGACCTGGGAGCAGGCGACGACTTCGGATTTCCACTTCGCGCCAAAGCCCGGAGATGTCCGGGCGGACATGGAACCGCCGGTCAAGCCCGGTCCCGACGGAATTTATCCGGTATTCACTCCCGGAGAGACGGTGCTGCTATGAACCGGATTGCTTTTCTGCTTGCGGCGGCTGCATCGCTCGCGATGTGTACCTCGGCGCCGCCCCCGCCCCGTGTTCTGATCGTCACCGGCGAGAGCGACATTCAGTATCACGACTGGCGCGCAACCACGGGGATGATTGAGACGGTCCTGCGGAACGCCGGGTTCGAAGTGCGCCGGATGGAGGATCCCCGCGGACTCACGACGCAGTCGCTCTCCGGGTATGAAGCCGTAATTCTGAGCTATAACGGCCCCCGGTGGGGCGCTGGTCCGGAGTCCGCGCTGGAGGAATTCGTGCGCTCCGGGCACGGGCTCGTTTCGTTTCACGGCGTGACGTACGGTCCGCTGATGGGAACCATCCAGCATCCGGGCGGCGGGTGGGATACCGGCAAGCCGTGGGCGGCATTTGCGGACATGCTCGGCGTCACTTGGCCCCCGAAAGGCATCGGCCACGGACCGCGCCACGCCTTCCTGGTCAAGATCGTTGATCCCGAGCATCCGGTCACTCATGGCATGACGCCCGAGTTCACCGTGAACGACGAGTTGTATCACCGCATGGCTCACCGGCCGGGAATACACGTACTTGCAACCGCGTTTGACGATCCGGCGCGCGGGGGCACGGGCAGGGACGAGCCGGTCGCATGGACCAATTCGTATGGCAAGGGGCGGGTGTTTCACTGCACGCTGGGCCATGACACGAATGCTCTGTACGAGCCTTCCGTGCTGGCGCTGCTGGCGCGCGCAACCGATTGGGCGTCCCGCGGCGCGACAGGAAATCTGCCCGCCACGATTGCGCTGGAGGAAAGCCCGAAGGATGCGATCCGGGTGCTCGTGGTCACGGGCGGCCATTCTTACGATTCGTCGTTCTACCGCGTGTTCGACAGTTTCCCCGATGTAACCTGGTCGCACGCAACGTCGCAGAAGGAAGCGTTCGCTTCCGGCATGAAAGACAAATGGGACGTGGTGGTGCTGTACGACATGCACAATGAGATCGGCGACGCCGAGCAGGTGAACCTGTACGAGTTCGTGCACGCGGGCAAAGGGGTGGTGGCGCTGCACCACTCCATCGTGGACTACACTTCGTGGCCGTACTGGCACGAGGAGGTAATTGGGGGCAAGTACTACGAGAAGCCTCTGGGCGATCACCCGGCTTCGCAGTACAAGCATGATGAGCCGATGGTGCTGCGGCCGGTGCGCGGCGCGGAAAACCACCCAATCCTCCGCGGCGTCGGAGAGATCGTGACGATGGACGAATGTTATCGCGGAATGTGGCACTCGCCGAAGATTCAAGTACTGATGGAAACGGATAACCCATTGAATGACCGGCCGGTAGTGTACATCGGTCCGACGCCAGGTTTGCGCGCCGTGTACATTCAACTCGGTCACTCCACCTTCACGCACAATCATCCGGGCTACCGGACGCTGGTGCACAATGCGATTCGGTGGGGGGCGGGCCATCAATGAGCGAACAGCGTGGTCCGCGCCCGATGACCTCTGCATAGTTTCTCGTCGCAGGTGTAGAGGACGGAGTTGGTCGCTTCAGCCAAAGCTATGTACGCGGCGTCATAGGCCGTGAAGATGTGCCGCAGCTCCCAAATACGGCCGAGCAAAGGCGTGTGCGCATAGCGCTCCGCGGGAAGCGCCGCAAGTTCCAGGAGCAGTTGCTCTCTCCGATAGGAATCGATCCGCTGGCCCGCAACCAGACCTCGAATAGCGCTCAATGCTTCGATGTCGAGCAGATGCGGAGCGATGAAGGTATCATCGCGCGCGGCCAGATCGCCTCTGAGGGAATCGGCTATGGGGCCGTTGATGAGGTCCGATAAACTCATGCCCTCGCGAACCGCCCGGGCCTTCAAGGTACTGTGCACCTCGTCCGGAACGTGTGTGAGAACCTGGCCAGCGTTCTGGATCAGGTTGTGGATCGACAGGAGACCGTCATCGTCCGGCGCAGGGGGGGCGCCAGATGTGGCCCTCATCCCCGCCGGTGAACTCGCCGGATTGATCCAGACCGCCCACCTGCTAAGGTCGCCGCGAAACGCTCGCCGTTTGCTGACGGCGCTGCATCGAAGGGGGGGCGCGATACCTTCACCATGCCCACCATGCCCATCGCGGTGAGGACCGGCTTAGAGCGCAATTCCAGGTAGCGCGCATGCTGGCCGCAAGTGCAATCCACCGTGCGCTGGTCAGCCGCCGGAACGGGAAACTGTAGGAGTTCAGTCCAGGCAGCGGCTCCGGCCCGATGCATAACCGAACGCACAGCCATTTCGACGGCTTCCAGATCGAGCCGCCCTGTTGTGCGGGCGACCGGTGAAGATCGTATGCACGAGTTGCTCTACTTCACGCGAGATTTCTCGACGGATCGCTTCGGCCGTTTTTTCCCCTGGGGCGACAGCGGCATCTCTTCCACTGGCCGCAAACCGCAGATCTGTTCATTAACTTCCAGCAACCGCCCACCCAATTTCCGGAAGCGGTGGTATTCGGCGACCTCCCGCCGGGCTTTAGCCAGGCTGGCCGGTGAGGACAAAGTCTCCGTGACTGTCTTACCCTCGACCTTCCGTGTTAATCGATAGTACGGACCATGGCCGGGATCACCGGCCCGGTGGCAGTGGCAATTCGGATTACCACAACAACCGCCTGTTCCCGTGATCGAGCCGGACCGCATATCAGCCAACTGAGCGATTTGCGATTGAATGCTGGCGCGGCGACCTTCCAAACCAACCAGAGAATCGGACATGTCCAGCCTCCTCAAACCTAGCGTATCACTACGCTAGGCTCAAAACCGCGAGGAAGAAAAACGGGTGAATCGTCATTTTCAAGTCGCACACCCGTTGCCATTCGAACGGGCAGCAGGATAAGGGCGACCTGCTACATTACGGCTCGTCGATCCCCGGAGGTAAGACTTGAAGCCCGCCATCTTCTGTGGAATCGCTTCCGTCCTGGGATCAAGCCGGGCTGATTGGGACCTCTTTGTTGGCTTCGGGCTTCTGTTTTCTGTTTTTCTTGTATTCACGGCCGTATTGGCATGGCACCTCGACGGTCTTCCCTATCAGATCTTGGCAGCCATGCGCGGAACCGCTTGGGCGCTCGTCATGGTCGGGCCTCCCAAGTTTTGGGTGTGGGCCGGACTATCAAATCCCAGGCTGGAAAAATCGCGGGCTTAAGGGACCTGTTGGGGCTCGGCGGTCGTTCCGCCCAAACCGGCGTATGCGTCCTTCACCTTGGTCACCTTTGAGCCCTCAAATGTCACGAACGTGATCTTCCCGGGCGGCTTCCCGTAGATCCAGTCCTCCAGATCGATCCCGTCCTTGGTCTCGCGCGTTTTTCGCTCGGGACGGCCGAGCGCCAGCAGCACCTGGTCGCGATCCATGCCGGGAATGGCCTTCTTCGCGGTTACCGCGGCCTTGATCTCGGGCGGCAGGGTGTCGGCATATTGCTCGGTCACGGAATGTTTCTCAAAGTCGAGGATCGGGGCGAGCAGTTTCTTCACCTCCGAGGCCTTCATGGGGCGCACTCCGTCCGGGAAGATCAGCGCGATGGTCGTTCCGCCCGGCGCGGAGGTGTTCTGGCCTCGCGAAACCGGAGTCGTCGAGCCGCCCATTCCAACCTGAACGTGGTCGTACCAATGCTTGCCGCTCTTCATGCCGCCGTTGATCTCGAAGACCAGACGGTCCTTCTCGATCTCCATCTTTGTAATCTGGATGGAATCGCCCACGCGAGCGGCCGGCCCGTTCTCCCGCCCCGCGTCCGACCACGTCGCCTTATCGTACGTCCCGTTCTCCTGAACATCCAGCGCCTTCTTGGAACGGGGCAACTGAATCTTGGCGGTGGCGTACTCGGCGGTGAGACCGCGGGTGAGCTCGATCTTGTCCTCGACCGTGAGCTTCTCAGCTTGAACAGCGCCGGGGATCAGCGCGATGAGAGCCAACGTGAGTCGCAATTTCATGACTCGTCATTCTCGGGAAGGCGCGCCAGCACAGAAGCCTGACGCTGAACCGGCGCCCAGCGCAAATAGAACACCAAGCCCGCCGCCACCAGCGTAGCGAAGACGCCGCCTTCCGGTCCGTAGTCGCCTCCGGTCCACCACGCGCTCGCGTTTGAGCGGGTGGCCAGTCCGGTTACTCCCATTGTAAGGCCGCTCAAATTAGCGCCGAACAGGGGAAGAACCCAGTTCCAACCGAAGTGGAGTCCAATGGGGAGCCACAGGTCGCCGCTGCGAAGGAATGCGTAGCCGAGGAGGATGCCCCAAGCCATGGTATTCATGAGACCCAGCCAGGTCTGGTTGAGGTTGTTCCCATGCATCAGGCCGAAGAGCAGGCCGAACGGCAGGACGGTCGCCCACGCGCCCATCCTGCCGACGAGGAACTGGAATGCATAGCCGTGGAACAGCATTTCCTCGCCGACCGCGCCGAACAGGAGCAGCACCGTGATGAATCCCAGCGGTCCCCACTGGAACTGCGCGCCAGGTACCCGCTCCAGCCAGGACAGGCGGACCGCCACCGGCGCGAGCACCGCAAGAAGCGCGCCCGCTGCGCCACCGGCAAAACCCAGCAGCAGGTTCCGGCGCGACGCGGGCGTCCCTTGCAATCCGATGTCGGCTAAACGGCCGTGCGCCCAGATGCGCAAGGTAATCGCGTTGGCGACGGCTGCAACGGCGAACGAGGACAGGGGAGCGACTACTACAATCACCGGCGCGGCCCAGTAGAAAACCCTGGGGAAGATCATCATTCCCACTACCACGAGAAAGACGTAGACGAATACCCGCAGAGCCAGCGCGATCCGGTCGGTCTTGAGGGATTGCCCGGCGGGAGTCATTCGTATTGATAGGGTATCGCGTCCGCCCGGGCTACGGCTTCGATTCCGTGTCCTTGCGCACGAAGCGGAGGGCCAGGATGGGGCCTGCCGCGAATATGGCGAACACGCCCGAGGCGATCCACGCCGAATGGACGATCCGGCGCGACGTCATGTTTTCGCCGAGCGCGATCCGCCAGGGCTCGGGGATAAATCGTCCGCCGAAGAGGAACGCGGCCAGCACCGCCACGAATCCCCCGCGGAGGATGAGCTTGGCGGATGTGGGGTCGAGAACCACCGTGAACAGCGCGCCGAGAGCCGACACCGACAGGCATGCCGTGAGACTCAGCGCGAGCGACGCGCCAAGAATATTCCACTGCGGGATCAGCAGCCGCCCGGCGCCGTACTGAACGTTCACCGTCGCGATGCCGAGGAACAGGATGAGGCAGAAAGCGCTCCAGCCGAAGATCGCCGAAGCGAAGATGCGCGCGAGCAGCGTAGTGGAGCCGGTCCAGTCGCTGCCGAGCAGATCGGTGATGGCCGGCGCGGCGAACAGCAGGGCAATGAACGAGTACAGCAGAATGAGCAGGGGATCGTAGAAGTCAAAGCCGCGGCGCCATGGGACGGCGATGCCGAAAGCCGCAATGACGAAGAGATTCACCGAGGTGCTGTATGGGCGGATTTGGGTGAGCCCCGCGTGCGACACCAGATGGCGCCACTCGCGCCAGACGGCCACGGCAAACGAATTGGATATTTGCGCGCCTAGGTTGCCGCGCACGACTACTTTCATTTCCTCTCTCGGGATCTCTTTCAAAGGATAAGGCATCGTGCGTCAACGCACGCGGAGGTAAACGCCTGCCTGGGTCGCCAGCGATGGTCATCCCCGCATAGACGACAGTCGCGGCTTGTCCTCCGATCGTGACTTGCAGAGGGGACAGGTCCGCCAGCGGCGCGGGCTCCGTAGGAACGATGCCACTGGTCACGGGAGGCGTGGTCCCGTAGGCACGATGGATTACGCCCTGAACCGGTTCTACTCTTGGCCCCTCGGGAGGTTCACGACGCCGGACCCGTACCGGGCCAACGCGAACGACCCCAGGGGACTGGATGTTGTGGAATAGGTTCGCGATGTGCGACACCGGCGATTCTGAGCCAGCGGGAAGGGCGGAGTCAAATGTTCGCGCGATACTGGGGATTCCATGCCGGACAAGTTCCGCTACTATCTCCGCGTCCGCTACGCCGAGTGCGATGCCCAGAAAGTGGTGTTCAACTCGCGGTATGCCGAGTACGTAGATATCGCGACCACCGAGTTCTTTCGCGCCATCGGGTACCACCAAGCCCTGCTCACGGGCGCGTTCGATTTTCAACTCGTGAAGCAGACAATCGCCTGGAAAGCGCCCGCCCGCTTCGATCAGGTCCTGGAAATCGGCGTCTCGGCCAAACACCTCGGCACCACTTCCTTCACCCTCCTCGCGGAATTCCACATCGCGCCGGATGATAGGATCGTTGCCGATTGCGAGACGGTCTACGTCCTTGTGGACGCCGGCACGCTGCAGAAGACGCCGATTCCGGATGGGCTGCGCGCGGCTCTCGAACGCGGAGCGCCGGAAGGCGTCACCGACCACGCCGCCTACCTGCAAACGCGCAGTTGACTGCTCTTTCGCCACGCGCAAGCCGCAACCCGCAGCAGCTCCACTTCATCGAAAGGCTGTCCGATCGCGTCGAACCCGCCAAGGCACATCACCTCCGCCCAAAGATGTTCGTCCACGAGGTTCGAATACACCACCACTTCGGTTCCAGGATCGCGCCTCCGTGCGTGCTTCAGTACCTTCGTCCAACGGCCGTCCGGCAGCTTGTAATCCGTCAGCAGGACGCACACGGAAGCGTCGGGATCGGCGTCCAGATCGGCGATCGACCGCGCATGCCGCACCTTCCAGCCAGCGCGCAGGAACAGGACGTCCAGGGCAGCATGATTCTGCTCGACACCCGAGATAACGACGACGGACGGCTGGTTCGCCATTATCAGCCAGACTACGCCCCGCAAGTTTCAGCGCCGTGAAACTCGCGTCAATTTTTCCACTGCCAGTCGGTGTGATAGTAGAACCGCTCGCTGACGACCTTGCCGTTCCGCCATTCGCGAACCGCCACCTGCCGCAAAGTGAACCGGACGCCGCCGTACTCCTCATCGAACTCCCATTCGGAGAACGACCGGTTGCCTTCCACGGCGCTCGAGATCAGCCGCCGGGCATGGGTGCGAATCACGCGCCCCATGGCTTCCAGTCTTTCGCGATTCTGCGCTTTGCCTTTCCACGCATGTTGGCCGTTCTCGTCCATGACGATGTCGTCGTCGTACCAGCGGTCGTAAGCCTCGCGCAAACGGCCGGCCAGCACTTCTTGGTTCAACTGCCGGTCGGCGTCGATTACCGAAACCGCGTTCATGGATTCTCCTCCTCCGATACTTGCACGGTCTCGGTGGCTCCCAGCCGCTCGAGCGAAGCGGCCGCCCGTCCGTCCGGCAGCGGCGGACAGTCCGGCAGCACGGCTTCCAGTTGAGCCCGCACCTCCGCCGCACTCGCGTACCGTTCGCGTCGCTTTGGCGCAACCGAGCCGGCAATCACATCGCGCAGCGCGAGGTGCGCGGGAGTCGCGCCGCTGAACTCGAATCTCGACTTCACCAGATCCTGAATCTGCTCGTGCGCGCCGAATTGTTTTAGCCGCAACGGCCCGGTCAGCGTCTCCAACAGAATCACGCCGAAGGAATAGATATCGGACCGTTGATCCACCTCTCTGCCCGCGAGATGCTCCGGCGACATATATCCATGGGTGCCCATCACCACGCCCGGCCGCGTCACGCTCGCCCCGTCGGTCATCTCCTCCTCGCGGATCTTCGCCAGGCCGAAATCAAGAACGCGCGCCGTCAGTTCGCCGGAATCCGGAGAGGCGGGCGGCGCCAGCAGAATGTTCTCCGGCTTGAGATCCCGATGAACGATGCCGGCGTCGTGCGCGCAGCCGAGCCCTTCCAGCACCCCGCGCAGCAACGGCAGGGCGTATTGCGGAGGCCACTGGCCCGCGTCGTTCAACGCCGCCCTCCACGATCGCCCCGGCACCAGCTCGAGCACCTGATAAGCGCCATCCCCCGCCAGCGATCCGAAATCGAAAATGCGCACGATGTTGGGATGATTCAAGCGCGCGGCAGCCTGCGCCTCCCGGTTGAACCGCCGCACCGCGCGTGGGTCGCCGAACAATCCGCCCTTCATCACCTTGATCGCAACCGCGCGGTTCAGCCGCAGATCCACCGCTTCGTAAACCGCGCCCATTCCGCCGCGCCCCAGCAGGCGGTCCAGCCGGTATCGTGCGTCGATGGTACGCTCCACGGGGATGGTGAGCGCCAGTTCCACACCGTCGCGCTCGCACACCGAAACCGTCGAGCTGAAGCACCGGCCGCACGCGGGACACTCTTTCACAATGTCGATCTGCTGCCCGCCCAGCCGGGCCAGCACCTCGCGCTCGGCCGTTCTCTGCACGTTCACCAGGGACCGCAGCGACAGGTTCTCCTGAATCACGCCGATCTGAGACGCGATCGACTCCAGCATCTTGCGGTCCCGCGCTGTGTACGGCTCCTCCGATTTCTTCGGGCCGAGCACCAGCAGTCCGACGAACTTGTGTTCGGTGGAGAGAATCGGCACCAGCAGGTCGGCCTCCAGCCGGCTGAGCGGCGTCCAGCAGTCCTCCGGATACTGCTCGGTGAACACGCTCCACTGCACGGCGCTGCCGCCCTTCGCCAGTATGTCGAACGCTTCGCAATGCGCGGGCAGCGAGGGCAGCGCCGGCCGGTCCATCGACGAATGCGCCAGCGTCATCTCGTGCTTCTCGTAAATGTATACCCGCGTGTGCTCCGGGTGGAGCGCCATTTCCAGTTCCGCCGTCACCGCCGAGCACAGCGACTGCACGGAGTCCGCTTCGGTGATCGTCCCCACCAAACCCGCCAGGATGCGCTCCTGATTGTAACTTTCGCGGAAAAACTTGCGGTCGATCGCGTTTCCAATGGACAACCGATACCGCAGTCCAACCGCCGCCAGCACCAGCAGCACCGAGTTCCATTTCGCGCCGCCCTCGAACAGCAATTGCGGAATCGTGCGGTTCGGATTCGCCACGATTCCCGCCGCCAGCCCAAGCACCGGTAGCGCGACGAATAGGCGCAGTGCGTTGGCCGCCAGCAGGTACTGCACGCCGCGGCGCACCACCACGCCGATGCCCAGCACCCGGTGCTTCAAGACCGCGTAGGTGATGGAGATGGGAACCGCGGCGACCAGCAGATTGCTAATCCCCGACATCACTGCCAGCGCGGACTGCCGCTGCGAATCGATGCCCATCGCCGCCCACACCACCCAAACCGCGGTGCTCGCCATCATCGGAACCGCCGAGACGACGATACCCGCGAAGACCCACCGGAGCCGGCGGCGCAGGCCCTTGTCGCTCAGCATGCGGTAGTTCTGTATGCACGCCACCGCGGTGGCCACGATGGCGCACCCCATGAACAGGAGTTGCACGAACTGGATCGCGTCCAGAAACTCGAGCGCGCCCGGCGCGGCGGCGGCAACTGCCTTGAGCCGGTCGATCGACGCCATCGTTGCCGCCACGACAACAGCTCCCAGCGCCCACACCACCCATCCTCCGCCGATCAACGTACGCTCCACCGCGCGGCGTAGACGCGAGGCCGTAAAATTCACCGGGAACACGGACAGGAACCGGTAGCTCGCGACGAAGTGCAGCGGGAACACCGCCGAGAACAGGTACGGAACCCAGGCGGCGTTGCCCCGAAGATCGGAGAGGTCGGTGGGATTCGAAGCGACGTAGGCGATATACGCCCCGGTGGTCAACGACGACGCCCACGCGCGCCAGCCGAGGCTCTCGTTTGGCTTGGCGAACGCGATCAGCATCCCGGTAAAAAAGTACACCAGGGACAGGATCAGGTTGATGGAGATCCGCGCCAGCATCAGCGGTTGGCGCGTCACGATCACCGCCACGCGGACGTCCTGCTTTTCCGCCCCGCGCTGGAGCGTGAGCGTGTAGGGTCCGCCCGGCAGTCTGCGGAGAACCCTGTGCGGCGGGACGGCGAGAATTGAGGGATCGCCGTTCAACGCCGTCACGATATCTCCCGGCCGCAGGAGTCCGGCTGCCGGTCCGCCCGGCGACACCTGGCGCACAATCCACGCCGGACCGGAGCGCGCGCCGTCCCACCCTACCTCGCGGATGTCGGGTCCATATCGAAACGCGACCACCGCATCCACGGTGAACAGCGCGAGGAAGATCGTGCCCACGGCGATCGCGAGGCGAATGAACCTCGGGCCGGCCGAAGAGGAATCTTCGCTCATTCTGGTATGACTATCAGGGTAACGGATGCGGACAGAAGTTTAAATCGTCTTCCGTTCGGATCCGGCTGTCCTGGCCCAGTCGCTCGGCGATGGAGTACAGCCGCGGGCCGCCCAGCCGCTCCCATCCAAACCCGAAATGGATGGGCTGCAGCCCGGGAGTGAATGCGCGCACCACCCGAATCGGAAACTCGCGCAGATCGGCCGTCGTCAGATCGATGAACGCCGCTTCCACCAGGCCCCCAACCCGGGCGAGATCCACCGACACATCCCCCGACGAATTCTCGGGCAGTTCGCGCGCGGCAATCCGCACCGGACACCCGAACAGGTGATCGAATTCGTGCAGCCGCTCGGGAATGCCGAAGAAGGAACCGTGGTCCTCGAGCGTGCGCACCTGCTCGTACCCGCGCGCCGGATCCGTCCGCGCTCCCGCCGAGGACAACAGGGACTCGGAAGCGTAAACCTGGAACGCCTCCAGCACCGCCCGCTCGACGGCGCAAGCGCCCGACAGGTGGCAGCCCAGGCCCACGGCGGCCGCCGGGATCCGTCCCGACCGATCCACCGTAACCGCCATCGCAACCGACGCAGGGATATCCGTGCCGAGCAAAAACACTCGCACGTCGATGCCGGATTGCTGGAAGATCATACGCACATACTCGCATCGCGGCAAGCCGTCCAGCAGCACTTCGACGGGAGTGAGCCGGTTCATCCAATGCAGGATAAACGCGTCGCGTTCCATGCACTCGTACAAGCCGCCCAGAATCGCGGCATCCAGCGTCGCGCCGGCCGAAAGCCCGCTCGTCGTGAGCAGGGAAAAATTCTCCCCAAGCCTATAACTGGGGAAAGATACGAAGGTCTCGGACGCGGGCACATACACCGGCGTGCCGTCCAAACGCAGCGCGCGCGCCCAGTGCAGTGAGTGGCCCACCTCGTAGCGCCGGAACGGAAATTCTGGCGCGGCATACTGCCGCTCAGTATGCAGGACAAACTCTGGCGGCTCGATGAACCGCGAATCGCCGGCCGCAGGCCCAAAGTAAAGTGCGGCCGGATCGTAGATCGAAGCGCAATATCGCTCCAGCGCTTCCCCGATCGCTCCGAGTTGCGCATCCTCGCGGGTCCACCCTTTTCCCCCTGCGGATCGCTCGGAGGGAGGCGCGCGCCGGAAATCGAAATTCGACAGCGTCGCCTGGTACAGGTACGGCGTTCGCCCGCCGCTGCAATCGCGAAGTTCGCGAATCAATCCGGTGCGAGGACTTACGAGATCGAACAGATGGGACATGCAGGGACTCGAAGCACCGCGTGCCGCTGGCTGCACAGCGTGACGGCATCCACCACCACGATTGCCCCCTTCGCCGAACGGTTCACCGCTTCCAAAGCCAGCATCTGCCCGAGCAGACCCGCTACCCCCGTCGGGCATTCTTGCGTAGGTTCCCGCCGCCGGAGAGCGGCTAACTCAGCGGCGGGGTCGTCCGAGCACGCCACCGAGCGCATCTGGTAGCAAACGTAACAAGCCGTCTCGCCGGGATAAACAGTGGGGCCAAGCACAACTTCCGTCGCCGAGCTGTGCGATGCAGTCCAGCGCAGCCCCGTCCGCCGCGCGACGCGGTTCACGCGATAAAATTCCGCCGTGCAAACGGCGAACGCGCACCCTTCGAGCGCCGCCTCCATGTCGTCATCCGATACCATCGGCCGCGAGATGGCAACAGCCCTCGCCCCCATGGCAATGAGACTAGACACAGCGGCCGAGGCCGCGCCGTCAACGCCCACCACCGCGACAACGCCTTCGCCCGCCAGAGTTACTCGCCGAGCTTAGAAAAATCCGCCGGCGTTGGAGCTGCCTGATCGTCCGGCTCCACCGAACACGAGCCGAATCCGCAGCAGGGCGGAAACCCCACCATGGATGGGGCGCCTGCGGGCATCGGCGCGTACCCCACGTGATAGTGGACGTGCGTCGTTGCCGGCCCAGCGGCCGCCGTCGCTTCCAGACGGGCCACGCGCGCTTCCAGCCCCGCCATCCGCGATTCCATATTCCCAGCTTCACTCATTTTCTGATCTCCTATCGGAAAAGGTAACACGATTGTAGCGTATAATCCCCCGAGGAGCCCGCGATGTTTTACAAGGAAATCGAAGCCAGCCTGCAAACCGGCGACGTGCTGCTCTTCGGCGCAACTTACGGAGAGTCCAAGATCATCGAGCAGATCACCGGAGCCCCTTTCTCCCATTGCGGAATGGTCGCGAGATTCCCGGACATGGACAATAAGGTCTATCTCTGGGAATCCGTGGACGAGTCGCGGGCCTTCATCGACCCCATCGACAACCTCGCCCATTTCGGAGCGAGGATCGTCGATCTCCGCGCTCTGCTCGCGTATTACACGCCGTATACCAACAACCAGTTCACCTGGCGGCGTCTGCAAACTTTCTGGACGCCCGCGTTGCAGACCGCCTTCGAGAACTTCGTGCGGCAGACCGACACGCGCCCCTTCCCCCCGGTTCAGCAGATGATGATCAACTACGTCCTGGGCCACTACCGCGGCATCGATACCGGGAACTCCGTGGCCTACTGCGCGCAGCTCGTGGCGGCAACGTATCAGACGCTGGGACTGCTGCCGCTCGACCCTCCGGCCAACTACTACGCTCCCGCCGATTTCTCCTCGCAGTTGCAGCGCGTGGCGATGCTGAACGGCGCAAGCCTCGCCGCGGATGTAGTGGTCGTGTGGGATGGCGAAGCCAAGACCAATCCGGTGACGGTCGCAGCCGCGAATGCAGCAAATGCCGCGGCGGCCGCAGGGTGATAGGCAAAAATGGGACAGACACCTTTTCCGCCGGTATCGTAGGGGATCGGAAGATAAATATGACTTTGCTGCGACGCGTTCTCGCAATCTGCATTGGCCTGGCCGCCTCCCGGGCCGGCGCGCAGCAATTGAGCCCGGAACTTTTCGGAGATCTGCACTGGCGTAACATCGGGCCCTTCCGCGGAGGCCGGACCCGCGCGGCCGCCGGCGTACCCAGCGAACCCAATTTGTTTTATGTGGGGCAGGTGAACGGCGGAGTATGGAAATCGGACGACTACGGTCGCACCTGGACCCCCATATTCGACAGCCAGCCCACGCAATCCATCGGCGCAATCGCGGTCGCGCCTTCCGACCCCAATATCCTCTACGTCGCCAGTGGCGAGGGGTTGCAGCGACCCGATCTGTCGGTGGGCAACGGCATCTATAAATCTATCGATGCAGGCCGCACCTGGACTCACCTGGGGCTTCGCGATGGCCAGCAGATCCCCGCCCTCGCCGTCGATCCGCGCGATCCCAACCGCTTGTTTGCCGCCGTGCTGGGCCATCCGTACGGCGCAAATGCGGAACGCGGCATATTTCGCTCCAGCGACGGCGGACAGAGCTGGGAGAAGGTGCTGTACGTCGACGAGAATACCGGCGGCTCCGACATCGAGATGGATCCGTCGAACCCCGACGTCCTCTATGCATCGCTGTGGGAAGGCAGGCAAGCGCCTTGGGAGTTTGGCAACGATTACACCGGCGCGCACGGAGGCATTTTCAAATCCACGGATGGCGGTAAGACCTGGCGCAAGCTGACCAACGGCCTGCCGGCAGACGTCATTCAGGCAGATGTCGCAATTGCTCAAAGCGAGCCGGCGCGCCTGTACGCCGCTGTCGCCGGGGCCCGCGACGTTGCAATATACCGATCGGATGACGCCGGAGAAACCTGGTATCGCGCAACTACCGACCGGCGCCCGGCCGGGCGCATCGGAGGAGGCGATCTGCCCGTCTTGAAGGTCGATCCCAAAAACGCCGGCGTGGTCTATAGCACGAGCATCGTAACCTGGCGCTCCGCGGATGGCGGCAAAACCTGGGCGGCAGTGAAGGGTGCTCCCGGCGGCGACGACTACCAGAACATCTGGATCAACCCCAACAATCCCGACATTCTCCTGCTGGTCGGCGACCAGGGCGCGGTAGTCAGCGTGAACCGGGGCCGCACCTGGAGTTCCTGGTACAACCAGCCGACCGCTCAGCTTTATCATGCAGTGGCCACCAACACGTTCCCCTATCGGGTTTGCGGAGGGCAGCAGGAAAGCGGCTCGGTCTGCATCTCCAGCCGCGGCAACGATGGCGCGATCACTTTCCGGGAGTGGCATCCCGCGGGCGTCATTGAGTACGGGTATGTCGCGCCCGACCCGCTCGATCCCGATATCATATACGGCGCGGGAAGAGGGCAAGTCTCGAAATACCACTGGAGCACGGGACAGCTTGAAATGGTCGCGCCCGCTCCCCGCGACCCGAAGTATCGCGCTGACCGGACCCAACCGCTCCTGTTCTCAACCCTGGACCCGCACGTTCTCTACTATGCCGCGAACGTCATTTTCCGGACCACCGACGGCGCGCGATCCTGGCAGATCGTCAGCCCCGACCTCACGCGCGCCGAGCCTGGCATTCCCTCGAGTTTGGGCGCAATGGCGGCGAAAGACGCGAATGCGGGCAAGCAGCGCGGAGTCGTCTACGCGCTCGCGCCGTCGTTTAAGAACATCGAGACCATCTGGGCCGGCACCGACGAGGGTCTGCTATGGGTGACTCGCGACGGCGGCAAGAACTGGAAGAACATTACTCCGCCGGACCTGACTCCCTGGAGCAAAGTAACGCAATTGGAGGCGTCGCACTTCGACGACGAATCGGCCTATGCCTCGGTGAGCCGCTTCCGCGTCGATGACCTCCGGCCCTACATTTACCGGACTCACGACGGAGGCAAGACGTGGCGTCTCATCACGGCCGGACTGCCCGACGGCGCACCCATCGACACGGTGCGGGAAGATCCCGTTCGAAAGGGGCTGTTGTTTGCCGGCAGTGAAACCAGCGTGTGGGTTTCGTTGGACGACGGAGACCACTGGCAGTCGCTACAGTTGAACCTGCCGCACACCGCCATGCGCGATCTGTGGATTCACTCCAGCGACCTGATCGTCGCCACGCACGGGCGCTCGTTCTGGATACTGGACGACATCACTCCGCTGCGCCAGATCGGCGAATCGACGACGCAATCGAACGCCTGGCTTTCCCGGCCGGCGCCGGCTTATCGCGTTCGCCGCAGCACCAATACGGATACGCCGCTGCCGCCCGACGAGCCCATGGCCGCGAATCCACCGGACGGCGCAATCCTCGACTACTTCCTGAACCAGGCCGCCACGGGGCCAGTCACGCTCGAAATCCTGGATGCCAAAGGGAAGGCGGTGCGCCGCTATTCGAGCGCGGATGAGCCCGCCGTGACCGAAGCGGATCTCAAGAGCCTCGCCATTCCGCCGTGGTGGGTTCGCATGCCCCGGATTCTTCCGGCGGCGGCCGGAATGCACCGCTGGGTGTGGGATCTGCACTACGCGCCGCCGGAATCGTTGCGGCATGAGTATCCCATCTCGGCGGTCCCGTACGACACCCCGCGTCTGCCGGAAGGTCCGCGAGCCCTGCCCGGCAGTTACACGGTGCGGCTCACGGCCAACGGCCGCAGTTTGACCTCGCCGCTGGTCATCAAAATGGACCCTCGAGTCAAGACAACTCCGGCGGGATTGCAGCAACAGTTGGTGATGGAGAAGGAACTCGCTTCGATGATGACTCGCAGCACGGCAGCCGTCCGTCAGGCGCGTTCCGTGCAGGAGCAAATTGAAAAGCTCCCGGCAAGCGGCCCAATCACAGCGTTCGGAAAGAAGATCCAGGAAGGATCGCCGCTGGCAGTCAACGCCCAGGCCTCCGCGCTCTACGGTGACATCGACAGCGCCGATGCCGCGCCGTCAACGGCCCAATCGGCCGCAATGGCCAAAATCGGCAAGGATTTCACGGCTGCGATGTCCCGCTGGAAATCCTTGCAGCTTGAAGCCGCCCAATTCCCGGCCATCAAACTCGACAGGAAGCTCACTGACGAAGAAGACGACGCAGATTCGGACCTGGAATAACGTGGCGCACGCACCCATGCGTGCCGCGTCGCCACTCTTGGCGGCGCCTGTCTCTATTCCTGCGCCCGCCGCGACCGTGCGATCAAGTACGCCTGCGAATTCACCGGCCGCTTTCCGTTCTGGCTCGACACCCGGACGTAGCTTCCGTCGCTCTGCATGCGCCGGGCCTTCACCGTGTCGGACAGATAGATGGAGAGAATCTCGTCGCGCACGCGCCGGATCAGCTTCGGGCCTTCCAGCGGGAACAGCACTTCCACTCTGCGGTTCAAGTTGCGCGGCATCAGGTCCGCGCTGCCTAGGTAGACCTCTTCCTGGCCGCCGTTGTGGAAGTAGTAAATGCGGCTGTGTTCCAGGAATCTGCCGACGATGCTGGTCACCTCGATGTTCTGGCTGACCCCCGGAATGCCCGGCCTCAAGGCGCACGAGCCGCGCACCAGAAGTTGGATTTTGACTCCCGCCTGCGACGCCCGGTAAAGCACGCGCGTCAAGGGAGCGTCCACCAGCGAGTTCATCTTGAAAATCAGATGGCCGCCGCCGTTCTTCTTGTGCGATTCGATCTCGCGCCGGATGAGAGCTTCCAGCCGCTCGCGCAGGTTCACCGGCGCCACCAGCAGCTTCTGGTAATCGCTCTTGGCCGAATACCCGGTCAGAGAATTGAAAAGGTCGGTGACATCGTCGGCAATGTCCTCGTTCGCGGTGAACAGGCCGATATCGGTGTACAGGTGGGCCGTGACGGCGTTGTAGTTGCCGGTCGCCAGGTGAATATACCGGCGGATCGCTTCGCCCTCGCGCCGCACAATCATCGCGATCTTGCAGTGGATCTTCAGCCCCAGCAGTCCGTACACCACGTGTACGCCCTCGTTTTCCAGCGCCTTCGCCCACTCGATGTTGCTCTCCTCGTCGAATCGCGCTTTCAGTTCGACCAGCACCGCGACCTGTTTGCCCTCCTCCATGGCTTCCAGCAGCGCTTCGACGACGGGGGCGTTGCGGCCGACGCGATAGAGCACCATCTTGATGGCCAGCACATTGGGGTCGTGTGCCGCCTTCTTCAGCAGATCGATCACGGGCTGGAAGGATTCGAAGGGATGATGCAGCAGAATGTTCTGCCGCCGGATGAGAGCGAAGATGTCGTCTTCGTCCGCCGCCGGTGTCAGCCCGCGCGGTGTGGCCGGAACGAACGTGGCGTCCTTCAATTCCGGCCGGTCGATCTGATAGATCGCCATCAGCCGCTTCAGCGCCAGCGGGCGCTTCACCCGGTACACTTGCGCCGGCTCGATCTCCAGGTTGTTGATGAGGATGATGACCAGGTCGGCGGGCATATCCGCGGTCACGTTCAATCGCACGACGCTGCCGAACCGCCGCTGGCGCACGCCTTCCTCAATCGTCTCCAGCAGATCTTCCGCTTCGAGTTCCTTAATGGCAATGTCGGCGTCGCGCGTGACGTGAAACGGGTGGACTTCAATCACCTGCATGCCCGGGAACAGCGCCCCCAGGTTCGCGGCGATCACGTCCTCCAACCAAACCAGCTCCAGTGTTTTCGGGGCGTGCTTGATCTTTCGCTTGATCCGGTTCACCAGCACCAACTGCGGGAGCGAATCCGGCACTTTGACACGCGCGAAGTGCTCGTGCCCTTTCGCGTCGCGGATCTGGATCGCGAGGTTCAAGCTCAGATTTGAAATATGCGGGAACGGACGGCCGGGGTCCAGCGCCAGCGGGGTCAGCACCGGAAACAGGATTTCATCGAAATACCGGTTCGCGGCCGCGCGCTGCTTGTCGTCCAGCGCGGTGTAATCCAGGATTTGAATGCCGGCCTCGGCCAGCGCGGGGACCAGTTGAGTCGAGAAGCAGCGGTGGGCCTCCGCCAGCAATCTCTTGACCTCGCGCCGGATCGCAACCAACTGTGAGGTCGGACTCAGCCCGTCCGGTCCGGCTTCGAGTGTGCCCGCGTCCACCTGCGCGATCAGGCCGGCAACGCGAATCATGTAAAACTCGTCCAGGTTGGATCCGAGGATCGAAAGGAACTTGATCCGCTCCAGAAGTGGATTGGTGGGGTCGGCCGCCTCCTCGAGCACCCGCCGCTGAAACGAGAGTAGTGCCAGCTCGCGGTTTACATATAGGTCGGAGTCATGGAGGTCGCGCTCCAGGACGACAGGCCGCAGCGGAGCTTTCCTTCGAGGCATCGTCGCGGGAACTTTAGCCGGCACCCTTACAGTGTAAGCTGCTCATTATGCTGTTGAAGGCTGCTATCGCGCTCACCGCCGCCTGCCTCTCGGCTGGAACCACCCCGCAAGCCGACTACCTGTCGGCGAAGCGCAAGCTGGCGTCGATCGAGCAGCGGCGGCTCGCGCCGGGGTCGCAAGTCACCTTCACCGCCCGCGAGATCGATGCCTGGGCGCGCGTGGAGATCCCCAAGGAAATCCCGCACGGCTTCCGGGATCCGCATGTCCACTTGGGCGAGGGCGAGGCGTCCGGCATCGCGATGGTGGACTTCCTGAAAATGCGCCAGGCCAACGGCCAGACCACCAACTGGTTCATGTCGAAGCTGCTGGAAGGCGAGCGCCCGCTGGTAGTATCCGTCCGCGTGCGATCTTCCGGCGGCCGTTGCACGGTGGACCTGACCAAAGTAGAAATCTCAGAGGTAACAGCCGAAGGCTCGGTGCTGGATTTCCTGCTCAAAACATTCTTCCTGTCGCTATACCCGCAAGCAAAAATCGGCCAGCCGTTCCAGCTCGGTTACAACATCGAGCGTCTGGAGATTCACCCCACCGGAGTGGTGGCGAGGATCAGAGGCCGAAGGTAACGGTTTACGCCGCAAATTGTCGCGTCCGTTTCAACGGCTCGATCTATACTTAAGCCGTTGGAGGCTCACAAATGACCTGTCGTCGCTTTCGATTTGCCGCGCTGCTCGGCGCCTTTTTGACGCCGGGTATGTTCGCCGACGTTTTCTCGGACAATTGTACCGAGGCTAAGGGTCCGCCGGAGGTGCATTGCCCGGGGGCTCCGGGCTTCGGGGACAACGACTTCAAACCGCGCCTCAATGAAGTCGACACCGGAATGAACGCCACGTCAACGCCTCTTCTCCTCGTGGCGGGTGAGCTGGTGTTTTGTGACGGCGCCGGCGCGAAGGCCGATCATTCAGGGTGCACGGATGGCAGTACAGCCGTCGGCGATATCTTGCAGTTCGTTAACAACGCTCAGGAAGGTACGGACATCAAGTGGCTTTCCGACATTTCCGCGAACGATCCGGATCATCCGGACATAGGCGGCAATGGCGCCGATGTTGCGAATCTCAAGGTTGGCGACGGGCTTGCCTGGTACATGAGCGAAGCCGCGTTGGGGAAGAGCGGTTACGAGAAAATGATCTACACCGCCACGAACGACACCGGAGAGAGCGCCATATACGAGCTTACGAGCGACAACCCGGAGCCATCGACGCTGCTTCTATTGTTGTCTGGAGTCGCCTTCTTGGGCATTATGTTGAGAAGGCGCACCATGAGCTGGTAGCGCACTTAACTCCGTTGTCAATGTGACTACTTCTGGTCATAATATGACTATGAAGCAAGTTCGCATCGCCGAGTTGAAATCGCGCCTCAGCGAACACCTCCGCGCCGTCCGGCGGGGAGAGACAATTGACATTCTCGATCGAGATACCCCAATCGCACGAATTGTGCCGGTGCTCAAGAAACCGGCGCTACAAATTCAAGAGCCCGCGCCGGGGACGCCACCGTTCAATCGCGTTCCTCTTCCCGGGCGACCTCTCGATCTCGATTTCGATGTTGTTGACTTACTCCTCGAGGAGCGCCAGGGGCATCGGTGATTGCTTACGTCGACGCGTCGGTACTCCTCCGCTTGGCGCTCGAGCAACCCGGCGCACTGACCGAATGGCCGCAAATTGACCACGCCGTTTCGAGCGTGCTGATCAGGACCGAAAGTCTGCGAACGCTGGATCGCGTTCGGTTCCGTGCGGGACTCTCGGACAGCGAAATGGGCAATACGTCGCGCGGCAGTCCTGGGCTTACTAGCCTCGCTTCGGACCGCCGCAATCGATGCAGCCGTCCTCGACCGCGCCGCCCAGCCCATGCCTACCGAACTCGGCACGCTCGACGCCATTCATCTGGCCACTGCTCTCCGCTGGAGGGAGACCGAGGGTGTTGAGTTAGTAATGGCCACGCATGACCGCGCGCTCGCGATTGGCGCTCGAGCGCACGGCCTGCGTGTAATCGGCGTCCCGCAGTTGTGACAGATTCGGCCCAAGGCGTCACCGCCATGAGAGCCTAACGCATCAGCGAAAGGCCTCGCGACGGTTGCGAACGCCGGTGATCTCGATGGTGTCCTCGCCTCTTTGATCGAAGAAAACCCGGTAGTCGCCATAGCGGAGCCGGAAGTCGGTTCGCGGCGGTTTGAGCCTTTTTGGCGTCGCCGGCGCGGCTGACTAGATAGAGGTCAACGCAATATAGAATCTGCAGTGCGGTATTGCGGTCGATGGCACACAAAATTGGCGCGGGCTTCCGGCGACCAGACAACCGCAATCCGCTCGCGAGCGGCCTCTTCGCTCATTTCGTCAGGCCGAACTCCCGCAGGATCTCGTCATGTGGGATGCCTTCGCCACGAGCGAGCGAAGCGCGGGCGCGGTCCAACGCCGCCGCCGTCTCGGGTGTGATGTCTTCATCTTCCACGGAGGCTAGAGCCAGCGAGCGCGAAAGTGGTTCCACCATAACTTCGAGCAGACTCCGAACGGCGTTCAGTTTTTCAGCGGGCAGCATATCCAGTAGCGCGTGGGCCTGCTGGCGTTCTTGATTGAGATCAGGTTCCATGGTTTTCCCTCTAGTCGCTGCACTGCAGTCATTATGCTTTAGTACGCAAGGGCCGGTTGATACACTGCACGTATGCCCTTCGACGGCCTGCGCGTGCTTGCGCTGGAGAGCCGCCGCCCCGCGGAAATCGCCACCCTCATCCGCAATCAGGGCGGCGAGGCCTTCGTCGCGCCCTCCATGCGCGAAGTCCCGGTAGAGAACAATGAAGACGCGTTCCGTTTTTATGAGGGATTGGCGGCCGGCCAGTTCGACATGGTTATCCTGCTCACCGGCGTCGGCGCGCGCGCTCTGCATCGGGTGATTGCCGCCCGCTACGGGGAGACCGCCCTGCCGGATCGTCTCCGTGAAGTCGCCGTGGTCGCGCGGGGGCCGAAGCCCGCCGCCGTGCTCCGCGAATGGGGAGTCCCAATCACGATTCTCGTACCGGAGCCCAACACCTGGCGCGAATTGCTCGCCGCCATCGAAGCCCGGCCCGAGCGCCGCATCGCCGTCCAGGAATACGGCGTCACCAATGAACGCCTCATCGAAGCCTTGCGCCAGCGCGGCGGCGAAGTGACCCAGGTCCGCGTGTACCAGTGGGACTTGCCAGAGGACCTCGGACCACTTCGCGAGGCCGCCCGCAAGCTTGCCGCCGGCGACATCGATGTTGTGATGTTCACAACCTCCGCGCAGATACCGCACCTGTTGCGAGTCGCGCGCGACCTCGGAGTGGAACAGGATACCCGCCGCGGCCTGGAACGGGCCGTCATCGCATCCATCGGGCCAACCACCAGCGAAACGCTCGAAGAGTTCGGATTCCCAGCCGACCTGATGCCTTCGCATCCCAAGATGGGTTTTCTCGTCCGGGAAACCGCGGATTCCGCCCGCGCGATTCTGGAAAGAAAACGGGCATGAAGGACAAGCAGAACAGCTACCTGATGCTCAGCCGGTACATCGGCCTGGCGACGCTTCTGCCCACCGCCACCTTCGTCGGCTACGCCATCGGCTACTTGCTGGACAAGGGACTCGGCACGCATTTCCTCAAGATTGTTTTCCTCGTGATCGGCATCGTCGCGGGCTTCGTTCAACTGATCCGCGAGCTGACCAGGGACGCCGCCGAGAAGTGAGCGACGACCCCGCATTCTACGACCACGCCTTGCGGCGGCTCGATCGTATCGCGATGGTTCTGGCCGTCGCGGCCGTTATCGCGATGACTTTCGTCGAGGGCTGGCGCGGTACGCTGGGCGCGGCCGGAGGCTCGCTCTTCTCCCTGGCCTCGCTGCACCGCTGGAAGCGCGTGGCCGGCGCGGTGGGCGCCAGCTCGAAAACCCGCCTGCGCATACGAATCCTGCTGGGCTACGCGCTTCTGGCCGCAAGTGTCTTTGTTATAATCAGATACTTCGGGGTGAGCGCGTGGTCCGTGGTGGCGGGATTGTTCGTTTCCATGGCCGCCGTGATGCTGGAGATCCTCTTCGAGTTGCTCACCAACGCCAAATAACCAATGCAGGAACACGAACTCTGGCTAACCGCGCTGTTCAACCGCTTTCTCGCCGGGCCGGCGAACTCGATTCTCGGCCTGTTCCGAGTGAAAGTCGAGGACCCGGCGCACCCGTGGGCCAACTGGATGACGATGGAGCTCCTGGTGTTCCTCATCGCCATCGTCCTTTTCGCCGTCTTGCGCTCGCAGTTGTCGGTCGATAAACCCGGCAAGCTCCAACACATTTTTGAAGTGATCTACGAGTTCCTCCGCAACAACGCGGAGGAAGTCGGCATCCATCATCCAACTAAGTTCGTCGCCTATTTCGGAACCCTGTTCATCTTCATCCTCTTCTGCAATCTGATCGGCGTCATCCCGACGTTCGAGTCGCCCACCATGGTTCCCTATGTGCCGGCGGGTCTGGCGCTGGCCACGTTTGCGTACTACAACTTCCAGGGATTCCGCGAGCAGGGCGTCTTCCGGTACCTGGCGCATTTCGCGGGGCCGATGCCCGCGCTCGCCCCGGTGATGGTCCCCATCGAACTGGTCAGCCACATGGCCCGGCCGCTCTCCCTCACCATCCGTCTTTTCGCGAACATGTTCGCCGGAGAGCAGGTGACCATGGCGTTTTTGAAATTGACTTTTCTGGTTGCGCCCGCGATCTTCATGGGCCTCCACGTCTTCGTTGCTTTGTTGCAGGCATACGTCTTCACGCTGTTGACGATGATCTACGTCAGCGCCGCGATTGAGCACGAGCATTAATTCGGGCATGATCCGCCTCCAGCGTGAGCGCGGCGGGCCCCCAGGCCACGCCGCGGACCACCTCCTGAAGGCTTTACTTGATAAGGAGAACACGAATGAAAGTGAAGTTGATTTTGCTGCTCGCGGTGCTGTTCCTCGCGGCCAGCCCAATGTTCGCTCAAGGTGGCGCGCCCGCCGCCGCGGCGAATCCCTGGGCTCCGGTCGGCGCAGTGATCGGCATGGCGATCGCGTCGGGTCTCTGCGGTCTCGCGCAGGGTAAAGCCGTCGCCGGCGCAGCCGAAGCAATGGCGCGCAATCCCGGAGCCTCCCCCGCCATCCGCTTCGCGCTGATTCTCGGTCTGGTGCTGATCGAGTCTCTCGCGCTCTACACCCTCGTTATCGTATTCCTGAAGACGTAGTTCAAAAACCCTGGGGGGCGGCTCATCCGCCCCCGTTCACTTCCCCATGAAACTGCAAGGCATCTTCCCTCCCATCACGACCCCTTTCGATTACTCCGGAAACATCCTCAAGGCCAAGGTTCAGCACAACGTCGAGAAATGGAACCGTACCGCCCTGTCGGGGTACGTGGTGTGCGGCTCGACCGGCGAAAGCGTGTACCTCACCTCCGAGGAAAAGATCCTGCTGTGGGAATTGGTGGCCCAGTACGCCGACTCGAGCAAGCTGCTCCTGGCCGGCACCGGCGTGGAAAGCGTGCGGGAAACCGTAACGCTGACCAATCGCGCGGCTGAAATCGGATACAAAGCCGCGATGGTCCGGACCCCACATTACTATAAAAACGTTTTGAACAAGCCGGAATCCCAGCTTCTATACTTCCGTTCGGTAGCCGACCAGGCGAAGATTCCCATTATGATTTACAACTGGCCGCAGGCGACCGGAGTCGACATCGCGCCCGAGGCCGTGGCGCAGCTTTCCGAGCATCCGAACATCATCGCGATCAAGGAAAGCTCGGGAAACATCGAGAAGGTGATGCAGATGATCCGGGAGTGCAAACCCGGATTCCAGGTCCTGGTCGGCTCCGCCCCGACCATCTGGCCTTCGTTCTCGGTGGGCGCGGTGGGCGCGGTCCTCGCGTTCGCCAACGCCGCGCCGTATGCTACCATCACCGTTTGGGAAGCATACCGCACGCGCGACTTTGAAGCCGCCGCCGACTGGCAGGCGCGCATCGCCCGCGCCGCGCAACTGGTCACGACGAAGTACGGCATCCCCGGACTGAAATACGCGATGGACCTGAACGGCTATTACGGCGGACCGCCGCGCCTGCCGCTAACTCCCATCTGTCCGAAGGCGCAGCGCGAAATCGAGCAGGCGTTCGATGGCCTCAACGGTTGATCGGATGAACCGGCGCACGTTTCTCACCGGGATCGCCGCCATTGCTTCGGCCTCGCCCGACGATCCGCATTTCCCCCGCTATCACTTTCGTCCACCCAAGAACTGGATGAACGACCCGAACGGGCTCATCTATTGGAACGGCGAGTACCACATGTTCTACCAGTACAATCCCAACGCGGCGTACTGGGGCGACATGCACTGGGGGCATGCGGTCAGCACCGACCTGATGCACTGGAAGCCGCTGCCGCTCGCGCTCTATCCGGATAAGCCGTACGACAAAGACGGCGTGTTCTCCGGTTGCGCGGTGGTTCACGACGGCGTGCCAACGCTGGTCTACACCGGCACGAACCCGGAGAGGCAGTGTGTCGCGACGACTTCCAATAATCTGCGCGAGTTCCATAAGATCGACCAGAACCCCGTCATCTCCGCACCTCCCATGGAGGTCACCGGTTTCCGCGATCCTTGTCTTTGGAAAGAAGGCGACGAGTGGCTCATGGCGCTCGGCGGCGGTTTCCCCGATGTAGGCGGAGCGGTCCTGTTGTACAGTTCCAAAGACCTCGTTTCGTGGCGCTATCTGCACCCGTTGTGCCAGGGAAAGAATTCGAAGACCGGACATAACTGGGAGTGCCCGAACTTCTTCCCGCTCGGCGACCGCCACGTGTTGTTGGTCTCGGCGGAACCGTTCCAGAAAGTTCTGTACTTCATCGGGCGTTACGAAAACCGGCGGTTTACTCCGGAATCCGAAGGCGTGTTCGATGCGGGCGGATCGCTGTATGCGCCGCAGACGTTTCTCGACAAGGACGGCCGGCGAACGCTCATCGGCTGGCTCACGGAACCGCGGTCGAAGGAGGAGTCCGTGAAGGCCGGCTGGAGCGGTGTTCAATCGCTGCCGCGAGTGTTAACCCTGCGGAAAGACCGGACGCTCGGCGTCGAGCCGCACCCCAACGTCAGGACGGTTCGCGAGCCATGGAGCAAGCGCGGCGCGCAGGTGGAGTTTGAAGCGACAACAGCCAAGGCAGACCTATACCTCGGCTCCGAGGTACTGCCCATCGAATACGCGGGCGGCTCTCTAACAGTTGCCAATCGCAGCGCGCCGATGAAACTCGCCGCCGGCGAGCCGCTGCGGCTGAACGTGTTCGTCGATCATTCGGTGGTGGAGATCTTCGCGAACGGGCGCGTGGCAATGGCGCTGCGAGTATACCCCGCGAAGACTGGCCCCGTGCGCCTGGATGCGCCGGGCGCGAAAGTCACCGCGTACCAGGTTCCCAACACAGTCGAGTACGACTGAAGCAAATCGTGGCGGCACGCAAGAGTGCGTGCGCCACGTCGTTAAATCAGCGCGATCACAGCGTCGGTCACTTGTGTTGTTGAACTAGAACCACCCAGGTCGGCGGTCCGAATCTTCCCCCCGGCGAGAACCGCCGCAACCGCATCGAACACTGCTTTCGCGCCGTCACCGGCGTCGAGGTGATCCAGCATCATCGCGGCCGAGAGAATCGCCGCGAGCGGATTCACTACACCCCGCCCCGCGATATCGGGCGCCGACCCATGCACCGGTTCGAACATCGACGGGAAGCGCCGCTCCGGATCGAGATTCGCGCTTGCCGCGAGCCCGATGCTGCCGGTCACGATCGCCGAGAGATCGCTCAGAATATCGCCGAACAGATTCGACGCGACGACGACATCGAATGTATGGGGCCGGCGCACGAAGTTCATGGCCGCAGCGTCCACCAGGAGTGAGTCCGTCTCGACACCGGCGTATTCCGACGCGACTCGTTGGAACACGCGATCCCATAGGACCATGCCGAATCCCTGCGCGTTGGATTTCGTGATGGACGTTACGTGCTTGCGCCGCTTGCGCGCGAGTTCGAACGCGTAGCGCACAACGCGCTCAATCCCGCGGTGCGTGAAGACTGCCGTCTGAATGGCGACCTCGTCGGGCTGATGGTGATAAAGGAAGCCGCCCACCTGCGCATACTCGCCCTCGGTGTTCTCGCGGACCACCACCATGTCGATCTCGCCGCCCTTGTAATTCCGAAGAGGCGACTCCACGCCCGGATACAGGAGAGCCGGCCGGACATTGGCGTACTGGTCGAAGGCGCGGCGGATGGGCAGCAGCAGGCCGTTCAGCGTGATGTGGTCGGGAATATCGGGATGGCCGACCGCGCCGAGAAGAATCGCGTCGGAATCCCGCAGCAGGTCGAGCGCGCCGGGCGGCATCATGTGGCCGTGGCGGAAGTAATACTCCGCGCCCCACTCGTAGTGGGTGTGCTCGAACCGCAAGCCGAACTTCTCGCCCACGCGGGCGAGAACGCTTAAAGCAGCCGGCACGACTTCCTGCCCGACGCCGTCGCCCGCGATAACCGCAATCCGCAATATACGCATCAAACAACCATCATAGAATGGTGGTTTGGATAATCCATTCTCGTTATCGAACAAGACCGCCTTCATTGCCGGGGCGAGCCGGGGAATCGGGCTTGGCATCGCGCGCGCGATGGCCAACGCCGGAGCTCACGTAATTCTGGCCGCGCGTTCGGTCGACGCACTGGAACGCGAGGCCGCCCGCATCCGCGAGGAAGGCGGCTCCGCCGAAATTCGCACGCTCGATTTCACCAGTGCCGAATCAATCCGCGCGTGCGCCGCGTCGGTCGATCCCGACATCCTGGTGAACGTGTCGGGCACCAACATCCGCAAGCGGTTCGAAACTTACACGCCGGAGGAATACGACAGAGTCATGCAGACCAACCTGCACGGCCTGTTTCAGTTCACGCAGCAGGTGGGTCCGAAGATGGTGGCGCGCGGCAGCGGCAAGATCGTGTTCATCGGCAGCCTCATGTCGCTGCTCGGCCTTCCTTATCTAACCGTCTATGCCATCACCAAATCCGCGCTGGCCGGGCTGACGCGGACACTGGCGGCGGAGTGGGGACCGCACGGAATTCAGGTGAACTGCATCGCTCCCGGTTTCATCCTCACCGACCTGAACCGCCAGATGTGGCAGGCGGACGACATGAAGAAGTGGCTTGCCGGAGCGCAGGCCAACCCGAATATGGGCTCGCCGGAAGATTGCGCGCCGCTGGCGGTGTTCCTCAGTTCCCCGGGCGCCGATTACATCACCGGGCAAGTGATCGCGGTGGACGGCGGATACACGACGACCGCGCGTTGGCCGTTCCAGCCGTAGAGGATTTCTTGCGCCTGTTGCTTTTGCTGCTTGTGTCGGCGTTCGCCTTCGGCCAGGAGCCGCCGCCGGTTGATTTTGTCTGCCCGATGGATCCGGATGTGCATTCGGTGGCGCCCGGGAAATGCCCGCGGTGCGGCATGGCGCTGGTTCCGGGTATTCCCGATCCCATCGAATACGATCTGGAACTTTCGCTGAAACCGGCCGCTCCGAAGCCCGGCGTTCCGGTGACGCTCGCATTCAAGGTGGTGGATCCGCGCGACGCAGCACAGGTGAAGGATTTCCAGATCGTGCACGAGAAGCTGTTTCACCTGTTCCTGGTGAGCCAGGATCTGAACTGGTTCGCGCACGAGCACCCGGTGCTGGGGAAGGACGGGGTCTTCCGGTACACGGCAATATTTCCCAAGCCGGGGATGTACCGGCTGCTTAGCGATTTCTATCCGCATGGCGGCACGCCGCAATTGCTGACGCGAACCGTCATCGTGCCGGGAGCGCCGCTCGCTCCGCTCGGCGTGAAACTCCAACCGGATGTCGCTCCGCGGAAGGGCGACAACATGAGTGTGGAGTTGACGACCGATCCGCCGCAGCCCATCGCCGGGATGAAGACGCTCCTGTTTTTCCACGTGGACCCGGCCGACGGTCTCGAGCCTTACCTCGGCGCATGGGGACACATGCTGGCTGCGAGCGAAGACCTTATCGACACCACCCACACCCATCCGTTCCTCGCCGACGGCGGGCCGCGGATACAATTCAATATGATTTTTCCCCGCCCGGGCGTCTATCGGGTATGGGTACAGTTTCAACGCAAGGGAATCGTGAACACGGTGAAGTTCGACGTCCCGGTGACCGAGCTGAAGTAGTGGACCCGTTTCAGCACGTTCGAGATTGGCACGCGGGGCGGACGGAGCGGGGATGGTGGCACTCCTTCGAGCTGCCGGACGGACGCGTCATCCCGGGCGTCAACACCCTGGAAGGGTTAAGGGAGCGCATCGGGCGGTTTCCGATTCCGGCGGATCTCACGGGCAATCGCGTCCTGGACATCGGCACCTGGGACGGGTGGTTCGCCTTCGAGATGGAGAAGCGCGGCGCCGAAGTGGTGGCCGTGGACAACTGGGACAACCCGCGGTTTCGCGAGATGCATGCCGTCTACAACTCGCGCGTCGAGTACCGGATTCTGGACATGTATGAACTGACGCCGGAGCGGGTCGGCCGCTTCAACATCGTGCTGTTCATGGGCGTGCTCTATCATCTGAAGCACCCGCTGCTTGCGCTCGAGTTGGTCTGCGATCTCACTCGCGAGCTTGCGTGCGTGGACTCGTTCATACTGCGGGATGAACAGCGGCCGGTGATGGCGTTCTTCGAGAACGACGAGATGGGCGGGCAGGAAGACAACTGGTGCGGGCCGAGTCTTCCTTGCCTGATCGCTATGTGCCGGACCGCGGGCTTTGCGCGCGCCGAACCGCTTGGGCTGCTGGAGCACAGCGCCACGGTGGCCTGTTATCGCGCATGGGAAGCGCCGGCGAGCAACGATCCGTCTCCGCGGCTCAAGACGGCATTCAATCGGGACAACTACGGGATCAACTTCAACTCGCGGCGCGACCATTACGTCACCGTCTGGCTGACGACGGAAATCGATTCGCTCAGTATCGACGACGTCCAGCCGGAAGTGAGCGGTTATGGAGCGCGGCCGCTGAAGGTGAAGGCGCTTGAACCCGGCCAGTGGCTGGCGCATTTCAAGCTTCCACCCGGCCTCGATCCGGGATGGCATGAGGTAAGCGTTCGCGTTCGCGGCGGCGCGTCAAGCAATACGAAACGGCTGGCTGTCGATCTGCCCGTCGACGATTTCGTATTCGAGATTGCCGGCGTCACCGACGGGGTCACCGGCAGGAAGAACGAAATCGATCTCTCTCGAAGCGCCATGGTCTCGGTGTGGGTCACGGGCCTGCCGGAGCACGCGGACAAAGCCAACCTGCGGGTATTGCTGAACGGCGCGCGGATACGAGTCGATCACGTCGAGCCCGGCGGGATCACGCAGATCAATGCCGTAGTCCCGGACGGAGAACAGGAAGCACAGCTCTGGATCGAGTTCGGGAACCGCCGCGCCGGGCCGGCGAAGCTGCGCGTGATGGCTTCCAGTACAAAATGAAATTGCCGCTGCCGGGCGGAATCAGCGAGAGCTTGGATCCGGCCGGCAGCGGGATGTCGGTGTTGAAGTAATAGACCTGCTGGAAATTGGGATTCGCCTGCAGGATCCAGAGGACCGGGACCATCGCGCCTCCGGGCTTTTCGGCGATCAATTGCACGGAGGCGTTCGGCTCAACGCCGCTGGGCATCACGCCGAAGAGTTCGACGTTCTCCTTCACCGTTACGGTGTCCTGGATGCGCGCGGAGGGGATGGGGGCAGTTGGGCCGGCGCTCATGCTATCCTCGAATTTCGGCGGAGGCGGAAGGTAAATGGGTTCCCCTTCGGGCGCGCCGCCTTCCACCCAGTTCGAGATGACTGAAATTTCTTCCTGCGTGAGACTGCGGTCGTCGACGAGGTCGCCGAAGCCCTTCACGGCGTTCCACGGCGGCATGCGGCGTTGCAGCACTTCTTCCTTGATGGCCTGGGCCCACGGCCGCGCTTCTTCGTATTTCACGAGCGGGAACGCCGAACCACTCGGGTGGTGGCACGCCACGCAGCGGCGGTAAAAGATCCGCGAAACGTCGCGCGACCAGGTCAGCTTAGTGGAGTAGAACTCGTGCGCGTAAGCTACCGATGAACACACGAGCAACAAAAGCCACTTGCGTTCATTTGCTTTCATTCGCTGGCGGCGCTTTCCGCTGTTGGTAGAATGTGCGGCGGTCGAAGTTCGCCTCAACGGCCACGTCGTAAAAGCCGATCATCATCTCTTCCCGACTCTGCTCCCCCCAGCGTACCGTAGCCTTCGGATCGGGATTCGCCGGGTTGTTGGGTGAGTTATCGAACCATGCGGTCCCTTCGATCTTCATTCCGGGCACGAGGTCGATCGGCTTCTCAAGCCGGTAGGACAGCTGCCAGTTAAAATCGTATTTCGGCACTTTCAGCAGAGTTTCCGACGTGCCGTCGGGACGGACCAGGCGATACTCGAAGGCCTTGCCGCGCAGGTGCATATGCGGGAAGAAACTGATCAACTGAGTCTTCTTAAGAATCGGCGTTTCCGCTTCCACCTGGAAGTTCCCTTCGCCCGGAGGGATCTGGAAGAACGTGTTCACCGCGGCGATGGTCAACACTCGCTCGGTGGGCGGCTCCTTCGAGAATACTAAGCCGATCCGACTACGGTCGTTCACTTCATCCTTGCCGTTGGTGGTGTAGTGCATCTGGAAGATCAGGTCGGATCCGGCGGGAATCTTCTTCGCGCGTCCGGCGGGCCAGATGTCCGGAATCATGCCGGGCGTGTAGATGGTGAGAATGTCGGTGCCGCCGCCGAAGGTTTCCTGCGCCCGCCGTTTCGGCGGAGCGGTCCAGGGCTTGCCGGGCTCGATTTCGCCACGCAGCCATTTCGACTGCGGGTCGCGGACGAACAGCACCGCGTGATGGACCACGGACCGATTGGTGGGACGCACCTCGACCATCTGCACCCAGACGTCTTCCTTGAAGGGCACCGGCACCAGCACGTACTGGTAATCGAGTTCGCCTTTGGCGGGAACGTGGATATCGACGGGCATCTCGAGCACGAGGTCGGGCTTGGGGATACTCCAGCCGTCCATCCACTGGCGGGGCGCGGGCGCGTCCTTCGGTTCGCCCTTCGGCGCTCCGGCGTCGACCCATGCGACTAAAGTGTCCATCTCGTTCTGAGACAGGGAACGGTCGTTCACGAACTTGCCGTAGTGCGGGTCGGCGAACCAGGGCGGCATCTTCTTCGTGACAACGGCGGCCTTGATGGCTTTGGCCCAGGGACGCGTCTGCTCGTATGTTTCGAGCGGCATCGTGCCGATCTCGCCGGGGCGATGGCATTCCTGGCAACGGCTCTGCAAAATCGGCAGAGCGTCCTTGAAATACGTCGGAGGCGCGGCGAGCGCACTAAGAGCGGTTAGGAAACAGAGTAAGGATTTCATAAGCCAATGAGGATAAGTCAGTCTGTCTTGTGGTCCGGTTTCGGCGCCATGAACAGGTCGCGAATATTCATCTTGGGATCGATGGCCACGCCGAACCAGCCGATCATCATTTCTTCCCAGGTTTGGTCGCCCCAGCGGACTTCCTTCTTGGGATCGGGATTGGCCGCGTTGTTCGGCGAGTTGTCGAAGTGAGCCAGGCACTCGATGCGGGTGCCCTTCGGCAGAGTGATCGCGGGTTCTGGCTCGTATGCGATCTGCCAGTTGAAGTCGTACTTCGGAACGTTCAGAAGAACTTGCGATTCGCCCGTCGGATAGACAGCCTTGTACCGGAAGTCCTTGCCGCGAAGATGCATGTGCGGCATCAGCCAGACCAGTTGGGTGTCGGCCCAGAGCGTCATTTCGGAAGTTACTTCGTAGTTCGGATCGAACGGGGGGATCGCGAATTTCCCGTTGGCGGCCGAAAGGGTCAACACGCGTTTTGTAACCGGTTCCTTGGCGAGCAGCATGCCGACCTTCGAAAGATCGGACGTCGCTTTCCCGGTGGTGGTGTAGTGCAACTGCAGAACGATGTCGGCTCCGGCCGGCACCAGTTTTGCACTTCCCGGAGCCAGGACCTGTTCCTGCAGACCAGGAGCGTAGCCGACGAGCAGGTCGACGCCGAACAGGTCGGAACCCTCGTCCTCACGTTTGGCTTTGCGTTCGACTTTCGGCGGAACTGAGATCTCGCCGGGTTTCAGACCGGCCAGCCAGCGCGAACCCTTGGGGCGGATGAAGGCGATGACGTGATGCACGGCGGTGCGGCTGCCGGGCCGGACTTCCGCAGCCTTCACCCACGTGTCCTGGGTGAAATTGGTCGGAATGATGACGTACTGATACTCGATGGTCCCCTGCGGCGGCACGTCGAACGAGCGCGGCATTTCGAACACGAGGTCGGGCGTGCCGATGTTCCAGCCTTCGGTGAAGGCGACCGGCTTGGGCGCATCCTTCGGATCGCCTTCGGGCGCGCCGGAGTCGACCCACGAGGTGAGCAGGGTCTTTTGATCCGCAGTCAGAGTGCGGTCGTTGCGGAACTTTCCGAAGTGCGGGTCGGCCTGCCAGGGCGGCATCTTCTGTTCCAGCACCGCGGCCTTGATCGCCTTGGCCCACGGACGGACATCTTTGTAAGTAAGGAACGACATTGGGCCGATCTCGCCGGGGCGGTGACAGCCCTGGCAATTGTTCTGCAAGATCGGCTCGATGTCTTTGTGATAGGTCGTGGCCGCGAGGGCGGCTGCGCTTACGACAAGACTACAAACGGCAAATCGGAGCATACGCACCTTGTGTATCGTCGATAAACGGGACAGACAGCCTATTTCGCGGAAAACCGTCGCGAAATAGGTATCAGTCCCCGTTTTTCGGTTTGGGCCGCATCAGGTCCATCACGGTGGTGTCGACGCTGACCGCAACGTCGAAGAAACCAATCATCATCTCTTCCCAGCTCTGCTCGCCGAAGTGAATTTCCTTCTTCGGGTCTGGGTTGGCCGGATTGTTGGGCGAATTGTCGAAGTGCGCGGTGCACTCGATGGTGGTGCCCGCCGGCAGCAGTTTCGGCTGGTCGAAGGTGTACCAGAGCTGCCAGGAGAAATCGTACTTCGGAACCCGGAGGAGAGTCTCTTTCTCGCCAGTCGGATAGATTACGCGATATTCGAAATCCTTGCCGCGCAGATGCATATGCGGAAGCAGGCTAACCAGAGTCGCGTCCTGCTGGAGGGTGATTTTAGATTCAACCTGATAGTTGGAGTCGCCGGGAGGAATTGCGAACTGGTCGTTCGCGGCGGCAAGCGTCAGCACTTTCACCTTAGGCTGTTCCTTGGGGAACACGACGCCGACGCGAGAGCGGTCTATGCCGGCCGTGCCGTTGGCGGTGAAATGCATCTGGAGAACGATGTCGGAACCAGCCTTTACGAATCTAGCCTGACCAGGCGCGAGCATGGCGGGTGGTACGCCGGGAGCGTATCCCACCAGCAGTTCCCCAAAGCCTCCGCCGCGATCATGGCGTTTCTTTCCCTCGTGCGACGCTTGGCGAATGCGAGCCGCAGGCACAAACGGCTCTCCGGGCTTCGCATCGGCCAGCCACGACGAGCCGGGCTCGCGAATGAAGGCGAGGATGTGATGTACGTGCACACGGTCGCCCGGACGCGCTTCGGCGAATTGCACCCACGTGTCCTTCTGAAAGTTCGTCGGAATGACGACGTACTGATAATCGATGGTCCCCGAGGCGGGCACTTTGAATTCAGGAACATCGAAGACCACGTCCGGCTTGGGAATGGCCCAGCCGTCGGTGAACTGCAAGGGCTTGGGAGCGTCCTTCGGATCGCCGGCGGGAGCTCCGGCGTCCACCCAGGCGTTGAGCGTCTGCTTGGCCGAATCGGCGAGCGTGCGATCGTTGGCCCACTTGCCGGTGTGCGGATCGGCGAACCAGGGCGGCATCTTTTTGGTGGCGATGGCGGTCTTAATCGCCTTCGCCCAGGGGCGGGTCGATTCGTACGTCAGGAAAGACATCGGGGCGGCCTCGCCGGGCCGGTGACACTCCTGACAATTGTTCTGTAAAACAGGCAGCGCATCCCGGTAGAATGTGACGCCCGTCGAGCCTGCATTGGCTGCGAAAGAAGCCGCGGCGAAAGTGACGCCCAGAGCCAGCAACCGCATTTGGAACTACCTCCCGAAGAAATCGGACCTTCGTCCGTTATACGAAGGTCCGGCGACAAAAGTTTTATCGAATGTCGATGATCCCAGGGACCATACTTAACAGTGTTAACCGAAAGCGGCTGGGCTTTCGTAAGGGATTGTAAGGAACTAGGCGAATTTCCAACCTTTGCGGAATTTTGGTTTCAGCCACCGGTTGGCATCTTTGTTGTTGGTGAACTGCATTTTCGTGGCGTCCCATTGGAGCAAGCCTTCGTACTTCATGGCGATCACACCCAGCAACATCCAGGAGACGAACGGTGCGGCGACGTCGAAGTTGGAACAGGCTGGGTCGCCTCCTTTGCAGGCCCGGATCCAGTCGCGGTAGTGGCCCGGCGAGCGCGTGAGCAACGGCGGCGGGAGCGTGTAGTCCGCCATTTTGGATGCGGGAACGAGGCGGGTTCGCTCGCCGTAGCAGCCGGTGGTGAGCATGCCTTTGTCGCCGATGAACAGGCTGCCGTTTACGTCGCTGTCGCCCAGGAGCTCGCCTTTCGGTACTCCTTCGAACTCAGGCTGACGCTCCATTCCGTCGTGCCAGAAGACCTTCACCGGGGGCATGGAGCCGCGGGCGGGAAAATCGAAGCGGATGAGCGCGCGCTGCGGGAAGGTGTATTTGCCTTTGCCTTCCTGCTGGATGCACTCGACGCTCGAGAGACCGCCGAGTCTCAGAGCCATGTTCGGAGTGCCCAGGATGTGGCAGGCCATATCGCCGATCGCGCCGCACCCGAACTCGGGGAAGCCGCGCCAGTTGTGCGGGCAGTAGGCGGAGCTGTAGGGGCGGGGCTCGGCGTCGCCCAGCCAGACGTCCCAGTCGAGGGTGGGCGGGACGGGCTCCTTTTTCGGGATCACGTCGGGGCCTTGCGGCCAATACTTCAGGGGCCGGTTGGTCCAGGCGTGCACTTCGGTGACGTTGCCGATGTCGCCGTTCCAGACGATTTCGCAAGCCTGGCGTGCGCCTTCGTTGGAATAACCCTGGTTGCCCATTTGCGTGGCGACGCCGTGTTTACGGGCGGCCTTCATTAATTCCTGGGCTTCCCAGACGGTGCGGACGAGCGGCTTTTGACAATATACGTGCTTGCCGCGGGCGATGGCCCAGTGGGCGGCGGTGCCGTGCATGTGGTCCGGCGTGGAGACGATGACGGCGTCGATGTTCTTTCCTTCCTTGTCGAACATCTGGCGGAAGTCTTTGTAGCGCGGGATTTTATCGAACCGCTTGAAGGCCTGCTCGGCGCGCTTTTCGTCGGGGTCGGCCATGGCGACGAGGTTTTCCGTACGGCAGCCGAGGATGTCGCTGTATCCCTTGCCGCCGGCGCCGATGGCGGCGTAGTTCAACTTTTCGTTGGGCGATTTGTAGCCCAGGCGCTTGAGGGAGGCGACGCTGCCGAAGCCGGCCGCAGGCACGGCTCCAGCGAGCAGGCTGCCGTAAAAGAAGTGACGACGGGAGATTTGGTCTGTTTTCATGCCGCGGACTATGCTATCAGAGGCGCAGGGCGAGGTTTTCGCCGGGGGCGGTGTAGAATTTGGGTTCGTTTCGCACGCGGGACGGGATGCCTGCTCCGGCGCGGGCCATCATCCCGGCGTATTCGACGAAGGCTTTGGCTTCGTTTCGTATCTTCCGGGATTTCATGAATTCGGTGTGCGCTTTGTAGTAGCTGCGCTCGGCGGCGGCGGCGTAGCGCTGGAGGGTGGCCAGGGCGCGGTCGCCTCCGGCGAGGAGTTTGGCGGCGATTTGCTGGTCGGGGTCTTCGCCTTCGATTGCGCTGAGTAGCATCTGGTCGAACATGGCGGATTCGAGGCGGCGGGCTCGGGCGAGACGCCAGCGGGATTGGGCCATTAGCTCGGTGAGGAACGCTTCGTGCTGGTTGCCGGGTTGGAATTCGCCGCGGAGGCAGACGAGGAGGATGTCGAATTCGTCCTGGTGCTCGTGGGGGAGGACGGTGAAGGCTCCGGAGAGTCCGTGCTTGGTAGAGTTCCGCGCGGCGGCGGCTTTTCCTTCGGGGGTTTGCGGCCCGGTGGAGTGAGTGGAGTTGTTCTGGTTGGCGGCGATTTGTGCGGCGGTTGCCATTTGTATCTCTCCTTCTACCCGATATATATCAGACGGAGTCAAGAAAACGGTTTTCCGGGGGGCGTTCAGATTGCGTTAAGTTGTTGCAAGGCAGACGGTTACGTTGCGGGAA
>JANXRE010000081.1 GCA_025353165.1 Acidobacteriota bacterium | reverse complement strand
TACTTGAATCTTCATCCGCAACGCTTCGAGTTCGTCTTCACGCCCAAACATGGCTCATGGTTAAATATCGTAGAAACCATGTTCAGCAAGATGGCCAGGACCATGCTGCGCGGTATTCGCGTCACGAGCAAGCAGGAGTTGGTTGATCGCATCCATCTTTAATTTACCGAGGTCAACGCCGACCCCATCATCTTTCGGTGGAAATACAAGATGGACGAAGTCGATATTGCATAGTTATCAACAGAACCATCATTTATGCAGCGAAAAATGGGGACAGACAGCCTTTTCCGTCGGGGTTCAGACGCAGGATCGACAGGTTACAGCAGCGGGAACTGTCTTCATTTTTCGCGGTTCGGACTGATCCTGACGCTGGCGGTGATTTGCGTCGCGCTTTCCCTCGCGCGGCCCGGGTTCCTGACGGTTCCCAACCTGATCAATTTGGTCCGGCAGATCTCGATCAATGGCATTCTGGCCGTTGGCGTCACGTTTGTTCTGCTGACCGGAGGGGTCGATCTTTCGCTGGGTTCGCTCGTCGCTCTGACTGGCGTCGTTGCGGCGTCCGTGGCTCATCCGGGACAGGCGCATTGGATTGTGCCGGCTCTCGCCGGGGTATTGGCGGGGGCGGTTTGCGGGGCCTTGAATGGTTTCGTGGTCGCTCGAGGCCGCGTTGCGCCTTTCATCGCGACCCTCGGGATGATGACGGTGGCGCGCGGCCTCGCACTGGTGCTGAGCGACGGGCGGCCGGTGTCGAACCTGAGCCGGGAGTTTACGTGGATCGGCAGCGGCGATGTCGCCGGGATTCCGATTCCGGTGCTGGTGCTTTGCCTGGTGGCCCTGGCTTCGTCGGTTTTTCTGCGTAACTTCAAACTGGGCCGCTATGTGTACGCCATCGGCGGCAACGAGAACGCCGCGCGGGCTTCGGGCGTGCGGGTGGCGGGCGTGAAGATGTTCGCTTATGTGGTCTGCGGGGCGCTCGCTGGGCTGGCCGGAGTTGTGCTGGCGGCGCGCATTACTACCGGACAGCCGAATGCGGGCATCGGGTACGAGCTGGATGCGATCGCGGCCGCCGTGATTGGCGGCACCAGTCTTTCGGGCGGCTCGGGCGGGGTTGGCGGGACTGTCCTCGGCGCGCTGTTGATGGGGTTGATCAACAACGGTCTCGATCTGCTGAACGTGCCGTCGTATTATCAGCAGATAGTGAAAGGACTGATTATCGTGGGGGCGGTTTGGATCGACCGGAGGCGGGCGAAGTCATGAGGCCGCTCGTGGCGGTGGCTTTGTTGCTGTGCGGATGTGGGCGTCAGCCGGCCAACAAGCAGATTGTGATCGGCGTGTCGTTGATGAACCTGTCCTCGGAGTTCATCGTCATGCTGGATCGCGAAATGGAGGCGAAGGCGAAGGAGGCCGACGTGCGGCTGATCGTCAACGACGCCCAGCGCAGCGCCGAGCGGCAGGTTCAGCAGGTGGAGAGCTTTGTGGCGCAGGGCGTGAATGCCGTGATCCTGAACCCTTGCGAGGTGGATGCGAGTTCGCCGGCGGTCGACAGGGCGGTGGCGGCGGGGATTCCCGTGGTCAATGTCAATTCCGAAACGCGATCGGTGCCCACTGCCTTTGTCGGCTCTCGCGACGAGGAGTCGGCGCGGATCGCGATGAACTACATCGCGAAAAGGCTCGGCGGCAATGGCAATGTGCTGATGATGCATGGCTTCATGGGTCAGGCGGCGCAGATCAAGCGCGACCGGGGCGCGCGGGAAATTTTTGCGAGTAACAGCGGGTTGCGGCTATTGGCCGATCAGACCGCTGAGTGGGATCGCGCCAAGGCCATGACGTTGATGGAGAACTGGATACAGTCCTACGGTCCGCGGATCGACGCGGTGTTCGCGCAGAACGATGAGATGGGGATGGGGGCGCTGATGGCTCTGGAGCAGGCGGGGATCAAGAAGCGGGTCGTGTTGGTCAGCGTCGATTCGATTGCGGATGCGGTGCAGGCCGTTCAGGACGGGCGTCTGGATGCGACGGTGTTTCAAGACTCACGGGGGCAGGCGCGTGCCGCCGTGGAGACTGCGCTCAGGATTGTCCGGAAGCAGGGTTATGAGAAACAGGTCTACGTTCCGTTTCAGCTGGTGACTAGGGAGAATGTGGGGACGTACCTTAGGAAATGAGGCGTCGCCAAGAGTGGCGACGCGGCACGCAGGAGTGCGTGCCGCCACGAGGAATGAGGAATACTTACTTCTTTGCCATTGCTTCCGCGATCGCGTGCTCCGCTAAGGGAGCCATTTTTTCGTAGCCGGCGGCGTCGGGTAGCGAGCCGTCCATAGTGAGATCCTTCTTCATCGCCCGGCCTTCCGCCAGGGCGGCGTAGTAATTGACGTACACCGCGCCAGTCTCCGCGGCGAAGCGCTTCAGCCAGCCGTTCAGCGCGATGATTCTGCCGGGGGGACAGCGGAGGTTTGGAGTCACCGAGGCGAGGACTACCTGGATGCCGTGCGCCTTGGCGAGGTCCACCATCGACATGAAATGGTCCGCCATGGCGCCCTCGGAGGACGGGCCCATCACGCGCGCGAGGTCGTTGGCTCCCGCTTGGATTACGACTACTTTCGGCTTCACGTCGATTACATCCTGACGGAAACGGATCAGCATCTGGGCCGTCGTCTGACGCGCGATGCCGCGGTTTAGATAAGGCTTGCCGGGAAAGAATTTTTCCCAGTTCTCGGTGATCTCGTCGCCGAAGAAGACGACGTCGGGCTTCCGGCGAAGCTCGGCATTGTCGCTGCCGTAGCGGGTCAGGCCGCCGAAGTCCATGAGCACGCGGCGGTAGGCGGCGAGTTCCTGTTCGAGCTGGCCGCGGGTTTGAGCGAGGGCCACGCCGCTCAGGAATGCGGCGATCCACAAGCGCTTCATTTCTTCAGGCCGAAGCAGTAGAGGTTGCCGTCGTAGGTGTTGATGTAAACATGGCCGTTCGCCACCGCGAGGCCGCTGAAGTGATTCCACATGGCGATCTGCTTGCTGCTGTTCCACAGTTCCTTGCCCGTGCGGGCGTCCAGCACGTAGAGGACGGCGTGGGTGGAAAGCGGGACGCGGCGCTCCAAGCGGAAGTCGAGGCCGACGTCGGGATATGCCTGCGAGGTGTTCTCGCCGCTGCCGTAGGCGAAGATCATGCCGTTGGCGATGACGGGCGGCTCGGCCTGGTTCATGTCGCGCGAGATCCAGGCGGGCGTGAGGGTGACCTTCCCGTCGATGGTCTCCATCTTGAAGGCCGCGATCGCTCCCTTCTTCACTTCGCCGTATTCGACGGGCGCTTTGAATTTGGAATGCTTGGGACCCCAGAAGGGCGCCAGGATCCAGCGCGTGCCGTTGTCCTCCCAGGTGGCCAGAGAGCCCCAGATGCCGGCTTCCGCGAAATCGACCATTTCGTTGCAGATGAGCGGAGTGCGGTAGGCGGGCGTGCGGTGGTCGTCGCCGCCGATGGATTCGGTGTCCATGAGATAGATGCGGCATTCCTTGCTCGCGTCGATCATATATTCCTTGCCTTTGTATTCGAAGATGGCGGGCGTCACCTGCATGTCGAGGTCGCGCTTCACCAGCCATTCGGCGTTGGACGGGCCGTAGTAGTCCACCAGTTCCAGGCTCTTGGTTTGCGGGTTTTGTTTGACGCCGATGATGCCGTTGCCGTACACGCCGTTCTCCGGATCCCAACGGCCGTCGCCGGTGCCGGTGTACATGACAAGGTCCTTGCTGACGGCGGGACCGGAACGGCCCCACATGCCGCCTCCCGCCGGGCCCCAACTGCCGACTTTGTGCGTGGCCAGGTCGTAGGCGTACGCCATGTTCGGATGGCCGCCGCAGCCCTGCCCGGTGTGGGTGTAGACGACGTTGTCGACGAGGTTTAGCGCATAGGGCTTTCCGTTGGACGGCATGAATTTCAACGGCTCCCGCTTCTCTTCGCCGCCGGCCGCGTTCACAAGGTGCAGGTAGCCGTCCCAGGAGGCCGCGTAGATGGTGTATTGGTCCGGCTCCGTGCCGGGACCGACGGTGACATTGGCGGTCATGCCGCCAGGGCAGAGGATGCTGGGTCCGCTGCCTTCGGGATCCTGATACCTGGACTCGAAGTGCCGCTTCCAAACCAGTTCGCCGGTCTTGGCATCGAGCGCGAAGAGGTTGTCGGAGACGCCCGCTTGAATGACGAGTTCGCGCGGACCGCTTTTAGTAGCTACCGGGCCCATGACCAGCGGTTCCAGCAGCGAGTGCATCTGGCGCGGCTGGTTGTCGAGCTTCGTCTTCCAGAGCAACTGCATGCCCTTGACGTTGGCTTGGGTGAGGATCTTTTCGTCTTTCTGCCAGTTGTTTCGCCGGATATCGCCGCCGTCTGTGGGCCAGTCGGCCGCGAGCGAGGCCAGTGCAAGCAGCAGCGCAAGGAGGATGGGTTTCATGCGGGTAGATCACTTCAGTATATGATCGAATGATTGGTAACAAGATACGCTTTTCTTTCAACCGTCTGGGCGCTGACGGCATTCGCTCAATCGGGCATCGACTGGATGACCACGGGCTTCGACGCGCAGCGATCCAATTGGGTTCGCAGCGATAGCAAGATCTCCAGGGAGAGCCTGAGCAAACCCGGCTTTGCGCTGGTGTGGAAGATGAAGATCGGCGGCGCTCCTCTCACACCGCCGGCGCTGATGGATTTCTATATCGGCTATCGCGGTTTCCGCACGCTGGGATTTTTCGGCGCGGCGTCCGGGCGCGTCGTGGCCGTGGACATGGACCTTGGCCGGCAGGAGTGGGAGAAGAGCTGGCCGGCCGGCGCATCGGTGGGCGGACCGGCATGTCCGGGTGGCGTGACGTCCGCCGTCGCTCGGCCGACGACCACGGCGTACCCGCCGCTCAACGCGCGCGGATTCGGTCGAGGCACGCCCGCGAAATCCGGCGTGGGCGAGCCTTTTGCGGGCGCCGTCACCTGGCGCGCTCCCCGGCCGGCAACTCCTCCTCCGCCCTCCAAACCCAAGCCCCGCGCAGCCCCGGAGGACAATCCGTACGCGCCTCGCGTGCAGTACGCGATGGCGCTCTCCGCCGATGGCAAGCTGCATTCGATGTGGGTGTCGAACGGCAATGAGGCGGATTCGCCGGCGCAGTTCCTTCCTCCCAACGCCAACGCGTCCGGTCTGGTGGTGTTCGACAACACGGCGTACGTGACCACGGCGAACAATTGCGGCGGCGTGGACAACGGCTTGTGGGCGCTGGACCTCGGCACTAAGAGAGTGAGCCATTGGAAGACGGCGAAGAACATAGCTGGAGCGGCGGCAGGCCCGGACGGAACCATCTACGCGGCGGCGGGCGGCGAAATCGTTGCGCTCTCGCCGAAGAAATTGGAGACGGTGGGGATATACAAGACGGATGGCGCGAAGTTCACGTCGTCTCCCGTTGTGTTCAGGTTCAAGGGTAGGAACCTGCTGGCGGTGACGGCGGGCGACGGACGTTTGCATCTGGTGGATACGGCCGCGATGGGCCAGGCGCTGGATGCGGGCGGGTCTCTCTCCGGAGAGCCGGGCGCTCTCGCGAGCTGGCAGGACCGGGCGGGCACCCGATGGATTCTGGCGGCGGCATCCGGCGCGATTGTGGCGTGGAAGGTGATTGAGAAGGACGGCGCACCGAAGTTGCAGCCGGGCTGGACGGCGCGCGGCCTGGTTGCGGCGGCCCCTCCTGTCGTGGTGAATGATGTGGTGTTCACTGTGGCGGGCGCTAACGCCGTTCTGTATGCGCTGGACTCAGCCACGGGCAAAGAGCTTTGGAACAGCGGCGCGACGATGGCTTCGCGCTCGATGAGCGGCGTAGCAGCCGGGGGCGCGCGAGTGTACGTGTCGACGCAGGATGGCTCGCAATACGCGTTCGGCTTCCCCACCGAGCATTAGACATGAACCTCGTAAAAGTGGGGACAGACAGCCTTTTCCGCTGGAGGTCGAACCCTCAGTCGACCGGTTACAGTGGCGGCAAAGGTGTCTGTCTCCATTTTTGGCTCGCGTTGCTGTTCGCCGCGTTTGCGTCCGCTCAGTCCAGCCGGGCGGAGATGGAGAAGATGTGCAAGGGCTGCCATGAGATCGCGCGAGCCACCTCTCTCCGCCAGGACCGGGCGGGTTGGAACCAGACGATGACGAAGATGACGGCTTACGGCATGAAGAGCGCGGAGAAGGAGTACGCGCTGGTGCTGGACTACCTGACTTCCGCTTTCCCGCCCGAGGATGTGCCGCGCATCAACGTGAACACGGCCAAGGCGATCGAATTGGAAAGTCGATTGTCGCTGCGGCGTTCGCAGGCCCGGGCGATTATCGAGTGGCGCGAAAAGAACGGCGAATTCAAGTCGCTCGACGATTTGAAGAACGTGCCGGGGATTGAACCGGAAAAGCTGGAAGCCAAAAAGGACCGGATTACATTCCATTGAAGAAACTGCTCTGCTTGTGCGTCCTGCTTTCGACCGCCTGCAATCGGGGGCCACGGTCCTCGTACCTCGTTTACGTATCCAACGAAGGCTCGGGCGACATGACGGTGATCGATCCCGGCGAGGCGCGCGTAGTCGAGACGATTGCGCTGGGAAAGCGCCCGCGCGGGATTCACTCCAGCAACGGGATGATCTTCGTGGCGCTGAGCGGATCGCCTGCCGCGCCGCCGGGCGTCGACGAGAGCACGTTGCCGCCGCCGGACAAGAGCGCGGATGGGGTCGGCGTGGTGGATCCGGCACAGCGGACGGTGGTTCGCAGGCTGTTCGGCGGATCGGACCCGGAGCAGTTCGCGTTCAGTGCGGACGGCAAGCTGATGTATGTCGCGAACGAGGATGCGGCGGGCGTGAGCGTCGTGGCCGTGGCCAGCGGCAAGGTGCTCGCCGACGTGAAGACCGGAGCAGAGCCTGAGGGCGTGGCGCTGAGCCCGGACGGGAAGTTCGTCTACGTTACGTCGGAGGACGAGGGCACGGTGGCGATCCTCGACGCCGGGAAGCGCGCGCTGGTGAAGAAGGTGAAGGTAGGCCGGCGGCCGCGGTCCGTCACTTTTTTGCCGGATGGTTCGCGCGCGTTCGTAGCGAATGAGAACGGCGCCAGTTTGACCGTGATCGACTGCGCGCGCCAGGAGGCGCTGCACGACATTCCGCTGGGCGTCGGGCTGAAGCCGATGGGCCAGGCGATGTCCAGGGACGGCTCAAGGCTATATGTGACCACTGGGCGCGGGCGAAAAGTGCTGACCATCGATACGGCGGCGGAGAAGATTGTGGCTTCGGTCGACGCGGGCGACCGGCCGTGGGGCGTTGCGCTCTCGCCCGATGAGAAACTGCTGTTCACCGCCAATGGCCCATCCAACGACGTATCGGTGATCGATCTCGCCGGCAATAGAGTGCTTCGCAAGGTGAAAGTGGGAGAGCGTCCTTGGGGTGTGATCGCGCTGCCTCGGTAGGGTTGGCGCTTCTGACGTTGGCCGTGGGTTGTACGAAGCCCGCGCCTCCAGTCGGCAAGCCCATTTCGATAGCCGTGCCGCTGGGACTTCCGCCGCTGCCCGTTCCCGCGGACAATCCTCTAACGGCCGAGACGATTGCATTGGGCGAGAAACTGTTCTTCAGTCCCCTGCTCTCCGTCGGCGGATCCATCTCTTGCGCTAGCTGCCATGATCCCGCGAAGGCGTTTTCGGATGGCCGGCGTGTTTCGGTGGGCGTGGGAGGCAAGCTGGGACGGCGCAATGCGCCGGCGCTGGTGAACGCCGCTTACAACAAGGTGCAGTTCCGGGATGGACGTGCCGCGAGCCTGGAGGCGCAGGCTTCGGAACCGATGCTGAACCCCGTCGAGATGGCCCACACGCTGGAAGGCGTGGAGCGGCGGTGCGGCGAGAGCGCGGAGTTGCGGCCGATGTTCGCGGCCGCTTTCGGCACTGCGTCGGCAACGATGGCACGCATCTCGTATGCTCTGGCGGCGTACGAGCGCACTTTGCTTCGGGGGAATTCGCCCTTCGACCGCTACTTCTATGGCGGCGATAAGAGCGCGTTGAGCGAATCGGCGCAGCGCGGGCTGAAGTTGTTCCGTCCGAATTGCGCCGTTTGCCACGCGATTGGCGCGAAGTATGCGTTGTTCACCGATCACCAGTTCCACAACCTCGGCGCGGGCATGAACGCGGAAGGGGAACTCGCCGACCTGGGGCGATACGCGGTGACAAAGCGCGACGGCGACCAGGGGGAGTTTCGCACTCCCAGCCTTCGCAATGTTGCCGAGACCGCTCCCTACATGCATGACGGGAGCCTGAAGACGTTGAAGGAAGTGGTGGACTTTTACGTGGGCGGCGGGAATTCGAATCCATACCGAGACCAGTTGATCCGGCCGCTGACGGGTTTAACGGCGAGGGACAAGGCGGATCTGGTGGCGTTTCTGGAGTCACTGACGGGAGAGAAATGAAGCGAACTATTCTTGTGGCGGTTCTCGTTTGCGCCGGGTGCAAACACGCGCCGAAGTATTACCAGGTGGACCGCGCGACGGCCGGCGGCGTGCGCGGGACGGTGCTGTTTGCGGGGAATGCGCCGGCCGCGAAGCGCATTTCCATGGAGGCCGAGCCGGACTGCGCCGCGCTGCACAACGCGCCCGTATTCGATGAGACGGTCAAGGCCAAGGACGGGAAACTCGCCAATGTCTTCGTGTACGTGAAGGCGGGGTTAAAGGGGAAAACGTTCGAGCCGCCCCGAACCTCGGTGGTGCTGGACCAGCATGGGTGCCTGTTTGCCCCTCGGGTGGTTGCGCTGCGAGCGGGGCAGACGATCACGGTGAAGAACAGCGATCCGGTATCGCACAACATCCACCCGACGCCGCGGAACAACCGGGATTGGAACCAGCAGCAGCCTCCCTCCTCGCCGGACTTGCAGCGCCGGTTTGCGCGGCCGGAGGTAATGATTCCGGTGAAGTGCAACATCCATGCGTGGATGAAGACTTACATTGGCGTGCTGGATCACCCGTATTCCGCGGTGACCGACGCGAGCGGGGAGTTCACATTCGATCCGCTGCCGCCGGGGAAGTACACGGTCGCGGCGTGGCACGAGTCGTTCGGCGAGATGGTTCAGGAAGTGGAAGTGCGGAAGGGCGAGGCGGCGGAGTTGAAAATTGTTTTCCGGTAGTCTGTCGCTCCTAGGCGGCGCACGCACTCGGGCGTCAAGCAAACAAAGCTCTTGACTCCGGGCACCCGATTTGTTAATAATTAACACTCAACCTGTTAAATTTTAACAACGGACCCGCGGTCCACGCCCCCTTGGAACGACGCGCGGAAGTACTGCGCCTGGTCAAAGCCAGGGGAACCGCCTCCATCTCCGAGATCGCCGCGAACTTCGACGTCTCGGAGATGACCGTCCGCCGGACGTTGCACAAGCTTGCGGAATCGGGCCTCGTCATCCGCACTCCCGGAGGAGCCATGGCGATCCCCTTCGGATCCGTCGAGAAGAGCTTCCTCGACCGAGCCCAAAAAATGTCCGCCGAGAAGGACGCGATCGGGCGGTCCGCGGCGTCGCTGGTGAAGACCGGCGAGACCGTAGTGCTGGATTCCGGAACCACAACCCGCTACATCGCGCGCCATCTTTCCGGCGCGAGGGACGTGACCGTCATCACGGCCTCGCTGGCGGTGCTGGAAGAACTCTCGGCCAGCGATGGAGTGCGCGTCCATCTCATCGGGGGCGCATACCGCCGCGCCAGCCACGACCTGATCGGGCCGGTGGTTGCCGAAGCTCTCGAAGGAATCCACGCCGACAAAGTCTTCTTCGGCGCCGCCGCGCTGTCATTCGGTAAAGGCGTCATGAACTACGACGTGGAGATGCCCCGGGCGCTCCTGCGCGCGGGCCGCGAGCGGATTCTCGTGCTGGACAGCAGCAAGATCGGGGTCGAGGCGATGTACCGCCTCTGCGCCGCCGACGCCTGCGATCTCGTGATTACGGACAAGCAGATTAAGCCGGGGCACTTGGCGCGGCTTCGGAAGTTAACCAAAATGTTGGTGGCGCGTTGAAAAAAATGAGTGACAGATACCTTTTCCGCAACTGTAACCTGCGGATTCTGCGCCCGAACTCGGGCGGAAAGGGCTGTCTGTCGCCATTTTTTCCAACTGGCGCAGGAGAATAATGCAATGCGAAGTTTAATCAGATTCCTGGCCGCCGTGGCGGCCGTCGCCGCCTTTCTGGCGGCACAGATCAACACCGGAAGAGTATCGGGATTCGTAAACGATACCAGCGGGGCCGCGGTTCCGGCCGCGCAAGTACGGGCCACCAACGACGCGACGGGCACGGTCGTGAACGCGACGACGAAGGAATCCGGAGAGTATCTGCTGAACTTCCTCCTGCCCGGCACGTACCGCGTCGAGGTGACGAAGGAAGGCTTTCAGAAGTACGCGCGGTCGGCGGTCACCGTCAACGCGGGCGGCATCGCGCGCATCGATTTCGAGCTGAGAGTCGGCGAGCTGCGCCAGGTGCTGGACGTTCAGGCGGCTCCCATTGCCGTGTCGACCGACACGTCGGAACTGTCGCAAACGTTCAGCCACACGGATCTGGACCGGCTGCCGAACCTCGATCGGAACCCGCTATACCAGGTGAATCTCATGCCCGGAGCGAATAACGACGTAGGCAGCGGCAACTACGGCACCAACGGCGGCGAAAATGGGTCGGCGGTCGGTCTGACGCGCCCGCAGCTCGCCTCGGTCGGCGGCGTCGACGCGAACGCCAACAGCGTCTACATCGAAGGCATCCCCAACCGCGAGCCTCAGAACGCCTATGTCGGCGTGTCCCCGCCCATCGAAGGCATCCAGGAGGTGCAGGTTTACACTGGGAAATACAACGCCGAATTCGGCTTCTCGGGCAGCGCGGTGATCAACGTTGTCACCAAGTCCGGCACGAACGAATATCACGGCGTGGGATTCGAGTTCGTCCGCAACAACGCCAGCGACGCGCGGAACTTCTTCGCCACCACCGACACGCCGTTCCGCCGCAATCAATTCGGAGGCGCGCTCGGCGGACCGGTGATGAAGAACAAGCTGTTCTTCTTCGCCGACTATCAGCGTACCCTCTTCAGCACCAGCAGCCCGGGCCGCACCACCGCCCCGACCAGCAAGATGTACAACGGCGATTTTTCCGAGCTGTACGATTCCACCCAACCGAAAGATAACGCCGGCAACATGTACGGGCAGATCTACGATCCGTTCACCCGCCAGTTCGACGCCAACGGAAACGTCACCGCAGCCACGCCGTTTACCGGGAATATCATTCCGGCCAGCCGTTGGGATGCGGCCTCGGCGAAGATCGACGCCGCGCACATCTTCGGCTCGGCGAACCTGCCGGGCGTGAACAACAACCTTTACTACCTGAATAGGAACGCGCAAACGGCCCACCAGGGCGATGGCCGGCTGGACTACATTCGATCCGACCGCGACCGCATGTTCGTCCGCTATTCGATCCTTTCCTCGGTGAACGACAACTCCACCGACATCAACCAGTTCTTCCAGAATGGCAATGCCGATTCCGTTTCGCTGAACCAGAACATGCAAATCTCCGACCTGTTCACCATCAGCGCGAACAAGATGAACGAGTTCCGCCTGGGCTACAACCGCACGAATGTGCACACCAGCAACAAGAGCATGGACAAGAACTGGAACAACTCCTTCGGCATTCCCAACGGGAACCTGGGCGACATCGCGACCCAGGGCATCTTCGAGTTCGGGAACATCCCTCCGCTGCACAACATCGGGCAGCCGGACTGGGTCGCCTTCATCATCAGCAACACCATATCCATGACCGAGAACTTCACTTGGGTGAAGGGCTCGCACAACATCAAGGTCGGCACGAACCTCAACCACGTTCACGACACCTCGGCCGACACCATCGGCGGCGACGATCCGCGCGGTGCAATCTCGTTCGACCCGGCCATGACGTCCTACGACGGGGCTGGCGCGCCCTTCGCGTATCCGAGTTTCCTGCTCGGCACGATGACCTCCAGCGCCCGCGCCCGCTTCGTCGCCGGCGTGCCGTACCAGACCTACTGGCAGAACGCATGGTACGCGCAGGACGACTACAAGGTGCTGCCCTCCCTGACCCTAAACCTCGGCCTGCGGTATGAGTTGGTCAGCCGCCCCATCGAGCGGTTTAACCGCCAGTCCAACTGGGACGCTCGAACCAACCAGTTGCTGGTGGCCGGCAGCGGCAACCGCGCGCCGGCGTTGAATCTCGACAAGAACGACTGGGGTCCCCGGCTGGGATTCGCCTGGTCGCCCGACCATGGCAAGACCAGCGTGCGCGCCGGCTACGGCATCTCGTATTGGATGGCATACTGGGCCGGCCCCCTGACCATCGAGGGACTGACCTATCCCTTCTATGCCAAGCAGGCCTTTAATTCGGCCAACAATCTCACTCCCAACCTGCTGCTGTCGCGGGACGGGATCCCCGTGGCCAACGCGGTGTACGATTCGTCGGGCAAACTCGTTATTCCCAGCAACGCCGTAATCCGCGGCGTAACCGCGAACTGGAAGAGCCAGCGCGTCGACCAGCGGAGCTTTAACATCGAGCGGGAGATTCGTCCCGGCATCGTCCTCGATATCGGATACCTGGGCGTGACGGGCAGCAACAACCTGCACGGCCGGAACATCAACCAGGCGCCTCCCGGGTCAGCCAACGTGGACTACCAGACCCGCCGCCCGCTGTACAGTCAGTATCCCAACCTGGGCGATATCCCGGTCTCGTTTTCCGAGGCCGGCAGTTGGTACGACGCGATTACCGCGCGGCTGGCCGCCAACGTCACCCGGTACATTTTCATCAACGCCAGCTACGCGCACGGCCGCAACTTCTCCAACGGGAATGACATCGATCAGACCAACGTGAACCAGTACTACGGCCCCACCCAGCAGGACATCGCGCACATCTTCAACGCCCAATTCACCCTCGACATCCCGGTCGGCCGCGGCAAACCGGTAGGGGGCAACATGAACCGCGCGCTCGATCTCGTCGTCGGCGGTTGGCAGTACTCCAGCTTGGTCCACATCCGCAGCGGCACGAGGTTCGACGTCTATTCCAGTGTCAGCCTGCTGAACAACGGGCAAGGCAACCGCCCGAACCGAATCGGCAACGGCGAGATCTCCAACCCGACTCCGAACATGTGGTTCGACACCAGCGCCTTTGTGGATCAGACGCAGGAGCAGACCTACGGCACCGCCGGGATCAACCCCCTGCACGCGGACGGGCAGCAGCAGTTGGATTCGTCGCTCTTCAAGAGCTTCCACCTAACGGAGCGTATTCAGTTGCAGTTCCGGGCCGACGTCTTCAACAGCTTCAATCACGCGAATTTCTCGGCGCCCGATTCGGGCGTCGGGAGCACCACGGAAGGACAGGTCTCTTCAACCTCGGTGGACCCTCGCCGATTCCAGTTCGGCCTGAGGCTATTCTTTTAACCGTGAGCGCCGGACGGGGCGTTCTCATCATTGGCAGCAGCGGCTTCGTGGGCGGACATCTCGCTTGCGAAGCCGCGCGCGCCGGCTATGAAGTCACTCGTGGCGAGCGTGTTGCCGGGCTCGACGTCGCGAACCCGGCGAGCGTCGCCGCGGCCCTCGACCGGTCCCGGCCGGACGCCGTCGTCCTGCTTGCCGCGCTCTCCGACATCGACCGTTGCGAGGCGGAACCGCGGCTTGCGTCGAGAGTCAACGTCGAGGGCGCGTTGAACGTGGCCCGCGCTTGCGCCGCGGCGGGTGCGCGGTTGCTGTTCACGTCGTCGGGCGCGGTCTTCGATGGCGCCCGGGAAGGCTACTCGGAAGACGATGCGCCGACGCCCGTCAGCGTCTATGGAAAGACCAAAGCCGAGGCTGAGCGCAAAGTGGCTGTGCACGCGCCCGGCGCGCTGATCGTCCGGTTCGGCCTCGTGCTCGGTTTCGCGGGCCGGGAGGGAACGAACTCCATGCTCGATGGCATCGCGAATCGATGGGCGAAGGACGAGCCGGTGGCGTTCCCCACGTTCGAGTACCGGAATCCCATCGACGTGACGACGCTCTGCGCGCTTCTGCTGGAGTTGCTCGACGGCGCGCCCGGCGGCCTGTATCACATCGGGTCGTCGGACGCCGTGTCCCGATACGAGTTGGGAATGCGGCTCGCGCGCCGGATGAATTATCCCGCCAGTCTCGTTCAACCGCAGACCTCTCCGATGCCCGGCCGTGCGCCGCGGGGACTGCATCATTTTCTATTGACCGATAAGATCGCCTCCCTGTGCGGGACCCCGATCCCCAACTGCGATGAGGTAATCGAAAGGTGTTTTCATGGACTTACCCAAGCCAATTTTTGAACTCGAGTTCGGACACGGATCGTGTTACGGCGAAGAGGAGCGGGAGGCGCTACTCGATGTGCTCAAGGCGAACGCGCCCTCCTGCGGCCCTAGAGTAAAGCAATTCGAAGAAGAGTTCGCCGCGTACTGCGGCTGCCGCTACGGCTTGGCGGTTACTTCCGCGACAGCCGGTCTCGAACTCGCGCTGAGGGCCGTCGGCGTTGGTCCTGGCGATGAAGTCATCACGACGCCGTTGAGTTGGATCTCGACCGCGAATGCGGCGGCCACGCTCGGAGCCAAGGTCGTCTTCGCCGACATCGATCGTCGGACCCTGAACCTGGATCCTGACTCCGTGGCTTCGAAGGCGACGCCGCGAACCAAGGCCATTCTGCCTGTCCACTTGTTCGGGCAGTGTTGCGACATGGACGCCTTGAACGAGATCGCGCGCGCGCGGGGCGCGGTCGTAGTCGAGGACGCCGCGCACGCCCCCGGCGCGGAATACAAGGGCCGCAAGGCCGGCTCGCTCGGCGACATCGGCGTGTTCAGCTTCCATCAGCAGAAGAACATGGTGACGCTCGGCGAAGGCGGAATGATTACCACCGGAACGCGCGACCTCTACGAGCGCATGCTCTCCTTCCGCTCGTTGTGCTGCCGCACTTACGACCCGAAGGGGAAGTATCTGCCGCTCGACGAAGCCGTCGTCCCCATGGGCAAGCGGTACTGGTATCTCGACTTCGACGACATCGGTTTCAACTACCGCATGACGGACGCTCAGGCCGCGGTCGGACTGGCGCAACTCCGCAAGCTCGATGGGTTCAACGCCCGCCGCATCGAGATCGCCAACCGGTATTGCGAATTGCTGCAAGGCATCCGAGGCCTTCGCCTTCCCTACGTCTCGCCCGACGTGAAGCACGTCTTCCACGCCTATTGCGTTCTCGTCGAGCCCGGGTCGAAAGAAGATTTCATGTGGGAGATGTATACGGCCAAGCGGATCAAGGTATGGTCGCACTACATGCCGATCCACCTGACGACGGCGTACCGGAAGTTGGGGCACAGTGAAGGCGAATGCCCCGTGGCGGAGGAACTGTTCCACCAATACGTGAGCATCCCGATTCACCCGCGCCTGTCCGATGACGCGATCGCGTATGTGGTGAACAGCATCCGGGAACTTGCATGAATTCGACGTTCGAGACCCTCGTCCGCGAGCACCGGGGCGCCGGGCAGTTCTTCGCGGACAACGCCCCGATCTACATTGCCAGAGCGCCAGGCCGCCTCGACATGATGGGCGGCAACGTGGATTACACCGGCGGTCTCGTGTTTCAGGCAACCATCCGGGAGGCCACGTGGGCCGCAGCTCAGCGGCGCGACGACGATCAGATTATTTTTTGGAATCCGCAGATGGAAGAGCGAGGATGGAGCGGCCGGGTGGAGTTCGGCCTCGGCGCCCTCAAGGACGACGCGACCGTTCGTCAATTGGTCAACCGCGAACCGGGCACCCGCTGGACGGCATACACGCTCGGTCTTTTCTACTGGCTGCGCGGCCACTTCCCGGAGCGCGCCACGACGGGCGCGAGTGTGTTCATCCGGTCGGAGGTGCCACTCAACAAAGGCGTCAGTTCGTCCGCCGCGGTCGAGGTTTCGGTAATGAAGGCCGCCGCCCGATGCTACGGCATCGACCTCCATGGAATTGAGTTGGCCGAAGCTTGCCAGTGGGCGGAGAACGTCATCGCCGAGTCCGCCTGCGGCATCATGGACCAGGCCGCATCCGTGCTCGGCGATGAAGGGTACGTGCTGCCCCTGCTCTGCCAGCCCTGCGAGGCCCGGCCGCTGGTCAAGCTTCCGGAAGACATCCAATGTTGGGGAATCGATTCGGGCGTCAGCCACGCCGTAACCGGCATCGAGTACGAAGCCGCGCGCGCCGCTGGGTTCATGGGTCTCCGCATGATCTGCGACAGCGTGACGCTGGATGAAAGCGGCCGCATTCCGCGCTACACCGATCCGCGCTGGAACGGCTACGCATCGAACATTCCCGTCTCGGTCTTTCGCGCGCGCTACGAATCCCGCCTGCCCGAGCGCATGTCTGGCGCAGAGTTCCTCGCGCTGTACGACCATCACGCGGATCCTTTCACCAACGTCCGCCCGGAAATTCAGTACCGCGTGCGCGCGTGTACGCGATATGCCGTCGAAGAGAACCAGCGCATCCAGCTCTTTGTCGAACTGGCGCGCGGCGCCGCTTATGTGTTGATGGGAGACCTGATGTATCAATCTCACTGGTCCTACACGGAATGCGGACTCGGCAACGAGGCTACGGACCTGCTGGTTGAGCTGGTTCGCGCCGAGGGCGTTCAGAGCGGCCTGTTCGGAGCAAAAGTCACGGGCGGCGGCGCGGGAGGCACGGTCGCGGTGCTGGGCCGCCGCGATGCCGGAGACGCCCTGCGCCGTGTCGTGCAGCGCTACGCGGAAGCCAGATCGTGGACGCCCTACGTTTTTGAAGGCAGCTCGGCCGGGGCCGACAAATTCGGTCTCGGCGTGGTGGACGCCGCATGAGCGCTACGAACAAAAGCCGCACGGCGTGGTATTTTCTGCTGCTCGCGCTGGCATCTCTGATGTGGTCGGCGCAGGGGACGGCGATCAAATTCCTCGATCGCCACATGGGTCCGATTGCGATCACCTTCGTGCCGTTCTACGTCACGACCATTTTGTTCGTGCCCCTGCTCCTGCGGATGCGGCGAAGAAATCCGAACGCGGGCCGCCCGACCGCGCGCGATTGGGTGCAGTTCGCCATCGCCGGTATCGGCGGTCAGGTACTGGCCCAGCTCGGAATGACTTGGGGCATCAGCAAATCCCTCGCGTCCAACGGCGCGATCCTGAATCTGCTCATTCCCGTAATCAGCGCGGTGCTCGCAACGTTGATGCTGCACGAGAAGATCACGCGCCTGCGACTCCTGTCGCTGGGCATCGGATTGACCGGCGTGCTGCTGCTTTCGGCGGGGGACCTGCGCGAGTCGTCGTTCGGCAACATGAAATATCTCACCGGCAACGTTCTCATCTTCGGCGGGTGTTTCGGATCGTCGTTCTACAACGTGTACTGCAAGGGGCTGATGAAGAAGTTCGAGGAAATCGAGATCCTGATCTTCAGCTACATCATGGCGTCGCTCGCCAGCATACCGCTGCTCCTTTGGGTGGAACCGTTCCATCTCCGCGTGTTCTCAACCTTCGATTGGAAGAGCTGGGCCGCGTTCGCGTTCCTGGCCTTCTTCATGTACGGGGCATCCATGTTGTTGTTCTTCGCGGCGCTGCAACACCTGGATGTCACCACGGCTTCGGCGTCTCTGTACCTGGTGCCGGTTTTCGGCGTGTTCCTCGCGGTCACGCTGGTCGGCGAAAGACTGGGCGGAGGCGCTATTCTCGGCGCGGCCATCGTGCTGGCGTCCACCGTTTTGATCATGAAATATGACACGAGCTACTAAGACCTTCCTAATCGTCTCCCTGTCCGCACTGACCTTGGGCGCGCAGGACAAATTCCAGGTTCTTTCCACGGTCGACGAACCCTCCATCGCCGGACGCCCCGTGCGCCTCGACGCCGGTGGAAAGTTGCTCCCCTTTCCGATGCCATCCGATACGGGCTACTCGTATTCGTCGCATGTCCTGGCGCAATGGACCATTCTGTGGGATCAGTTCAACCGCCAGCGCAATCACTACTTTTTCTGCTGTTTCGATTTCGACCGGACCACGTTCGAAATGCAGCCGGACTGGCACTGGGCTAACTCCACCGCCTACCTGCGGGCGATGATGCAAGGCTTCATCGAACGCTTGTACCCCTACACCGGCGACCCGCGCACCATCACTTTTCTCCAGGACTTCATCGACTACGAACTGGAAAACGGTTTGACTCCGGAGAACTACGCATGGTCGAAAGTGCCGTACACGTCGGCGAATCCAGGCGCCCTTCGCTATACCGGCTGGAGCGTTCACGGCGAGGACTACATCGAGCCGCACGTCGTTGGCGAGGATGGCTACGCGTACGTGCGTTTCTACGAAACGACCGGCAACACCAAGTATCTGAAAGCCGCGCTGCGGTGCGCCGACGCGCTGACGAAGAATTTCAAGACGGGCGACGAGAAGAACTCGCCGTGGCCGGTGCGCTGCTACGCACGCGACGGCAAAGTGGAAGGCAACGGCATGGGCTCGTACTCGGCCAACGTGGTCGAACCGATCATGCTGTTCGATGAGCTGATCCGCCTCGATCAGGGCGACGTCTCGAAATACCGGAAAGTGCGCCAGGGCGCGTGGGACTGGTTGCAGAAGTATCCCATGAAGAATAACGTCTGGGTCGGCTACTTCGAGGACGTCACCCCTTCCATGGAGAACATGAACCAGGTGATCCCGCTCGAGTACGCCCGCTACGTCATGCTTCATCCCGACAAGGATCCCCAATGGCGCGAGCACGCCCGGCAGTTGATCGAATGGGTCAAGACGACACCGAAATGGCCGAAATACAAAGTCCACGGCGCGACGGTCACCACCGAGCAGGGAAACGGGATTACTTATTGCTGCAACGTTCCGAATCAGTGCTGCGATAGCCACACCGCGCGCCTGGCTGCGATTGAGGCGTTCTATTACGCCAAGACCGGCGACCCCGCCTACAAGGAAGAGGCCTACCGGTCCTACAACTGGGTGAGTTACTTCCAGGGCCTGTCGCGCGATGCGCACGCGAATTTCACCAACCAGTGGTGGTTCACCGATGAGTACGCCGATGGCCCGCGCCGCATCATGGATGCGTTCTGGGCGGTGCCCGAGTGGGCGCCCGCCGACGAGTCGCACCTGCTTGGATCCCTGTCGCCAGTGACTAAGATCGCCTACGCGCTGGGGGCGGTCACGTACTCGACCTTCGATGCCGATTCGGAGGACGTGCTGCGGCTCGATTTCACGCCGGAGTCCATTTCGGCCGGCGGCCGCCCGCTTACTAAGCGCCAGGATCTGACGCGCGAAGGCTATGTGTTCGACGACAAAACGAAGGTGCTGCGCATACGGCACCAGTCGTCCCGCGACATCGACATCCAGGGCGAGGGCGGAAGAGTCCCTCCCATCCTGATCACCTTCGACGATCCTCACTTGCCCGCGGGAACGCCGTTGCGCGGCGAGTATCCTTCCGGTGGCGTCGACTGGGGCAAGGGAACGTGGCGTATCGGAACTCCTCACGGAGCGTTCGGCACGTTCAACCTCGCCCTGGCAGACCCGGCTGCGAAGCGCGCCAGTTTCCGGTTCTACTACCCGCGCATTTTCCAAGGCATCGACATCCAGAACTCCGGTCCCCGCGATGCCGTGGTGACGATCCACTCACCCGAGCTGCGCGAGTTTTCAGAAACGATCAAGGCCGGCGAAGTAAAGCGCATCAAGACCGGCTGGCGCGACCAGAGCTCGGCGATTATCTTCGAGTTCGAGAACGGCGAGGGCCTGCGCTTCGACAACCTCGCGTATTTAGTGGGAGTCTCTGGCAGCGTCGCGGACCTCAAGTAGCTCGTTTGCTCCTACATGGTGGATGCGGAGCACGCCGAGTTTCGGGTCGAAGGTCCAGTTCGTCTTCGGGAGATCTTTCCCTCCCGCGCGAACGGCCGCCGGCGTGAAGCTCAGCCGCAGGACTTCAACCGAGTCTTTATCGAAAGTCCGATACGCGATGCGGCCTTGGACGTACTTCACATCCGAGACGACAGAGGACGATCGCACCAGGTGGTCCTGCCCCGCGGGGGCCCACTCGGGCTGCGCGCCCATCGCGTAGACGAAGTGGCGGATGAAGTCGCCATATCCGTCGCTGAACCAGATTCCGGCATGCTGCAGGTCCGGTTGATCGTTCACCGCGCCGGATTCGTTACCCATGTACGTCGCCCAGTTCAGGGACCGGTAGGCTTTCTCCTTGGCACCCGCGTCGCCTGCGAGTTCCGCCCAACGGGCCGACACCGAAGCGTACCGCGACGTGTGGCTGCCCATCTTCGGCATGTAGTCCAGTTGTTCGGAAATGGCGTTTGCGCCCCACTGCACGCCGCGCGCATTCGGAATGTCGACCGCGAACGTCTTCTCGACGAACTCGAGTAGCGCGCCCGCGTGCGCGCGCCAGTCTGGGTCCGCTTTTGGGTGATCCATGAGATAGCGGGCCGTTTCCATCGGGCTGTACTGGTTTAGATTCCACAGCTTGTCCATGAACGGGATGTCCTCGAAGTAATTCACCCAGACGTTGTTCTTCATGGGGAAAGCCATCAGCCACTTCCACGCGGTGTCGCGCGCCTGCCGGTACGCGCCGGTGTTCCCCGCTCCGATCCGAATCAACTCGTCCAACAGCCGGATGGGGCCGATGACATTCGCCGTGTATTCCTCGCGCACAAATCCCGTTTCGGCGTAGACGCGGAACGGCCATGGCGAGCGCTCCGCCGTTCCCTCGCGCACGTTGCGGGACAGCGCGCTGGCGCATGCCACCGCCGCGTCGCGGTACTTCGAGTCGCCCGTGAGCTCGTAGAATTTCAAGTAGCCGAACCCCAACTCGCCCACCTTGTCCGGTTCGATCACGCCGTATCCGTCGCCGCGTCCGATATGCACCTTGTCATATTGGAGTTCGAACGCTCCGCGGTATTCCGTCGCGCCGTGGTCGGAGCTCGCGTACGGCACTCGCGGCCACTTCCACTCCGCCGGCGTCGTGCCATGGGCGATCTGGTAGTCGAGCAGGCCTCGCACGAGATCGACGACCCTGCGGTCGCCCGAGTACGCGTAGTACGCCGCGGCGGAGTCGGCCAGCATGGCGTTCAGCCCGGCAGGGTTGTGCGGCCAGGCGGTCCCGCGCATCTTCTCCGGATCGAGGCAGCAGTATGCGTAGTAGGTCTTCAGACCGTTGTCTTCCGTTTGCACCTTGTTCAGGAGAAAGTCCCACGCCAGGCGCAGCACGCGATCGTAAGGCGTCCAGGGCAATAGCTTCCCTTCGCCATCCAGCGTGACGGGGTGGTGGTTAAACGTTGCGTTCTGCGCGGTGGACAAAAACGCGCCAAGAAGAAAAAGGAGAAGGGCAGATCGGCTATGCATCGACCTAAGCACCTCACAGAGTTGGTTCGGATGTCAACTTGATGGCTTTATGAACCATAGTTATCGACTTTGCGGGCTTGCCTAGAAGGGTGCTACAGAGTACACTATGACCATTGATCCGTCTGGCCTTTAAAGGGCGTCGCTCACAAAGGAGAGCTTATGTTTCGGATAAGGCTCGTCGCCGTTCGATGGCTGTTGTTGATGCTCGTAACTCTTACTGCAAGTGCCCAATCATCAAAGGCTGCACTTGACAAGCCTATTCCTCGAGGAGCCAGAGTGTTTATTGCTCCTGTGGAGGGCGGGTTTGAAACGTATCTGGCTGCCGGAATTCAGCAAAAGAAGGTTCCCGTCGTGGTGGTTGGATCGCGTGACAAGGCTGATTTCGAAATCTCTGCTGTTGCGGAAAGTGAAAAGGCCGGCTGGGCCAAAATGCTGTTTGCTCGTTCGGCCAACTCTATGGAAGAAGCCGGTATCAAAATCACTAATATCAAGACAGACGAGGTCGTATTCGCCTACGCTGTCCACAAGTCCAATTCAGCGCGCGGCAAGCAGAGCGCTGCCGAAGCATGTGCGAAACACATGAAAGAGAAGATCGAGGGGCAATAAAAGGCTCATATGTTGAATTACAAACATGCCGTCACAGTGATCATGGCGATACTTAGCGCTCCGGCTATTTGGTCGCAAACAACTATTCCCGCAGGGTCAAAGATCTTTGTAGCGCCAAGGGATGGATATGAGGCCTATATAAAAGCAGCGATTAAAAAGAAAAACCTGCCGGTTGTCATAATAGAGCAACGTGATGGCGCGGATTTCGAGCTGTCTGGCGCAGCCGAGAGTCAAAAGGCAGGGGCGGCGAAGATATTGCTCAAGGGGAGCTGGCACTCAACAGAGACCGCCAGTATCAAGCTTACGGATACAAAGACTGCCGTCGTAGTATTCGCTTATTCAGTAAATAAGTCTAATTCTGCCCATGGGAAACAAAGCTCTGCGGAGGCCTGCGCGAAGCATCTTAAAGATGCCATAGACCGCAAATCGAAATAGAGCATGTCAACGCGGGAGCTGAAATCCAGCCCCCGCTCGATCAACTCGCTCAACAGCGTCGCTCACTACCGTGGTGTTCTCCGGTCAAGCGATTACCGGTGCAACCGGCGCGCCCGCAAGTACCGGACTAGTTCCGCGGGATGGTCGGTTTGAATGCCGGTAGCTCCGGCGTCGATGGCCGATTGCCAGCCTGGCTCGTTGTCCTGCGGGCCCAGACGGTCGACGAAGATGTCGATGCCCGCTTTGCCCGCTACCGCAATCGTCTCGGGGTTGAAGTCGTTTCGATCGAAGGCCGCTACCTTCAGGTGCAGATCATCGATGACTCTCCCCAGGTGGGACACGCTGTCCGCTTCGGGCATCACCTTCCATGCGGGACGCAGCGCGTGGATTTGCCGCAGCTCGGAACCGCCGTAGATGACTACGCGGTCGCCCATGCCGGCGCGCTCGATCGCCTCCACCAGCGCCGCGGGACTGGTTTGTTTGTTGTCTACGTAGATTCCGATGCGGCCCTTGGCGAGGTTCAGCGCCTCCTCGAATGTCGGAACGCCTAGCGCGCGGATCTGATCGAAGGTCAGATCGGAGACGCGGCCTTTGCCGTTGGTCGTGCGATTGACCGTTCCGTCGTGCATCAGCACCAGGCGTCCGTCGGCAGTCGTGCGCACGTCGCACTCGAAGTAGTCCGCGCCGGCGTCGATGGCGGCCTGGAAAGCGGGCAGCGTGTTTTCGATGTGACTCAGGTGCTCGCCGCGGTGGGCGATCGCGGTGATGCTTTTCGGTCCGTCGATGAATCCGTAATACCGTCCCATCCAGTAGGGCAGGAGCCAGAAGACGCCGCTGCTTTCCGACATTCCGTCTTCGCCCCGCACCGCGCTGTATAGATTGCTGTCCGAACGAATGGTCGCGCGTTCACTGGGCGGCAGAATGCGATCCACTTGCACGTCGTCGAGCACGGGTTCGTGGACCAGGCGCACATCCTCGCGCTTGCGACTGTCCACCGTCCACTGCACCAGGTCGAGGGGTTCGTCTCGGAGAGCGTCGACGCACTCGTTCAGGTGGAAGGCGGTGGGGTCGGCCGGATTCGCTAGGGATGCCCAGATGAAATTGAACCACGGGCTGTTCTGCGAGCGGACGCGCTGCCACCAGAACGCCAACCCCTCTTCGTAGATCTTGCGTAAACGCGGGTCGTCTTCGGTTAGGGCCAGAGACAACGCCGCGCCCGCGAGTTCCTGGTCGAAATGCGTGCGTTCCGACGGCTCGGTGGCCAGGGGGCGGCGCGCCAGGACATCGTAGTGATCCTTGTCGATCAGAGCGAGCGCGGCCCTATGGTACTTCGCGTCGCCAGTCACCAGTTCGGCGAGCCGCAGATACCCCAGGATCTCCAGGCCGTTCAGCCAGCGTTCCGCCCGCCAGTCCGCATCACCGTTCAGTTTCTCCGGCGACCACACGGCCCACAAGGTCGGCTTGCCGTCGATGTCGCGGAACGTGTAACCGCCGGCGATCATGTGATCGGCAATCCGGCGGACGTGTTCGCGAACCACCTGCCGTTCCGCCTCGTCCGCGGCCAGCCGATAGTAAGTGAGGTACGCGAAGAAGTGCATGCTGGTCTCGTCGGAGCTGGTGTCGCCCTTCCAGAGCCACTTGCCGTCCGCGCTTCGCCGCCAGCGGTTTTCCAGCGGCTTGTCGCGGGGGTTCTGCACGATGCGGTCGGCGCGTTCCTCCGGCGGGATCGTCTCGTTCCCGTCGTGTATGCGAGTCCAGTCCGACGGAACCACCGTGCGGGCGAAGAAGCCGCTGGTTCCCGTCACTTCCTGCAGGAATTTCATCGCGCCAAAAGCCTTGCGGGCGTTTTCAAGCGCGCGCGGATCCTTCGTCACGGCGTACCGAAACGATTCCATGACGAGGTAGGCGCCCGTGTATCCACCTTCGTTGTCGTCGTCGCGGGGCGTGAAATGTTCCGTGTCTCCGGGCGCCTTCAGGTCGCATTGCTCGACGAGGTATGGAGCACGGACGTGGCGGGCCAAACAGGTTTGCAGATAGTGGTCCGCTTTATCGGCGAGCGTCATTTGCTTGCGGCGGATGGCGCTCAGCCCGGCCGAGGTCGCCACCCACACGGTGTGGTCGTGGCCCACGGCAATCCCTCGCACGTCGTCCGATGGCAGCCAGCGCCGGCTGTAGCGCAACGACCAGCGCCCACCGATGCGGCGCACCGCCCCCAAAGCAGTGCCGGCCCACACCGTGCCGTCCGGCTCCGCGACCAGACAGCGCACGTCCTGATTCGGCATGCCGTTGGTAGTGTTGTGCGACTCCGCGCGACGGCCCTTGCGGTAGATATCGAGGCCGCCGAGGCCGCCTAGCCACACATCGCCCGCCGGCGTGATTGCGACCGAGCGCAGTTCGCCCGTCAGCAGGTCCGCCTCTTTGTAGATCTCTCTGAGCGCGCCACCTTTCTTGTAGTACGCTCCCATGCCCGTCGCGATCCATAGCCCGCCTTCCGAATCGCGCGCGATCGAACGAATGGACTTTGGTCCGGTCCACGGCGAACTAATCCAGCGCCCGCCGTCCCATTCGTAGAGTGCCGATTGAGTGGCCGCGACTACTCCTGTGGCGTCCGCACACAAGGCGACGATGGGCACCGTCGCAATGGCGTCGATCTTTTCGGCCGTTCCGCTCTCGACGCGGTAGAGTCCCTGCCAGGTCCCAGCCCATACTTCGCCGGGCCTCACGGCCAGCGCGTATGCGGAGCCTTTGAAAGCCTGGATCCATCCATCTGACTGGCGATGAAAGACACCGGCTTTGGTGGCGATCCACACCGTGTTGTCCTCGGACACGGCGATCGCCCGCAGTTGGTCCGCTTTGTCTATCCGTGGATAGGCGACTTCGTCGCGGTACTCCTGTACGAACGGCGTATCAGGCACCGCTAGGAGTGGCGACGCGGCACGCGCGAGTGCGTGCGCCACGAAAAAGAGAAAGAGACAGTTAGTACTGGTTGAATTCCGTCGCATAGCGGAACGACTCGACGTAGTGACCGTCTCGCCGCCGGAGCATGGACTTCACCTCGTCCTCGGCCTTCTTCCGGTCCTCCGGCTTCCAGTCGGGATTGTACTTGTGGACACCCGGCTCGAACTGGCTCACATGCGAGAGCGCGGCGGCCAGTTTCTTGTCCATCACGGGATCGATGTTCACCTGGACGTTCGCGTCTTTGTCCAGAACGTAGAAGAACAACAGTTCCGGGACGCGCCAGGGCTCGAGCCCCTGCTGGAGCCGCTGGTTCGGGAAATACAGGTGCCACTCCGCCGCGCGGACCGCATCGAGCGTGTTCATCGCCGCCATACGATGATCGGTCTTGTGCCATCGCACCGATTCTGCGCCCGGATCGACGGCCATCACGACATCCGGCCGGTACCTGCGAATGATTCCGGTGGCCTGTTCCACGAGGCTTTTGCTGTCTACGTATTCGAGCATTCCGTCGTGGTGGCCGAGCCAGATCAGGTGATCGCTCGGAATGCCGAGGGCGCGGTTGCCGGCTTCCTCTTCGGACTTGCGGATGCGGGCCAGTCGCTCGCCGGTCATGTCGGGGTCGTAGGAGCCCTTGTCGTCATTCGTGTAGATGACGACGTAGACGCGGTTGCCATTGCGCGCCAGCAGCGCCAGCGTGCCTCCGCAGCAGAAGGCGTCGTCGTCCGGGTGGGGAGTGAAGAGCAAGACCGTCTTGCCCTTCATCTCTTCCACGCGAGGGATGTCCGCGCCGGAAAGCGCAACCGCGCAGGTGAGTAAACCGAGAGTAAGCAGTTTCATAAGGCTAGAACACGATCTTAGCAACCAGCACGAACAGTCTTACTTCGTTCCCCATTTCGTTCTGCAGAGTGCCGAACTGCGAGTTGGTGACATCCGAAGTGGGGTCGGGATGGCCGCCCCAGGTCTGCGACATCCACGGGAAATTTCCGAGGTTGTGAGCGTCGCAATGAAGCTGGAACCGGAGGTTCTCCCGGATCTTGAACTCCTTATACAGAGAGACATCGGCGATGTTCAGCGGCCGGGTCCGCACATCCGGAAACACCGTCGGGAAGTTGCGGAGCGTGTAAGGAGCCTGGGACTGGGTCGGGAAAATCGACGTGTTGTAGTAGACGTTGTTGGTGATGTCCCATTGCGTTTCTCCTCCCGCCTTGCCGATTGCGTCGCGCTGAGCGTCGTTGTAAGCCGCGCTTCGCGCGACCAGCGGAGCGGCGTTCGGGAAGGGAATCACGAAGCCGCCGTGCGAGGCGAACACGCCCGCGATGGTCCATCCGCCAACCGCGCCGTCGATCCATTTATTCATGCCGGCTCCAAAGTGCTTGCCTCGTCCCAAGGGAAGATCGTAAGTCCACATGAACGAAAGCTGTTGAGGCACATCGTAATCCACCAGGCGGTGTTCCAGCGGCGTCTTCAGAACGTTTTGGAGGTTCACGTCCTGCGGGTTGAGGACCGTCAGGCGCTGAAGGTTTTTCGAATTGGTGTAGGCCACGGTCATCGACAAGCCGTGCGAGAACCGGTGACTCAGCTTCATCTGGACGCCGTCGTAGCGTTGCGACCCGACCGGAACATCCGTCATCGTCACGCTGGAGTACTGCGGATAGGCTACCAGGAGCTGCTGCAAGGGAATGGTAGCGCCGTTGAAGCTTGAGTTCGGCAGTAACCCGGCCATCGGGTTCGCCACCTGCTGGGTGAAGTAATTCACGCGCTGATCCACCGGGAGGCTGGTCAACGCTTGCGTCGGGATGAAGTTCAATCCCATGTTGACGGGCAAACGCTTGGTCTGATTCCCCACGTAGGAGATGTCCACGATCCATGGGCCGGGCAAGGGCAACTCGTACTGGAATCCCGCCGAGTACTGCTGGGAATGCGGCAGCGGGCGATCGAGATATTGGAACGCGATGCCCTGTCCCAAATTCGTTGCCAGGCCCTGACTGCTGCCGATGGGCTTCAACAGGCCGTTCGGGTAAATGCTCGAAGGGAATGGATCGCTCAACGAGACAGCGGGAGTGAGGCTGCCGTCCAGCGAAGAAACCAGCGGGGTGGACTGGCTGTAGCCGGTCTGCGGGCCGTTGGAACTCTGGCCGAGGTAGCTCAGCGCCCAGCCGCCGCGGAACACCAGATGCGAATTGAACCGATAGGCGGCGCCGAGGCGCGGCTGGAAGTTCATCCGGTGCGGGATAAAGGCGTAGCGCTGATCGCCGCTGCTGCCTGCGTATAGCAATCCGCCGGTCAGGCCGGCGGCGCAAGCGGAACAGCCCGCCGCCACGGGCGAATTCTTGACTGCTCCGGCGATCGGGCTCGCCTGATCGAAGGCGAAGCCGCGAACCATGCGGTTGTAACGCTCCTCGCGGGGCGTTTCGTAATCCCACCGCAATCCAAGATTGAGCGTCAGGCGAGAGGTGATCTTGAAATCGTCCTGGGCGAAAAGCGCGTAGTAATGCGCGCGAAACGCCGGATTGACGAGAGTGTCCACGTTGCCGCCCGACGGATAGCCGAGCAGGAACGAAGCGAATCCGTTCCCCGAGGTGCTGTCGCCCTGGAGCGGGTTCGCCTGGGTGAAGCCTTGATTGAAATTGTATTGACCGCTGGCCAGTCCCGCGCTCAGGTTGTTGTCGTTATAGCGACGCGCCTCTCCTCCTAGATGCAGGATGTGCCTCCCGCGAGTCCAGCTCACGCTAGGCTGCAAGCTATAGACGTCCTGCGTTTGGTAGTTGTAAACCCCGCTCGATCCGAGCTGCGAGTAATTCTGGATGTTGAACCGGGGGAACTCCAGCACGGCGAACTGGGAAACCAGAGAGCTCGGCAATCCCAACTGCGTCGGATTGAAATCCTTGCCGTAGGTGTTGCCGGAGAACCCTTCGTAGCGTCCCAGCCCGGCGCGCAAGCTAAACACCATCGACGGGCTCAACGTGTACGTCCAGTCGGCCGCCCAGGACCGCGGGACACGGGTGGAAGGATACTCGCCGGTCGGCTCGGCGGCGTTGGTGCCCCACACCAGTTTCGAGTAATTCAGCCAGGGAGTCTGGCCATAGTGGAAGGAGATGTGGCTCTTGTCGCTGACGATGTAATCCATTTTGCCAAGCCACGAATCGTACTGGTTCACCGAAGGAAGGATCTTCTCGTAGTTGTTGGTGTTCGCCGGGCCTGTCCCCGGAAAGTTTGGCGCCGGGTAGAAGGAGGCCACCTTCGCAGCGACGGGATTGATCCGCAGGGCGGGGATCATGTTGTTGGGAAACGGCGTCCGCTGGTACGTCTGGCCGTCCGGACCGAGTTTCGTCGAGAGCGGATCGTAGATGGTGACCAGGTCTCCGTTGTCGTTGTAAAGGTGTGAGAAATTGCCCGTCAACTGTTCCGCCAGCGGAAGAGTGGCCTGCTGGCCGCCGGGATTGTGCTCGCGCAACCCCTCCAACGACATCACGAAGAACAGCTTGTTGCGTCCGTCGTAGAGTTTCGGGATGCGCACGGGACCCTCTACCTCGAAGCCGAACGTATTGTTCTTGAACGGCTGGCTGGTCTGCCCGTAGGCGTTGTTCTGCCAGTCGCCGGCGTCTAACTTGTCGTTCTTGAAGTAGTCGTACAACTGGCCGTGATAGCTGTTGCCACCCGACTTGAGGTTGATCATCATGACGCCGCCGCCGACGCGGCCGAATTGCGCGTCGTACGAGTTGGTCTGGATGGTGAACTCCTGGGTGGCCGCGATGTTGGGGACGAAGGCCACGCCGCGGTCGCTTTTAGTGTTCGTCACGCCGTCCAGCACGGTCTCGTTCTCGCCGCCTTTGCCGCCGCTGATCTGCACGCCATTGACGTTGCCGAAGGCGTACAACTCCATCGAACCCCAGTAGGTGCTGGTCTTAATGACGCCGGGCTCGTTGTATTCCAGCGCGTAAAGGTTGCGCCCGCCGGACGGTACGTCTTCCAGAATCTTGTTCTCGACCGTGGATTGGCGGGTGGCGGATTCGGTCTGAAGCTCCGATAGGTCGCCGCTGACCGACACGCTGTCCGCGACTGCTCCCAACTCCAGCTTGATGTCGAGCGCCGCTCTATCGGACGCGAGAATGTTGACGCCTTCCCGGCGGTAGCTCTTGAAGCCGGGATGTTCCACGGCGACCGTGTACTTGCCCGGAATCAGGAATTGAATCACGTAGCGCCCGGAGCTGTTCGTGAACCCCTCGTAGGGGGTGTTTCTTTCGACGCTGAGCGCGACGACCTTCGCCCCGCTTACCACGGCGCCGGTCTGGTCGGTCACTTCGCCCGAGATGGTGGCCCGAAACTCCTGGGCGAACAATGCGGACGCGGACAGGAGCAGGCAGGTTGTGACAGAATAGTGAAACTTCATTTCAATTTCTTGAGCCTCTGTGTCGTGAGTCTACCTCTGCATCTGCAAAATGTCAAGATCCAGAGGTTGCGCGGCGGGCTCGATGTGTCGTAATCTCGGATCAAAAGTGAAATAGAGATTCAATTTTTATGAGCACCCTCGCAATTCTCGGTGGCGAACCTGTTCGCCGCAAGCCCTTCTCGCCGTGGCCGCAATACCAGGCCTCGGATATCGATCGCATTGTCAAGACGGTGGAAAGCCGCCACTGGGGAGGCTATCCGCTGCCTACGGCGCTGGCCCAGGAGTTCTGCGCCAGCTTCGCGGAACTGCAGGGCGTTAAGTACGCGCTGCCGGTGGCGAACGGGACCGTCGCCATCACCGTGGCGCTGCAGGCTGCGGGGATCGGCTTCGGCGACGAAGTAATCGTCCCCGCCTTTACGTGGGACGGGACGGCGACGGCCGCGCTCGCCATGGGCGCGGTGCCCGTGTTCGCGGATATCGATCCGGACACGTACTGCCTGGACGTCGAGAGCGTGCGCCGGGCCATCACGCCGCGGACGAAGGCGATTGTTCCGGTGCATCTCGCGATGCGTTTCGCCGAGATGGATGGCCTGCTGAAGCTGGCGGCGGAGCACGGATTGACGCTGATCGAGGATTGCGCGCACGCCCACGGCGGCTCTTATCGTCATCGCGGCGCGGGCTCTATCGGCGACATCGGTTGCTTCAGTTTCCAGGAAAGCAAGCTCATGACTTCGGGCGAAGGAGGCATGGTTACGACCAACAAGCTGGAGCATTACGAAGCGCTCCAGACCGTGGTGAACTGCGGCCGCGCCAGCATCACGGACCAGTTTGGCCAGCGCCTCATCGGCTTGAATTACCGCATGACGGACCTGCAGATTGCGCTCCTGATCGGTCAGATCGAGAGGCTGCCCGGGCTTCGCCAGAAGCGGGCCGAGCGTGCGGCGTTGCTTAGCGAGTTGATGGCGGGGATCCCGCATGTGCGCCCGCTGCCGGCGCAGCCCGCGGTCACACTGCCGACTCACTATTGCTATGTATTCCAGTACAGGCCGGAGCCGGGCCGCCCCGCCCCGCATCGGGACCTGTTCGTTGCCGCGCTGGAGAAAGAGGGTATTCCCTGCGATGGGCGCTTCTACGAGGCGGTCTATCGGAGCGATCTGTTCTACGCCACGCCGGCCAATTGTGCCCAACTAGCCCTCGGCCGCGACGAGGCGATGGATTACTCGCGTTGCTCGTGCCCGGTGTCGGAGCGCGCGGCGTATGACGAATCGGTATGGCTCTTCCAGTTCTGCCTGATCGGTGACGAGGAGGACGTGCGCGATCTGGCGCGGGCGATCGGAAAGGTGGCGGAGAACCTCGAGGTGCTCGCGCGACAGAATCCGTCGCTCGCGGGAGTGAAGGCGATGGGCCGCGCACAGCGGGCTCGGGTGGAGCGGGCGAAGAACTACTGAATGGGCCAGGGATGGACACGGATGAGCCCACAGCGCGGCCTTTCCCGGATGCCGGCCTGAGGGCCGTCAACAGATAACCGCGCCGGTTGGTGGCTAGAAGAGAGGCCGGCCAGCGGCCGGGCCGCGAACCAGGGGGGGCGCCCAATAAGCGCTAACTTAAGCTTTTTGGGTTAAAGTGGCTGCCGACTTCCGAGGACCGTTTTGGCTCACTTTCCGGGTGGCCGACAACTCAGGCACAATCCAAGCAACCCATCTCAGATGGGTGCTCTTTAAGCGGCTAGAGTGGGATTTCCGGCGAGATTGTTTTGTTTGGCAGTAGCCGATTACTTGCTGCTCAGCGGCACCTTCCGCCGCAGCTCATCGAAGAAGTCTTCGAGGAAGATCACGTTGTTCTACGCCTTTCGTGCTTCGTTGTGACCTCGCCCACCTCACTGGAGGAGACGGCGGGCAGGAGCTTCAGCGCCACGTCGCGCTTCAACTGAGTGTCGGTCGCACGATACACTTCGCCCATGCCCCCCCGTCGAGAGGCGCCAGGATCTCGTAGAGGCCCAACCCAGCTCCGGAAGTCAATGGCATGAGGAGTCTCACGATTCTATTCTGCGGGAGCGTGTCATGCGGCCAAGTCCTCGATCACGGGCAAACCGGAAACGACACGAGCGGCCCGGATTGCGTCCGGGTTGCCGACGATTAGGGAGGCCATTGCCAGCAACATATTCTGGTCTGCGTTGACGGCCTTTCCATTACGCCGAATTGCCTGTTCGCCGTTTCGTCCGCACGCCTCGCGAATTCAGAGCGTGCGCAAGAACGCAAGCAGTTGCTCCCGCTCTTCGTCGCGCAATCTCAGTGCGAAAGGGTGACCCGAGATCGCACGCGTTTTTGTGCCTGAAGGCATCCAGCCGCCGGGAACATGGTCGTCGTTCAACCGATCCGGGTCGAACATTTCGTCCGGACTTGCCGCCGAGCCGTCGTGCAGGTAATGTCCGCGATACCATAAGCCCTTCAGCGATGGAATCTTGTAATATTTCGTGCCCTTCCTAGTCTTCGTCGCCAATCCCGGGTCCGTGCCAACACGAATATCCAAGACGTCCAGCGACACGGGTTTGTCCTTCGGGACTTGAAATCCCGACGCAAGTGTAAGTTTGTTGTTCGTATAGAGAGGCGGAGTATGGCAGCTCGGGCAGCCCTCACGCCGGAAGATCGCTTGGCCGGCGCAGGCTTTCTCATTGAATGGGTTGGGGTTGGCAGGTGGCTGCAGAGAGTAGATATAAAGGGCGAGGGAAAACAGAGCTTCATCCGGCAATCGCAGACCCGTTCTTTTCGTCTCGGAGGAGACCACGCGATACGAGCCAAACTGAGTGGATTCGGCGGAAGTGACCAGGGCGGCATACCGCATCAAATCTCCAATACCGCGGTGCAGGTGTGTTGCGGTATGGTCTATGTACTTGCGGTCTTTTATGCCGATCAGATCCGGAATCTTCGCCGGAAAAAAGGGGCTGCCATTCCACCTCAATAGCGCTCCGCTGGTCCGAGGCGCGAGGTCGAGCGTCTCGTACTCCTCCTGCGTAACGGACTTCAGTTGTTCAAGAATATCATTCCCTGTCCAAGGCACTCCATACGCGCGATAGAGCCATATACCGATTGGCTCCGGGCCCATGTAAAACGGCGGTGATCCCACCAGTACATGCTTCTCCGCCTGCACCCGGCTGATCATCGGCCATACCCGAAAGGTAGCTGGCGGACGGGGCGCGGTCGTGCGGAACGGAGCGCCAGGTATACGCCGTCCGTCGGGAAGGTTCTGTGTGTGGCAGAAACTGCAGTTGGCCGACGAAATCGCGAGCCCTTCCCGCGTCGGCACCCATCGCAAACCTACAAGTGTGCCGTCCGGCAAGGGCCGAACCCCTGCGCGCTGCAGTTGTTCGCGGCTCCTGGCCTCCTCGATAAATTTCGGATCGCGAGAACGGAGGTGGAGGAAGTCCGCCTGCTCGAACACCAGTTTCCCGGCATTCACCCAATCGTCTTCGGTCTGTAGTTTGTCGGGCTCGATCAAAGGCTGAGGACCGACGCGCTCCAGCATTTCCCGGTACCCCTCTGGCTCGCGACCGGGAAAGTAGACGGGATACGTTCGAAGGTTCTCGATTTTGAAAGAATAGTATTCCTTCGCCGACAGATGCGTCGGAGGTACGTTCAGGCCGGCTAGCGGAGTCGCCCAGTCGCGAAGCGCATCTTCATCCCAAACTTTAGGAATATCCGGTTCCCAGCGCCGGCTCATGGGTTGCGCATGCGCCAACTAGGTCGCCGCGATCAGAAGGCAGGCTGTCGCTCTCGCTTGTTTAAGCATGCTCACCCTTCGCCCATTGTACGTTCGACCGGCTGTCTGACGTGGACCGTTTAGACCGAAGTTACCGAAGTTCTTTAGGCTTCGTGGGGAATGTTTAGGGAAATCAATGGCTTAGGCAATTTCAGGGATGGGTCTACTGCCTACAAATTCGGATTAGGGCCGAAGAGTGACGCCGAGCAAATCCAATGCTCGCTGCTGAATCACGGTTGGCTGGGTGAGCATATCGAAGGCGGCTGTGCTTTTGTCGACAGGCTGGATTTTGTTTTTGACGATCGTTGCCAGATCGCCGATGAGGGTCTGAAAGCTGTGAACCTTCGTTCCGTCTGCCGTGTGTTTGGTACGAGCTTTGAGCTTGGCTGAAGTGGAGCGTTGGGCGGGAGCAACGATGGAAGCGCGTGCGGCCTGTGCTTGTAACTTGTCGTCGTCGTCAAAAAGGATGGGCGCCAAGAGTTGGCGCATGTGCCATTCCACGTAGTAGGCCAACACGCAAAGCAGAATGTGGGCGCGGACGCGGTCCGGTAAGCGGTGATGGATAGGCCGCACCTGCAGATCGACGGTTTTGAGACTGCGGAAGGCCCGCTCCACACGGGATAAGCCCTTGTAACTCGCTACGACCTCGGCATTGGATAACACTTCCGTTTTGACGTTGGTCCGGATGACATAGATTCCGTCCAGATTCTGTTCCCGTTCGATGTTTGCCTGCTTGCGTTCGTAGTGGAAGCTGTCGTCTTCGATGCACAACTGAAAGTGCTTGCCCATCTTGTAGCGGTTGAGAATCTTGCCTGCGCGTAAACCGATATTTTGTTTGCCACGCAAGGGACGCTTGGAGCGCTGGACGGCGGCAGCGATCTTCTCCAGTTGCTTTTCGGTGGCCGTCAGCAACTCGGGCCTCTTAATACGCGCGCGCTCTTCGGCCAGCAGAGGATTGAAGCAAGCCACCAGGCGCTCGCCGGGGAAGTCGGGATGAGCGATCTCGACCAGATCGGTTTGATCGAAGAAAGACATCTGCAACTGGCCGCCGGCAGCCAGTTTCTGGATCTGGGTGGCGCGTAAAGCGGAGATCCATCGGATGCCGTGAGAGGCCGGCAAGTCTTCCCGAATGCGTGCGCTGGTGATCATGCCGCGGTCGCCAATCAGCACCATATCGGAGAGGCCGAATCGTTGACGCAGCTTGTCAACCTGGGTCGCGACGGTTTTGGGATCGGAAGTATTGCCGGCAAAAACTTCAACGGCGACCGGGCATCCGGCAGCGTTAGTGAGGAGGCCAAAGACGATCTGCAATGTGCCGGATTTGTCGTCTCGTGAATGACCGAGTTTGGCGAGAGGACAATGGCGCCCTTCGAAGTAAGTGGAGGTCAAGTCATAGAGCAC
>JANXRE010000075.1 GCA_025353165.1 Acidobacteriota bacterium | reverse complement strand
GTAAATGGCAGGTTGCGTTTAACAAAAGTTGCCGGATCGACTGCAAAAATCGCTTTTACTTCGGTTCGTCTGGATGAGGTAATCGTATAGAAATATCCCGACGCCAGGGAATCAGCATACTGTAATCCGGCAGTAAATGCTTCATTAAGTACGAGGGGTTTAAAGCGACTCGCGGGTTTAACCTCAAGGAACAGGGGGATTGAATCGGCTCCATTGACAATCCACCGGAGAGCGTCTTCCTTCTTTTTTAGTTCAAGTTGTTTGTTAGTGACCGACCGTTCCGCAAATTCTTTGGTGCCCTTGATTTGGCTCCCCAACACCATTGCTGTACCGTAGGCAGTCGAGACGAAATGTTTGTAGTTCTCAAGATCGGCTTCCATTTTGTCTGCCCCAAAAAGACCAGACAGACTATCCAGTTTCTTAGCAAGATTCAACTCCTTCTGTATGGCTTTCAGCTGTATGGCGATGTTCAATGAATCACGCAGTGGACGATCCTCCACCACCTGGGAGCCATCAACTCGCCGCGCCGGGACGGAACGACATTTCGTATCTTCTCGAAAACCGAGACGTCATACATATAAACTCCCGTCACCGCGTAGTTCGATTTCGGATCGGCCGGCTTCTCGACGATACTGACGATCCTTCCGTCCTGGATCTCGGCGACGCCGAAACGCTCGGCGTCCGGCACTTCCTTGAGCAGAACCTTCGCGCCCACTTCGCGCCTTTGAAAGTCTTCGACAGCCGTCCGTATGCTCTTCTCCAGAATGTTGTCGCCCAGGACGACGCAGATACTCTCGCCTTCTGCGAACTGCTCGGCCAAGCGCAACGCGTCGGCGATTCCGCCCTCGCCTTCCTGATAGGCGTAGTGCAGCCGGCTCAAGCCGAATTCCTTGCCGTTCGCGAGCAGCCGGAGGAAGTCCCCCGAATTGAGGCCGCCGGTGACAAGCAGGATGTCCCGAATCCCCGCGTCGACAAGCGTCTGGATGGGGTAATACACCATCGGCCGGTCGTAGACGGGCAGCAGGTGTTTATTCGTCACCCGGGTCAGCGGATATAGGCGGCTTCCGGTGCCGCCTGCCAAGACTACGCCCTTCAATTGGTTTGCCTCCCACTCATGATAGCCCGCCCTTCAACAACTCAGCGCAGTCGAAAGCCCCGGCATCAATTACCTGCATCCGCGTCCCGCAATATGCCAATGCTCCGAGATACCCGGCGGCCGGTTCCAGATGATGCAGTTGCCATGCCGGGGCAGTGACGAGCCGGGGGGGCTCCTCCGCTCGGAAAGAGACGCAAAAGCTGTTCAACGGAATATGCAAACCGTCTCCCACAGCTTTCACGTAGGCCTCCTTTCGGGTCCAGGCCCGGTAAAAGGCGCAGGCGCGATCATCCTCGGCCAACGATTCCAGCACGTCCGCCTCCTCGCGCGAGAAGAACCGCCGCACGATCTGCTTCATCTCGGGCAAGTCTCTCACTCGCTCGACATCGATTCCCAGTTCGCGATCGGAGGAGAATGCGTAAACGGCGAGCTCCTCGGAATGAGCCAGGTTGAAGTGCATGAGCTGATCCGCTAGCGCGGGCTTGCCTCGTCTTCCGTAAACGAACTCGATCGACGCCGGTTCCCGGGCCAGATAACGGCCGAGCAATATCCTCAGCGCGCCGCGAGCGAGAGTGAATCGATCGCGTACGGGGCCCTCGATCAGACGGTGGCGGCGTTCGCGTTCATCCTCCGATAGGAGCGACGCATAAGCGTCGACGACCTCGTCCGGAGCGGCCAGATGAAGCGACCAGACCTGCAGCGCCGTCACTGCAGGCCGGCGGATTGAAGAAAACCGGCCGCTACCACGCGCGGATCCTGCCCCTTGTCATCGACCGCCGCGTTGAGCTGGCGCATCAAATTGGTGGTGAACTTCCCCGACAACTCAGAAAGTATGGGCCGCAGAGATGGGTACTCGGCCAGCGTGTCATACCGCACCGCGATGCACGCGGTATTCGGCGCAAAGGCTTTCTTCACGTCCTTCAGCACCACCAGGTCCCTTGCGGCGAGGGCGCCATCGGTCATGCGCCCAGCCACCATGTCGGCCCGCTTGTCCTCCAGCGGCCGGTACAGGAAAGCCGGATCTGGTGTGATGGGCGTCGTTCGCATGGGGATCCGATAATTCCGCATCATCGAGGAGTACCCGTCGGCGCGATTCGTGAACTCGCTTATCGCCGACATCGCCCAGCCGGTCTCGTAGTTCGCCGCATCCTCCAGGGTGTCGATCTTGTGCTCGCGGGCGATGGGGCCCGGCACCGAAATGGCGAAGGGATTCTCGATACCGAGCGGGTTTAGCCAGGTCACAACACGGGTTTGTTCGAGGTGCCGGTGGACGCGTTCCAGCACGATCGCCGGATCCTGAGCGGGCGCTTCATCGATCACCACCCGCACCTCGGTCCCGGAGTATTCCGTATAAACATCGATTTCGTGCAGCGTCAGCGCATCGCTGATCAACCGAGTGCCTTCAAACGAGAGCCGCCGGCTCACCTGATCGCTTAGGCGGCGCTCAATGTGCTGGGCGATTACCTCCCCCAGGACGCGCTGCTCGGTAAAATTCTTTGCTCCCACTACAATCGATTTGCGTTTTTGCTGGCACGAGGACACGGCGATCAGCGAGCCGCCCAACGCGGCGAGAACGGTTCTGCGATGCATGGGGTCTTCGAGGTGATGATATCGCAGCCGGCGGGCGTCTTATAGAATCAGTGCAGAGATGCATCCCGCCTTTGCTCCCCGCCCCCTCGGCCGCACCGGAATCGTCGCCGGCCGGATCGGCCTGGCATCCGGCTACGGCTGTCCGGGCGAAGCGGTCGAGCGCGCTTTCGATCTGGGGTTGAATTACTTCTATTGGGGGTCGATCCGGCGCGACAGCTTCGCCCAAGGCCTCCGCCGCCTCATGCCTCAGCGCGACCGGTTTGCGCTGGTGATCCAATCCTATTCGCGCATTGCCGCCCTGATCCCCTGGAGCCTCGAACGGGCGTTGCGGAAACTCGGGACCGATCATGCCGACGTGTTCCTGTTGGGGTTGCGGAACAAGGAGACCACGCCGCGCATCCTCGAGGCGGCTCTGCGACTTCGCGAACGCGGACTGGTTCGCCACCTCGCGCTGTCCACTCACCAGCGGCCTTTGGCGGTCCGGCTTGCGAACGATTCACCCTACGATGTCCTCCACATCCGCTACAACGCGGTGCACACGGGCGCGGAACAGGACATCTTTCCGCACCTGCCCACGGGAAACCGGCCCGGTCTCGTCTGCTTCACCGCGACCAGTTGGAAACAGCTCATGAATCCAAGGAAGACTCCGGCCGGGGAGCGCACGCCGGCGGCCGCAGACTGCTACCGGTTCGTGCTGACGGAGCCCTCCATCGACGTGTGCATCGCGGGTCCCGCCAACGCCGAGCAGTTTAAGGCGGTTCTAACCGCGCTGGATTCGGGCCCGATGCAGACCGACGAACTGGCCTGGATGCGGCGCGTCGGCTCGGCCATTTATGGAAAAGACAAGCCTGGCTTCATTCGCAAGTAATGGCCCTTCGGATGCTGGTATTCTGAGGTCGGGGAGTAAACTTAAACCAGGAATGGAGCAACATACGTATGTCGGATGACAACAAGCTTTCCTTTTTCTGTCTGGGCCTCGGGCTCGGCGTCGCGGTCGGTATTCTCTTTGCGCCGAAATCCGGCCAGGAGACCCGTGAACTACTGAAAAGCAGGGCCTCCGAAGGTGGCGATTATCTGATTCGCCAGAGCGAGACCATTAGCGAGACCATTAAGGAGTCCACGAGCGATTTACTGGACAAAGGCAAAACCGTTCTCAACCAGAAGAAGGATATCCTGGCCGAGGCGGTGGAAGCCGGCAAGCAGGCTTATAGGGATACGGTGAAGGCACCCGCGGCCCGCGGCGCCGGAGCCGAAGGCGTGTAAGAACGACAATGGACAACCAAAACCTGCTGTATGTCATGACGGCGTTCGTGGTGATCGCCGGCCTTAGCCTGTTTCTTCAACTCTTGTGCATGTTCGGGATGTACCGGACGCTGCGGGGGCTGCAGGAGAAGGTGACGGCGATGCTGCCGAAAGTGGAGTCTCTGATCGAGGCTTCGCAAAAAGCGGTCGTGGAGGGCAAACAGCAGATCTTGGAAGTCACGGCGAAGACCAACGAGATCCTGGATTCCGCCAGGAGGCAACTGGTCAAGGTGGAAGAAGTCGTAAACGACGCCACCAGCCGGGCGAAGGTCCAGATGGATCGCGCCGAGCTGGTGCTGGACGACACGATGACGCGCGCCCACGAAGCCGTGGCGCTCGTGCACGGGGGCGTCATGCGTCCCCTGCGTGAGATTCACGGCCTCGCGGCGGGTTTAAGGGCGGCCTTGATGCACCTGGCGTCGGGCGGGCGCACCAGCGTGGAGCAGGCCACGCAAGACGAAGAGATGTTTATCTAGCGCCGACTTTCCTATTCACCGCTCATTCAACGTTTCTTGCCGCTGGTAGAAAATAGCAGCCAACCGCGCTGGGCCGGGTGCATTCTCTCATCAGAGGAGAGATGCTATGAGTTTTACCAGACTGATTGCTTTTTCGATGGCGTTCGCCAGCCGCCCACCTGTGCAACAACACTGCTGTCCAAAACAGGACAGGGTTGTGCGAATGCGGGGAGTAGGGGCGGGGCGCCAAACGGGTTATCTAACCAGGCGTGCAAATCGCGGTAGGTAAACACGTTTAGGCGCAGCTACTCTTCGAGCGAGCTGTAGAAAAGCAAAATGGCGGCTATGAGTTCATCGGGAGACGCCTGGAGGGCGGACGCATCGGCGACCAGAGGAACTGACTGCACGGTTTGCCGGGAGCGGAACTGATCGCCCGCCTGCCTGGTATCGGTGGAAGTGTACAGGAAACGTCCGGCCACTTGGGAGCGTCGCAAGCGTTCAGTGTGCACCAGTTCGTGCAAGGGATCTTGGACCTCGGCATGAAGCGTGTTGGCTAACTCGTCGGCGAACCAGCCGCGCGGGGACTGATTGACGTAGGACTCGATGGTGGCGACTAGAGTGCCGAAGCGGGAAAAGTAAACGCCCTGGTGGGACCACAAGCCGGCGTCGTCTGGACTACTTCCCGGGAGGGCATAGTAGTGGCCCCGATGGGTATAGCTGGACAGGTAATCCAAGCGCTTGAACTTGCGAAAGACGGTGAGGTCGGCGCTAGTGCCGAGAGCGCTCTTGAGTTCGGGCAGGGTCGCGATCTTGTGCTGGAGCAGGTGCTTGCGGAGGGCTTTGAGGTCGAAGGAGAGTGGTCGCATAATGTTAGAGTTCCGATTCGTACGAGTCTCGCAATCGCAAGGCGCAAGCCAATAGGCCACCTGCAGTCTGATGATTACAGGCCGTGGTCGAGTTAGTATTGCGTCAGCCCTAAATGCCTGACAGGAAATAGGCCGTGTCAGTTTCGCCGTGTCGCGACTCCTCGCGGCACGATCTTCCGCGCGGCTCGCCAAGCGTCGCCAAGAGTGGCGACGCGGCACGCACGAGTGCGTGCGCCACGTCGGACCGATTGTTGGTTGGACCGGTTATTGCGCGGCTAACCGGCGTCGCGTTCGTGCGTTTCGAACGGTTCCGGGTGAACCGTGATGTCGACTTCCGGCACCATCTGTTTCACGGCTTCCTCCACCCGGTCCGTTAACGCATGGGCCTCCTGCAGGGTCTGGCTGCCGTTCACCAGGACGTGGATGTCCGCGAACACATGCGGACCGGAATGCCGCACGCGAACGTTATGCGCGTTCATGACGCCGGGCACGGACTCCGCGGCTTCGATGATGCGCTCCCGCATTCCGGAGGGCGCGGTGTCCACCAGCTCGTGAACGGTTCGCAGTCCAAGCCGGTAGCTTACGCCGATGACGATGACCGCAACGCCGAGCGCGGCGACCGCGTCGGCCCGGCCCAGCCAGACGAGCTTGGGGAACCACGCGGCAAGTTGTACGCAAGACAGGCCCAGCAGTACGACCGACGAGCTCCAGATGTCGGTGTGGAAGTGAAGCGCGTCGGCCTCCAGGGCCTGGCTGTTGTGCTTCTTCGCTGTGCGGTACAACATGCGCGAACGCCCCACGTCGACCACGATCGATGTAATCATCACCGCGAAAGACCAGAGTGTGACTTCGACCTCGAAGCGGCCGGTCGAGAGCCGCCGGACCGCCTCCCAAATGATCCACATGCAGGTGATGAATAGCAATCCGGTTTCGATAAGCGCCGAGAGGTTCTCAATTTTTCCGTGGCCGTAGGTGTGCTCGCGGTCGGCGGGTTTCCCGGCGGCGCGGATGGCCAGATAAGTTACCATCGCGGCTACCAGGTCGAGCCCAGAGTGCGCCGCCTCCGCGAGAATTCCGAGCGAGCCGGTGAGAACTCCAACCACCACCTTGAAGGCGGTCAGGCCGATGGCGGCCAGAACCGACGACGACGCGGCGGCGCGTTTTTCGGTCTCGGCTTGGAGCGATGTGTACATGGGCCCGGGCGCGCCTCCTTTCAGTTTCTCAAAGAGGGATGTTGCCGTGCTTCTTCCTCGGCGACGTGTCGACTTTCGTCTCCAGCATTTCGAGGGCGCGGATCAGGCGCGGCCGCGTTTCGTGGGGCTCGATTACGTCGTCGATGAACCCGCGTTCGGCTGCGACGAACGGATTCGCGAAGCGGTCGCGGAACTCGGCGATTTTCTCCTTGCGCGCCAATTCCGGATCCCCGGCCGACGCGATCTCGCGGCGGTAGACGATGTTCACGGCGCCCTCAGCTCCCATCACCGCGATCTCGGCTGTCGGATACGCGAAGTTTACGTCCGTACGCAGGTGCTTCGAACCCATCACGCAATACGCTCCGCCGTATGCCTTGCGGGTAATCACCGTGACTTTGGGCACCGTCGCCTCGGCATACGCGTATAGCAGTTTCGCGCCGTGACGGATGATTCCGCCGAACTCCTGTTCGGTGCCGGGCAGGAATCCCGGCACGTCTACGAAGGTCACGATCGGGATGTTGAACGCATCGCAGAAGCGGACGAACCTCGCGCCCTTGGTGGAAGAGTTGATGTCCAGGCATCCGGCGAGAAACGCCGGCTGATTGGCGACGATGCCGGCGCTGCGTCCGCCTAGGCGCGCGAACCCGACGACGATGTTCTTCGCCCAGTGTTCGTGCACCTCGAGGAACGCGCCGTCGTCCACCACCCGCGTGATGATGTCCTTGATGTCGTACGGGAGATTCGGCTCGTCGGGAATGATCTGGTCGAGTTTCGGATCCTGGCGGTCGGTCGGATCGTCGGTAGTTTGAACCGGCGGGCCGTCCAGGTTGTTCTGCGGGAGGTACGCGATCAGCTCGCGGATCAGCCGCAGGCATTCGGAATCGTCCGGCGAAAGGAAATGCGCGACGCCGCTGATGGTGTTGTGCGTCAATCCGCCGCCCAGCGTTTCCTTGGTGACGTCTTCGTGCGTCACGGTCTTGATGACGTCGGGACCGGTGACAAACATGTGGCTCGTCTTGTCCACCATGAAGACAAAGTCGGTCAGCGCCGGAGAATACACCGCGCCGCCGGCGCAGGGGCCCATGATGGCGGAGATCTGCGGGATCACGCCGCTCGCAAGCGTGTTCCGCAGGAAGATGTCCGCGTAGCCGCCAAGCGACAGTACGCCCTCCTGAATGCGCGCGCCGCCGGAGTCGTTCAGGCCGATCACCGGCGCGCCCATCTTTACCGCGAGATCCATCACCTTGCAGATCTTCTGGGCGTTGGCCTCCGAAAGAGAGCCGCCGAAAACGGTGAAGTCCTGGGCGAACACGTAGACCAGGCGGCCGTGGATGCGTCCCCATCCGGTGACGAAGCCGTCTCCGTCCACTACCTGTTCCTCCATGCCGAAGTCGCGGCAGCGGTGGCGCACGAGTTTGTCCATCTCTTCGAACGTTCCTTCGTCCAGAATGAGGTCGATGCGCTCGCGCGCGAGGAGCTTGTTTTCCTGGTGCTGACGGGCCTGCCGCTCGGCACCCCCGCCGGCTTGCGCGTTTGCGTGCCGGCGGCGCACTTCATCGAACCGTTGAGATGGCATACGACAATTACGTTACAGCATGCCAGAGTTCCTCGATACGCTCGGCCCGGTTTATCAGCAGTCGATTTCCGCCGAGGAACGACGGAAGACCGGCCAGTTTTACACGCCCGGCTGGCTCGCCGACATGGTGCTGGATGCCGCCGGTTACGACGGCAGCGGCACGTTGATCGATCCCGCCTGCGGGTCGGGTGTGTTTCTCCTACGGGCGCTGGCTCGCCGCGCCGGGGCGGTCGTGGCCGGGTACGAAACGAACCCAATTGCGCTTGAAATTGCGCGAAGTCAATGGGTTCGGGCCACCGGCGGAGACGCGGATCACGCGGACATCGGGTTGCGCGATTCGATTTGCGACCCCGGGCAGCGGCGGTTCGATTTTGTCGTCGGCAATCCTCCGTGGGTGAACTGGCGGAATCTGGACTACGAGTCGCGCGCTCGGCTTGCGCCGGTTTTTCAACGCTACGGACTGTTTCCTCACCGCGGTCTGCGGGCGCGTCTTGGCGCGGGCATGGACGACCTGAGCGCCGTCGCCACCTACGTGTGGGCGGACTGCCTGGCGCGCGAGGACGGTCGAATCGCGCTAGTGCTGCCGCAGGCTCTGCTGCAATCGGCGGGAGGCGGCGCGGGGTTCCGCAGGTTCGAACTGCCGGGCGGACGTTTTCTCCGCGTCTTGTCGGTTCGCGACTTCGGCGCGCGGCAGTGCTTCCCGGGCGCGGCGACTCGCGCCGCGATCGTCGTAATGACGGTGAGCCAAGGCCGCACCGTTTTCCCTGTGCCGTACATCCGCGGCGACGCCGAGTGCGTGGCGATGCCGGTATCGCCGGAATGCGGCGCGCCCTGGGCGATCGTGCGGCACGGTCTTGCCGGTTCGCTCGAACGGATGCGGGGGGAATCGGCGTACCGGGCGCGTGTCGGTATTCACTCGGGCGGCGCGGCGGGAGTGTTCTGGGTGGACGTACTGGAGCGTTCCGGCGGGCTGTCGCGCATCGCCAACCGCGCCAACGCCGGGCGAAACAAGTTCGAACAGGTGGAGGCCTGGGTGGAGGCTCCGCTGGTGCGCCGCCTGTTGCGCGGGCGGGATGTGGAGCGATGCAAGGCGGAAGCTTCGGCGCATATTGTCCTGCCGTATGAGGCTCGGAATGGCGGAAAGGCGCTGAGTGAATCCGCGATGCGCACGAACTACCCGCGCGCGCTTGAGTACTTCGAGCGATTCCGCGCGGCGCTGACGCGGCGGGCGCATTACCTTCACCACTTCAGCGAGAAAGACCCGCCGTGGAGCCTGTACAACACCGGCGATTACACTTTTGTCCGTGACCGCGTGGTGTGGCGCGAACAGTCGTCCGAGTTGCGCGCTGCCGTGCTGTCGGACCCGGACATCGTTGCCGACGCGAAACTGACCGTCGTCGCTTGCGAGTCGGAGCCGGAAGCGCACTATCTCGCGGCGGTGCTCAATTCGAGCGCGGCCCGCGCGTTTGTGGAATCGTACGCCATCCGGACTCAGATCAGCACGCATGTTCTCCGGTACATGGCCGTGCCACTGTTCGACCCGACGAATCCCCTGCACGCCCGACTCGCGGCATCGCGCGACGACAACGACGCGCTAGCGCGGGAGTTATGGGGCCTTGCGGATGAGACTCCATAGCTCGGCGTTGCGAAGGGCGCGCATCTTCCCGTCGTGCAATTCGTTCACCTCGAGGTGGAGATGCCGGCCATGCTTTGGCCGCGACGCATTCAAACCGGAATGGCCGACCGTTCCGATCTTCTCGCCGGTACGGACGTCGTCGCCGGCCGCCACAAACACCTGGTCCAGATGCGCGTAGCGGAGAAACCGCTGGCCATCGGGATCGAACAGGATCACCGAATTGCCGCCCTTTTGCGATGTGGTGGAGAAGGGATCGGCGGGATTCCAGTGCGCGTCGGCAACCACCACCACGCCGCGGGTTGCCGACAGAACGGGTGTTCCTTCGCGCGTGAACAGATCGACCGCGAACTCGTGCGTGCGACGGGCGCGGCGAAATCCGGCGCGCTTCCTCTTCACGGGCGCGGCCGGCGCCTCGTAGGGAACGGGTACGACAAACGCCCCCGCCGGAGTGTCCGCATCGGGCGCAGTCTCGGACCAGTATTTCACCAGCAGGCGCGCGTACAGGGTCTTTCGCTCGGGCGTGAGGTCGCGCTCCAGCCGCGCGACGATCCGGCGGGCAGGGTCGGCATCCGGCTTCTCATCCGGGAAGTCCGAAAGAAACCCATCATGATAGTAAACTGCCGCCGAAAGATAGGCACTCGCGAACAGATTCGAAGCGCTGAGGTGGGCGAGAATGGCTTTCGCCTTCTCCGACTCGGCCTCCACGCCCTGTTCGATGGCCTCCGACGGCTTGACAGTGTACACGGCGGGTTTGGCGCGCCGCTTCTTCGACTGCTTGACCGCGCAGGCGGGTGTCAGGAACAACAGAAAAGGGATGAGTACAGCGGCGAACCGGCTCACTGCACCACGACGCTGCCGGGTCTCTGCCGCCTGATGTTAACGGCGTAATCGCCTCCGCCAAGGTCGCGCACCGTGTAGCCCTCCGAACTCAGGTCGCTTCGCCTGGAAAGAGCGACTCGTCTCACGGCCACTTTTGCCGGTGCGAAGGACAGCCGCAGGTACTCAGTGCCGCCGGGTTCCGCCGGCAGATACTCGACCCGCTGCGCAGCGTAGGAAACACGCTTGATTACACCCTTCGAATAGAGGATATGGTTCTCTCCCCTCGGCGCCCATTCGGGCACTCCCGCGAAGGCGTGGTAAAACATCCGTGGTCCCTCGCCATAAGAATCGGACCACCAACTTCCGATGTTCTTGCTCACCGGGCTCTCGAATGCTAGGCCCTCGTCGTTGTTGCAGTAAGTCACCCAATTCAGCGACCGGTAGGCCTTCTCCTTGTACGTCTCATCGCCGGAGATGGCATACCATCTGGCGCATGCCGCCGCGTAACGCGCCGTCTGGTAGTCCATCTTGTAGTTGAAATCGTCCTGCTCGCCGACGATGTTAGCGCCCCACTGAGTCGCCGGCTCGCCGTCCGATGTGCGAAAGACAAAATAGTCTTCCGTCCATTGAATGAGTTTGGGGATGTCGGATTTCCAATTGGGATCGAATTCGGGATCGTCCAACAGGTGAAGGACCGCGTTGCTGGCGCTCAGGTTGCTCCTATAGGTGTGGCTGTTCACGGGACTGTCGCTATGTCCGTCGGTCCAGTAGCCCGTCTTCATCGGCTGGTCGAGGATGAACCGCCTCGCTTTTGCGATCGCGTCCCGGTACGCAGGCACGTTGCCGCGATTGGCCTTCACCAAGCTGTCCAGTAACTCGTAACTGCCCATCCAATTTGCGCCGAATTCCGCGGTGACTTTTCCGCTGTCCATCACGACGCGATATGGCCACACTGACTTTTCCGCCGTTCCAACCCTGACGTGGCGCGCCAGCTGGTCCGCTACATGGATCGCCGCCGTCAGGTACTTGCTCTCCCCGGTGTACAGGTACATGCGGTAGTAGGTCCGGCCGATGTCTCCGGCATGGTCCACCTGCACCTCATGCAACACGAATCTCTTGGCGGATGTGAAACCACGAAATTCCATGTCGCCGGCGTTGGTTGTGGTGTACGGAAACCGAGGCCAGGCGAAGGCGGCATCGCTGGTCCCATGCTCCAGCGTGTAGTCCACTAAGTTCTTTACGATCGTCATCACGCTGGCGTCGCCCGAGTACGCGTAGTAGAGACGGGCGGACTCGAACCAGTTTGGGATCTTCTCGCCGACGTCGTTCATGAACGATTCGCCCAGCTCGATCCCGCCGTTCTTGTTCTTGTATTCGCAGTAAAAATAGTAGTGCGGATAAGACGATCTGGGCGGCGGGCCGGGGCTCATAGGGGCCTTCGTTTTGATGAACTCCCATCGGAGCCGCAGGAAATGGTCATAGGCATTTTCCGCTGGACCATGCCAAGGCAGGAGTTTCCCTTCGCTGTCGAGCGCCACGGCGTGTGTGTTGAAGACAGCGGGCGGTGGCTGGCCCGCGGCCGCGAAGGCGGACACCAGCGCCAGCGTCGTCAGTCTTGCGGCAGTCATTTGCACCTACTTCACGTAATAGCCCGGGCGGGCCCGAATGATCGCGGCGGGGTGGCGCCGGCGGGCTTCCGGTGTCAACTGCACGGCGATGTGGCGAAACTCTTCCGGCTTTGCGCCCATGGGCAGATTGTATCCGACCATGTAACGGTCGCGAATGCGCGCGATCATTTCGTCGAAGGCTCTGCCCGCGTCCGCCGCTTTGATCGTGATGCCGCCCGTGTCCTCCGCCACCTTGTAGACATCGGCTGGCGTGAAGTCGGGATTCGCGCCGGGGCGGGGAGGTCCGGGCCGTATTCCTCGCCCCACCACGATGGCGTTCAGCACGCTGTTGGCGGCCAGCAGCGCGCCGACGGCGGCCTGGTCGTTCACCTGGTAATTCAGACAGAGATTATCGGTCAGGATCAGAATGGCCCTCTGCGCCTCGGTATCGGCATTCTTGTCCATGTAGCGGGCCGAGTCGATGATCGCCTGGTTGATCGCGGTCCCGTACCCGACTTCGTCCTGCTTCTCCAGAACCGTTTGTAACTGCCGGACGACTTCGGCGTGATTGTCGAACAGATGGAAATGCAGCGCGGTCTTGTTGCCGAAGGCCATGATCGCGATCGAGTCTCCCGGCTTCAGGTGGCGCACCGCCTCCCGCGCGGTATCGGAGATCTGGCGGATGTACGGGTGCATGCTGCCGCTGATGTCGAGCAGAAGAATCAGAGCGAGCGGCTGCGATTCCCGCCCGAAGTTCGTTACCGGCTGAGGCCGGCCCTCGTCGGTCACGATGAAGTCCTGCCGGGTCAAGTCCCGGACCGGCGTGTTGTCTTCGCTGACTCCGGCATCCACCCGCACCATGGCGACGCCGGTCCGGAACACGGGCGTCGGGCCGGACTCCTGCGCCGCGCAGGCGCCCGGGAGGGCCAGTAGTACGATGAAGATCGCACTCATGCGCCATATCATTGCCGGTACCGCGGGCCACATCGACCACGGCAAGACCGCGCTCGTCCGGGCGCTGACGGGCATCGACACCGATCGTCTGGAAGAGGAAAAACGCAGGGGCATCAGCATTGATTTAGGTTTCGCTCATCTCGATCTGGCAGAGGCCGGCGGAATACGCCTCGGTCTTATAGACGTCCCCGGGCACGAGCGGTTCATCAAAAATATGCTGGCGGGGGCGGGCGGCATTGATTTCGTTCTGTTCATCATAGCCGCCGACGAGTCGATCAAGCCTCAAACCCGGGAGCATTTTGACATTTGCCGTCTGCTGCGAATCCCGGCCGGCTTGGTTGCGATTACCAAGACGGACCTGGTTGAGCCGGAGTTGGTGGAACTGGTGCGCCTGGAAACCGAGGAGTTCGTGGCGGGTTCGTTTCTGGAAGGCGCGCCGATTATTCCGGTGAGCGCGGCGACCGGCCAGGGCATCGGCGACTTGCGATCGGCGCTGGCGGCCGTCGCGGGCAAGGTCGCGGCGAAGGATGCCGCGCGTTGGTTCCGGCTGCCGCTCGATCGTGTCTTCTCGATGCGCGGTTTCGGAACGGTGATCACCGGGACGCTTATTTCGGGGTCGGTCGGCGAGGAGCAGGAAGTCGAGATCCAGCCGCTCCGGCGGAAAGCGCGGGTGCGCGGGGTGCAGGTCCACGGGCAGAAGGCAGCGCGCGCTCTGGCGGGACAGAGGACCGCGCTGAATATTGCGGGCATCGAGCCCAGCGAACTCGGGCGCGGGATGATGGTCACCGAGCCCGACCGGTTCGAGCCGACGCAAATGGTGGACGCGCTGTTCGAGCTGCTGCCATCCGCGAAGCCCCTGAAGCACGGCGCGCCGGTGCACTTCCATGCGGGGACGGCGGAGATCGAAGCCGAGGCGCGCTTGCTGGGCGAAGGGCGATTCGTTCGTTTTCTCTTGCGCGAGCCGGCTCTGCTGTTGCCGGGCGACCGCTTCATCGTGCGGATGTTCTCGCCGGTTACGACCATTGGGGGCGGCGAGGTGCTGGACATTGCTCCGCCCGCGAAGTTGCGTCGCGCAGCGGCGGCGCGGAGGCTCGAGGTACTCGCATCGGGCACTCGCGAGGAGCGGCTTTCGCTGCTGGTGCGCGAATCCGTGTACGGGCTGTCGATGCAGCAGATCGTGGCTCGGACGGGTTGGATGACGGCGGAGATTGAGGCGGCGGCGAAGAGCCAGAAGTTCCTCGCCATTCGCGAGCCGCAATTCTGGGTGGCGGACCGGGAGTGGGCGGAAGCGGCCGCCAAGCGGATTCACGCGTCGCTGGGCGAGTTTCACCGCAAGAATCCGCTTCAGCCGGGCATTTCGAAAGAGGAGGTCCGCAGCCGCGAATTGCCTGGCGCGCCGGCTTTCCTTTTGGAAAATATTTTGGGGACGCTGCGCACCATTGCCGCGGATGGCGAGACGATCCGACTGGCTTCGCACCGGGTCGCGCTGAAGCAGGACGAGGAAGCGGCATCCGCGAAGATCGAGGCGGCCTTTGCCGATGCGGGGCTCGCCGTGCCGTCGATGGCGGAGGTGCTGGCGAGATCCGGCGTCGAAGCGGCGCGCGCCCGCTCGCTGCTGCAGATCCTGCTGAAAGGCCGCCGGCTGGTCCGCGTGGGCGACGAGCTGGTGTTTCATCCCTCCGCCCTGGACCGGCTGAGACAGATGTTGGCCGAACGCAAGGGCCTCCATTTTTCGGTCGCCGAGTTCAAGGACTGGACCGGGATCTCCCGCAAGTATGCGATTCCGCTGCTCGAATTCTTGGACCGCGAGCACGTTACGCGGCGCGAAAGGGACGCTCGCGTCGTGTTATAGAATGGCGTCGCCAGCAGTGGCGACGCGGCACGCACGAGTGCGTGCGCCACGTAGATACAATCGAATCTGGGATCCATGGAGAATCGGGAGTTTGCACGATTGTTGTCTGAGACCGGCGACCTGATGGAGATCGCCGGGGAGGATGGGTTCCGCATTCGCAGCTACCGCAACGCCGCCAGCGTCATCGACGGCTATCCGGAAAGAATCGGCGATATTCTCTCCAATCCCGAGCGCAAGGTGACCGACATCCCGGGCATCGGGAAAGGCATCGCCGCCATCCTGCACGAGATCGTGGCGCGCGGCAGCTTCGAGCGGCGCGATCAGATGCTGGAGAAGTATCCGCCGACGGCGCTCGAGTTGCTCAAGATTCAGGGCCTCGGGCCAAAGAGCATCGCGCTTTTGTTCGAGCACTACAGAGTCTCGACGATCGACGATCTCGAGCGCATCTGCCGCGAACAGAAGCTGCGGGAGCTCCCCAGGATGGGCGCCAAGCTCGAAGAGAAAGTGCTTCGCTCCATCGCTTCGTACCGGAAGAGCGCGGGCCGGTTCCTGCTTCCTTTCGCTCAACGAACCGCCGCGGAACTGGAAGAATACATCCGCGAGACTCCAGGCGTCGAGCGCGTCTCTTATGCCGGTTCGCTGCGGCGCGGGCGCGAGACGGTGGGAGATCTCGATCTGCTGGTCACCGGTCCTGGGGCGGTCGAGGTGCTGGAACGGGTGACGACTCATCCCAAAGCTCACGAGGTGCTCGGAAGAGGCGCAAACAAGGCGAGCATTCAGTTCGGCCTGGAGGGAATGCAGGTGGATGTCCGGGCGCTGCCGGCCGAAAGCTATGGCGCGGCGATGCAGTATTTCACGGGCAGCAAGGACCACAACGTTTCCCTTCGCCAGCGTGCGCTGAAGCAGGGGCTGACGCTGAATGAGTACGGCCTGGCACGGCTGGACGGAGGCGAGCGCGTGGCCGCCGCCGTCGAGGAAGAGATTTACGAGAAGCTGGGGCTGGCGTGGATCCCTCCGGAGTTGCGCGAGAATTCGGGCGAGATCGAAGCCGCGGAGCAGAACCGCTTGCCGCGCCTGCTGGAGTTGGGCGAGATTCGCGGCGACCTGCACATGCACACGCGCGAGACCGACGGCCGCGCGACGCTCGAGGAGATGGCTGAAGCCGCCAAAGCGCTGGGCTACGAATACATCGCCGTTACCGATCATTCAAAATCGCTGGCCATGGCGAACGGCCTGGATGAAAAGCGGGCGGTCGATTTCGCGGCCAAGGTGCGGGAGATCAACCGGAAGGGGCTCGGCATTCATGTGCTGTCCGGGCTGGAGTGCGACATCAAGCGCGACGGTTCGATGGACCTGTCCGAAGACGCGCTGGCGGAACTGGATTTCGTGATCGGCAGCGTTCACAGCTACATGAATATGGAGTCGCGGGAAATGACCGACCGCGTGCTGCGCGCTTTGGAGTCGCCGTCGATGCGCGCGCTCGGCCACCCGACCGGGCGAGTGCTGCTGCACCGCGAAGCTTTTCCGCTCGATTTCGATCGCGTCGCCGCCGAGGCCGTGCGGCGGGGCGTGTGGCTGGAGATCAACGCGAGTCCGGAGCGGCTGGACATTCACGGGCCTCTCATCCGCGCGGCGAAGGCGAAGGGCGCGAAATTCGTGATCGACACCGACGCCCATCACCCGAAGCACTTCCTGAACATGCAGTACGGCGTGATAACCGCGCGGCGCGGATGGCTGGAAACCACCGACGTTATGAATACTCTGCCTCTGGGCGAACTCCTGAAAGCGATTCACCGTTCATGAAACTGACTTCTTCGAAAGAACTGCTGAAGACCCGCGTGTTCACCGTTACGGAAGACGAAGCGATCGAGCCGGGCGGCTTTCACATCCAGCGGGCGATCGTGCAGCACGCGGGATCGGCCGTGATGATGGCGGTGGACGGCAAGAAGCGGATCCTGCTGGTCCGCCAGTACCGGCTTCCCGTGCGGCAGTACCTGTGGGAACTGCCCGCCGGCCGCATGGATTCCGGCGAGACTCCGCTCCAGGCCGCCAGGCGGGAGCTGATTGAGGAAACGGGCATGCGGGCGAAGAAGTGGACGAAGCTCGCGGCGTACTATCCCAGCCCAGGATTTCTCGCCGAGAAGATGCACCTGTTTGTCGCGACGGAACTGACGGAGGGCGAGGCCAAGCCGATGGACGACGAGCGCATTGAGACGCGCTGGTGGTCCTCGCGGGAGATCTCGGAGCAGATCCGGTCCGGCAAGATTATCGATGGGAAGACGATCGTCGGCTTCCTGATGTGGAAGAAGTTCGGCGGGCGCTGATTACTGCCTGGCCCAGCCGCCATCGATCAGGATGTCGGTGGCTGTCGGTTGTGTGCACCCCGATCCACCGCACGCGATCGTTGTGACGCCGGCGCGCAGTGCGCTATCAACCGGAGAAGGGTTCGAGTCCTACCTGGGGAGCCAATTCTGGCTGCGATCATCCCCTGTTCCGGTGAACCCGGTCGGCAATTCCTTAATCTCAGCCGTCCGTTCAGCGAACAAGGCGGACGAAATCGCCGTAGAGGGTGACGACCTCATCGGCGGTCAGGAGTATCAAGTTCTCCGATTGGGCCTGGGCAATCAACATCCGGTCAAAGGGGTCGCGATGGTGCCAGGGCAACGATGCGATCTGTTGGGTTTGCGCCGCCGTCAGCGGTAAGCTCTCAAATGACTCAGTCGCCAGTCTCGCAGCGAAGTCGGGAGGCAGCCGCAGTTTTCCCAGGCTCGCCTTCAGCCAGATCTCCCAGTGGCTGACCGCGCTGACGAACACCGTGCTCTCGGGGGAACTGATGAGAGTGCGGGCCTGCTCGGAGAGGGACGGGCTGTTGGCCAGCCACCACAGAACCAGGTGCGTGTCGAGTAGAATCCTCAACTCAGCGGTTCCCTCATCCCAAAAGCCTCCGCGATGTCCTCAGGTAGCGTGTCGAAATCAGGGGCAATCCAGATTTCTCCCGACATCGAGCCGGGAGTTCGGGGCCGGATAGGGCCACGATAGGCGATCAGCTTGGCAACCGGCTTGCCTGCTTTGGCGAGAATCACCTCATTGCCCTTTTGTACCTCCTCGATGAGGGCGGACAGTTCGGCCTTCGCTTGCGAGATGTTGCGTACTACCATTTCCTCATTATAGCGAAGACCAGATCTGGTCTGGTCCCTTCGATTATGCAGGCTGTGCTACGTCCAGCGCCGAGAGAGGCCGCTCCGGTCCCTGCCGGTTGTATACTTGGTCAACCGGAGCGGAAATGCAAATTCCCAGCGAGCCACAACTTCTCTACCGGACTGGTTTCAAGCGCTATCCGATCGCGCTTGCCATCCTCCTTACCCTCTCTCTGCACGCGCTGGCAAGGCAGGGCCGAAGCCATGACGCCGGCGTGATGGTGGAACCCCTGGCGGGGACGGTGAGCGTCTCGGTTGTGCCGACCTCCGCCGCGGTCGTCATCCACCAGAGCCGGCAGTTCAACGCCACGGTGCGGAACTCGGCCAACACCGCGGTTATCTGGGAAGTGAATGGAGTACAAGGAGGCAACTCGACCGTTGGGACGATCGGGCTAACGGGTCTCTATACCGCGCCCGCGACCGTGCCGGCCAAGGCGACCGTCACTGTCACGGCAGTTTCCAAGGCGGACGCGACTAAGTCGGCTTCGGCGGTTGTGACCATTACTCCTCCTCAGGTAACAGTGACGCTTACGCCTGCCTCGGTCGCGATTGCGTCTGGGGGGTCACAGCAGTTCACCGCCAACGTGGCGAACGCGGCCGACACGAGCGTTACCTGGGAGGTGAACGGCGTGCTGGGCGGAACGGCTCAAACCGGCACCATCACGACGTCTGGTCTGTACATCGCTCCGAATGCGGCCCCGAGTCCCGGCATCGCCCTCGTGACCGCCACGTCGCACCAGGACCCGAGCTCGGCGGCGATCGCGAACATCACGATCGGGACCGGCTTGGCCTTCTATGTCTCCACCACCGGAAACGACGCTAACAGCGGCTCCTTTACTGCGCCATGGCGCACCATTCAGCACGCCGCCAATACGGCGATCGCCGGCGATACCGTCTACGTGTTGTCAGGCGTCTACAACGAAGTGGTGACGCTCGCGCACTCCGGCTCCGCCGCGGCGGGCTACATTACGTTTGAGAGTTATCCCGGCCAGACCGCTATTGTGGATGGTACCGGCCTATCGGTTCCGGGCGGGCAGTTCGGCCTCTTCACGATCCAGAACCAGAGCTATCTGGCGATCAGCGGTTTTGAAATCCGGAACTACTCCACTAACACCACCGCAAGCGTGCCCATCGGAATCTATATTACCGGCGCCGGGAGTAACATCCAGATTCTGGGAAATCGCATCCACGACATCAGCACCACAGCCAAGAGCTGCAACGCCAATGCGCTCGGCATGGCGGTCTATGGTAATAGCGCGCCCGCTTCCATTAACAACCTGACCATCAGTGGCAATGAGATCTACCAATTGACCACCGGTTGCAGCGAGACGATGTCGCTCAATGGCAACGTCGAGAACTGGATTGTGAGCGGCAATCTCATCCACGACAACAACAATATCGGCATCGATGCGATCGGCTTCGAGGGAGTCTCGCATGTTCCGGCCTACGACCAGGCGCGCAACGGCGTCATCAGCGGGAACATCGTTTACAACATCACGTCTTACGACAACCCGGCGTATGGCCGGCAGTACTCGGCCAACGGAATTTACGTCGATGGGGGAACGCAGATTACAATCGAGCGGAATCTGGTCCGCAACGTCGATATCGGCATCGAGATGGCGAGCGAGCATGCCAACCATTACACCAGCTACGTCACCGCGCGCAGCAATCTCGTCTTTCACGCCAACTCGGTGGGCATCACCATCGGCGGCTACGCCGCATCGGTCGGAGGCACCCAGAATTGCAATATCGTCAACAATACGATGTTTGACAACGACACACAGAACACGGGCAGCGGGGAATTTCAGATTCAATTCCACGCTTCCAGCAATATCTTCGACAACAATATCCTCAGCGCGACGTCGCAGGGATTGTTCGTCAACAATTACACCAATTCTTCTCCCACCCCCGCGAGCCTGGATTACAACCTGTACTTCTCCTCCACCGGCGCCGCGGGAGGGACCTGGGTATGGACGGGAGTTACGCACACCGGCTTTACCTCATACCGGTCCGCGACGGGCCAGGATGCGCATTCCAGTTTCGCGGATCCTCTATTAGTGAACGCCGCGATGCTCAACCTCCAGGTCCAGCCTTCCTCGCCCGCCGTCAACGCGGGGACCAATCTGGGGGCTTCGTTGGTTGGGACGCTCGATTTTGCAGGCAACGCGCGCGTCCAGGGCGCAAACATCGACCTCGGGGCCTACGAGCAACCATAGGGCCCGGCGAAACTACTGGGCCGTCCAGCCGCCGTCGATCAGGATGTCCGTGCCGGTGATGAACGCGGCGTCGTCCGAGCATAGGAACAGCGCGAGTTTTCCGATCTCCTCGACCTTGCCCCAGCGGCCGAGGGGAATCTTCGACACGAACTGCTGATTGATCTCCGGGTTCTCGAGCAGCGGCTTGTTCATCTCGGTGGCGAACGGTCCGGGACTGATGGCGACTACGGTGATCCCGTCGGCGGCGAGCTCCAGAGCCAGCGCGCGGGTCATGCCGAGCAGGGCGGTCTTGGTGGTGGAGTAGGCGGTTCGCCCGGCCATCGAGACGTGCGCCATGATGGAGGCCATGTTGACGATGCGCCCGTAGCCGTGTCCCTTCATGTGCGGGATGAAAGAGCGGCAGAGCAGAAAAGCGCTGGTCACGTTGGAATCCATGACGCGCCTCCATTCGTCGAGCGTGAACTCGGGTAGTGTCTTGCGGATGTTGATTCCCGCGTTGTTGATAAGGATGTGAACCGCGCCGAAGCGGGCGATCACTTCGCGCTCGAGTTGCCGGACTTGCTGCTCATCGGTGACGTCAATGCGGTAGCATTCGGCCGCGCCCGCGCCGCATGCGAGCGCCTCGGTCTTTACGGCTTCCAGCGCCTCGGCGTCGCGGGCCACCAGCGCCAGGCTTGCGCCCGCTTCCGCGAGAGCGAGCGCCATCGCTTTGCCAAGCCCGCGGCTGCCGCCGGTGATGACCGCCACCCGGCCCTGAAGGATTCCATCCGGCATAAGCTCCGATTGTAGCGTCCGGCGGCATGTTCAACGGCGGCCACCGGAATTGAAGCCCGCCGCGCGGCTCTGATACCATGAGCGTAATGATACGTCGAACTGTAATTCTTGCCGGGTTCGCGCTCGGTTGTGCCACCCTGGCATTCGGCGACTTTCAATACCAGCAGACCACCAAGATCACCGGCGGCTCCCTGATGAGCATGATGCGCATGATGGGCCGCTTTAGCGGGCAGGCCAAGCAGGCTCTGGACCCGGTCACGCAGGCCGTTTATCTCAAAGGCAATCGGATGGCGGAGGTCGGGAAGGACTCAACCCAGATCATCGACCTCGATCAGGAGACCATCACCCATATCGATCACGCCAAGCGAGAGTACTACGTCATGACCTTCGAGCAGATGAAGAAGGCCATGGAAGATTCCGCGAAACAGATGGAGCAGAAAATGAAGGAGCGCCCGGTGGAGACGGCCCAGCCTGCCGGCCAGACCGCCGATCGCCCGGAGGTCACGTTCCACGCCAAGGTCCGCGACGGCGGGCAATCGAAGCAATTCTCTGGCCTGGACACGAAGCTGACCATCCTCACCCTCGAGATGGAAGCCAAGGACAAAGAGTCCGGACAGAAGGGCGCGATGGCGGTCACCGCCGACATGTGGCTGGCGCCGGAGATTCCGGGCTACGGTGCCGTGCGGGAGTTTCACCGCAAGATGGCCGTGAAGATGGGGATGATGATGGCGCCGGGGATGGCCCAGATGGCGGGTATGCAGTCCAGCATGTTCAAGGGCTTTGGCGACCTCGCGAAGGAATCCTCGAAGCTGAAGGGCGTGCCGATATTCCAGGTGACCAGGATGGGCGCGACCGCGGACGGCCAACCCCTGCCGCCGGCTTCGGAAGCGCCGCTGCCGCCGAGCAAGGATCCCGACTTTAACCTCGGTCAGGCGGCCGGCGACGCAGCAACGCAGAGCGCCACGCAGCAAGCCCTCGGCAGGCTGGGCGGCATAGGCAAACTCGGCGGGTTGGGCGGCGGTCTCGGCGGCTTCGGGAAAAAGAAGAAGCAGGAACCGCCTCCCGAACAGCCGGTCAGCTCTCCCTCCCAGGCCGCGACAGCCAGCGTTCTGATGGAAATGGAGACGGAGATTTCGGGATTCTCGTCGGGGGCGGTGGACGCGTCGTCCGTGGCGGTCCCGTCCGGTTACAAGCAGATCGAGCGTCCCGACCCGCCGCGCAGGGGACGTTGATGCCGGCAGCGCGTTAAAAGGTGCTGTGAGCGGGCTCGGGCAAACCACATTTCTGGAACCATTCGAAACCGCGCGCCCCGCCAACGCGCTGTTCTGTCATCAGGAATTCCTGGAGAAGATCGCGGCACATGGCAACGATGCCATCGGGCGGCGCGCCGCCTTTTTGATGCAGCGCCTGGTCGTGGACGCGCGGCGGCTGCATTACAAATCGACCAGCGGCGCGAACCGGGGATGGAGGCGGTCGCGGCTCGGCGGCAACTCCGGCAGTCATTTTTACGCTTGGTGGGCGCCTCGCAATGCCGCTCCCCTCGACGGCTGTTCCGACTTTCCAACTCCCGCGGAGCCCGCTATTTTCCTACGCGACATTCGCCATCACGACGACCACTCGCCGCTTTTTCCGCAATCCTTCGAGGACCACTACCTGCCCGTCAGCGTACACGATCTCCGGCGCGACGAGTTCGGTCCTTCGCCCTGGACGCAGCCCCAGCAGAAGTTCGCGTCCGCGCGCAGCTTGGTTCGTCTGCTCAAGGGACACCCGGGTTCTGGCAAGACCACGGCACTGTGGCACGCCGCCGACGCGAGCGGCGCGGAGCGGGTTCTGTACGTCACCTATTCGCGCGATCTCGCCGCCCTGGCAAGGGATTACTTCGACCGCTATTGCTCGACGCATCGCCGGTTTGAGGTTGTCACGTTTCCCGCGCTGGTGCGGCAGCTTGCCGCTTCCACAACGGATACGATTGCCGAGCGCGACAGCATCAAGCGCTTCACCCGCGACCTGGCGCCGTTCGGGCGCCATCTCGGGCCGTGGAGCAATAGCCAGGCCGCGCTGTACGACGAATTGCACGCCCATCTCGCCGGCGACGCGCTGCCGCGGGCCGTCGGCCGGTTCGCGGCAGCCATTGCGCCGCGCGTTTCCGATGCTGCGTATCGCGAGCGCCGCACGCGTTTCATCGGTGCGCAGGCGGTTGGTTGCGCGCTCGACGTTGCGATGCGCCTGGAGCGGGCCGAACCGGCTTCGCTCGCCGAGCGCTACTTTCCCGAACTGGCGCTCGCCTGGACCGCCGTCGAACGGCTTTCCACCCCTTCACCCAAAGTCGACGACGCCTGGACGAAGTTCGACTGCATCGCCGTGGACGAGTGCCAGGATCTTACGCCGATCGAATCGTTCCTGCTCGTCCAATTAGCCTCCGTCATCAATCGCGGCCGGGCCATGATCCCGGTGCTGCTGGCCGGCGACGAAGCGCAGACCGTGCGGCCTACCGATTTTGAATGGGGCTGGTTGAGCGATCTGCTGCACGCGCAGATCGGCACGCCGGCGGATTACAAGCTGGCCTCGAACCTGCGAAGTCCGCGCCGCATCGCCGAACTGGTGAACGCCGTTTGGGACCTGTACGGCCACGTTCAGAAACAGGATCGCCCCAGCGGGTCCGGTTATGCGTCCATCGACGATGACGCTACCGACCAGATTTTGTACTGTACCGCTGTGCCCGGGCCGGAGCTCGACGCGTTGTTCCACGCGCTGTCCGCGCGCGAAGGTTTGGCCCTGGTGACTCTCGAGGACGCGGTGCCCGCCTTCGTTCCGGAAGCCGTGCGAAGCGCCGTACTGACCGTGCGCGAAGCCAAGGGGCTGGACTTTCATTCCGTCTGCGTCATTGACGGGGGGCGCCAGCTCGAGCGCATCGTCCGCGAACACGAGCGGGTACGGGCGGATTCCGACATCGAGGGGCTGCGCAAGCGGCTCGCCATCGATCAGTTGCGCGTCGCGCTCAGCCGGCCCACCGAACGCCTGCTCTGGCTGGACATCAATCCGACCGACCTCATCGTGCGGGCGAGCCTGTCGTTCCTGAACCGCGGCAGCGCCGAAGGCAACGTATCGTCCAGCGTTCCGGGAGCGCTGCTGAAGACCATCGACGAGGAGGAACTCGATCCCGAGGAGCGCGTGCATCGTTGTCAGGCCGATGCGCGCCAGTTCCTCGACGTAAAGCCGGAGATGGCGTGGTCGCGCGCGCAGCAGGCGGTGACGTTGCTGGGACGTCCGGGGTCGCCGGCGGCCGTGGAAGATCGCGCGGCGCGCGCGGCGGCGCATCTGACGGTAGCTGAAATTTGTTTTGCGCTCGGATTGCGCAACGTGCGCTTGCCTGCCGAGCTCGGCCGGCCCGATCTGTTCGCGGAAGCCCATAGCGCGGCCAGCGCCGCCGGACAGTACGGGTTGGCGTCGATTCTCTCCTCCATCGGCATGGTCCACCGCACGCTGCCGGGAGACCGGCTGCAGGCTCTCGCGGAGCTGGCCGATAACTTCGTGGAGTACCAGAACGAGATCGCCCCCTGGGTGTTGGTGGAAGCCGCCGCAAGATCGAAGACCTGGATCGAGGAGCTCGAATCCGGAGTATTCAACGGGCACAACGCGATGGTGTTGATGCGGGTGATCCCGGGTTTCTATCAGGCGCTCGACGTGCCGGATCGCGAAAGGCGGGTTGAGCGGCTGCGACAGAAATCGATTCAGTTGTTCATGAAGGACAAGCAGTTTGGGCAGGCTCTGGCAATACTGGAATCCATCGATCCGCGTCAGCCCCGGCTCGAGGCGACTTGCCACGAGGGATTGCGGGACTTCCGGCGAGCCGCCGAGTGCTTCCGCGCCGCCGGCGATTTGAAGGAAGCGCTGCGCTGCTATCGCTCGATTCCCGATTTCGAGACGACTCTCGCCATGGTGCGGGAGATCGGCGCCCATCCCGCGGCCGAATCGCTGGAATGGATCGCGCGCCTGGAGAAACTCGTATCGGAGCGGCCGGAGAAGTTCAACCGCGTGATTCTGCCCGCCGAGAAGAAGCTGCTGGAATCGTTGCTGGAGCGCAGCCTGGGAGTGACGCGGAAGAAACCGGCCACGAAGAGGGTTGCGGCGAAAAAGACCGCGCCGAAAAAGAAGGTGGGAAGACCCCCATCGCCCCGCCGGAAGGCAGACGACGAGTGGGTCTAGCGTCTGCCAGCCGGTGGCAGCGACCGCTCCCTTACGGTCGCGGCTCTGTATCGGATTGATGCTACTGAGCCCCGCGCGTCAGCAAGCGGTATCAACCATGTGACCCAAGCTGGATGAGAGCATCGCGCAACCGCTTGTGGCCCTGCATCAACCGCAAGTACCGCGATTCCTCCCGGCCCTGTTTCGCCCTTACGATCGCTCCGAGTTTACGCTTTTCGAGAGCTGTCCACTCCGCCACGTCCGGGATCAGGCTCAGCGGATCGGTCAGGCCGGCCCGCTGCGCAGCCAGCCCGATATTCCGTACGCGGAACCGGTCCCAGTCGCCGCGCGGGCCGTAGAGAACGTACCCTGCCGCCAGCTTCTTCAGCGTTGCTGTTCCGCTCCGGTGACCCGGGTCCGCCTGTATCCTTCGCTCCTCCCGCGCCACCAGTTTCGTGATTTGCGGGTCGAGTGGGCGGAATCCGAGCTTCCGGTAAAACCAGAACGCACCCGACTCCAGGGCTTCCTTGTTCTCATGTCCAAGCTGGTACGGGTCCACCGAGAAGTGGGTCACGCCGAGCATCTGCCGCAAGAAGCGCAGCAACCGCGCATAGATCCAGGCAGCCTCCCCTTCGCGGAACGTGTAGTACAGATTGAATCCCACTTCCGCGCGCTCGAACAGCGAGAGTGTCTCGATGTAACCCGCGGGCACGCCATTCTTGAAGAACATTCCGCAGTGGTAAGCGCGAAGCGGAAGACGCCACGCCGGTGGGATGCCGAAGAAAACGATTTCCAGCCCCCGGCCAGCATCCGCCCGGTACATCGCCGCCGCGTCCGGATGATTGAAGCCGTACAACTCGCGGTACCGCATCGCGGAGGTATCGACAATCATCCCCAGTATTGTTTCGGCTTCGGGGCGGGGAACCCGGGAAACCGGCAGCGGCGGTCCGTCGAGTTCGAGCGGCAGTGACACGTCTCCGCGACGGAGCAGCGGCGTCTTGTGGACGAACAACTTCGATGCGGGCAGGCGCAGGCGAGACCGCGTCGCCGGCGAATTGTTCAAATCCCACTGAAGTGGAAGCTGGAGTTTCTCGTACGATTGCGGGTCCAGCTTTCCCAGCAGCCACTCGAGATCCGACAACCCGGGCGCTTTCGCGGCGCGAATCCAATCGCGATACGGCACATTGGCTTCCACCGGCCAGTCTTCATTGAGCAGCGGGATAAACGCGCGAAGGACCGATCCAAGCTTGTCCTGCTCATATGCATCCCAGTTGATGTTCAGCGCATCCCCGTGACGCGCCGAGAGGCCTCTCGCCGCCTCGTACGAGAACACCGCCGAGAACGAAGTGCCGGCGATGCCCGAGACCTCGGGCTCTTCGAAAGGCGTGAGATCCGCGCCTGCGGCCCACAGCGCCGTGACGCGGCGATGGAAGGATGTGAGAATCGAGTCGGCCAGGCGCGCGATCGGCGCGCTCGCCGGGTACGCTCGCGCGAACAGCAGGATCTCGTGCAAGCGGATGAGCGACGGCGCGTCCGCAAAGTTCCGCTTCGCTGCCTGCTCGAGCAATCGCGTCATCGCGGCGATCACGGCCGGTCCAAAGAGGCTTTTCGCTCGCGCCAGTTCGTCCAGGTGCCTGTCACGAAATAGCTGTGTCATTTCAACGTGCGCCACGGCAGTAGACGTCCGCAATCTGACATTGTCATTTCGTCACTGCTCCTAAGATGGCCACCACACCAACACCTGTAATTCGCGCGCGTAGTGCAGCACCGGCGCTTCGCGCGGCAGTTCGATCCCGGCCGGAACGGTCATGGTGTTCACCGCGATATCCGCCCACGCCGCCTGCAGCGGCCACGGGGCGTGGTGAATGTCGGCCGTATGCACGCGGCCGTGGGCGTCGACGGTGTTGAGACAGTACCGCTCGGTCAACCAGTGTTCGAGGGTCCCCCGTTGCGACAGCGAGGCCGGGGACGAAGGCCCATAGGCTATCTCCAGCGCCGCGCCGCCGCTTCTCCTGCGGCTCTGATACTCGATCCGTTCGAACTCACTCGCCCGCATTGACATTTCCGCCTGGTAGTACGGCAGATGGTAAAGCCATCGCGCGCCTACGACCACGGGCAGGCTCTCCGCGTCGAGGCTGAAGAAATACACGCCTCCGCGGCCGCCGTGACGCACGTACGTCCGCACGTTCACTTCCAGGGTTGCCGTGAGCCCGGGTACTCCCGGCAAGTCGCGCGGCGCGATGTCGGTCATTCGGAACGGAATGACCCCGACCCACGCGGAGCCATCGAAAACATCCAGTTCGAGTTGCGAAGGAACGCGCTCGCGGATGGTCTCCGGTGTTACGCGCCAATGTGCAAACAGCAAATTCCTCCAGATCTGCCGCATAAACCAGGGGCGGTCCGGCGGAGCTTGGTCGCGGTGCCCGGCGTCGATCCTTAACCGCGGCAGCGGGCCACCGCCTTTTTCCATCCGTCGAACATCGTTTCGCGCCGGTCTTCGGAAATGCGCGGCTCAAAGACGCGGTCGCGGCCCCAGAACTGTTCCAGGTCCGCGGTGCTTTTGTAGAATCCGGTCGCCAGCCCGGCGAGATAGGCGGCCCCGAGAGCGGTCGTTTCGATATCCACCGGGCGAACGACCGGCCGCCCCAGGATGTCCGCCTGAAGCTGCATCAGAAAGTTATTCGCCGAGGCCCCGCCGTCCACGCGCAGCTCCGTCAGCCGCTCCCCGGTATCGCCTTCCATCGCCTCAACGAGCTCGCGCACCTGGAACGCGATCGACTCCAGCGTTGCGCGGACAATGTGCGCCCGGTTGGTCGCGCGGGTGATCCCCTCGATCATGCCGCGGGCGTTGGAATCCCAGTGCGGAGCGCCAAGGCCCACGAAGGCCGGGACGAAATGCACGCCGTTCGTATCGGCCACCGAAGCGGCGATGGGCTCCGATTCAGCCGCCGTCGCGATCACGCCGAGCTGGTCGCGCAACCACCCTACGGCCGCGCCGGCGATGAAGACGCTGCCTTCGATGGCGAACTGCGCCTCCGGCCCGGTGGAGGCCGCGCGCGTCGCCAGCAAGCGGTTCGCCGAAACCGGTTCGTGCCCGCCGGTGTGCATCAGGGCGAAACATCCCGTACCATACGTGTTCTTGCTGAGCCCCGCGCGGAAACAGGCCTGCCCGAACAGCGCGGCCTGCTGGTCTCCAGCGATTCCGGCGATCGGAATGTCGGCCCCGACGTGCTCGGCGCGGGCATGCCCGACGATGGTGCTCGATGGGACCACCGCGGGCAGCATGACGCGCGGCACGTCGAAGATTTCCAACAACTCGTCGTCCCATTCTCCCGTTGCCAGGTTGAGAAGCATGGTTCGCGAAGCGTTTGAAACGTCGGTTACGTGGGCCGCGCCGTTCGTCAACTTCCAAACGAGCCAGGTGTCCACGTTCCCGAACAGCAGTTCGCCATCCCGAGCCTTCTTGCGGGCGTCGTGAGTGTTCTCGAGAATCCAGCGAATCTTGCTGGCCGAAAAATACGCGTCGATCACCAGTCCGGTGCGGCGCTCGATCAGCGGAGCGAATCGCGAGCGGGCGAGTTCGCCGCAGAACTCGGCGGTCCGGCGGCACTGCCACACAATCGCCGGTCCCACGGGTTCGCCGGTGCGCCGGTCCCAGACGATCGTAGTTTCCCGCTGGTTCGTTATGCCGATGGCCGCGATGTCGGTGGCGGCCATCTTCGCCACCGCCAGCGTGTTTCGAACGGCCTCCATCTGCGCGCGCCAGATCTCGTTCGCGTCCTGCTCGACCCAGCCGGCGTCGGGATAACGGCACTCCGTCGGGCACGATTCCATGGCGGCCCGGCGGCCGCCCTCGTCATAGAGAACGGCCCGCGCGCTGGTCGTTCCTTCGTCCAGAGACAGGATATAGGGCACTCGGGCATTATAATGGAAGTACCGCATGTTCTTCCGTCACCACAAAACAAAAGTCCCGACTTTTCAGGAACGCCTCGACACCCTTCGGCCGCTGGGCTTCACCGTTGAGAACGAGCCGGGCGGAGGATTGCGCGTCACCCGGAACGGCTGCGCGGCGGTGCTGGAGGACCGGGGCGGACCTTATCCGCACGTCAACAGAGCGGGCATCCTCATCGGCAACGAACTGGCCTTCATGGTCAGCGGCGGCTATCAGATGTTCTTCCGCACGCTTGGCGGTGTGACACAGCCCGCGCTGGCCGAGCAACTCCACGCGCTGCACAATTTCGAGGAGGACCTGAAGGAAGCCCTCGGGCTGACCAGCCTCTACAACGAATCCCTCGGTACAACGGCGGACCAGCACATGTACGATCGCATCGTGGGTCGCGATAAAGGCGTGCCCGTAAGCCCGTGGGAGCGTGCGAAGCTAGCCGCGAAGTAGCGCATTGATGTGCTTGGCCCAAGGCCCTTTGGCGTAATCGGACCGCGTCGACCAACTCCTCACCGACGACCAATTGCTACAGGATGGTTGGTTTGCCCCGCTGGAGGCCGAGTTTCCCGGCTTCAGCGACCGGGGAGTTCGCCGTCGTCCCCGCTCACGTCGCCCTCCACGATGCCTGAAGCGATTGCCGTAAATCCGGCAATTGAACTCAATTCACTCGCATCGATCATCCTTTGAAGTCCTTTCGGGCAGGCCGAAAAGCCAAAAAGGGGGAACACTCTCAATTACCCTACAATTCTGTACAAGGCAAAGCCCCAGATAAAAAGCCGGAATGCCCGTCCTTGTACTAGGACCGCAAGCCCAGCGAGTCCTGGAGATCGGGATGAGAGACCCATGCCCCTTTTCCCGCAAGAACTGAAGAACACCATTCTCCATCCATCGCGAGTTATTTCGGCGGCGGTTGGTCCGTCGTGTTAGACCGCGTCTGAGATACTCGCAAAGTTGAAGTCCGTCGCAACCAGCGCCGGCGCGAGCGAGGAGCCTGCCTCCGCCCCCTGTGTGCGCACCGGCTGAGTGAGCATCTTGGTGTTCTGCAAAACCCGCACCGGGCTCTCGTTCCAACGGAAGTTCATCACCGGCGCGGTCACCTTCCCGTTCTCAACCAGGAAGACGCCGTCGCGCGTCAGTCCGGTCACCTGCAGCGTTTGCGGCTGTAGCGTCCGGATGTACCAGAAGCGCGTGACTAGAACTCCCCGCTCCACCGACTTGATCAGATCGCTGAAGGAATGATTCTGGCCGTCCAGGATCAAATTCGATGGCCATGGCGTTGGTTTCTTGCTCGCCTGGCTGGCCCAGAACCGGTCGTAGTAAAGGTTCTTCACGACGCCCTTCTCGATCCAGGACATCCTCTCGTTGGGCAGCAGGGACGGACCCCATGGGAGAGACTCCAGTTGCTTGTTGAACGGGTCGCTGCGCAGCGTGATGATCTCGGGGAAGAGTTTCTCGCCGAGCAGCGTCTCACCCTCTTTACCCTTCCGGGAAAGAAACGACTGTCCTTGCTCCGCCTGCCGCGCGGAGAACGACCATCCCAGGTAACCAATGAGATCGCTGACTGCCGCCGGCTCCAGAATCACCGTGTATTTCCCCGGCTCCAGGCGCTTTTTGTCCACTCCCCGTAAGCACTTCTCGATCGAGACGCGGGCGGCCTCTTCTCCGTTCAGGTCTTTAATCGCCGTCGAAACCTGGGTAGCCCAGCCGGAACTTGTCCCCCCGGCGTTGCGCATCGTGGCGGTGAGTCCCGAGTCGGTGATCCGGTGGTACCCGAAAAGGCCCTTCTTGTTTCCGACCGACATTACCGCCGCCGACCGCTGAACGAATCCGGCGGTGATCAACTTATTGCTCTTCGCTCCGTCGATGACCGCCTTGACATGACCGATCAGCGCGTCACCCCGCGACGCCGCAGTCGGCGAGTCGAAATTATCCAGGCTGGGATACGGTTGCGGCCCGAGCGCGGGCATGTCCTCGGGATTCGGCGGGGAGATGCCGGCGAGCGACTCCGCCTGCTCCACGCTGCGGCGGAGCGCTTCCTCGCTGAACTCACTCACGGTCGCCGAGCCGGATCGCTTATCGTCCGTAGTAGCCGAGATCCTAACCGACTGGTCGATGCGATACCCCGAGGTAGTAATTCCGTTGTTTGCGAAACGAATGAAGACGTCTTCGGAATTATTAAGAGATACCATGCACTCCGGTAACTTGGAGTAACTGAGTATCTTCTCTGTAAGTCTTTGCGCTTCTTCCTTGGTGAGCATGGTTTCTCCGTTAGTGTGTGTCAAGAAACAACACCGCCAACTTGGTAGGGTCTGCGTGGCGCACGCACTCCTGCGTGCCGCCTCGGCACTCTTGCCGACGCTTGGCGAGCCGCGCCGGAAATGGTGTCGCGAAGAGTCGCGACACGGCACGC
>JANXRE010000064.1 GCA_025353165.1 Acidobacteriota bacterium | reverse complement strand
TTCCCGCTGCCACGGTGCTGGCCGGCGGAGTGACGGTAATCGAAACCAATTGGGCCGCGGTTACGGTAAGCGCCGTGGAACCGCTCACCGTTCCCACCGTCGCCGTGATTCTGGCGGATCCGATACTGGCGCTGGTAGCCAGCTCGCTGGCGGCGATGGTGGCGATGGTGGCGACGCCCAGTGCGTCGGAAGTCCAATTCGCCATGGCAGTCACGTCCTGGGTGCTGCCGTCGGAAAAGGTCCCCAAAGCCGTGAACTGCTGTCTGGTGCCCGAGGCGATGGAGGGTGCCGTGGGCGAGATGGCGATGGAAACCAGCGTCGTCGCCGCCACCGTCAGCGTTGTGCTGCCGCTGACCGCGCCCATAGCCGCCGAAACCGTGGCCGATCCGACACCCATGCTGGTCGCCAGCCCCTGGCTGATGGTTGCGACGGCGGTCTGAGAGGAATACCAGGTGACCGCCGCCGTGATGTCCTGCGTGCTGCCGTCAATGTAGGTACCGGTAGCGGTGAATTGCTGCAGCAACCCCAGGGGCACGGTCGGGATGGCGGGCGTCACCGCAATCGAGACCAGCGCAGCCGCGGTGACGGTCAGGTTCGTCGAGCCCGAAACGCTGCCCGAAGTGGTATTTGCCGTCGTGCTGCCGGGCGCCACGCTGCTGGCGAGCCCGGAACTGCTGATGGTGGCGATGCCGGCGTTCGCCGTGCTCCACGCGACCGAAGCAGTGATATTCAGCGTGCTGCCATCGGTGTAGGTGCCGGTGGCGGTCAGTGGCTGCGATGTTCCCCTGGCGAACGAAGGATTCGGCGGCGTGATGGCAATCGAGACCAACATGGCCGGCGTGACACTGAGGGTGGTAGAGCCACTGACCGAACCCGATGCGGCGGTGATAGTGCTCGCGCCCTGGGCCGTGCCCGTTGCCAGGCCTGAACCCGAGATCACGGCCACCCCCGTCGCCGACGATGTCCATGTCGCCGCGCCTGTCAGGTTTTGCGTGCTGCTATCGGTATAGGTTCCCGTAGCGGTGAACTGTTTTGTCAAGCCTGCTACTACGGATAAGTTGCCGGGCGTGACGGCAATCGAAACCAGCGCCGCCGGATTCCCCGTGCCGCTGAGTGCTACGGTTTGTGGAGTGTTGGTGGCCAAATCGGCGAAGCTCAGCGTTCCTGTCCTGTTCCCCGTGCCCTTAGGCGAGAAAGTTACCGACGCCGTGCAGCTTGCGCCCGCACCCAGCAGACTCGGACTCAGTGGGCAGGTGTTGGCGACCGGAAACTCAGTCGAATTGCTGGAGACATTGGTGATCTTGAGAGCCCCTGTTTGATTGTTCGTCAGCGTTCCGGTCTGTGCGGCGCTGGACGTCCCCAGTGGCTGGCCCGCGAAAACCAGGGCGGCCGGGTTGGCCGTCGCGGGGAGAATGCCGTTCCCGGTCAAGGCTACCGTCGGGGTCACGCCCGAATTGTTCGAAATAGTCAATATCCCGTTCCGCGCACCGGCCACGGCTGGCGTGAAGAGCACGGAAACCGTGCAGGTTGCCCCGGAAGCCAGAGTATTCGGACTCAGCGGGCACGTTGTCGTCGTAGCGTAGTCGGAAAGACTGGAAGTGACGCTGAAAATCGTCACGGGTGTAGCTTTGTTATTTATGACGGTCACTGTCTTGGCTAGACTCTTCGTGGCGACGACACGATCGGCAAACGGCAGGCTGGTTGGCGTCGCGGCCACCACCACGACCCCGGTGCCGGTCAGCGACAGATTTTGGGGACTGCCGGTTGCGCTGTCATTGACATGCAGCGTGTCGCTTCTTGACCCCAATGCGGTCGGCGTGAACGTAACCGAAATGGTGCAGGCGGCTCCCGCTGCCAATGTCGATGGGCTTATCGGACAGGTGTTCGTCTCGGTGTAGTCGGCCAGGCTGTTCGTGATGCTTATAATGGTTATGGATTTGGCAAGGCCGTTGGTCAGAGTGACCTTCTTGGCTACGCTCGGAACGCCTTGCACTTGGTTGCCGAAAGGCAAAGTGGAGGGGGAAAAGGTCACGCCGGCGGCAAACGTCAAACCGGCAAATATCAGATGCAGGCAGACACACGAGCGCCCGAACCTCGGGATTAACATTGCTGCCTCCTCAAGGGCCCCAAAAGTATAGGTTAGAAACCAACAGTATACATCCAGATGCCTCTCACGACATAATTTTACGTGTTTCGCGACAGGCTAGAACTAGAGGGCGAAGGCGTCGCCGGTGTCAATAGATGGCTCAAGGTGCCAATCAAGTGATAACAATTCTCCAGCTGGGTGGGAAACTGGCTCTTCGCAAGAATTCGTGAAACCGTCTAATCATTGGGGATTCAGTGGGTCTGAGGTTTTGGCTACACTCAGGAATTGACGCACAAAGAGTGGACGGCAATTCTGGCATGGCCGGGGTATCGGGTGTATCGGCACGAGCTGGACGAAGAGGCGAAAACACTGAAATTGTGGGTGCGGCGCAAGCCGGTCCACAGGGGGTTTGAGTGTAGCGGATGCGGGCGGCGAGTGCATATGGTGCACGATTTGCGGGAGCGGGAGATCCGTGACCTGCCGTGGAGCGTATATCGCGCGACGGTGGTGGTGGAAGTGCATCGGCTGCGATGTCCTGAATGCGGGGTCCGGGTGGAAAGGATCGAGCAGTTGCCGTCCAAGGCGCCGTGCAGCAAGCGGTTCGAGGAAATTGTCGGACAAGCTTGCGAGAGTGCGGCAGCCAGTCGGGTGGCTCGGCGATTCCAATTGCCGGAGACCACGGCGCGGGCGATCGATAGGTGCTACCTCGAACGGTGGGACCAGCACCGACGGAGGCCGACGCTGAAGCAGATGGATGAGATTTACCGGGGGAAGATCGACAAGTTTCTGACGGTAGTGAGCAATCTGGAAACCGGCGAGCCGTTATGGTTCGGGAGGGAACGGAGGAAGGAGACGCTGGACGAGTTCTTCCGAACTCAAATGAGAAGCGGACAGCGCAAACGCATCGAGGCGGCGTGTGTGGATATGTGGGAGCCGTTCCCTCAGCATGGAGGAGTGGGTTCCAGGGTGCCGCATCGTCTATGACAAGTTCCACATCATCCAGCACGCCAACGATGCGGTGGACGAGGTGCGGCGGGCAGAGTTCTTCCGGAAAGGGCGGAAAATGCGCGATCTGATCAAAGGGGAGAAGTGGCTGCTGTTCAGTCGCTGGAAGAACCTGGCACCGAAACAACGGGGCGTGCTGAACCGGCTTTTCCAGATGAACCGGCGGGTGTTCAAAGCCTACCTGCTGAAGGAAAGCCTGGAAAGACTGTGGGACTACCGCTGCGAGGGGGCCATGCTCAACTACCTGCAGAAGTGGATCGATCAGTTGCGGTGGCAGCGTCTGCCCGCGTTTCAGAAGCTCGCCGAGATGTTGCTCAAGCACCTCGATGGGATTCTGAACTATTGCCGGACCAAAGTGCGCTTCGGAGTCGTGGAGGCGATCAACGGCAACATCCGCATGCTGATCAACCGCGGGCGCGGCTATAAGAACTTGAATTACCTGCTTTTGAAAGCGAAGCGCATGGCGGTGGCCAACACACAATATGTTGCTTTTCAGAAAACCCAGTAAGCCGCGTAGAATGGCACTTCTTGCGAATTCCTGCGGAGAGCCCTTTTATTTTCACTAGTTGCCTCAAGTGATAGATCATTAATGCGCCGAAAGTCGCAATTGTCGAGAACAAACTACGTGCCCGGCTGGAAAGAGTTTGCGTCCCAGTGAACGAGAGGCCCCGCCCGCCGGCAAGCAATACCCGAGCCGTCGCCGATCATAGCGCGCGGCGATCTGAGAAAATCACAACGTGGGGACGAAAAACAATCGCCGCGCCCGCCGCTACTTCGTGTGGGGTAGCGTCCAAGGCGTCGGGTACCGCGCCTTCGCGGCGAATGCCGCCCATTCCGCAGGTGTGGCGGGTTGGGCGCGGAACCTCGATGACGGGCGCGTGGAAGTGTACGCTATCGGCGAGCCGGAGCAACTATCCGATTTCGAAGGTCGTCTCCGCCAAGGCCCCCGCTTCTCCGGCGTCCGCGGCGTCGACGCGCGCGACGATACCATCGACGCCGGCTCCCGAGGTTTCGGAATCCGCCACTAGCCGGGCGACGGAGTTTCGTCAGGCCCGGTAAAGCTTCTCCAGAAAGATCTTGCTAAGGGTCCGCGCAAAATTAACTAGTTTCCAGGAGCCGTTTCTCTTGCGTAACCCGGCCTGCACTGCACCTATAAGTTTGAGGGTGTAGAGCGGCCTGCCCTTTTGACAGGCGTGACTTTCCATGATTGCGATGGGCAGTAGCCGATGGCACGCAGATTTGTTATAGTTCCGAGTGAAAGGAATCGGTTAAGTCGGAACTATAACATTATGAGGCCTCTCTCCTTCCACTCCGATGAACTGCGTTCGCTACTGCTGCGTAGCAAGATCGCCACCCTCGACGAACTGAAACAAGCCCTGGGCACCTCTGTCGATATCACCGTCTTCCGTAAACTCAAGCTGCTGGATTACCTCACCAGCTACTCCCAGCGCGGCCGCTACTATACCTTGCGTGAAATCGCCCGTTTCGACGAAAAAGGACTGTGGTCGCAGTCTGCCGTCTGGTTCTCGCAATTCGGTACGCTGCTGGCCACGGCGGAGACATTCGTCAACCGTTCCCCCCGCGGGTGTTTCGCCGACGAGCTTGCCCGTGCCGTGCACGTCGACGTGCAGGACGCACTGCGCCAACTGGCCCAGCAACGCCGGGTTACCCGCCAGATCGTCTCAGGCTGGTATCTGTACACGGCCATCGACCGAACGATCCGGCAACAGCAGATCCTTACCCGCCGCCATGTGGAAGCTGTTCCCACCGTGGTGGATGCCTCTGTGCTGGAGGTCTCGGAAACAGAATTGAAAGCCTCTATCCTCTTGTTCTACAGCCTGCTGGACGAGCAACAGCGCCGCCTGTATGCCGGTCTGGAGTCGCTCCAATTGGGACGCGGCGGCGATCGAAATATCGCCGGTTTCCTCGATCTCGATCCTCACACTGTGGCCCGCGGACGTCAGCAGTTGTTGGCGCAGGACGTGGAAGTGCAAGGTGCGCGTAGAACGGGTGGTGGGCGCAAGCGGGTGGAAAAAACACGCCCGAAATAATCGCTGCCATCAAGATTCTTCTGGAGCACGATACGGCCGGCGATCCCATCACCGGATTGAAGTGGACCCGCAAGACGACCGAGACGATCGCGGACCTTCTTGAGCAGATCGATATTCCGGTCTCAGCCAATACCGTCGCGCGTCTTCTGCACCAGATGGACTTCTCTCTGCGTGTCAACCGGAAACAGATCGCCACGAACTCCAGTCCGTACCAGGATCGCCAATGCCAGCATATCTCCTGGCTGCGAGCGCGCTTCCTGCGTCAAGGCCTTCCCATCATCAGCGTCGATAGCAAGAAACGCGAGCTGATCGGCAACTTCAAGAACTCCGGCGCCAAATGGGATCGCTCGCCCGTGCCGGTGAAGGATCACGACTTCCGCTCCGATGCCAGCGGCGTGGGCATCTCCTACGGCATTTACGACCCGCCCAACAACCGCGGCACGGTCTGCGTCGGCATCTCGCACGACACGCCGGCATTCGCCGCCCATTCCCATCGTCACCTGGTGGAAACGCGAGGGATCGTGTCGCTATGGCCGTGCTCCCAAGCTCCTGGTTCTGGCCGATTCGGGTGGCAGCAACGGCTGCAGCTCATGGGCCTGGAAGACCGAACTCCAGGCTCGGTTGTGCAACCCATTTGGCATCACTGCGACCATCGCGCACTACCCTATGGGCGCTTCCAAATGGAATCCCATCGAGCATCGCCTGTTTTCAGAGATCTCCAAACACTGGGCCGCCGAGCCACTGGTCAGCTATGAAAAAATGCTGTCTTCACGAAAACCGGCTTGGTCGTCACGGCGTATCTGGACCGAGCCGACTACCCGACGGGCCTCAAGCCAGACCGCCAGCTCATCTCATCGCTCAGGCTCAAGCCCGGCAAAGTACTACCGCGATGGAACTACACAATCGCGCCCAATCTGTGAAGTTAATTTTGCGTCGCCCCTTAGCATTGTTCCGCGAGCGTGCCACACGTGAAACATCCCATTGATATCCCTAGTCCTACGAACGCTATTGTCTCGCCACCATTCCCAGTAGGCACTTTTGCATCGTCAAAGCGCCGGGCATACCCGTCAGGATCGGGTCCCGGGCGATGAAGCGCAATTGATTCAGCCGCGGAAAGCCGATGTAGAGGCCGAGCACGATTCCCAACACGAACCGGTACAGGTCCATGGCGCGGGGAATCCGCTTGGAGGTCAGCGTCCGTTCCACCAACGACTGGAATCCCAGTTTCTCCAGCATGGTGATCACCGGCAGCAGGCCGCCGTAGGGAGTCAGATTCTTGCCCGAGAAGTCATAGGGCGGGGAAGCATTGATTTTATTGGGCTCCGGCACACCATTCCCCGGGCCTTGTTTTTCAAGCCTTTTGGGGCTATCCTTTTCCTTGTCTATAACCATTTAGGTGATCTCCTTGGGGTTGGTTCTGCGGAGCGGCTAACTTCGCAAGTCTCTGTTGTACCCCAATGTTCCTGGGGTCCCAAAATGGTTCCTTATGCTTCCCGCGAAACGCGAAGGCTCACCGCCGCGCATAATTCAGGTATAAGCGCGACCACGTCGTGAACGTCCTTATCGGAAAGGTTCTTCACCGGCTTCATCTTTCCCTTACCTTCGGTGATGGCCTTCCCGAGTTCCTTATCGCTCTTGCTTTGAACCTCCTTTGAGCCGAGGTCCGGAATCGTGACCTTCATCATCTTGGCTAGGTTCGCGTTTCCTGATCCGTCGGGACCGCGGCAACTCTTGCAACTCTTAGCGAACACGGCTTTGCCTGCCTCTGCATTCCCTCTCTCCTGGGCAAGGGCGGTTCCTCCTGTTGCCACAATTCCAAACAGCGCAATGATAGTTTGCGCATTCCGATGATGTCGATCAGTCGTTCCGAAGTGATGGCGATCAGTGCGGAGCGAAGCGACGCAGGACTTTCTCAGTGTGAATCAGTGATCGACATCCGTCAAGAGTCTGACTGGTTTTCTTTGCTCCCGACTCCT
>JANXRE010000055.1 GCA_025353165.1 Acidobacteriota bacterium | reverse complement strand
GAAACCTCCGCAGCCACCACCGCTGCCCTCCGAGGCCTGGATCAACCCGCCACCCAAGCCTGAACCTGCCCCACCCGGTTCAGACAAACAAACTCAATAAACTATGCCGCCTGGCGTCTCAAAACCCTTGACAACTTCCGTTCGGCGATAAGGTTTACCAGATCGGAATGACCAGGCGGATGGAGCCGATGGAGCGGATCTCGGAACTGGGTGGCGCATCGGTACCGTTCCCCTTCGATCTTCACGTCATGCTCTACTCGGACAACGCCCCCGAGCTCGAGTATGCTCTTCATCAACTGTTTCAGGATCGCCGGGTGAATCTCGTAAACCCCAGACGTGAGTTCTACAGCGAGGTGGAATTGCATGCCATCGAAGCATTCGTGAAGGAACGCGGGCTCAGTGCTCAGTTCATGGCGCAACCCGAGGCGCGGGAGTACCGCGAAACGATCGCGCTTCGAGAGCAGATAAGCGCGCGACGGCACGAACCAGAGGAAACGAGCAAGTTCGCTCCTTCCCTGTTTGGCGACGAGGCAGCGTTCAAGCCGCGACTTGAGGTGCTCCTGGGCTAGAGAAGCTATGCGGGGACCGGAGCCTCCACCGTTTCCCCTGCCAGTAACGCCTTCCCGTACTCATACCCCGCTTCGAAGGCTTTCACGTTTGCTTCGCGGGTGTGCGGTGGAACCGAATCCAGCACGGCCTGCTTCAAGGCCTCGGCGGTGACGAAGCCTGTCACGGCGCCGAAGAACCCCACCATCACGATGTTTTGCATCATGCGCTTGCCGAGTTGCTCTGCTAGCCTTGTCGCCGGCACGCCATACACGCGCACGCCTGTCTTTACGTTCGACACGCGTACCAGATCCTGCTCGATCAGTAGAACCCCGTCCGGCTTGATCTCGCCGGCGAATTTTGCGAAGGCTTCCTGCGACATCATGATCGATGCGTCCGTGCCGGTCACATAAGGATAGAGGATGGGTTCCTTCGAGAGGATCACCTGCGCGCTGCATGCGCCGCCGCGGGCTTCGGGACCGAAGTTCTGCGTCATCGTCGAGTAGCCCTGTTCGTAAATGCACAGCGCCTTCCCGATGACGGTCGCGGCCATGATCACGCCCTGTCCGCCGAATCCCGCGACCCGGATTTCGGTTATTGGCATATCGTCCCTCCGTCGATCTCGGATTGCTCGAACTCGCAGCCCGAGTGCATCTCGGGCTCCTGATAGCGCTCGCCGAGCGAAGCCTGGAACTGCGCCTTCATCAGCGTCAGGTAGTCCGGCCGCTCGCGGTCCACGAACTTTCCAACGACGATCTCGCCGTCGCGCGTCAGCGGCACTTCGCTGGTTGGGGCGCCGTCGCGTTTCTTGCTCTTCTCCTTGTACGACTTCATCGTGTCGAGGCCGTCCCCCATCTTGTTGCGCCGCTGGTACAGAGTCGGGCAAGGCGACAGCACCTCAATGAAAGAGAAACCCTTCTTCTGGAACATCTCGTACATCGAGCGCGCGAGTTGCCGCACATGGAACGTCGTCCAGCGCGCGACGTACACCGCTCCGGCGGCTTCCGCCAGTTGCGGCAGATTGAACGAAGGCTCGAAAGTTCCGTACGGATTGGTCGCCGTCACGACCGAGCCCGGGGTTGTCGGACCGGTCTGCCCGCCGGTCATCGCATAGACGAGATTGTTCACGCAGACCACCTTGATGTCCACATTGCGGCGCGCCGCATGAATGAAGTGATTGCCGCCGATGGCGAACAGATCGCCGTCGCCCGAGTACACCACTACGCTCAGGTCCGGATTCGCGAGTTTCAGTCCGGTCGCGAACGGAATCGCGCGGCCGTGGGTGGTGTGAAACGAATCAAGGTCCAGATATCCCGCCACCCGGCCAGTGCAGCCGATCCCGGAGACGATGGCCAGCTTGTCGAGGTTGGCTTTCGAATCGATCAGCGCCCGCGTGAAGCAGTTGACCGTGGTGCCGATCCCGCAGCCGGGACACCAGATATGCGGGATTCGGTCTGAGCGGAGGAATTGCTCGACCGGATTCTCCGGATGAATCAGCTCGGTACTCATTTCGCGGCCTCCAGGATCGCCGCAACAATCGTCTCCGGGTCGTGAACCGTGCCGCCGGCGTGCGGAACCGGAATCGTAACGGCATGCCCGCCCGCGGCCCGCTGCACTTCGCGGCACATTTGCCCCAGGTTCAGTTCGGGAACCACGAACCCTCGTATCCGGCCGGCGAGCGCATGGATCCTCTCATCGGGGAAGGGCCACGGAGTAATTAGCCGGTACATGCCCACCCGGATCTTGCGGTTGTTCACCTTAAAGCCGCGCTCCCGAACGATGCGGATGGCGCGCATCGCAACGCGGGACGTGATCCCGTAGGCCACCACGGCGACATCCGCGTTCTCGAGATCGGTCTCTTCGTTCAGCGAAATCTTGTCGAAATTGTCGCGAATCTTGCTGCACAGGCGCTTGACCAGTTTCTCCTGCGACTTCACTGTCATCGACGGATACCCGTTCTCGCTGTGCGTTAGGCCGGTGACATGGAAATGGTAGCCCTGGCCGGCCTCGACCATGTCGGGCACCTGGTCCGCGCACGGCTCAAACAACTGGAAGTCGCCGGGTTTGCGGCTAGTGATCCGGCGCGGCGTGACCTCGATCTCCTCGGCGGGCGGGATCACCACCTTCTCCGTCATGTGACCGACGCATTCGTCCATCATGAACATCACCGGCGTGCGAAACTGCTCGGCGAGATTGAACGCCCGAATCGTCAGGTCGAAGCATTCCTGCGGCGAATTCGGGCAGAGCGCGATCATTTCGTAATCGCCGTGCGATCCCCACCGCGCCTGCATCATGTCGCCCTGGGCCGGCAGCGTGGGCAGGCCTGTGGACGGCCCGCCCCGCTGTACGTCGACGAAAACACAGGGGGTTTCGGTCATGGCCGCATATCCGATGTGCTCCATCATTAAGGAGAATCCCGGCCCGGAGGTGACCGTGAACGCCTTGGCTCCGCCCCACACCGCGCCCTGCAGCGTGATCGAGGCAGCCAGTTCGTCCTCCATCTGGATGAAAACGCCACCCACGACCGGGATGCGGCTGCTGAATCGTTCCACAATTTCGGTGGACGGGGTGATGGGATATCCTGCGGCAAATCGCGCACCCCCCGCCAGTGCACCCTCACAACAGGCGTGGTCGCCGTCCATGAAATGGGTGCCGGTGAGGACGCCCTTGGGATCCGCTTTCATGCTGAAGCCTTCTTTTCCCGCCACCCGTGAATGGCGAAATCGGGGCAGAACATTCCGCACAGGTCGCAGCCGGAACACTTATCCGATGCAACAACATGCGGGGCATGATAGCCTTTGGCATTGAACGCGGGAGAGAGGGCGAGAACCTTGGTTGGACAGAACTCGACGCAGAATCCGCAACCCTTGCACCGCTCGATGATGATTTCGACCGCCCCTTTGGCCATAGGCCCTCCCAGAGGTTGACTGGCACTTGCGGGGCCATAAATGGAGCAGGACAGAGTATAATTGGGGTACTGGGAGGCCCAGACCTCGAAATGACGGCTACTCGTCGATCGCTTCTTTTTGTCCCATTGCTGGTATTGGGATGCTCATTCTTGGGCGGAATTCTCGGCCCGGAAGGCGTCTCGGCGGCCGCTGCGGCTGGTTCGGACGACGATATCAAGGCCAGCTTGAGATCGTTCACCCATATCTACGACCTGGTTGAGCAGAACTTCGCCGACAAGGTGACCTCCGACAAGGCCGTTTACAACGGGGCCATTCCCGGCATGTTGCGGACGCTTGACCCGCACTCCAACTTTTTCGATCCGCGGGCGTTTCAACTGCTGAAGGAAGACCAAAAAGGTCACTACTACGGCGTGGGGATGCAGGTCGGCCCGAGGAACGGGAAGACCATGATCATTCAGCCGTTCACGTCGTCTCCCGCTCAAAAGGCCGGCCTGCGGCGGGGCGACGTAATCCTCGTGGTGAACGATAAGAAAACCGAGAGCCTGAACACGACGGAGATAGCCGACCTGCTGAAGGGGCCGCGCGGGACGCAGGTGCAGATCGTGGTCCATCGCGAGGGCGTGGACAAGCCGCTCACTTTCAACGTGACGCGCGACGAGATCCCGCGCTTCAGCGTTACCGATCCGTTCTGGATGCGCCCCGGCATCGCGTACATAAAGGTTGAGCAGTTCAGCGAGACCACCGACCGCGAAATGGAAGACGGCCTCCGCAAACTTGGCGAACAGAACTTCAAGGGGCTGATTCTGGATCTGCGGGGCAACCCCGGCGGCCTGCTGAACGAAGGCGTGGAGGTCGCGGGGCACTACTTGAAGAAAGGCGACCAGGTGGTTTCGGCGCGCGGCCGCGCGACGATGGAGAAGCCTTTTGTGGCGCGCCGCGGCAACGGGGGGCACGATTACCCCATCGTCGTGCTGGTGGATCGCTACTCCGCTTCGGCCGCCGAGATCGTCGCCGGCGCGCTGCAGGATCACGACCGGGCCTGGATCCTCGGCGAGAACACATTCGGCAAGGGGCTGGTTCAGACTGTCTTTCCGCTTTCCGAGAACACCGGACTCGCGCTGACGACGGCCCATTACTTCACGCCGAGTGGACGGCTGATCCAGCGCGACTACTCCCACATCTCGTTCCTGGATTACTATTACCACCGGAACCTGGACGCCAAGAATCCGCTGGACGTGAAGATGACCGACAGCGGGCGGACCGTGTACGGCGGCGGCGGCATTTCTCCCGACGAGAAATTCGCGCGGTCGAAGTACACCAAGTTCCAGACGGAACTGCTGCGCAAATATGCCTTCTTCGATTTCTCGGCGAGCTATTTCGGCGAGCACGGCGCGAAGCTGCCCACCAATTGGACGCCCGACAATGCCTTCATCGAGGAGTTCCACTCGTTCCTGCTGAAGGCTAAGGTCGACTTCACAGAGGCGGATTTTACGGAGAATCACGACTGGATCCGCGATCAGATGAAGTCCGAAATGTACCGGACCGCTTTCGGCCCGGAAGCGTCGGAACGCGCCACGGTTGAGGCGGATCCGATCATCGATAAGTCGGTGGATGCGATGCCGAAGGCGAAGTCGCTGCTCGACAGCGCGAAGAAGGTCCTGGCGCAGCGTTTGGCCAAGACTCCGAACGACCGGTAAGACCGTTAAACTGGAGTTTGCAGCCACAAATCACCGTCCTTGACGCGGGCGGACAGTATTGTCACCTGATCGCCCGCAAGGTTCGCGACCTCGGTGTTTATGCGGAGGTCCGGCCCAGCGAGACACCTTGCGCGGAGCTCTCCGGCCGCAAGGGCCTTATTATTTCGGGCGGCCCGAGCAGCGTCTACGAACCCGACAGCCCCACCATCGACCCCGGCACACTTCAGACCGGCGCCGCCGTGCTTGGCATTTGCTATGGACAGCAGCTCATGGCGTATATGCTGGGCGGATCGGTGCGCAAGGGCGATAAGGGCGAGTACGGATTCGCGCGGCTGGAAATCAGCGGGCCCGCGCCGATCTTCGCCGGCATCGAAGGGCCTCAACAGGTCTGGATGAGCCACCGCGACACGGTGGATGGCGTTCCTCCGGGCTTCCGCAGTCTGGGCCAAACGGCGACTTGCGAAATCGCGGCGATGGCGGACGATTCGCGCCGACTGTATTCCGTTCAGTTTCATCCGGAGGTGGTACACACTCCGCGCGGCAACGATATGCTCGCCAATTTCCTTTTCGGCGTGTGCGGGTGCGAGCGCGACTGGAATCCGATGGGGCAGATCGAGGCTCTCGAACGGCAGATCCGCGAAGCGGCCGGGGAGCGCAACATCTTCTTCTTCGTGAGCGGCGGCGTGGATTCCACCGTCGCTTACACGCTGTGCCTGCGGGCTCTTGGGCCCGAGCGCGTGTACGGCGCGTATGTGGACACCGGGCTCATGCGCGAGGGCGAAACCGAGTTTGTGGAGAGCGTGTTCCGGCGTCTGGGCGCCACGCACTTTCGCGTGGAGCAAGCGCAGCGGCAGTTTCTCGGCGCGCTCGCCGGAGTCCGCGACCCCGAGCAGAAACGCCACATCATCGGCGAGCAGTTCGTCGAGGTGCAGGAGCGCGTTCTCCGGGAGGGCCACTTCCTGGAAGGGAATTGGATTCTGGGGCAGGGGACCATATATCCGGACACGATCGAATCTGGCGGAACGGCAAAAGCCGAGGTCATCAAGACGCACCACAACCGCGTCGCCGGCATTCAGCGCCTCATCGCGGCGGGCCGGTTGATCGAGCCGCTCACGCAGTTCTATAAGGATGAGGTGCGGCGCGTCGGGCGTGAGCTTGGAATTGAAGCGGAGATTCTCGAGCGGCATCCGTTTCCGGGGCCGGGTCTCGCGATCCGCTGTTTGTGCGGAGACGGGGCTGCACAACTCGAGCGAATCGAAGAGGGATGGATTCTGCCCGTGCACTCGGTGGGCGTGCAGGGCGATTCGCGGAGTTACCGGCCGGTGCTGGCTATCGACTACGCGCCTTCGGCGGCAGAGGCCGCGGATCTGGTGAATGGCATCTCGCGGGTGAACCGCGTGGTTCAGTTGGTTGCCGGCCATGCGTCGTTGGCGGCCATGTCGGTGACGGCTTCGGCGCTCGACGCAGTGCGCTTGGAGAGGCTGCGAAGGGCCGACGCGGTGGTGCGGCGTTTTTCGCACGAGACCCGCTTTGATTCGAAAGTGTGGCAGTTCCCGGTCGTGTTGATTCCCGCGGGGACTCCCGAGCGTCCGGATTCCGTGGTGCTGCGTCCCATCGATTCGGTGGACGGCATGACGGCGCAGGTGGTGCGAATGGAGGAATCGATGCTGAGCCGGCTCGCGGGGGAGTTGCTCGGGATCGACGGGGTTTGCGGCGTGTTCTACGACCTGACGAATAAGCCGCCGGCGACGATTGAGTGGGAGTGACCTCTCCAAACGCCCCGCGTCGAGGGCCGTCACCGAGATCGACGCGAGCGGCTTTTTTACGCGGAGTTGAAGCAACGGTGCATGAAATTGCAACTCCTCTTCGATCCCCGCCGCGAGCTTCAAAGCTGGAAGGAGATGCTCGAAGGTTGTTAAAGCCGCTTCGCGCGCTACCGATAGGCGTCTCAAGCTTTTCGCTTGACGCTCTAGGACAGCAGTGTTATGGTCGTGAACGCTTATGCCCACTATTAAGTGTTTAACACCTGTTTTCCCTGTTATGTTTTGGCTTTTGTTTGTAAGCTCGCTTGCGGCTCAGGACAACGGTTTCGATCGGTTGCGCCGGGCGGATGCGGTGGTGCGGCGTTTTTCGCGCGAGACCGGTTTCGACTCGAAGGTGTGGCAGTTCCCAGTGGTGTTGATTCCCGCGGGGACTCCCGAGCGGCCCGATTCCGTGGTGCTGCGCCCCATCGATTCGGTGGACGGGATGACGGCGCAGGTGGTGCGCATGGAGGAGTCGATGCTGGCGCGGCTCGCGGGGGAGTTGCTGGGGATCGACGGAGTCTGCGGCGTTTTCTACGACTTGACGAACAAGCCGCCGGCGACGATTGAATGGGAGTGAGAAGCGCGACGGCGGCTCTCGCCGTCGCTTGCGGGCTTTTTCGCGCTCAGTCATTCCCACCGAGACCGCAACGGCGGGTGCGCGGCTCTGCCAAGGAGTGCCGCTGGTAATTCCCCACCCTATCTCACGGTATTTTCGAGCTTACATTTCGCAACGGTGTTCAAAGGACTTACGCGGCGAGGACGTTGAGGAGAAAGAGGTACGATTAAGAACTTATGTGATGTTCCACCGCAGCGAGCCGCTGACCGCGCCGGTGTGGGAGAAGTTGATGCTGGGGCTGAGCACCAGAACGTACGGTCGGCTGCAATAGATTACGTCAGGCCGGTAAGCCGCGGAAGCCGTCCGCTGCTGTCGCCGAGCGCCGTTTCCCGCACCCCCATCGTGTCCAGCATCGCCATGAAGAGATTGTTCAGCGGTGTTTCCTTGTCGTACTGGAGGTGGCGTCCCATCTTGAACGCGCCATTCGCACCGCCCGCCAGGAGCACCGGCAGATCGTGATGCCAGTGCGCGTTGCCATCGCTAAGACCGCTGCCGTACACGATCATCGAGTGGTCCAGCAGCGTTCCGTCGCCGTCCGGAGTGGCTTTCAGTTTCGCCAGGAAGTAGCCGAACAACTCGACATGCAGGCGATTGATCTTGGCCAGTTTCGCGATCCGTTCCTCATTGCCCATGTGGTGCGAGAGTCCGTGGTGCGCCTCGGGAACGCCGATCGAACTGTAGGTGCGGTTGCTGCCTTCGCGGCCCATCATGAACGTGGCGACGCGCGTCGAGTCGGTCTGGAATGCTACCGCCATCAGGTCGAACATTAAGTGCGCATATTGTTCGAAGGCGACGGGCACGCCCGCGGGTTTGGCGAGGCTCGGCTCGGGAGCCGCGTCGTTGCCGCGCTCGCGATCCTGTTTCTCTGACATCTGGATGCGCCGTTCGATCTCGCGGACCGACGACAGGTATTCGTCGAGCTTCGTCCGATCCGTCGCGCCGAGGTCGCGGCGCAGTTTACCGGCATCCTCCGCCACGAAATCGAGCAGGCTTCGCTCCTGCTTCGCGAGGCGCAGTCGGGTCGCGCGGTCGCGCAGTTCGCCGTCGCCGAAGAGGCGTTCGAAGACGGCACGCGGATTCAGTTCGGGCGGGAGCGGCGTTTGCGGCCCGCCCCAGGCGATCGAGTTTGTGTACGCGCAGCTATATCCGCTGTCGCAATTGCCGACCAGTCCGCCGCCTTCCAGGCCCAGCTCGATGGATGGCAGACGGGTGGCCTGCCCGATGCTCCTTGCTGCCACCTGATCCACCGACACTCCGTTGTGGATGTCGGCGCCCTCGGTTTTCTTGGGGTGTACGCCCGTCAAGTACGAGGCCGCGGCTCGCGCGTGATCGCCGGGACCGTCCCCCAGCGCGCGACCGCCGTTCTGCGCCAGGCCGGAGAGCAGCAGTAACTGGTTCCGGCACGGCGCGAGCGGTTCGATCGCGGACGACAATGCGAAATCGGCGCCCGCCGCCGGCGTCCAGTGCTTCATGATGATGCCATTTGGCACGTAAACGAATGCCAGACGCACGGGCTGCTGCCTTGCCGCGCCGCGGGCCAGCGCCGGAATCATGGCGTCCAGCGCAGGCAAGGCCAACGCCGCGCACCCTCCCCGCAAAATCGCCCGCCGTGAGATCGCTTTTTTAAGAACCAGCACGTACGTCCTCCTGTCTGACCGGCTCGGATGCCATCCTTTTCCTAAACGGCACGCTCTCGGCAATGCCGAGAACGATCGACGAGATCCGGTACCCATCTTTCGCCGCCTGCCGCGCGATGCCGCGGATTACAGGCCTGTCGGAGGGTTCGACGCCGCGCCCCAGCGCGTACGTCATGAGCTTTTCCGTAAAGCAAAGTACGAACTCGCCGACGTGCTCGCGCAGGATTTGTTTGAATTCCGAGGCGTCCCGGAACGTCTCTCCGGACGGCAGCGTTCCCGTGGAATCGACGTCAAATGCGCCGTCCTTCGCCCGCCAGCGGCCGGTGGCGTCGTAGTGCTCCAGGGCGAATCCAATCGGGTCCATCTTGGCGTGACAGCCGGCGCAGGACGCATTCGCGCGGTGAGCCTCCAGTTGCTGTCGCATGGTTACGGTCTTGCCCAGTCCCGCCTCCTCCAGCGCCGGCACGGGCGGAGGAGGCGGCGGAGGAGCGCCGAGCAGATTCTCGAGCACCCACTTACCCCGGATCACCGGCGACGTGCGCGTCGGGTAGGAAGTGACGGCCAGCACGGCCGCCATCGTCATCACGCCGCCACGCTCGCCGTTCGGCAAATCCACTCGCCGGAAGCGACTGCCCTCCACATTCGAAATCCCGTAGAATTTTGCCAGCCGCTCATTTGCGAAAGTGAATCGCGAGTCGAGGAAATCCAACACGCTCCGGTCCTCGTGGAACACCGATTGAAAAAACAGCTCCGCCTCGCGCTGAAACGCCTGCCGCAGATCCGGGTCGAAATCGGGGAAGCGCTCGGGGTCTGGTTTCGTCGCCGCCAGATTGCGCAGATGCAGCCACTGCCCCGCGAAATTCGCGGTCAGCGCGCTTGATCGCGGATCGGACATCATTCGGCGCAATTGTTTTTCGTAGACCGAGGGATTACCAAGGTCGGATTGCAAAAGTTCCTCGTCGGGGATGCTGCTCCAAAGAAAGAACGACATTCGCGAGGCCAGCTCCAGATTGGGGATCGGATAGACCTCGCCCGGCTTCACGCCGCCGGGGTCGCGCTCCACGCGAAACAGGAAATTCGGCGACACCAGGATCGCGCGCAGGCCCAGGTCCAGGCCGCCCATGCGGTGGAAGGCAAGCAAGCGGTCCACCTCGGCGGAAGTCACGGGACGACGCCACGCGCGCCGCGCGACCCGCGCCAGAATTTCGCGCCCGCAATCGTTCTCTCCCGCGTGCGCCGTGCAATTGAGAATCGGCGGACGCTTTCCCGGAGCCTTCACGTCGAACGGGCCGCCAATCTCCACCCAATCGACGGCGAGCCGCGCGCGGTCTGCCTTGCCCTCTTTCCCGTATTCCAGATGCGGGCTCTCGTCCTTAGAATCGTCGCGAAGAAACGTCACCAGGATGTCGTGCCGGCCCGCGGTCACGGGGGCGCGCATCTCGATGTGGCGCTGTTCCTCGTCCACTTCCTCGGTCCCGATTTTCGCATCGGCGCGCCGGACGAGCTTTCCGTCGATCCGCAGATCGACAACCTCCGGGATGCGGGCGTCGGGCGTGCCCCGCAGGCGCACTCGAAAGAGATACTCCGCATCGGCGGGGAACGTCCGGTCGAGGTCCATCCCTCCCCGCGAATTGATGGGTGCGCCCTCTCCCGCGCGGGAATTCTGAGATTGCTTCCGCGGCGCCGTGAACCGTTCCAACACAGGGTCGAAATGAACCTGCCCCAATGCCAGGCGAGCCACCTTTCCGGCGGCGGCCAGATATTTCTCTATCAGGACGGGCGGTAGCGAGAGTACGTCGGCAATGTTGTCGAAGCCGTAGCCCGAGTCGTCGGCTGGAAAGTCGGCGGCAGGATGGAAGTCGACACCCAGCAGGTCCCGGATGGCATTGTCGTACTCGGCCCGGTTCAGGCGGTGCGCGGTGATGCGGCTCGGTTCGGGATGGGCCTCGGCGATGCGGTCCAATTCACCGTTGGCGAAATCCACGAACGAATTGAGGGCGGACTGCGAAGGCCGCGGCATTTTGGGCGGCGGCATTTCGCCGGTGCGGACCTTTCGCACAACCCGTTCCCACAGCGCGCCGTCCGAACGGAAGGAGTCCATCGAGATGAGGCCGTCGACGGTCACGCCCGCCACCTTCATGCGGTTGCTGTGGCAGCCGGCGCAATACTGCTTCAATACCGGTCGGATCTGGCGCTGAAACGGATCCTCGACGGTGGCGGTCTGGCACAGAGATAACCCCGCACACATACCCAGCGCACCCAACACCCTCATTTTGTCATTATGATGGATTTCAACGCCCGTGCGCACTACCCGTGTCATTTCGCTGTTGATTTTTTGCGCCGCCCTGGTCCGCGGGCAGGCGCAACCGCTGCTGGAAGCTTGCGCGGACGGGAAGGTGGATGCCGTGCGCGCTCTCTTGGTCGGCGGGGCGAATGCGAATGGAGCGGGCGAGGACGGCGAAACTCCGCTGCTGGCCGCCGCGCGCCGCGGCAGCGCCGAGCTGATTCAACTGCTGTTGCGCGCCGGGGCCGACCCGGCCGCTCGCCGCTGGAATGGGGAGACCGCCTTGCACGCCGCAGTCGCGTCGGGCCAACCGGCCGCCGTGGCGGCTGTGTTGAAAGCGGGAGTTCCGCCGGATGGGATGGAGAACCGCCGGGGCCAGACGGCATTGCACTATGCTTCCGCCGAAGGCCGCGTGGAACTGATGCGCCTGTTGCTCGACGCCGGCGCGACGGCGGATGCGAAATCGAAATCCGGCGCGACGCCGTTGTGGTTGGCGGCGCAGGGCGCGCATCCCGAAGCGATCGCGCTGCTACTTGCGGCGGGCGCCAATCCAAACGCAACGGGACCCGAAGGTTACAGCGTGCTGCACGTCGCGGTGCGCTCGTGTTCGGTCGGGACGGTGGCGCCGCTGCTCGACGCGCACGCCGATGTGCAGGCACGCACGGAAACCGGCTCCTCGCCACTGCACCTGGCGATCGCCGATAAGTGCCTCCCCGTCGTCGAGCGCCTCGTGCAGGCGGGAGCGGATCTCTCGGCCAAGGATGCCAAGGGGCAAACCTCGCTCGATATCGCTCGCAAGCGCCACCAAACTGAACTCGTCACCTATCTCGACAACACGAAGAAACCGAAACCATGAACATTCTATTTGCACTCGCTTTCACGGCGCTGGCCGCCGCCGCCCAAGTCCACCCGCTGGCGCAGTTGATCGATGCCGCGCGCCATGGCCCAGACCGCCAGTTCCGCGATCTGGCCACGAAGACGCTATCGCCCAAAGGAGGCGTTGCCGTGTGGGGCCAGGACTTTCTATTTGTGACGGACGCCGCTCCCGCGCCGGTGTCGATCTCGATCGATCGCGAGCCCTCCGTTCCGATGACGCCGATCGAAGGCTCGAATCTGTGGATGCGCCTGGTGAAGATGCGCACCGGCGTGACGCATGAATACCAGTTCTATGCGAACGGAGCGCCCGCTGGGAACCGCGGGGACGTCGCGGGCTACAATCCCGATTCGACTCCGCAGCCGGGCGTCTCGACAGGCCGGCTGAGCGAGAAACACACCATCACCAGCCGGATCTACGACGGGATGAAAGCGGACTATTGGTTCTACGCCTCGCCCGGCGTCGATCCGGGCGTTCCCGCGGCGCTCATGGTCTGGCAGGACGGGCAGTCGCTCATTGCCGGCGACCTGTCGCGCTTGCGCCTGTTCACGGTCACCGAAAACCTGATTCATCAGAAACTGATCCCTCCGATGGTCCACGTTCTGATCTCTCCCGGTTTCGCGCCGGGCGGCGAAGCGCTGCGCTCGATCGAATACGACACGGTGAGCGACCGCTACAATCGCTTCCTGCTGGAAGAGGTTCTGCCGGAAGTGGAGAAATCGTACAAACTGCGCCAGGACGGATACAGCCGCGGGATCGGCGGCGAATCCTCGGGTGGCATTTGCTCCTTCAACTCCGCGTGGTTCATGCCGGACAAGTTCGCGCGAGTGCACTCGACGATCGGCAGCTACGCGTCCATCCAGTGGCGTCCGCAGGAGAAGCTCGACGGCGGGAATCTGTATCCGTTTAAAGTGCGAAAGGAACCCAAACGGAACATCCGCGTGTGGATGAGCGACGGCGGGGACGACCTGGAGAACGATCACGGTTCCTGGCCGCTGCAAAACATCCAGCTCGCGAATTCGCTGAAGATGAAAAGCTACGACTACCACTTCCGCTTCGGGCACGCGTCGCACAACTCCTCGCAAGCGGCGCTCGATCTTCCCGAATCGCTGGCCTGGCTATGGCGTGGTTACGACCAGAACAAGACTTCGGAGGAGTTCACGATCGACCCCGCGGAGAAGGATAAGCCGTACTACCGCGTTACGATTTCCAATCGCGACGCGTGGTAGGGCCGGACACTGCCATTTGATGCCCGTCAGGAAATCGACGTGGCGCACGCACTCGTGCGTGCCGTGTCGCGACTCCTCGCGACACTATTTTCCGTGACCGCCGGACGGTCAACGAACGCTGGTGATCGAGATTCGGCAGGTGCAAGAGTGCTGGCTTGATTCTGCGCCGGCGGGGCGCCATCTGCTGTTCAACCGGCTGTGAACTGGGACAGTGGTTATTCAGAAAGGATGGGCTCGGACACTTCCTCTCCGCGGGGCGCGACGTCCTTGCGCGCGGCTAGAAAACGAACGCAGGAGTTCCACCGAAGCACTGCGTCGTCGTTTCCCGGAGCCCGCAGACGCTCGGCCGCCTCGAACAGATCCAACGCCTTGACGATCCATTCGTAGACATACTGGCTGGCCCCATGCCCGCCTCCATGGTGCCGCGACTTCGCGCGGCGCTCCCATGCGATGCCTTCGTAGTAGGCGCGGTCGTACGGTGCGGTCAGACGGGCAACGGCCGAGACGGCGTGGGTGAAAACCTGTGAATCGTGCGGAATCTGATCCGTCAGGGACAGAACCAGGCTGATGAGAGCCGGCTGATTGCCCGGCTCGATTTCGAGGATGTCGCGGCAGATACTCTCGGCCGCGCTGGGCTCGTTGAGCAGCCGGTACCGTTCCGCTTTAGCCAAAGCGCCGGCCACGCTGTCGTGTGAGATCGGTTTGAGCGCGAACATACGGACTCCTTGTCAGAGTATATGCAGCAGTTTCTTCAGAGGGTCGAAGAACTCATCGACCACCCGTTCTTTTAACGGGATGATCGCGTTTTCGGTGATGGTGATGGACTCCGGGCAGACCTGCCCACAGCAGGTGGTGATATTGCAATAGCCGATGCCGAACTTCTGCTTGAGGTCTTTCACGCGGTCTTCTGTATCGAGCGGGTGCATCTCCAGCGCGGCGGCGTAGACCAGGAAGCGGGGCCCGATGAACTCGTCGTGTTTGCGATGCTCGCGCAGCACGTGGCACACGTCCTGGCATAGAAAGCACTCAATGCATTTGCGGAATTCCTGAACGCGATCCACATCCGACTGCTGCATGCGCCAGGTGCCGTCGGGCTCGTCGGGCGTTCGCGGCCGGAATTTCTTGATCGACTTCTTGACGCGGAAGTTCCACGAGACATCGGTTACCAGATCGCGGATCGAGGGGAACGCGTGCATCGGCTCCACGATCACCGGCATGTCCAGGTTCAGATCGCTGAGCCGCGTCATGCACATCAGCTTCGGCATGCCGTTGATCTCCGCAGAACACGACCCGCACTTGCCGGCTTTGCAGTTCCATCGCACGGCCATGTCGGGCGCCTGCTCGGCCTGAATGCGGTGGATGGCGTCCAGTACCACCATGCCCTCGTCCACCGGCGTCGCGTAATCGTGGAAATTGCCGCCGTTGGAATCGCCGCGCCAGATTCGGAACATGGCCTGGTTCGGCATCCTATTTCATCTCCTCGACGATGTTTTTCAATTCGTCCGGCATCGGCCGGACGGGCCGTTTCTCAACCACCATTTCCCCATCGCCGCCCCGGCGGATCGCGATGTTGTGCTGGCCCCAGTCCGGATCTTTTTCGGGATAGTCCTCGCGGAACTGCGCGCCCCGGCTCTCTTTCCTCAGCAAGGCGGCGCGAGTGATCGCCTCGGAGACGATCATCATGTTGTCCAGATCCATCGAGGTATGCCAGCCGTTGTTGTATTGCCGGTTGCCGGGAGTGCCCGCGCGGCTCGCCTTGGTCCGCAATTCGGCAATGCACTCCAGCGCCTGCTGCATCTCGCCTTCGGTGCGGACGATGCCGACCAGATCCTGCATCGAGTTCTGCAGACTGTACTGGATCTGATACGGGTTCTCACCCTCGGCGCCGTGCTCGAATGGAGCCAGCGCGCCGCGGACGGCGCTTTCGATCTGGACCTCGTCGACCGCGGAAGGACCGGCCTGCTTTCCGAACTCGGCGGCGAACTGGCCGGCGCGCCTACCGAAAACGATCAGGTCGGACAGTGAATTGCCGCCGAGGCGATTTGCGCCGTGCAGCCCCGCGGCCGCTTCGCCGGCGGCGAACAGGCCGGGGAACGTCGACATCTGCGTGTCGCCGTCCACGCGGATGCCGCCCATCATGTAATGCGTGGTGGGGCCGACCTCCATCGGCTCTTTCGTAATGTCGATGTCGGCGAGCTGCTTGAACTGGTGGTACATGCTGGGCAGCTTGCGCTTGATGTGCTCCTCGGCTTTCGGAAGGCGCTGCCCGATCCACGCGATGTCGAGAAACACGCCGCCGTGCGGGCTGCCCCGGCCGGCCTTGACCTCGCGGTTGATGCAGCGCGCCACGTGGTCGCGGGTGAGAAGTTCCGGCGGGCGGCGCGCGTTCTTATCGCCCTGCGTGTACTTCCAGCCCTCTTCCTCGCTGTCGGCCGTCTGGTCCTTGTACAGAGGCGGGATGTCGTCGAACATGAAGCGCTTGCCTTCGCTGTTGCGCAGGACGCCGCCCTCACCGCGCACGCCCTCGGTGACCAGGATGCCGCGCACGCTGATGGGCCAGACCATTCCGGTCGGGTGGAATTGAACGAACTCCATGTCGAGCAGTTCCGCGCCGGCCCGGTAGGCGAGCGCGTGGCCGTCACCCGTGTATTCCCAACTGTTGCTGGTGATCTTGAAAGCGCGGCCGATGCCGCCGGTCGCGATCACGACGGCGTTGGCCTTCCACAAAATGAAATGGCCCTTCTCGCGGTCGTAGCCGAAGGCACCCGCGATGCGGCCGGAGTCCACCAGCAGAGTCAGCACGGTGCACTCCATGTGGACCTCCATCCCGGAGTGGACGCCGTGGTCCTGAAGCGTGCGGATCATCTCCAGTCCGGTGCGATCGCCGACGTGCGCCAGCCGCGCGTAGCGATGACCGCCGAAATTCCGCTGGAGAATGCGGCCGTCTTTCGTGCGGTCGAAGAGCGCGCCCCAGGCTTCCAACTCGCGCACGCGGTCGGGCGCTTCCTTGGCGTGCAGCTCCGCCATGCGCCAGTTGTTGAGGTACTGGCCGCCCCGCATCGTGTCCGCGAAGTGGACCCGCCAGTTGTCGCGATCGTCCACGTTTGCCAGCGCGGCGGCGACTCCGCCCTCGGCCATCACGGTGTGAGCTTTGCCGAGCAGCGATTTGCACACTACGCCGACTTTGACGCCCAAAGCCGCGGCCTCAATCGCCGCGCGAAGGCCCGCCCCGCCCGCGCCGATCACGAGGACGTCGTAGGAGTACGACTGATACTCCGCCATTTACAGGATTCTCCAGT
>JANXRE010000047.1 GCA_025353165.1 Acidobacteriota bacterium | reverse complement strand
ACATGATTGAATACGGCGGGCCGCCTCTCTATCACGGCGGCGAAGATCAGCAGAGATCCTTCGACGCCACGTGCAGCAAGTTCCGCCGATTCCTCACCGAAACGCCCCGCTAACGTTCGCTGTCACCCACAGATTCCCCCGACGAGGCGAAGTTTTCATACCACGGGCGCCTGGAAGTGCCCTCCCAGCAAAACGCTCACGCTAACCGCCTTTGATTTGTAACCGCCAGGCCGGCATCGCCGTCCCGATGTTGGCGCGAAGCGCTCGACAAGCCGCCACTGTCGTGATGTAAGATAATTTTATCCGGAAACCCTGGATTATGAGTCAGCCGATCAGATGTGTGGCGCCGCGCGCCGGGCGTCGTTCGCAGTCGCAGCGGGAGGCTTTGCCCTGGGCGTGCTGATGCCCTCCGTCGTCTCCGCCACCGTTCACATTCGTGACCATTCCGCCATTCGTCGGTTTGACGTTCTGGGTCGGAGTCATTTGGAAGCGTGCGAACCGGTATGGCGCGTGGACGAGCTCCATCGTCTCGGCTCTCGCTCTCTGCGGGTGCCGCACCACCGCCCGGGCGTCGCTGTGGTCCCTAATCCTGGGCTTGATTTCGATCGTCGCCGTCAGTGTGTTCACGCGCCCGGAACCGGAGCCGGCGCTCAATCGCATCTTCCTGCCGCTGCACACGCCGGTATGTGAAGAAGAGCGCCTAGCCGGCTTGGCTGGTGCGCGATCTGCTCGGGTTTCTGGCGGCCTGGTTCCTGGTCGCGTTGATGATGGGATTCTACTTCTGGTTGTCTAAGTGGGGTGCGTGATGAGTTTCTCGAGGTTCATCTGTAAGCTGGCGCCAGCATTACTGCTGGCCGCACTGCTGGCCGCAATGTCGCCGGCAGCCGAACTGCCGCGCGCCAAATGGCTCGATAACGGCCTCATTGATGCCGGCGGGAGCCACGAACCCAACATTTTCCTCGCGCGCACCGGCGGCGCACGGCGCGATGCGCGCCAGTCTGTCGAGAGCGCCCGGAGCAGGGAAACACTCCTCCGCCTGAAGGCCCAGGGAGTCGAAGTCTTCCATACCGGGCTCTACAAAGGTTTCGGCATGGCCGCCGAGAAGCAGGACATGGAAGAGACTCGTAGGGTCGCCGCGCTAGCTCACAGCCTGGGGCTCAAAGTGGACACCTACATTCAATGGAATTCATTGATGTACGAGACCTTCTTCGCCGAGGAGCCCAGAGCCAAGGACTGGATTCAGCGCGACGCCTCGGGACAGCCGGTCCTGCTCACCTACGACTACGAGCAGTCCTTCCGCTACCGCCCGTGCTTTTCGAATCCGGAATACCTGGCCTATCTGAAACGGGTGGTTCGCTACGCCGTCGAGCAGGTGAAAACCGATTTCATTCACTTCGACAACTTCGACCTCAACCCGGAGCCGGAATCCTGCCATTGCCCCTACTGCGTGCGGGGGTTCCGCCAGCGGCTGGAGAACAAGTACCCGCCCGAGGTTCGCATCGAGCGATTCGGTTTTGCGCGGATGGATTTCGTCCAGCCCCCTCTCTGGAACGCCGGCAACCGGCCCGAAAGCATGACTTTCATCCGGGACCCCGGGATCCAGGAGTGGATCGACTTCCGCTGCCAGTTGATGGCGGACGCGCTGAAGGAAATGGCCCAGTTCGCCAAGGGGCTCAACCCGGAGGTCGCGATCGAGGTGAACCCGCACGGCATCACGGGCGGCAACCGGGCGTTCGAGGCGGGGCTCGACCATGCCCGGTTCCTCAAGTACACGGAAGTGTTTTGGACCGAAGAGGAAAACGCGCCGGAAATGCTCCCCGATGGGAGGCTCATTTCCAAGATCCGCAGCTACAAGCTGGCGCGAGCTTTCGACAACATCCTGCTGGCGTACACCGCGGAGAGCGACGTGGCGCTGGCCGAAGCGCTGGCCTTCAATCAGACTTTCGGCTTCGCGGGCTTGGACCCGTTGGATTCGCACACGCTGAAATACCTTGCGTTTTACCGGCAGTACCGCGATCTATATAGAGGCACTCGCGACGTAACGCCGGTCGGAGTGCTACGCTCGTATCCCTCGATTACCTACAACAACGCTAAGACGCAGCTCTCCGCCGTCCTCGCCGAGCAGGCTCTGATCCAGGCGCACATTCCCTTTGGCCTGGTGTTCGACCAGCATTTGGCCGACCTCGCCCGGTTCAAGGTGCTGGTGTTACCCGATTCCGAGTGCCTGTCGGATGCGCAGCTATCCTCGATCCGGCGGTTCGTCGAGCGCGGCGGAGGCTTGGTGACGATCGGCGAGTCGGGCTACTTCGACGAATGGCGCCGGCCGCGGGTCGAGCCAGGATTGGCGGATCTGGCGGGGCGCGACCTGGTGGCCGGCATCGGCGGGCTGGAATTCGACGGCCCGCTGCCGGCCCCGGAGCCGTTCGGCAAGATCGGAAACAGGTTCTGGAAGCGTCCGCGGAACTGGCAGCGACTCGTGGACGAGGTGCGCCGCGTGGCCCCCGGCGGGCTGGGCGCGGAGGTCGGCGGTCCGGCGTCCCTGGTCTTGAACCTGGTGATTCAGCCAAACCGGTTGCTGCTGCATCTGGTCAACTACGCCGCTCCATCCGGCCCCACCGGACCGATTCCGGTGGATCTTGAGATCCCGGCGGGAAAGACCGCGCGGGCGGTGGTGCTGGTCTCGCCTGACCACCCCGGCGAGGAGAAGCTGGAATTCAGCCGGCCCACAACCACGACGGTGCGGCTGACGGTTCCGGGTGTGAAGGCCTACTCCATCGTGGCCGTGAGTTTCTGATGCGCGCATTGTGGCTGCTGACGTTGTTGCCGGCTCTGGCAGCGGGCCAGCCCGCTAAGGCGGTGGTGATGGAGCATCGCGTCTTCGAGGGCCTCGCGCGGATGGACGGGCATTGGGCCGCGCTGCTGGCGGCGAGCGACGGCAAGGTCTACGCCGGCCTGGCCTACCACGGCGGCGACGGCCACCTCGTATACTACGATTCGAAAACGGACCGCATGGTGGACGTGGGCGACCTCACGCGGCTGGCCGGCGAGAGCCAGCTCCGCCGCGGACCGCAGTCCAAGATCCACGCGAAATTCGGAGAGGGCAAAGACCACCACATCTACTTCGGCACGCATGCCGGCTACTGGTGGAACTACGCACGCTTCGCAACGAAGGAAGGTTATCCCGGCGCGCACTGGATGGCGTTCGATCCCGCGCAGGGCCGCGTCGAGGACTTCGGCCTCGGAGTTCCGAACGAGGGCATCAATACGGGCGCCTACGATCCGGTCTTCCACCGCATTTACGGCCTCACGCATCCCCGCGGGCACTTCGTCTACTACGACGTCGCCGCGCGGAGGACGGTGGACAAAGGCCGCATCGACAATTGGGAATCCATCTGCCGTACCCTGGGCATCGACGACGAGGGCAACGTGTACAGCAGCTTCGGCGCGGGCGGAATCCTGAAGTACGATCCGCGCACCGACGCCCTGAGCGAATTATCCGTTCACGTGCCCATTCACCCGAAAGGCGTTTCGCTGGGCCGCGACTATTTGAAGTCCGAAACCGCGTGGCGCACGGTGGTGTGGGATCGCGCCACGCGGCGATTCTACGGCGTGGATGAAAGCGCCACGCTGTTGTTCTCCTTCGACCCGAAGGCGGGCCGGGACGGGGAGGTTCGAGAGCTCGGGCAACTTTGCATCCCGGAGTTCAGGGACCGCCGCGACGTGCCGTATGCCACCCTCAGCCTCGCCCTGGGGCGAGACCGGAAGCTCTACTACGGCGCGGCGGGGAGGGAATTCGACTATGGCGGCAGCGAAGCCGCGGCCGCCTCGCACCTGATCACGTTCGATCTCGACAGCGGCAAGACTGAAGACCTGGGCGAGATGCGGCTCGCCGATGGCCGCAAGGTCCTGGGCACCAATGCCGCCGACACCGGCCCGGATGGAACCATCTACCTGGTCGGCGCGATCGAAGTCCCCGCGGGCGCCGAGGCGGGCGGAAAGGTGGGCGGCGTCGATTACCGGCTTGCTCTGCTGATCTACAGGCCGGCGGGGAAATAGCGATGCGATTGATATCCGTTCTGTGGTTGCTCGCTGCGCTTGCCTCGGGCCAACGCATGCCGGAGTACGATACCGCCGTGGTCCGGCAGATTCGGATCGATTTGCGGGACCTGGGCTATCCTCCGCTGGATGTGATTCCAGCAGGCGAGTCCGAGATCCGATCGCTGGAAGTCGCGCCCGACGGAGTCTTATACGGCGCCACCAGCGGTCTTCACAGCCATCTTTTCCGGCTGGATCCGATCCACGGATACGTCGAGCCGCTGGGGCTTATTCCCGGTTTCAAGAGCGTGCGCCACGCGCTTGCCGTTTCCGCCGCCGGCGACGTCTACGTGGGGGGCGACAACGGCCATCTTCTCAAGAGAACCGGGACCTCCTTCAGCGATCTCGGCGCTCCCGTGGAAGGGGAGAGTATCTACTGCCTGGCGGCGGACCGGGAGCGCGGCGTTCTCTACGGACTCACCAGCCCCGCGGGGAAGTTTTTCAGCTACAACCTTTCCCTCGGACGCCCGCGGGTCTTCGGAGCAGTTGCGGACCAGCTCATCCCGGGTGAGAAATTCGAGCGAGAGAAGGCGATTGGCAGAGCGCTCGCGGTGGACCGGCAAGGCAACGTGTTCACGTCCGGCGAAGGCGGGCGCATCGTGCGCTTCGACTACAAACGGCAGAAACTCGAGCGCCTAACTGCCACCGTTCCCACGGTACCCGGACGCGAGGTCTACAACCGGGTGGACGCCTGGACCATCGACCAACAGGGCAGGCTTTACGGTGGCGGCTCGGACGGCTACCTGTTCCGTCTGGATCCGGAGTCCCTGGCGGTGGAGAACTTGGGGAAGCCGTTGAATCAGTATCGCGTGCGCGGGCTGGTGTTTGCGCGCAACGGGAAGTTGTACGGCGCCGGTGGGGATGACGAGGAGATGGCCCGTCTGTTTTCCTACGATCCTGCTCGCGGCGTCTACGAGATGCTCGGCATGATTGATGTAAGCCGCCGGCCCTACTACGCCTGGCAGGCCTATGTTACCGATTCCATGGCGGTGGGGCTCGATGGGACCATTTACATCGGCCAGAGCGAACGCCGTTCGCGGCTCTACGTCTACTACCCGGAATGACCGGGCCGGCTCACGCCGCCTTGCGCGCGATGGCGTCGATCTCGATCTTGATGCCGTCGCCCAGTACGCTCTGCACCGTGGTCCGCGCCGGGAGTATCCCGGAAAAGAACTCCCGGTACACCGCATTGAAGCGGTCGAAATCTTCGATATCAGCCAGGTGGCAGGTGCACTTCACGACGTCGGTGAAGCCCATTCCCGCGGCCTCCAGGATTCTGCCGACGTGGCGCAGCGTCAGCCGCGTCTCCTCTTCTATGCTGCCCCGGATCGCTTCTCCCGTTCGGTAGTCCAGCGGGCCCTGTCCCGAGATATAAAGCCAGCCATCGATCAGCACTCCGGCCGAATACGCGCCGGTTGAGACCTGCTTGTCGGGATGCCTGATTTCAGTCTTTGGCATGCGTCCTCAGCCCGGGCACCCAGGTCAGGGCGTTCTCCCGGAAGATCTTGCGCAGAACGGGCTCGGGAAGCGCCAAGCCCTGTGCCAGGTAGGTCCAATCGCGCGCGTATTCCTCCTGCGTGTGCCGGAGCGCCTTGGCCGGGTCGTTGCCGGGCAGCATTTCCAGATCGGTGCCGTACAGCACGCGGTCCTGATACCGGATCAGGAAGCTGCGGACCTTCTCGCGAGGTTGCAGCATGAGATCCGGAATGCGCGCGGCCGTATCGATCGCGAAGTTGGGGTAGGCGTCCAACACCCGCGCCATGTCGTCCACGCTCGTTTCCAGGCTGCCGAGGTGGCAGCCGACGACCCGCAGTTTGGGATGCCGTTTCAACATGCGATCGCGGGCGGCCAGGATCGTCTCCTTCGCCGGCCGGTCGGGATGCAGGAACATGTGCCACTCGGGATTCTCCTTGTAATAGGAGTAATGCGGGCTGGCCGGGTCAAGCGGCCGCCAGGCGGCCCACGGCTCTGCCAGGTGGGCGAAAAGCGTCTTTCCCTGCGCGGCGATGAAATCCAGCACCGGTCCGAATGCCGGGTTGTCGGGCATGGCGTAGGCGCCGGAGCTGGAGCGCAGTTCCATCCCAATATCCTTGTAGATCTTCACCGCCACCGCGCCGTCCGCGAAGGCTTGGCCCAGAGATTTCACCACGCGGCCGGTAAACGCCGGCGATTCCCAATCGGTGTCGTCGAAGGTGGCGCACCACGCGACGCGTCCGCGGGTCTCGCGCGAAATTCGCGCCGCCACCGCCATCTGCGGTTCCGCCTGTTCAAAACCCTTGTCGTGCTTGTCCACGACACAGATATTCAGCACGCGAATGTTGGCCTTCTCGAGGTAACGATAGTAGGCGGGGTCGGGCTGGAGGATGTGGGCGTGCGCGTCGATCCGCTCCGGAATCTCCGCGGCTGCCGCCAGCGCGCCGGCGCACAGAATCAAGCCAACAGACAGGTATTTCATATCAGTTTCACTCCCTCGCGATAAACGTGCCGGATGCCGGTGGGCGGCAGACAGGGATTCTCGTACGTCGCGGGGCTGCCGACAGTGGCCGGGTCAAAGACCGTGACGTCCGCGATGTAGCCGGCCGCCAGACGGCCGCGGCGCTCGATACCGAAGCGGCGCGCCGGCTGCTCCGTAATCTTATGGACCGCTTTCTCAATCGTCAACCAGCCCCATTCGCGGCACACCCCGCCGAGTAGATGGGCGAACGCGCCGTACAGCCGTGGATGAGGGCGCCCCCGCACGTAGAACCCATCGCTCACGATGGAGGACAGCGGGTGCGCGAGCGCCTGGCGAAGATTCCCGTCACTCTGGTTGATTTCGAGCACGTTCACGCGCCCCTGTTCCTCGGCGAGGAGGTCAAAGACCGCCTCCGCCGGCTCGCATCCCCTTTCGGCGGCGACCCGCTTCAGGCTCATGCCGACCAGGCGCTGGTTGGCCTCCGTCCCGGCCGCCGCGACGAACAAATCGCCCCAGCCGTGCGCCATGCCAGACGACATCTCCGCCGCGATGCGCCGGCGCTCGACGGGCCGCGCCAGGCGTTCCAGTAACCCATGGATACCACCCTCGAGGGATGCCTGCGGCAGAAGCTGCGTGAGCACCGTGCTGCCGCGGGTGTATGGGTAGCAGTCGAAGGCGACATCCACGCCCTGCTCCCGCGCGCGCTCGAGCCGTTCCAGCGCGACGGGCTGCAATTCCCAACTGCGCGCCCCCGCCGCTTGGAAATGCGAGATCTGGAGCCGGCAGCCGGTACGACGGGCGAGCTCCAACTGCTCCTCGATCGCGTCGAGCAGACCCAGCGAATAGTCGCGCATGTGCGTGGTGTAGATCTTGCCGTGGCGCGCCACCACCCGGCACAGCCGCTCGAGTTCTTCGAATGGAACGTTCGCTCCCGGCGCATACATCAATCCCGTGGACAGGCCGCACGCGCCCTCCTCCAGACACGCCTCCAGCATCCGCTCCCGTGACGCGCCCGCCAAACAGAGCGTGCCGTGACCGGCCAGGGAATGAACCGTGACGAGCCGCGCACTCTCGCGGGCGGCGCACAGGTAATCGGCGGCCGAAGGCCAGCCCCAGTCGTCCCCGCCGCACAGAATGCCGTTCGCGAACTCATGCAGCGCCGTGCGATCGGACCTCGCCGGAAACACGGAGAACCCGCAGTTGCCGACGACCTCGGTGGTGACGCCCTGCGCCAGCTTCTCCCGGCGATTCTCGAGCACCTGCAGGTCCGAGTGGCTGTGCGAATCAATGAATCCGGGCGCGACCACCAGGCCGATACAATCCACCTGCCGCGCTGCCGCCGGGATCTCAATGACGCCAATGGCGGCGATGTGGTCGCCCTCCATGAGCAGCGAGCCCTGCGCTGGAGCGGCGCCCGTGCCGTCCACCAGGGTTCCGCCGGTCAGTGCGGTCCAGGTCATCGGTTCAACCGGCTGGACGCGGTTTTACGCCGCTCCTCGTAGGTTGTGACCAGGAATGTTCCCAGGAGAACCAGCCCGCCTCCGGCCAGCAGGCGGCCGGTCACCTTCTCATTCACGGTTAGCGCGGAGATTCCCACGCCCATCACCGGCAACAGGTAAATGGACAACGAGGCCTGAGTCACATCCATACGTTCGATTACCCAGAAGAACAGGATTGTGGAAAGGCTCAGGCTGAACACCGCGATCGTGCCCAGACTGAGCCAGACGCCGGCGTCCAGCGCGGCGAGCTGCCGCCACTGAGGGGGTTCAAAAACCACCATCAACGCGACCAGCACCAGATCGGTGACCGCATAGCTGTAGACCAGTACCTCCACCGGATTGAACGTCTGCAGCAGTTTCTTGCTGTAGGTGTTGTAGAAGGCGCTGCCAAAGCAGCTCACCATAATCAGCGTGTTGCCGAGAAGATACTTGCCTCTGAACACCTGGACACTGTGCCAGTCCACGTCGGAGACAATCAGGACGCCGGCGATCGACAGCAGGAACGCGAACCAGCGGAGCCCGGACATTTTCTCCCCTAGCAGCATGGCGGCGAGCGCGGCGGTGAGGACCGGAATGGTCAGGGTCAGGACCGCCGCGTTCGACGCGAGGGACCGCAGAACGCCCCAGGTCAGGCCCAGTTGCGAGGCGGCCACGCCGATGGTACCGGCGGCCACGAACCCAAGTACGATCTCCCGCCGGCTGGCCGGCGCCACGCCTGGCATTGGTTTCCGCTTGCGGAACAAGACGAATGGCGCGAAGAAGAGCGTGGACAAAGCCATCGGCAGAAGCGTCACGGTGATGGGGCCTAGCCGCGCCGTGGCGATCTTGGCGCCCGAGAACTGAAACGCCCACATCGCATTCACCAGCAACAACACGGCGAAACACAATAGCGGTGATTTTTTGACGGCCTGCATCGTCGCTTTCACTCGCGGCTTCTTTTTTCTCCGGCGCCCGAGTACGTCCTCGGTTTTACGATACGAACCGATTTTAGAGTCACTGCGTTGGCCGCGATCACCTTCCCTTCGTTGGTGAAACCTTTGGATCCCTGGAGCCGGATCTCGACGATTTTCTTGCCCAGTCGCGGGTTCGCCCATTCGAAGGCGAAATAGGCCGGGTCCGTTCCAACGGGGTCGGCGCGGTAGCAGTACGTCCCGCGCTCGCCGCGCCACCCCGATTCCAGGATGTTCACGCCGTAGCGAATCGGAATGGTGGTTACCAGGCCGTCCTCGTACACTACCTCGTACCATCCCAGCAGATCGGCGGTGTCGTCGTGGTTGTAGACGTACTCATAGGCTGGGGCGTTGGTCGCGGCCCGCGCGCAGGCGTGTTCGAAAATGATGCTGCTCGGGTCCTCCGAGAAGTTCGCCACCCCTCCAGAGACCGGCACCTCCACAATCGGATCGCCATCCTCGCTCGGCATTGCGCGGCCCGAGAGGTTCCGGCGAATGACCGGCATCAGAGACTGCACCAGCCGGGTAAGGTCGCTCTCGGCGGGCCAGTGACTCGACCACAGCAGGTTGGCGCAGCCCGCAAATTCATACAGCAGGTTCTTGCCGATGTTGAACTCGGTAGTCGCGGCCCACGAGGCCGGCCCTCCTCCCTCGACGCCGGGAAGCAGGCCGCGCCGGCCGTAGTTTTGAATGCCGGGCTTCAGGTTTCCGTAGACCTGCCGGAACCCGAGGCCCGACAGCTTGACGTCGACCGCCTCGCCTTGGCCGCGCGCGCCGTCGGTCCAGGTCCAGTTCACCAGCAGGATGTCCTTGGGGATCCACTCCCGTACCTGTTCGGCCGACAGCCCGCCGGGCGTCCGATAGCGGTAACCGCTCGGACTCGCGTTCTCTTCCGTTAAATTGCCGCGCAGCTCCGGCACAAGGTGATCGGCGTACATCGACATCGCGACTCTCTTGCCGGCCAGGTAGTCGTGAATCTTGCGCACATCCGCCGCAAACAACTCGCGGTAATCCTTCCCCCGGCAGCGGGAACACGCTTCGATCGGGATCCGCCACTCGTCGTGCCCCACGTGCACCATCGCCGGTTTCATCACTTCGATGTATTCGTCAAGCACGTCGAATAGCAGTGCATAGCTCTTCGGGTTGGACGGGCAGTAGGTGTCCGGCCACTCCGACCCGGCAATCTCGGCCAGATCCTTATGCCGCGCCAGTAGGTAGTAAGAGTGGGTGAGGGATGGGATCTCGGGAATCACTTCCACGTGGTTCTGCCTGGCGTAAGCCACCAGGTCCGCCACTTCCTCCTTCTCGAGGATGCCGCCGTCGGCGGCGTCGTAGTTGGCCGAGTCCTGGAACACTCCGTGCGGCCCCGCTGGTCTTTCGCGCCGTGTATAAGCCAGGTCCCTGGCGAGTTCGAGTGCGCCCGCATTCACCTCCGGGTGGCGCTCGAGCCGCATAGCGCCGTTGACCTCGACGAACAGCCGGTTGAATTTGTAGAGGGCCGCGAAATCGCGCACGAATCGCTTGAAGAACGGGATGTTGTCGCGTCCCGGCAGATACAGCCGGATGGCGCGGAACGGCTTGTTGGGCCAGTCGCGAACCTTCGCCCCGCGAATCCGGCCGCGCTGTATCAATTGCCGCAGCGATTGCAGGCCGTAGAACGCGCCGGCGTCGTCGCTGCCCGCCACCAAAGCCGCCTGCCTGCTCACCTGGAGCACGTATCCCTCCGGCCGCGCGACACTCTCAATGCGGTTCCGGAGGCAGTACTCGCGCACCAGCGAATTCCGCAGGCTGCCCATGAGGATGACCGGACGGCCCTCGGGAATGGCGGCGGCGCGGTGGATCGCCACGCCCATGCCGTGCCGATCCGCCAATTCGCCCTGCAGTAAGCGCGCCAGCGAGAGGTCCGCCGCGGAGGGGCTGGCCGGCACCACAATCCAGGTCTCCGGCGAGAGGGCGAAAGAAGACTCCGGCGCTTCCATCTGCTGGGGCAGCGGGAAGATCGATGGAACCGCGTCGCCGGCGCCTCGAGCGAATGAGACGCACAGCGCCATCGTTACAGCGACTTTCGACAAGCCCCTGCGCATACACACACAGTGTCTCCAAACCAGTGGGTCGCTGACAAAAAATCGGAGGCGCCGGAGCGCCTCCGTAGGGTCAAGAGTGAATTGCGCTTGGCAGCCGGCCGCCTCAGAATTGAATCCGGGCGCCGACCCAAATGTGCCGTTCGCCGTTGTTGTTCGTGACGCTGGGATTGAACAGGGGGGCGCCGCTCGGAACACTGGTGATTTGCCCGAAGCCGGCGCTCAGGTCGGGGTTCGGGTTCCCCTTGTTCCCATGATTGAACAGGTTCATGAAGTTGCCTTCCAGCCGGATCCTCACTTTCTCGGTCAGGCTGAAGCTCTTGTGCAACCCCAGGTTGACGCTCCACGCTCCCGGTCCGACCAGGGAGTTGGCGGGACAGTTGCCATAGGTTCCAGGTGCGGGCACGGAGAACGCAGCCGAGTTCAGATACACCGCGTTGTTTTCCCAGGCCCAGCCGGAATTGCCAGTGTAGGGATTAGCGCCGGCGACGCAATTCGGCCGGTTGGCGTTGCCGTTGCGGGCCTGCAGCCAGGACGAGCCATCGTAGGAGGGCGAGAAGTACTTTCCGCTCTGCACCAGGACGATGGACGAGATCTCCCATCCGCCCAGGGCGGCGTTAGCCACCTTCCCGGCGTTGGAGCCCCACGCCTGGCCCGCACCGTAGGGAACGTCCCACAGAACTGTAGGGATAAAGCGGTGCCGGGAGATCAATGGGTTATTACCCCAGTCATAATGCCGGTCGTACGGGTTGGTCGCGGTGCCGCTCTCGCCAACGGTCTCGGTGCTGTCGGTCATGTCCCGCGCATAGGTGTAGGCCAGTTGGAACTGAACCCCCTTGGCAAACTGGCGGTTCACCGCGAGATCGAACGACGTGTTGCGCTGAATCGCGCCGTTGGTTTCATAGCGGATGTTTCCTCCGGTCCAGATCGGGTACGGATAGACGTTGGTGAGGTCGGACGAACTGGCCTGGGGAAGGTTCAGATTGTAGAACACCGGCAGTTGCGTCGACACCGAGCCCCGGTAGCTGACCCGCGCCACCATTGAGCGGCCCAGGTCGCGCTCCACCGTGAGATTCCACTGCTGAATCATAGGCGTCTTCAGATGCGGGTTGGTCCCGGTGACGCTGTAGCCGCAGTCGGCTTCATGGGCGCACGCGCCCAGCCCGGGAGTGGCGCTTCCGAACGGATTGGGGAACTGGAGCGTCGGAACCGGAGTCGTGTTGTACAGATTCAACGAGGCGGTCGAGAACACGTCCTGAGTGTCCGGGCCGAAGTTGTCCTGGTAGGCTCCCGTGAGCCCGCCGTAGTAGATTCCGTAGCCGCCTCGAATTACGGTCTTGCTCAGCGCCCGGTACGCGAAGGCCACCCGCGGCCCGAAGTTGTTCCAGTTGCCGTACATGAGCGAACGGCCCGGGAAGCCCGCCGGAGCCACCTCGACGGGAATATCGTGCGGGATGCTGGTGAATTGAAGCGTCGCCTGGGAGGGCACGACGACCGCCTGCGTGGCCGGATCCCAATTCACGCGCCGGTCGTTGTTGTCCACCGACGGCATGAAGTACTCCCAGCGCACTCCGAGCGTTAACGTCAGCTTGGACGACACGTTCCATGTGTCGTTGAGGTAGAGGCCGGTGTCCGTCTTCCGGTTGTACCGGGGCAGGGACGGACCCTGGAGTTGGACGCGTGACGGGTACCCCAACAGGAAGTCGGCGTAGCCGAAGCCGGTGTATTGTCCGTTGAAGACATACCGGCCGAACTGATTGTTCTGGTAGTTAATGATGGGGTCGCCGTAGTGGATCAGCACGCCCCCCTTGAAGGAGTGCCGGTCCTTGGTCCAGCTCAGGTTGTTCAGTAACTCGTACTGCTGGCTGATGACGGTCTGGATCGGATTCGGGTACAGGTCGAAGTAGCCGCCGCTGATTTCCATGTTCGGCAAGCCGGGCGTGCCGGCGGGGATCGTCAACCCTCCCAGGCTGAGCCCGGTGGCCTGGAGAAACGTGTTGCCGTCCTGTTTGGGTGTCCTGTAAGCGGCATCCCGCTGGTAGCCCATCCGGAACTCGTTTAAAAGGTTAGGCGTAAAGGTGTGGGTCTCCGAGAGAAAGCTGTTTACACTGTTGCGGACCTGCTGGAACCCATAGCCCGGAACCGGCGAATTGTAAGTGCGCAGCCATGGATCGGTCTGCCGGGTGAACCGCCCTGCCAGCATGTCCTTGCCGCCGATGTACTGATCGATTCTCACGTCGTAACGGTCGATGTGCTCGGGGCCGAATGTGGTGTTGTGGTAGTTGTTGAGGTAGTTGGCCGGATTGGTCGAGGCGCCTGTATAGTTGGGCGCCGGATAGTACTTCGAGGCGAACTTGGAGGAGACCGGATTGGGCTGGAGACCGGCAGACGCGAAGTTGTTGCCCGGGATCGGCTGCCCCGTCAGCGGATTCTTGAGTTGAAGGCTGCCATTGCTGGGGTCCAGCAGCGCCGAGAAGTCGCCGGCGTTGAACGCCTGGGTCGGCAGGGTTGTCGTCCCGGAGCTCGTGTTGCCCGCCGCCAGCGGGAAGGTCCGGTGCTCTTCGGTCACCAGGAAGAAGGTCTTGTTCTTGCCGTTGTAGATCTTGGGCAGGACTACCGGCCCGTTGGCGCTGCCTCCAAACCACTGCAGTTGCGGTCCGATGATGCCATTGGCGCGGTTGGAACCGTAGAGCAGCGGTCCCGCGTTCAGCGCGCTGTTGTCGGTTGTGTAGAAGCCGCTGGCGTGGAGCTGATTGGTGCCGCTCTTGGTGGTGGTCATCAACGTGGCCACGCCCGGAAACTCGGCGGAGTTATTGCTCTCCATCACCTTCACTTCGGCGATGGATTCGTAGGATTGATCGTTGGTCAAATTGCCGGACTGCCCGCCAAACGCGTTCTGCGTCGTCTGGATACCGTCAATGGTCAGATTCAGAAAGGTGTTGCGGTTGCCGCCGATCATAATGGTGGTGCCCGAGAGCACCGTGGACGGCGATAACGCGGCCATCTGGATAATCGCACGCTGCGCGGGAGCCGCCAGCACTTCCTGGCCCGTCCGCAGCGTTGACACCTCCGCATTCTGGACGTTCATGACAGCCGGAGTCGCGATGACTTCCACGCTCGAGGAGGTCTCGCCAACCGTCAGCGCGGCGTCGAAGCGCAGGCTTTGAGCCGCCAACTGCGTGAGAACGCTGCTTCTCGCCTCCCGGAATCCCTGCGCCGTAACCGTCACAATGTAGTTGCCCGCGGGAACTCCCGAGAAGACATGGTTGCCGTCGGCGCCCGTAGTGCCCGCGCGAGTGACATTCGACGCAATCTCCACAAGCTTGACGGTCGCACCCGGCACCACGGCGCCCGACTGGTCGGTGACAGCGACTGTCACCGAACCCAGCGTGGATTGCGCAAAACCGGTGCTGGCAAGAAGCAGCAACACGGCGATAATAGCCCAAGCAGATCTGTTTAACCTCATTGTATTCAACCCCTTCGTGAATCCACTCTTTTTCTGGCGCTCCCGGCTGCAAACCGCCGGCGGCCATCCACAAATGATAGCGATGGAACTTAAGCAGCCGCGGCCTAAACCCGCCGTCGCTCGAGCCTCTCGCCTGTCGCCTGTCGCCTTACCTTTTAAGGAAACTTCCATCGCTGATCGAAACGTGCAAGCTCTGCGCATAGTTTGGCGCAACAAGGAAGCTGTTGTCAATAGATAAGTTACTTAAAAGTATTTTCATGCGAACTATATTCGTTCTTACCGGACAGCTATTAACAAAATAGAATGTTTCTTCTTGACAAGATCCCCGCGTCGGCCGCACAATGCTCTTGGAGTCATCCATAGGAGTCACACGTCGTGTTCACCAGTCCCGCCGTTGATTTGGACAGTGCCCGGACGCGGCACCGCATCGATCCTTCGGCCACCCCCGCCGGGGTGGTCGGACTTGGTTTGATGGGCCAAAGCGTCGTCGCTTGTCTGCTCGCCGCAGGCCACCCGGTAGTCGCTATCACGCGCCGCGCGGACCGGGATTCGGAGATGCGCGGCCACATTCGATCTCTGCTGCGTCAGTTGCGCGAAGAAGGTATTGTCCAAACCAATCCCGAAGCCGTAATGCGGGATTTGGTGATCACCGGCGACTATGCCGCGCTCAGCGACTGCCGCGTCGTCGTGGAGACCGTCATCGAAGACGCTGCCGCCAAGAAGGAGGTGCTGCGCCTGGTCGAGGGCGCGGTTCCAAGCACCTGCCTGATCGGCAGTAACACCTCCGCCATCCCGGTCACTAGGCTGCAGGAAGGCACCCTGCACCCTGAACGCATTGTAGGCATCCACTGGGCCGAACCGGCGCACGTCACGCGCTTCCTGGAGGTGATCTGCGGCACGGCCAGCGCCCCGGAGTACGTCGAGTACGCGCTGCAACTCGCTGAACTGTGGGGCAAGGAACCCACCCTGGTGCGCCGCGACCTGCGGGGGTTCATCGCAAACCGCCTGATGTATGCCATGATGCGCGAGGCATTCCACATCGTCGAGGCCGGCTACGGGACGATGGAAGATGTCGATCGCTCGGCGCGCAACGACATGGGCTGGTGGCTGACTTTCGCCGGACCTTTCCGGTTCATGGACCTGACCGGCATACCGGCCTACGCGGCCGTGATGCGAGACCTCCTTCCCGACCTGAGCAGGTCCACCGAGGTGCCCGAACTGATGCAACGTACCGTCGCCTCGGGAGCGTTGGGCGTTTCCAACGGCCGGGGTTTCTATCCGTACACCACGCCACAGGCCGAACGCTGGGAAGAGATGTTCCTGAAATTCAGCTATGAGATCCGCGCCCTGGCCGTGAAGTATTCCCGCGAACTGTCCGATTCCTGACTTGAATCGCCCGTTGCCGGGACTGTCTCGGTCTAGACTCGCGACGGTTTCAGGTCCGGCACCTCGAAGACGCTCTCGAGCAACAGAAGCCCCAACCCCAGCAGGCTCGCCTCTTCCGCGCCCAGATCGCCGAAGCGGAACTCCAGCTCCCGGTTCGAGTAGGCCAACGCCTGCCGGCGGACAACGCGCACGATCTCGTCCAGCACCATCTGCCCGGCCAACGCTAATCGCCGGTCGATCACGATCAACTGGGGATTGAACAGATTCACCATGTTCGCCACGCCGAGACCGAGATACCGCCCCACCTCTTCCACCAGCGTGACACTCATCTTGTCGCCGGACCGCGCCGCCTCGAGCACTTGCCAGCCGGTGATCGCCTCCGGATCGCCGCCGGCCATCTCCAAACACCGCGACGTGCCTCCCTCGCGAATGGCGCGGCGCAGTCTGAACTCCAGAGCGCCGATCCCCGCCAGGGCCTCCAGGCACCCGAAACTGCCGCACTTGCACGGCGGCCCGCCCTCAATTACGTGCGTGTGTCCGAATTCACCGGCCGAGAAAGAGTGCCCCAGCAGCACCTTCCCGCCGGTTACCATGCCGGCGCCGATGCCCCTGCCGTACTCGATAAAGATCATGTCGTTGGAGCGCCCACCCGCCCCAAGCATGCACTCGGCCATGGTGCGCGCACGGGTATTGTCCGCCACTACGCAGGGGATCCCCAATTCCGCCTCGAACCGGTCGCGCAAGGGGACGTTCCGCCAGAACTCGATCGTGGATGCGAGCACCGACAAGCCGCGCGCGGAATCGACGACTCCCGGATCGCCTACGCCCACGCCGAGAATCCGCTTTGCGTCGCCCACTTCCTGACGCACGCGCCGTGCGCAACGCAGCAACTGCTCCATCAGTTCGGACTGACCCTGGAGGTTAGTCGGCTCTGAATACGGCTGTCCGATGACGGCCGGCCTGCAGTCCAGTGACGCCGCGGTGACCCGTTCCGCGTCGAAATCGACCGCCAGGATGATCCCGGCATCGTCGTTCATCTCCAGAAGAATCCGCTTGCGCCCCGTCGGGTTGTTCGATGGACCTGCTTCCCGGATGATCCCCTCTTCCAGCAGTTCCCCGGTCAGTTGGGAGATGCCGGCCGGGCGGATTTGCGTTAGTTCGTGCAATTCCACGCGCGACAGGGGCCCGCGCCGGCGAATCAGATCCAGCAGGATCGCCCGGTTGCGAAGAGGCATGCTGGCGACAGACTTCATTTCGAAGATAGAAGAAGCTCACGCAGACAGCGGGCGTTCCATACGGCATCATAACAGGAGTGGAATTTCGGTGTGGCTTTTTGCGCTCCGCGGTTGTCCTACTCCGCCGCGATTGGAAGAATTGCGGCGGCCACCGGGTCGCGAGGCATCGCCAGGCGTTCCAGTAGAGCCAGCACGCGGCGATTCAGGAAATGGATGTACTCCACATCTCGCTCCTCGAGTTCGATGCGCAGGTCCCTCACTGTCGCCCGCTCCAGCAGTCCCCGGTCCTGAAGCAGCAGTTTCTCGGCCTGATGGTAGAACTCCATGTTCTGAAGACTGTGGAAGATCTGGGGCATCACGCCCTGGAAAATCTCGAATGCCTCCTCCCGGTTCCCGGCCCGGGTCAGGTTCCAGACGCGGTTCAACAAGTCCGAGACCGCCAGCCCCGGCATCACCGCGGAGATCCCCAAGGGAATCAGTTCGAGCATGTACAACCCGCCCCACCCCTCGATCACTCCTACCTCGCCGTGCGTCTGGTCGAGGATCGCCAACACCTTGTCGCCCAGCATCGCCTCCTCGAGCTTCGCATAGCGGAAGTTGGGGTGCGCGCGGTGAAGCTCCGCGATGAACCCGGGACTCATGGTCGGGCCGCCGGGATTGAAATCCTGCACCACGAAAGGCAATTCGACGGCGTCGAACAGTCGGCCGAAATAACGCCGCAGATCGCGCTCACCGACCGCGAACATTCGCGGCACGGCGACGTTGATCGCCGAGGCGCCCGCGCCCTGGGCCGCCCGCGCTGCCTCTACGGCATGGGTCGCCGAGACGTAGTTCACCTGGGCGATGACTGCGACACGGCCGCGAGCCTGATCGATCGCCGCGGCAACCACCCCCAGGCGCTCGTCCGCGTCGAGCTTGTAGAACTCGCTCGCGTAGGCCGGCAGGCACACCGCCCCGGCGCCCGCGGCGATCGCAAACTCGATCAACCGTCGGGAAGCCGTCAGGTCGATCTTGTCATCAGCAGTAAAGGGGGTTGGAATGATCGGGATAATTCCGGTCAGCTGGATTGTCTGAGTGTTCATCTATCTTAAGCTCCTGTATTCAGGCCTTCGGGCAGGCAGGCCACCTGCCGCTCACCAAAGTTATACACCTTCCCCGGCCCTTCTCGCGTGAATCCCGGTGCGCCGCACCTTAGGGACTGTAAATAAATAAACTTTACAGATACCATCGGATGTGTTATCACATTGGGCATGGACACCGATGCCCAACTCACCCAGTACTTTGCTGGCATGTGGCCGCATCTGGACGAACATGCCCGCCGCCTGGTGGCCG
>JANXRE010000045.1 GCA_025353165.1 Acidobacteriota bacterium | reverse complement strand
CCCGTTTCCATTAGTGCCTTTAATTCCCGGAATAATACAGGGGAAATTGTTTTGATTCCGTGCCATTTTCTCTTGACACGGAGTATACAACCGGTATACAGTCGCAAATATAAAATTTAATCCCAGACGTTTCCCCATCCGGAATTCGGAGCTTGGGCCGGAAAATGGGAAAGCAGTCTACACCCACCGCCCTGGGGAAGCAACAAAGAACGGTAAGAATGGCGGCAGCCTGCCCGATTTGTCGTGGTCGGGCGGGGAAAGAACTAATGTCTATTGGTTCCGATTTGTGGTTTGCAGCATCAGTAATTCCGCGTCACGAAAAATCCGTTCAACGGATTCTGGATTACAAAGGCTATAAAACCTCGGTTCCGCTTCGCAAATGCTCGCATACCCGGCGATGTGGCTCCAAGTGGGAAAGCGAGAACCCGCTGATCTCCGGCTACGTTTTTGTGGCGGGCGATCCTCAAAACCCGTTCCGCATCGTTTCGACCCCCGGTGTTTTGCAGATCATCGGCGCCACCAGCGGAGCATCCGCAATCCCAGCCGACCAGATCGAGGCATTAGAGCGCATCGCCGCCTCCCCGCTGCCCATCGCGGAGTGCAATTACCTGCGAGCCGGTCAGGTCGTGCAACTGATCGGCGGCCCGCTGAAGGGCGTTCAGGGAACCGTGATTCGCGAGTCCAAAGCCACCCGCTTCGTCGTGAGCCTTGAATTGCTGCGGCGCTCGATCACTGTCGAGATCGAGAGCGACTGGGCCGTCCCCCTGCAATATCCTTACGCAGGTGGATCCACGCGCGCGGTGCTTCGGCGCGATGAAAAAGCCCACCGAGGAAAAATCCTGTGAAAACCATGGCCCGGGACCGGGTAGTTGTCTTTCGCCTCAGCCAGGAGGAGTACCGCAGTCTCAAGGAAGCCTGCGACTCGTGTGGCGCGCGGAACTTTTCCGACTTTACGCGCTCCGGGCTGCTGGCGTCCCTGCTGCCGGCGGGCGGGGTTCCAAATCATGTCCAAACCCGTTTCGCCACCCTGGAACAACAGCTTACGGAGCTGCAAGGCGCCGTGACCCATCTCATCCAGTTGCTGGAAAGAGCAATCAACCCCGATAAGTCGGGGGCACGCCCACCCGAAGATGACCCTGACCCGTTGAGAGTGTGTTCGACATGAAAATCGCCCTCGTTTTCGCCTTCGCCTCCGCCCTTCTGGCTCAGCAGCAGCAGCCGCGCCCCGCGCCGCTACCCGAAACCGGAGCCAACCTGCCGGCCCAAAAAGTCGGCCCCAACGACTTGGTCGCCGTCTCCGTCTACGATGCCCCCGAGCTCTCCCGCACCCTCCGCGTCGGTGCCGACGGATTCGTCCGCCTCCCGATGCTGAAGCAGCCCGTAAAGGCCGACGGTCTCATGCCAGCCGGGCTCGAGATAGCCATCGCCGCGGCGCTGCGCGAGGGCGGTATCCTGGTGGACCCCTATGTCACCGTCACGGTCGCCGAGTACAACAGCCGGCCCATCAGCGTCGCCGGCGCAGTCAAGCAGCCGGTCACCTTCCAGGCCGCCGGCCCGGTCACCTTGCTCGAAGCCATTACCCGCGCCGGCGGGCTGAGCCCCGAGGCCGGTTCCGAAATTCTGGTCAGCCGCGCCGCGCTGGACCAGAACGCCGCCGCCGCCCTGATCCAGCGCATCCCCGTCCACGGACTGATCGACGCCGCCGACCCCAAGCTCAACATCTCCCTGACGGGCGGCGAGGAGATCCGCGTCCCCGAAGCCGGCCGCGTTTTCATCGTCGGAAATGTGAAAAAGCCTGGCGCATACCCCATCCAGGACGGCCGGGATTCCAGTGTCCTCAAAATGCTCGCCGTCGCCGAAGGCCTCGAGCCCTTTGCCATGAAAGAGGCCTACATCTACCGCCGGGAAGCCTCCGGTTCCAAGAACGAAATTGCCATTCCGCTGAAGCAGATCATGGAACGGAAGGCTCCCGATATGCCTCTGCTCGCGAACGACATTCTTTACATCCCCGATAATACGAGGCGCCGTCTGAAGATGTCAGTGCTCGAGAAGGTTCTGCTCTTCGGCGGCACCGCTGGCGCGACCGCACTGATATACGGACAGGTTCGCTGATGCCTGACAACATGGGACCCCGTATCCCCAAAGCTCTGCCGCCCGCTGCGAACCAGGCCATTCCTGTATCCTGGTACGGCAACGACGTTGAGCCGGAAGCGCCCGGCGTTCCCCTTTCGCACTACCTGTGGATCCTCAAGCGCCACCGCTGGCGGATCCTGTCCTTCGTCTTCTTCTGCGTGGCCGCCACGCTGGTCGTCTCTTCCCGCCTCACCCCCATTTTCGAAGCCACCACTACCTTGGATATCGATCGCCAGGTGCCCACCAGCGTCATTGGACAGGATTCGGTGCGCGCGCCTATGAACGACTCCGACCAGTTCATCGCCACCCAGGTCAAGCTCGTTCAGTCCGATTCCGTCCTCCGCCCGGTAGCCCAGCAGTATCATCTGCTCGACCTCGAGAAAGGAAAGCCCTCCGGACAATCGAGCGCGGCCGAAGAGGACGCCCCGGTTCTGTTGAAAAACCTCAAGGTCACCCGCCCCCCGAATAGGTATCTGCTGCTGATCAGCTACCGGTCCCCGGATCCTCACCTGGCTGCCGACGTGGCTAACGGCGTCGCGCGCTCCTACGTGGAGCGCACCTATGAAATCCGCTTCCGCGCCTCCGCTGCGCTCGGATCGTTCATGGAAAAGCAGCTTGAGGAATTGAAAGCCAAAATGGAGCGCTCCTCGGCTGCCCTGGCGCAGTTCGAGCGCGAGCTGAACGTCATCAACCCGGAGGAGAAGACCAGCATTCTCTCCTCCCGCCTGCAACAGCTCAACACCGAGTACACCAACGCTCAGACAGATCGAGTCCGCAAGGAATCCGCTTGGAAGTCCGTCCGCGAGGGTTCACTCGAGGCGGCCCAGGTCTCGACGCAGGGCGAAAACCTCAAGACGCTCTCCAGCCACCTGGATGAAGCGCGGCAGAAGTTCGCCGACGTCCAGACCCATTACGGGCCAAACCACCCCGAGTACCGCAAGGCCGCGGTTCAGGTCGAAGAGATCGAGCGCCAGTTACTCCAGAGCACCACCAATGCCGGCAAGCGCGAAGCCTCGGCAGACAAAAGCCTGTACGAGGAGCTGGTCCGCAAGATCAAGGAGGCCGGCATCAACGCCGGATTCCAGAACAGCTCGATTCGCCTGGCCGATGCCGCCCGCGCCGCCTTCAAGCCGGTCTTCCCTAGCGCCTCCATCGAGTCGCGCCCTATCTGGAAGCCAATGCACCTCCAGCCGCTCTATGCTCACTCGGAACGCTACGGCGGCGACGTCGCGGAAGACCTCTTCACCCGCGGCATCTGCCTGCCCAGTTCCAGCAGCCTGCCTTTGGAAGATCAGCTCTACATCGTGAACCGGATACGTGCGGCCGCTGGCGCAAGTTCTGTCCCCGAACTCAGTACCCATATTCTCTCCGTCAGCTAAAGAGCCTCAATCATGCAGAACGTCAATAACTCTCTGGCCCTTGAACGTCTGATCCACCTAGCCACTAAGTACAATCGCCGGATTCTCTGGACTCTGCGGATTGCGGCATTTATGGCCTCGGGCGTGGCCGCCTTCGCGCTGCGCTTCGATTTCGCTATCCCGCAACACTACGTCCGGCCGATGTTCCTGGCGCTTTGTGTCTGGTCGCTCGCAAAAGCGCTATCCTTCCTCGCGCTGAAGGTCCACCGAAGTTCCTGGCGCTATGTTTCCACCGATGACCTGCTCCGCCTGGGAGCCGCGAACCTGGTTGGATCCGCCATCGCGTGTGTCCCGCTCCTCCTCATTTCTCCCTATTTCATCCCAAGGTCGGTCTACATCCTCGACCTGCTGCTCGGTTGCATGTTCACCGCGGGAATGCGGCTGGCGGTCCGGGTAGTGCTCGATTTCTCCAAGGTCCGTGGCAACCATGACGGCAAGCGCACCCTGATCTACGGAGCCGGTGATGCCGGCGTGACGCTCCTGCGCGAACTCCGCCAGAACTCCGCCCTCGCCTACAATGTGGTCGGCTTGATTGACGACGATGTCGGCAAAGTCGGCTCCTACATCCACCACACCAAGGTATTCGGCAACGGTGCCGCGCTCTCGTCCGTTGTCAAGTCTCAGGCCGCCGAGTTGGTCCTGATAGCCATGCCCTCCGCCAGCGGCACCCAGATGACCCGGATACTCCAGCGTTGCCTGGAGGCCGGAGTGGCCTACAAGACCATTCCCAGCCTTGCTGAGGTGATTGACTCCAATGGCCTCGCCTCCCAAATCCGCGACGTAGCCGTCGAAGACCTCCTCGGCCGCAACGCCGTCAGCCTCGATGAAACCGCCATCAGCTCCAAACTGGAAAACCAGGTCGTCCTCGTCACCGGAGCGGCGGGTTCCATTGGCTCCGAGCTCTGCCGCCAGATCGCCCGCTTCCGACCCCGCGCGATCGTCGGTTACGACAACGCCGAATCCCCGCTCTTCCACCTGGAAGGCGAAATTCGCCGCTCCTTCCCGGAGGTTCCCTTTTTCCCGGAGATCGGCAGCATCCAGAACCCCCGCCGTCTGGCCGACGTCCTCCAGCGCCACTCCCCCTCCATCCTGTACCACGCCGCTGCCTATAAGCACGTCCCCATGATGGAAGACCACATCTTCGAGGCCGTCGAGAATAACGTCTTCGGCACCTGGAACGTCGCCTGCGCCGCCGCGCAATACGGAGTCGCCGACTTCGTCATGATCTCCTCCGACAAGGCTGTGCGCCCCACCAGTATCATGGGCCTCACCAAGCGCGTCGCCGAGCTTCTCATTCACGGCATGCAGAACGGCGAAACCCGCTACGTCTCCGTCCGCTTCGGCAACGTCCTCGGCAGCAACGGGAGTGTCATCCCGCTCTTCAAGAGCCAGATCGCTGGCGGCGGACCCGTCACCGTCACCCACCCCGACATGCGGCGCTACTTCATGACGATCCCCGAGGCGTCCCAGTTGGTGCTCCAGGCTTCCACCATGGGAACCGGAGGGGAGCTGTTCGTCTTGGACATGGGCCAGCCGGTTCGGATTGTCGATCTGGCGCGCAACCTCATCCTCCTGTCCGGCCTCCGCCCCGATCACGACATCCGGATCGAGTTCACCGGCACGCGCCCAGGCGAAAAGCTCTACGAGGAGCTCAACACGCTGGACGAGGAAACCCTGCCGACTTGGCACGAGAAAATCAAGATCTTCGCCGGAAACGGTGTCCCACCAGAGGGTATGACACCTCACATAGACTCGATCCGCCTCTACTGTGAGGAACGCGACACTCGCGCTTTGATTCTCCACCTCAAGGACCTCGTGCCCGACTACAACCCGAGCGGCCACATCCTGCGGTCGATACTCGGCTCGGCAACCCTTTCACCCGCTCTCGTCTTTCGTGTCAAATCGGCTCTAATGAACTGATAATAAGCAACTTATATTATCGTAAACTTCGCCCAAAGAGAATCGCCAAACGAACCCAAGTCCCAATTCCGAACACTACTGCGCCGTCCCCCAGTGCCCGTTCCCCGTCGAGTGTTCCCCGGCCGTGTTCGACCGGATCCGCCGTGAGGTGGAGGCCAACCTCAATTCCACGCGCGGCGAACGGGAGGCTGGAGGGATCCTGTACGGGCGAAACGAACCCAACGGCATCCACATCCTCGACTGCCGCCCCCTGCCCTGCGAGCACGCGATGGGTCCGGGATTCGTCCTGTCTGAGCGCGACGAGAAGCGGCTGGCGGAGATGCTTGCCGCCCCTGAAACCGACCCCGAACTGAACGGCCTTACCGCACTGGGCTGGTACCACTCCCATGTCCACAGCCGGATCTTCCTCTCCGAACGCGACCTCCAGATCCACAACCGCTACTTCCCCGCTCCGTTTCAGGTTGCCTTAGTACTCCGGCCGCGTACCGAAGGGTCCACCCGAGCGGGCTTCTTCTTCCGGGAGGCTGCCGGCGGGATCCGCGCCGATGCGAGCTACCAGGAGTTCACGCTCAAAAGCCCGGCTCCCGAACTTTCGGCACCGCGCCCCATTCCCAAAGCCACTCCCCAAACTGTTGAACCAGTCTGCCCGACGTGCGGCGGCAAGCGTATCCGCAGATCTCACCGGAGCCTGATCGAGCGGGTCTGGGGCCTCTCCGGAGTCTACCCCTACCGCTGTGAGGAGTGCCTGTCCCGGTCCCTCCACAGACGTACCCGGGGACTGCCCCACCGCGGCAAGAGGCCCGAACAGAAGAAGAGAGCCTGGCTGCGCACGCGCCGGGAACTCTTTCTGTATAGCGGCGGCATTATCGGCTTCCTGCTGTTCCTTTTCTATATGATACGCGATACCGGCCCGAAACCGGACCAACCTTAAATGACCATCCGAATCGTTTGGATCGTCAGCATTCTCCTGGTGGTGAGTGGCTCGCTGCTCCCCGCCAACAGCGCGCCGATCCGCGTGGTCGGCCTCCTGCCCGTAAGCCTTAAGGTGCTCCACTTCTGCGGTTATGCCTGGCTGGCGCTCGTGTCGCTGTTCACCGTGACGCGCAGATCCACCGGCGTGTGGATCGCCCTGGCGATGATATTGCTCGGGGTAGCCATGGAGTTCGGGCAGCGTCTCATCCCCGGCCGGGCGTTCGCACTCCGCGATATGGCAATTAATGGTGCAGGCGTCCTGGCCGGCATCGCGATCGGACTCTATTTCCTGGCGCAAAAGCGCCCTCGGCCGGCTTAAGACTGACAGAGAGATTCCTGTTCCTCCTGCTACTATCGAGTAGCGGATATGGAACAGGAATGCTCCGGTTGTGCCTGGATTTCGGAAGAGATCGGCCGGCTAAAATGCCTCCTCGCGCAATTCGAACGCCAGCGCGATCACCGGTTAGCGCAAATCGCGAGCGAAGCAATCGCCAGCCTCGCGCGCGACTGGGAAGCACACGTCAGCCGCGATCATGCGACGGAAGTAACCGCACCCCCGCCCGCACGCAGGGATTCCATACCTGACCTGATAGCCTGCAAGCCATAGGCGATGGTCGATATCCACAGCCACATCCTCCCAGGTTGGGATGACGGAGCGCGAACGCTGGACGAAAGCCTGTCCATGCTACGAATCGCAGCAGAACGCGGGACCACGGATATCGTGGCAACGCCGCACGCAAACTCTGAATTCCCGTACGATGCCGGCGCGATACAGGATCGCTTCGAGGAATTGCGGTCCGCGGCAGGCGATCTAATCCGTGTACATCTGGGATGCGATTTTCATCTCTCTTATGAAAACGTGCAGGACGCCATCGAAAACCCGGACAAGTACACTATTAACCACAAATCGTACCTGATGGTCGAACTGCCCGACATGATCGCACCCGAATCGGCTCGGACGGTCATGTCGCGCCTGCATCAATCCGGCATCACGTGCGTCATCACGCATCCCGAGCGGAATCCGAGGCTTCGCGTAAGGCTCGATGTATTAAAGGAATGCCTTCAAGAGGGAGCCCTCGTCCAGATCACTGGTCAATCGCTCCTCGGGCGGTTCGGCAGCGAAGCAAAGACGTGCGCGCACCAGATGTTCAAACAGGGCCTGGTTCATTTCATCGCCAGCGACGCGCATGATTGTGAAGACCGCCCGCCTCGGCTTGATCTCGCGCGCAAATACGTCGGCGACCGCTTCGGTGTCGCTGAGGCCGAAAGGTTGTTCGATACAAATCCGCGAGCCACCCTCTCCGGGGCGGATATCGACGACAACACCACGGAGAATCAGGAGCCCAGGCGGAAGTGGTACAGCTTCTGGACGTGACCGGCATCTCATCAGCGCGACCGGCTGGCAGGCGCATTCGGTTCGCGGATTCTTCTCCGGGACCATCGGCAAGAAAATGTCGCTGGCCGTCACATCCACCAAGCGCGAGGACGGCTCGCGCGTGTACAGCGTCGCGAATTAGCACCGGCCCCCACCCCACGCCCGCCCGGCTTCGGCCGCGGCGGGTTTTCTTGCTTTTAGACCTGTCTCCGGCGGCAGCGAGCAATTCAAGCGGCCCCCTTTCTGAATTGCCGCCCTCGAAATATCGGTTGCGCCACGGGCGGCTAACCTGACTTTCGCAGTTGGGGGCGAATCGACGAGCTAAGTGCAATGGAATGAATAGAGGGTGTCCGCAGGTCTCCACCACAAGAGCTCGGTCGGGTTGCGCGGGCGGCGGTTGTGTGGGCAGGTCGAGATGGACCTTCCGCAGAAGCAGTTCGTTGTCGGTCCCGGGCTGGGTGTAGCGTGGCATCGCCAGCCACCGGCCGTCGGTAGTGGGAACCCACACGTCGATCATTTGAATGGTCGCCAGTTTCTCCAGCACCGCGCGGTGGGCGTCAGGCCAGGAGCGAGTTGCAGCATCGATGCTTCAAGGTGACCTGCAGACAATAGGCCAAGACCGCAATGCAGAGGTGGGCATCGACGCGGCTCTCGAGTCGATGATGAACGGGACGAATACGCCGGCATTGCATTGGTAGGCGCACTCGGGGAGACCACGATTGGCGAATTCAAGAACGTGGTGGATGCAGCGCGGCGGCCGAATTGTGAATATGGGATCGGTGATGGCATTTCTTCCGATGCCATATTCATCGGCCTATTGCGCCAGCAAGCACGAGCCCTACGCGGCCTGTCTGAATCAGTCGATCACGAAGTGCGCAGCTTCGGCATAGCTGCTTCTGGGCGACCAGTAGGACGAATTTTCCTTGCCTGAATTCCCTGTATCTGTCGCTTTGCGAACCGCTTCGGTCCCGATGCCTCGACCGGCGGGACGGGGCCGAGGGGATAAACCAGGAAGAACACGAAACATGGTCCGCGTTTCGTCCTCCTTCTCAGCACCTGCCTCCGTCTTCTCAATTCACAGCGTGGCTGGGCTGGTTACCTGGAAGTATCACGGCCGCCGGCTCCGGCGGGCATTCCACCACGTTCCAGCCATGGTCGCCGCGAGGACCAACGCTCCTCCGGCGAAGGGAGCCATCCCCGGGCGCTCGCCTTGGAGCAGCCAGGTCCAGAACGGATTCAGGGCCGGCTCGGCCATCAGGAGCGTGGATGCTTCGAGCGCCGGAACGTGCCGGATGGAACGCGTCAGCAAGAAGTACGCGAGGCCCACCTGAAACAGGCCCAGATATAGAAGCGTTGCGCCGTCGGAGACCGAGAAGTGGGTTACTGGAAGGGCGGCAGGCAGGCACAAGAGAAACGCGATTAGGTTCCCGGACATGACGGTTGTGATGCCGACGCCCTTGCCGCCGCTCCGTTCCAGCCAGCGCAGGCCTGAAACGGTAAGCGCCCAGGTGACGCCGGAAGCCGCCGCGTACAGATTCCCCCTGGCGGGATCCGGCGCCGTCGCCGACGCGGCCGGCGCGCCCAGGAACATAAACGCCGCTCCGCACGCAACCGCAGCGACCACCAGCAGGTCGCTGCGCCGGACGGGCTCGCGCAGCAGCAGCGGTCCAAGGAAGAGCAGGTAAATTGGCGCTGTCGCCTGCAGAAAAATCGCATTGGCAGCGGTCGTCGTTTTGTTCGCGGCGACGAAGAGCGTGAGCGTTGCCGCGTAGGCACACCCCACCGCCACGGTCCGCCAGGTCCAACGACGCCTGGCCTCCGGCAGTAGTACTGCCAGGGCGAGGGCGGCGATGCCAGACCGGAAGGACACCAACTGCATCGCCGAAAGAGCGCATCCCTTGATCGCCGCGCCGCCCGTGGAAAAGAGCACGGCGGCCAGGATCAACAGGAGCCGGCTGCGGATTGGCGAGTCGGGTGTGACGCTCATGAGGGACTTACACTAGGGTATATGACGCCGAGCGAAATCAAAGTGAAGACCAGGCTTCTGAAGCAGCGGGCGTGCAATGAAAAGGACGCCAAAGGGAAGCTCTGCGCCGGACACTTGAAGCGGTGGTACGCCTTCGGGCCGGAGGTGGCGGAAAGCTTCGGCAAAGACGCCGAGATCTATCGCTGCGAGAATTGCAAGACTCTGTATCTTCCTAACCCGGAGGAATCGCCGCGATCCGGAACACTGGCGTACTAAAACGCCGCGCCTATTCCGATTCGAGCTTCGCTTTCTTAAGCAAAGCCCGGAGCGCGTCCTCGCCCGCCGCGCCATTCTGCCTGCCCGCGATGTATCCGTCGCCGTCGATCAACACATAGACCGGAAACGCCTGCGCGGCGTAGATGGCCACCAGGTTCGTATCCTCGGTCAGGACGATCTTGCAGGATCTGGGCGACTGATCGAGGTATTGCTTCACCTTCTTCTTTGACTCGGCAACGTTCACCGCGAGCACCACAAGCCCCTTCTCCTTGAAGTCGGCCACAATGCTCTCCACCGCGTCCTGGTCGCGGCGGCAGTACGGGCACCAGGTGGTCCAGAACTGCAAGAGAACCGGTTGGCCTTTTGTGGAATCCTTCGTGAGCTTGTCGCCATCCAGCGTCTTCGCCCACCAGTTCGGCGCTGGTTCCCGGGTGTCGATCGCGGCGGCGATTCCGGAGAGGCACGCTCCGGCAAGTACGGTGCGTCGGGTGAAAGAGGCCATCAACAGAATGATACGCCAAAGGCCCTGTGATAGCATCGGGCCATGTTCCGATTTCTTGTTCTGCTGGCCTGCTTATCCGCCCCAGCCGCCTGGGCCGCCAAGGAACTGCAAGTCTACTTCGTGGACGTCGAGGGAGGGCAAGCGACCCTGATCGTAGCGCCCTCCGGTGAATCCCTGCTGATCGATACGGGATGGCCCGGCCACAATCACCGCGACGCGGACCGCATCGTTGCCGCGGCCAAGCACGCGCACCTGAAGCGGATCGACTACGTGCTCATTACCCACTACCACACGGATCACGTTGGCGGCGCGGCAGAGCTGACCGCCCGTTTCCCAGTTGGCACGTTCGTGGATCACGGCGTCAATACCGAAACGGACAAGGAAGCCCAGCGCATGAACGAGATCTATGCGAAGGCCCTCGCAACTACCACCCGCCTGACTGTGAAACCGGGCGACACCATACCGCTGAAGGGCGTCGAGGTGACGGTTGTGCAGGGCGACGGCAACCACATCGCGCAGCCGCTCCCGGGCGCCGGACAACCCAACCCCGCCTGCGCATCCACCCCTCAAAAAGAAGTGGACCCAAGCGAGAACGCGCGGTCCTTGGGCGTGGTGCTGCAATACGGCAAGTTCCGCATGGTCGATCTGGGAGACCTCACCTGGAACAAGGAGCTTGCCCTGGTCTGCCCGAATAACCTGATCGGGAAAGCGGACGTCTACGTCGTGACGCATCACGGCGCGGATCTCTCGAACGCGCCCGCCATCGTCCAGGCAATCCATCCCCGGCTGGCGGTGATGGACAACGGCGCACGGAAGGGCGGAAGCGCGCAAGCCTGGCAGACCATCAAATCGTCGCCGGGATTGGAAGATTTGTGGCAGCTCCACTTTGCCGTCGCGGGCGGCAAGGAAAACAACTCGCCCGATACGTTCATCGCCAACATCGACGAGCAGTGCGCGGGAAATTCGCTCCATTTAGTCGCGCAAAGCGACGGCAGCTTCACGGTGCATAACTCGCGGAATAAATTCGAGAAGAGTTATCCCTCCCACTGAAACCAATGCCAAGATTAATCGACTGCGCATCGCGAATCCCGGTCCCCGGCGGCAAGCTGCTGGACGAGTACATTGGCAGGGTGAATTCCGGGCAGGACGGCATCAGCGTGGCCCACATGCGCAGTCCTTCCGGCTGGTCGGAGCCCGGCCAGCGTCCTGAGTTCGACGAATTCACAATCGTCCTGAAGGGCACGCTGCGCGTCGAGCACGAAGGCGGGGCGATGGACGTGGGGGCGGGGCAGGCAGTGGTGGCCGCGAAAGGGGAATGGGTGCGCTACAGCACTCCCACTTCCGACGGCGCCGAATACATCGCCATCTGCATCCCGGCGTTTTCGCCCGAAACGGTCCACCGGGACTGGGAGTGAGGCCCGCGTTACCCGGGGCGAACGACGTCGTGCCCTTGTTTACCCGCAAATTCGTACAGCGCTCTGTCGAACGTGACCAGTACGGCTTGGCTTTGCTTTGCATACGCCAGTATGTAGCAGTCGCCCACCCACTTCGAGGCCGCCCTGCCGGCGAAGCGCTCCGTCGCCTCCCGAAAACCGGCGTCCATGCCTCGCGGCTCGGGGTAGAGCTCCACGCGGGGATCAGCCAGCCATTCGTCGTAGATGCTCCAGGCTCTCTCCAGCGTCACCGTATATTCGCCCATCACCGCGGAGTTGGAGAGGAGACGCAACAACCCGATTTGGGTATAACGCCAGAAGATCAGTCGTGCCCCAGGCGGCAACCGGCCGAACCAGTTCCAGGACTCGGCGTGGTGCCGGTGTCCGATGTCGGACAACGCGAGCCAGACATTCAGATCAGGAAAAAACGAGATCATGCGGATTCTCGTCTTCCGGAAATGCGGGTCCACTCTTACCCGGACCTGTGATCATGGGGCCGGTCACGTACTTGCCTTTTCCAGGCTCGCTATAGACTTCCTCGAGAGCCCGGACGATCAGCGAACGCATGGACTTGCCGGATTGCTGCGCCCTCTGGCGGAGCCGGTCATGCAGCGGTTCAGGTATTTCGACGGTCGTTCGAACTGCCATGACATAATTACGTCACCATTCAAATGCGCCTGTCCAAGAAGCCAAGACCGGCCCGCTGGTTTGACGGTGGCCCGGAAGCGACGATAAGCTAAGACTCGAGGGGGATAACAGCATGCGTCATATTTTCACGTCGGAATCGGTCACCGAGGGCCACCCCGACAAGATGGCGGACCAGATTTCGGACGCCGTTCTCGACGCGGTTCTCACGGACGATCCCACCGGCCGCGTGGCGTGCGAAGTTCTAGTGACTACCGGTCTGTGCATCGTGGCGGGCGAAATCACCACCAAGACCTACGTCGACGTGCCGAAACTGGCGCGCGGCGTCATCGCCAGCATCGGCTACGTCGACGCTGCGATGGGTTTCGACGCCAAGACCTGCGGCATCCTGAATGCCATTCAAAGCCAGTCTCCGGACATCGCCATGGGCGTGGACACCGGCGGCGCCGGCGACCAGGGGATGATGTTCGGATACGCCTGCGACGAGACTGCGGAGTTGATGCCGCTGCCCATCATGATGGCCCACAAGCTGACCCGCCAGTTGAGCGAGGTCCGCAAGGCCGGCACCCTCGACTTCCTCCGGCCGGATGGCAAATCGCAAGTCAGCGTCGAGTATTCCGGCGGCCGGCCCGTCCGCATCGACGCGGTAGTGGTTTCCACGCAGCATGACGACGACGTCAGCACCGAGGAGTTGCGCGAGCAGGTGAAGCGGCACATCATCGACCCGATTCTACCGTCCGGCATGGTGGATTCATCGACGAAGTATCATATCAACCCGACGGGACGGTTCGTCATCGGCGGCCCGCACGGAGATACCGGCCTGACCGGCCGCAAGATCATCGTCGACACCTATGGCGGTATGGGCCGGCACGGCGGCGGCGCGTTCTCGGGCAAGGATCCGACGAAGGTGGACCGGTCGGCGTGCTACATGGCGCGCTACATCGCGAAGAATCTCGTGGCAGCCGGCCTCGCCGAGCGTTGCGAGGTCCAGTTGGCGTATGCGATCGGCGTGGCTGAACCCGTTTCGGTGGCCGTCGACACGTTTGGCACCGGCGCGGTGCCCGAAGAGCGGCTGGTGGAACTGGTGCGGTCGACATTCCCGCTCACGCCGAAGGGCATGATCGACCATCTGCGGCTGCGCCGTCCGATTTACCGTGCCACTGCGGCCTTCGGGCATTTCGGGCGGACGGAAGCCTCGTTCTCCTGGGAAGCCGCCGACAAGGCGGAGGCTCTGCGGGAACAAGGAAAGCCGGTAGCGGCCGCCGTTCGTAGCTAAATAGGGTCCGCCCCAAAAGGCGAAAGGTAAATCATTGGCTCTGGTTGAAGGCTGCAAGCACGAATTGGAGATCACCGTCCCGGCTCAGGAGGTGAAGGAAGAGACGGCGCGCGTTCTCGCCGATCTTCAGAAGAAAGCTCGCCTCCCCGGTTTCCGGCCGGGGAAAGCGCCGCTCTCCATTATCCGGACCCGCTTCGCTCAGGAGATCCGCCAGGATGTGATGGAGCGGCTCGTCCCGAAGTTCTTTCGCAAGAGAGTCGACGACGAGCATCTGCAAGTGGTCGGGGCGCCATCGGTCAAGGACGTCCACTTCCACGAGGGCGAGGAGTTCCACTTTAAGGCAGAGTTCGAAGTGGCGCCGGCCATTGAACTCGGAGAGTATCGCGGCATCGTTGTGAAATACACCGAGCCGGAAGTGACCGAAGAGGATGTCGACAAACGCGTCGGGCAGATTCGCGAACAAAAGGCGGAGTTCGTCAACATCGACCCGCGTCCGGTCCAGGAAGGCGATTACGCCGTCGTTTCGCTGAAGAGCCTCGCTGGTGTCGATCCCCCGATGGAGCAGGAGGAAGTCACCTTCCACATCGATGCCGCCGACACGCTGCCCGCCTTCGTCGAGAACGTCACCGGGATGTCGCCCGGCGACGCGAAGGAGTTCGAGGTCGCTTACCCGGAGGATTACGGCCAGCCGAAGCTCTCCGGCCAGACTGTGAAATTCGTTTGCACGCTCAACGCGGTGCGGCGTAAAGAACTGCCCGAGGTGAACGACGAGTTCGCCAAGGACCTGGGCGACTACCAGAATATCGACGAGCTGCGCAACGCCGTCCGGCAGTCCATTCAGCGCGAACGGGACGCGGAGGCGCAACAGGCGGCCAAGAACGAAGCGGTCGACAAGCTGGTGGACGCCCACGATTTTCCCGTACCCGAGGCTTTCCTGGACCGGCAGATCGAGGTGAACGTCGAGAACCGGCTGCGCATGCTTGCGTCGCAGGGTATAGACCCCGCTAAGCTCAAGCTCAACTGGGACCAGGTGAAAGAGAGCCAGCGCGAGCGTGCGACCCGCGAGGTGAAGGCCGGTCTGCTTTTGGACCGCATTGCCGAACGCGAAGCGGTTTACGCGACTCAGGACGAGGTGGATCACGAAGTGCAGCGCATCGCCAAGCAGCGCCGCGAGCCCGCTGCCGCCGTGCGAGTCAGCCTCGAAAAAGACGGCAGCCTCGCCCGCATCGCAAATCACATTCGAACGGAGAAGGTGCTGAACCTGCTGTTCGAGCACGCTCGGAAAGAAGTAAACCCGGCCGGTGATTCCGAAGCAGCCGCCGAGCCCGAGGCGTAACGACTCGGTCGGTTGCGACACTAGGGATAGCTGCCCGATAATTGACAGCGTCAGGTGTATTCGTTGCCAGCCGACCTCGAGAACCGCGCTACTGAAATCTTTCGGGAGACCGTCACCAGGCCGCCCGCCGAGCGCAAGTCCTATGCTGCCGCGGCCTGCGGCGGCGATAACAAATTGTTCGCCATGGTTGAACACCTGCTGACCACAGACGACCGCCCTCTGGCCGACGCCATGGAGACGCAGTTGGTGGGAGCCGCATCCCCGGCCGATGGACAAGCGACTCTGTTCCGCAAGATCGACTCCGAAGACATCAGCGGGACGCGGTTCGGCAACTACGAGCTGATCCAGCGTGTCGGCAGAGGCGGGATGGGTTCGGTGTACGCCGCGCGCCGGGCCGACCAGGATTTCAAGAAGCTGGTCGCCATCAAGTTCGTCAAGCCGGGAATGGAGACCGAGGACATCCTCCTGCGGTTTAAGCACGAGCGGCAGGTGCTGGCCGGACTCGATCACCCGAACATAGCCCGCCTGCTGGATGGCGGAAACGAACTGGGCGTTCCATTTCTGGTCATGGAATACGTCGAGGGCGTGCCCATCGACGAGTACTGCCGCGACCGCCATCTCTCCATCCAGGAACGGCTGAAGTTGTTCTGCACCGTCTGCGCCGCCCTGCAGTACGCTCATCAGAGCCTGGTGGTTCACCGCGACATCAAGCCGACCAATATCCTGGTCACGGCCGACGGCACGGTCAAGCTGCTGGACTTCGGCATTGCCAAAGTTCTGAATCCCGAGCTTTCGGAAACGTTGATCATGACCACGGCCTCCGGGGTGCCTATGACCCCGGACTTCGCCAGCCCGGAACAGGTTCGCGGCGACCCGATCACGACTTCGAGCGATGTCTACGCGCTCGGAGTGCTGCTGTATGAGCTGCTGACGACGGAGCACCCGCTCCGGCACCTGTACAAGAAACTCGGGTTTGAGAGGACCGTTTTCGAAGCCGAGCCGGACCGCCCCAGCACGGCCGCCATGCGCGCCACGGCGGAGGTGGCGGCGCTGCCGGAAGCAAGCCGCGAGAAGATGCGGACCAAGCTGCGCGGCGATCTCGACGCGATCCTGCTGATGGCCCTTCGCAAGGAGCCGCAGCGGCGCTACGCCTCGGTCCAGCACTTCGCGGACGACATCCAGCGTTACCTGCAAGGCTCGCCGGTCCGCGCCCAGCGGGACACCCTCGGGTACCGCACCGGTAAATTCATCCGGCGGAATCCCCGTGCGGTCATCGCGGCCACCGCCGCCGTGCTCGCGCTGATCGTAAGCTCGGTTGCTTCCTACCTGTTTTACCGCGAAGCGAGCCGGGAGCGCGTCCGGGCCGAGGCTCGATTTTCCGACGTCCGGCAACTCGCCCGTTTTGTGCTGTTCGACTTCGACAAGGTGATCGAGTCGGGCGTGACGCCGGCCCGAAAGGCCGTTCTCGAAAAGGCGACCCAATACCTCGACCGTCTGGAGAGGGATCGGAGCGACGACCCAACGCTCGAACGCGATCTGGTCGAGGGTTACCTCAAGGTCGGCGACCTCCAGGGAAACTTGTACGGCGCGAATCTCGGGGATCGCGAGGCCGCTAAGGCCAGCTACGAGCGCGCGCTGAAGGCGCTCGATTCATCGAAGACGGCGGACGTCGGACTGCTGACCGAGACGCGCGTGCGCCTGGCGGATCTTTTGGCCGGAACCGGCGCGTTGCAGGACGCCATCAAGGCCTACAAGGAAGCGAAAGCCGTTCTCGAAAAGCGGCTCGCCCTGGACCCGAAGGCGCGGGGAACCCTCATCGCCCTGCTCCGGAAACTGGCCACCGCTCAGATGCAGGTGGGCGACTATCCCGGCGCGGCCGCCAGTTATGAGCAGTCTCTCCGGCAGACCAAAGTGCTGCAGGCGGCGAACCCGAACTCCCCCGAAACCCGGGCGATGATCGCGCTGGCGGAATTGCGCATCGGGGAGTTGAAGGCGCGCATGCAGGATTACCACGGGCTGATCCGGATGGAAGGCGCGTTGCGGGTGTACGAACAACTGGCGGACGCGTCTCCCAACTCGGCGTCGGCGCAACGGGGAGTCGCCATGTGTTCGGGATTGATCGGCGACGTGCTGGAGCTTGCGAATCGCCACAAGGAGTCGTCCGCATATTACCGGAGGGCGCTGGATGCCACCGAAAGCATGTTCCGGGCCGATCCGAAGAACGAACTTTTCCAGCGCGACCTGTTGACCTACCTGGAGCGTTTGGCGAATTCGCTCGCCAAATCGGGGAACATGAGCGAAGCGGGGGATCTCACTCGCCGCGGCCTCGCGATGTTGAAACCGCTGGTGGATAAGAGCGACGCGCCGGAGTTCCAGCTCTACGAGTATGCGTGGATCCTGCTCACGACGCCGAGCCTCGAGCTGCGCGACCCGTCGGTGGCGAAACGCTACGCCCAGAAGCTGACGGAAATGTCCAAAGGCCAGGACCCAGGTTCCCTGGACTTGCTGGCGCGCTCTTTCGCCGGCACGGGCAAATTCCCGCGGGCGGTGGAGCTGGAAACGCAGGCACTGGCCATGCTGCCGCACGACGCCCCATCCGATCTGCGGAAAGAGCTGGAGACCAATCTCCGGCAGTTCCGTTCAGGACTGCCGGCGGCGGACAATAACTAGCATCGCCGCGATTCCGGCGAACGCCAGGCCGGCGGATGCCGGCTCGGGAGTCGTCCCTGTCTGAGCCGCCGTTCCGCCGCCGCCGATCTCGGAAATCCCGCCGTTCGCCTGCATATCGAGGATCATCTGAATGTCCACGATATTCACATTGGGGAAATCCACGTTCACCGAAAGGATATTCCGGGGATCGCCGTCGCCGAAGTCCTGAACGACGATCGGCGCGAGATCGGTTCCGTGCGCGCAACTATCGGCGAACGTGTCTCCCACGCAAACGAGCGTAGTGATTTTCGCAGAACCGCCGTTGCTCGGGCTGTTCGCACTCAGATTGACGGTGAGTCCATTGAGGATCGGCGGCCGGGGATCGATGGTGTATGCAAAAGTGGCGTAGATCTCCTGATTGCCGCTGATATTAAAGGGGTTGGGCGCTTCGGGTACTCCCTGGAAGCTCACCCCGAAGACGCCGGCGGAGGCGTTGGGCGTCAGAAAAACCTGGCCGGGCCTAACGTTCACGAAATTTCCGCCGGAGAAACTGTTCCAGGAGAAGTTTTTAAGAACGAACGGGCTTTCGAGGCACGAGCCGTTGGTGATGTAGTTCGCGGCGGTGTCGGGAGCGCAGTTGATGGTGGCGGCCGCGGCGGAGAATCCGCACAGGGCCGCGAGAGAGGGTAGAAGCAGCTTCATGGGGGACTCTATCCAGTATCGACGTTCCGTGCGTTCTGTCAAGTGTATATTCCGCGTGGTCCGCTAACTTTCAGCGATCTTGGGACGTCCGTACTGTTAGATACAATGGAGTTTACCGACCGCAACAATGCAGCCGCAAATTAGTTCCCGGCCGGCGGCCCCTCAACCAAGCCCGCCCGCGGAAGTTTCTCGACCCGCCGCGCGGGAAAGTAGCCGCGCATGGCTTTGGATCGTTCCAATCCTGGCTGTCTTCGCGATTGGGGGACTGCTGTATTGGCGGCGGCCTGCGCCGGCGAAACCGGCTGCTTCGGCGGCGGCTTCGTTCCCCACCGCGACGGTCGTAACGGGACCGGTGGCGCAGACTTTGCGGCTGAGCGGCTCAACCGGCGCCGAAAATTTCGCGGCGCTCATCACTCCTCAACTGCGCGGCAGCCGCTCGGGATTCGGACGGGATGCCGCCGCCAACTCCGGCGGCGCGACGGCCAGCGCTCAGATTCAATCGAAGCAGGGCGGCAACACGAGTCCGGGCGCCAGTTCCGGCAACTCACCGAACATGTCCTCCGCGCTGCAGGCAGCCACCAGCCGCATCGCATCGGCGCCGAAAAGCGCGGCGTCGGGGACGGCGGCTTCGTCGGGCGCGGGCGTGTCCTCCACGATGGGGCCTGAAGGGCTCGGATCCACTTCCAACGAATTGTATAGCGGAGGCGGACTTGGGGGCGGCGGTGGCGGCGACGATTTCAGCCTCACGCTGCTGAAACTGACGAAGGCCGGCGGACAGGTCAAGAAGGGCGATCCGGTGGCCGAGTTCGATCGGCAATACATGCTACAGCGGCTGGAGGACTATCACGCCTCGGTTGCGCAGGCGGCGGCGGACGTCACCAAGTTGAAGGCCGATCTGGCGGTCTCCAAAAAGATCAAGGAGCAGGACATCGCCACCTCGAAGGGAAATGTCGACAAGGCGCGGCTCGACATGAAGACGCTGCCCGTTCTGTCGCAGCTCGATACCGAGCGCACCAAGCTGTCCCTGTCCGAATCCGAGGCCAAATACCAACAGTTACTCGCCGACGTCCGGCAGCTCGAAATCTCTCAGCAGGCGGCAATTCGCAACGCGGAGATCGAGCTGCAGCAGACCCGCATCGAGTTGACGCGCGCCGAAGCCAACGCCGGCCGCATGGTTTTGAAAGCGCCGATCAACGGCCTGGCCGTCATGCAGACCATCTGGCGCGGCGGCGACATGGCGCAAGTTAAGGAAGGCGACCAGTTGTACCCGGGGATGATGTTCATGACCGTGGTGGACACAAAATCGATGGTGGTGAACGCGTCCGTGAACCAGGTGGATGTGGAGAGCCTGCGCATCGGCCAGCGGGCGAATGTGCGGTTCGACGCGTATCCGGACCTGGTCCTCCCGGCGCGGGTCTATTCGATTGGAGGCGTTCCCAAGCAGGCCGGACAGCGGGGCAGCTACGTCAAGGAGATCGCCATCCGGCTGAAGCTGGAGAAAACCGATCCGCGCGTCATCCCGGATCTCTCGGTCAGCGCGGATGTCCAACTCCAGACCGAGGAGAACGCCGCCTTTGTGCCGCTGCCATCGGTGTTTCGCGACGGCCAGACGCGCCGCCCGTTTGTGTATGTGCGAGCCGGCGACGCGTGGACGCGCCGCGATATCGAACTCGGCCTGGCGAATAACCTGCACGTCGCGGTGCTGGCCGGGTTGAAGCCGGGCGAGATTGTGGCGCTGAAAGAGCCATTCAAATAACCATGTCGAAAGATGTCAAGCCCAAGCAGAGGATCGGCCAGGTTGGTTCCAAGCGGAAACGCGCCATCGCCTGGACGGTTCTGACGGTACTCCTGGCCGGCGGCGGCTACGCGGCGTACCGTTACAATACCAAGGAGACGAAGGTGGAGGTCGCGGTCGCCAAGGCGCGCACCGCGGACTTCATCCTCAGTGTCCGCACCCGCGGCGATATAAAAAGCGTGCAGTCCGTGATCATCGCCGCGCCGCAGGTGCCCAATCCGCAGATCGTTCACCTGGCCGAAACCGGCAAGCCGGTCAAGAAGGGCGATGTGATCGTCGAGTTCGACGCCGCCCAGCAGGAGCAGAACCTGCTGGAACGCGCCACCACGGCGCGCACCGTCGAGAGCGAGATCGTGCAGACCAAGGCCTCGCACCGCATGACGGACGAATCGGACGGCATGAATCAGATGACCGCCGAGTACAACGTGGACCGCGCCAAGCTGGAGGCGAGCAAAGCCGAAGTGATCAGCGAAATCGAAGGCGCGAAGAACCGCATCGACGTGGGAATCTCCGAAGGCGAGCTGGGCGAAGTGAAGACCACCATCGTCTCCCACAAAGTCTCGCAGGGCGCCGACCTCGACCGGCTGGGACAGCGCAAGGACAAGATCGGCCGCGACGTGGATCGCGCCAAGCTGTACCTTTCCAAGATGGTGATGCGCGCGCCCATCGACGGCATCGTGAACATACTTCCCAACTTCCGCAGCCAGGGCTCGTTCGGATCCGCGCCGCCTCCGTTCAAGGAGGGCGACCGCGCGTGGACCGGGGCCTCCATCGCGGAGATTCCGAATCTGGACGCCATGCGAATCGAGCTGAAGCTGGAGGAAGTGGACCGCGGGCGTATTCAGTTGAACGATGCGGCCAAGATCAAAGTGGACGCGGTGCCGGATAAGGAGTTCCCCGCCGTGCTTGACATGATCAGCCCCATCGCTTCCCTCAACTTCCGCGGCCCTTGGATGCCCGAGAAAACCTTCCAGGCCCAGGCCACGCTGAAGAATCTCGATCCCCGTCTGCGCCCCGGGATGAGCGCCACGGCCGAAATCGTAATCGAGAATATTCCCAAGCAGTTGTTGATTCCGGCGCGCGCCAGCTTCCTGGATCAAGGCAAGCCGGCTGTATGGCTGCAGCGCGGCAACAATTTCGTGAAGCGGACCATTGAGGTTGGCAAGCGGAACGACACCGACATTGTCGTGCTGAAAGGATTGAAGGCCGGCGACACCGTTGCGCTGGAAAACCCGATCGAGGCGGCCAAGAAGGCTAACAAACTGTGATCAAGAAGGCGATCATACGGACGCTCCTGCTGGCCATCCTCGTCGGAGCGGCCTACGCGGGATACCGGGCGCTCAACGCGCTTCCGGAACGAACGCGGCAGATCGCGACCGCCAGGGTACTGCGCGGCGACGTCATCGTCCGCAGTTACACGCGCGGGGAATTGCGCGCCATTCGATCGGTGACGCTCAGCGCGCCGAATCTTTTCGGCACGGTGCAGGTGACGCGAATCGCGCCGCTCGGGGCCTTTGCGCGGGAAAAAGACCTGGTGGTGGAGTTTGACGATTCCGAGGTCAATTCGCGCCTGGAAGAGAAGCAACTGGAATTGGACCAGATCGACGAACAGGTCAAGAAGGCGCAGGCCGATCTGGCGATGCGCAGCAACCAGGACCAAGTGGATCTGCTGAGCGCGCAGTATGGCGTGCGACGCGCCGACCTCGAAGTGAAGCGCAACGAACTGCTTTCCAGCATCGACGCGAAGAAGAACCTGCTCAACCTGGAAGAGGCGAAGCGCAGGCTGAAGCAGCTTGAAAGCGACATCCAGAGCCGGCAGGAGCAGGCGCTGGCGGAGATCGCCGTCCTGCGCGAGAAGAAGAACAAGGGCATTCTCGAGCTCCAACGGGAGAAGCAGCGTCTCTTGCAGGTGAAGCTGCTCGCTCCCATGAGTGGGTTGGTCGCCATCAAGCAGAACCGGACCGGCTTCATGTTCCCCGGAATGCAGATCCCGGATATCCGGGAAGGCGACCAGGTACAGCCGGGAATGCCGGTGGCCGACGTCCTCGATTTGTCGGAGATGGAGGTCATCGCAAAGGTCGGCGAACTCGACCGCGCCAATTTGCAGGAAGGCCAGGAAGCGACGGTGGCTCTCGACGCGCTGCCCGAGAAAAAGCTTCACGGCACCATCAAGACCATGAGCGGCACGGCGAGTTCGAATATTTTCTCCTTTGATCCCGCGAAGAAATTCGACGTCGTGTTTTCGATCGATATGAAAGAGCTGCTGGCGGCGCTTGGCGCGAAGCCGGAGCAAGTGCAGAAGATCCTCGCCACCGCGGAGCAGAACCGGAGGAAGCCGGCGCAGAGCCAAGCGCCGGCGGCCGCTCCGCCCGGTGCCCGGCCAGTCATGAGCGCGGGCGGGCCCGGCGGACCACCGGTAATGGGCTTTTCCGCCCCGCCGAAATTCAGCGAGAAGGACATGGCCAACGCGAAGCTACCGCCGCCGCCGGAAGAAGATACGCAGTTCGACGTGCTGCTGCGTCCGGGCCTTCTCGCCGACGTCGAGATTACCGTCGAGAAGGTCGCGAACGCGATCCACATACCGATGCAGGCCGTGTTTGAGAAGGACGGTAAGCCAACCGTCTACGTCCGCACCGGCAACAAGTTCGCGGCGCGCGCGATCAAGCCGTTGAAGAGGAGCGAATCGACGATGGTGATCGCCAGCGGGCTCCAGCCCGGGGAGATCGTCGCGCTCGCCGATCCCACGGAGAAGCCGGGCAGCCAGAAGAAAGCCGAGAAAAGCGGCGGAGCGATGGGCGCGCTGCCCGGAGGTTCCAAGTAGATGTCGCTGTTTAGCGGATTCATTCCCGAGCTCATCATGGGCTTTGAGAGCCTGGTGGCTCACAAGCTTCGCAGCCTGCTGACCATGCTGGGCATGATCTTCGGCGTCGGCGCGGTGGTCGCGATGCTGGCCATCACCGCCGGCGCGCAAAAAGAAATGATGGCTTACATCGACCTGCTGGGAGTGAACAACATCATCATCGAGGCTAAGGAGTCCGTCGACCGCAACGAATTGCAGGAGCGGCGATCGAAGTCGCCGGGGCTTACGTTCCGCGATTTCCGGGCGATCCGGGAGAACGTGCAAGGGCTCGAGGCGCTGACGCCCAGAAAGCGGTTCAAGCCGCTCAAGGTTCTGCCCAAGCCGAGCCAGGAAACGCCTCTGCTGATTGGCGTACAGCCTACCTTCCTGGAGATTAACTCGCTCCGCATGGTGGAGGGCCGTTTCTTCGACAGCGAGGACGACGCGCGCTCCGCGCCGGTATGCGTGCTGGGCGAAGCCGCCAAGGTGAACTTGCTCGGCTATGAACCCGCCGCCGGCAAGTACGTCAAGGTGAATGACACGTGGCTGCAGGTGATCGGCGTACTCGCGCAGCAGGCCACCGCCGATAGCGACGTGGAGGGGCTGGAAGTGGTGGACCGCAACAATTTGATCATCGCGCCGCTGAACACCGTGATGCGCCGCTTTGAGGACAACAACAGTTACCTCAAGGATGAGATCGACGGGATTTACGTGAAAGTGAATCAGGGGACCGATTCGGTGGACACCGCCAGCGTCGTCACCGCGATTCTCGCCACCACGCACAAGGACGCCGGCGATTTCAACGTGGTCGTGCCCGCCGGGCTGCTGGAGCAGAAGCGCCGGACTCAGTTCACTTTCAAAGTCGTCATGATCTGCATCGCCGGCATTTCGCTGCTCGTCGGAGGCATCGGGATCATGAACATCATGCTGGCGACCGTGTTGGAGCGCACCCGCGAAATCGGCATCCGCCGCGCGATCGGCGCTCGCCAGGCCGATATCATCCGCCAGTTCCTTACCGAAGCCATCATGATTTCAATCCTGGGCGGACTGATTGGCATTCTCTTCGGATTTACGTTGTCCCAGGTCATCGCAAAAGCGGCCGGATGGTCCACCGTGGTGACCGCGACCAGCATCGGCGTCGCGTTCGGCGTCTCGGTCGGCATCGGACTCCTATTTGGCATTTATCCCGCGATGCAAGCGGCGAAATTGGATCCCATCGAGGCGATCCGTTACGAGTAATCTGCTTATGCGCCTTTTTCGATTTCTGATAATCCCGGCAATCGCCGCGACTCTGTTCGCGCAGAACGAAACGTTCTTTCCACGGCCCGAGTATTTCAGGGTGCACTTCCGGACCACGCCGACGCGTGTCGAGCTGCAGCCGCCAGTGCGCCTGAACGATTTCGTGGTGGACGGAAAGCTGGAGTTGTCGCTGAAGAACTTTCTGGGCCTGGCGATGGCGAACAATCCCGACATCACCATCCAGAAGGTTTCGGTCGAGCGGCAGGTGAACGCGATCCTTCGGACTTTTGGAGTTTTCGATCCATTCCTTCAGGCCAGCTTCAACTCCACCCGGCAGCAGACGCCGGCAAACACGGTGCTGAGCGGCGCGGCGACGCTCAACCAGCTCAACCAGCCCTTCGCCCTGACGGTGAACCAAACGCTCGAGACCGGAACGCAGTACACCGTCGGGTATCAGAACACGAAGCTGTCCAGCAACAGCTCGTACGCGATTTACAACCCGAGCCACAGTTCGAATCTGACGTTCGGCTTCGCGCAGCCGCTGATTCGCGGGCGCGGCGCATACATCACGCGTTTGCCGATTACGATCGCGCGAAGCAATCTGCGGGCCAGCCAGTACTCTCTGGAGGATCAGATCATTCAGCTCGTCACCAGCGCGGAACTCGCGTATTGGGCGGTGGTCGAGGCCCGCGAGAACGTCCGCGTGCAGGAGAAGTCGTTGGAACTGGCGGACGTCGCCTTGAAACGTTCGAAGCGCGAACTGGAGCTGGGAGCGATTTCTTCCCTGGAGATTTTCCAGCCCGAAGCCAACTACGCCAACGCGCAGATCTTCCTCACCCAGGCCCGTTATTCGCTCCAACAGGCCGAGAATTCGCTGCGGCGGCAGATGGGCGCCGATCTCGATCCGCAAGTGCGGAATCTCGCGCTGGTGCTGACCGAATCGCCCGCGCCGCCCGTAACCGCGCCGAATTACGACAAGGAGAAACTGGTTGAGCAGGCCTTGGCGCGCCGGCCGGATCTTCGGGCGCAGGGTGAAGCGATGGTGGGCGACGACCTGTCCATCCGCCTGGCGGACAACTCCATGCGGCCCGATCTCTCGGTGACGGGGCAGTACGGCGCTTTTGGGCAGGGAGGGACGTATTTCCCGGGCAACGGCCTGACGCCGGTTCCGGGCGGGTTCGGCGATGCGTTCAGCCAGTTGTTCGGTTTCGGTTTCCCCACCTACGGTTTCGGCCTACGTCTGCGCCTGCCGATCAAGGACCGGACCTCGGCCGCTAATCTCGCGGATGCCGTGCTGACCAAGAGACTGGACGCGCTGAGGCAGAAATCGATCATGCAGAACGTCCGCCTGCAAGTGCTACAAGCGATCAGCCAGGTGGAGAACTCACAGGCCAGCGTCGATCTGACAAAAATCGCGCGCGATCTCGCGCAGAAACGGGTGGATGCGGAGCAGAAACGGTACGAGTTGGGGACCACCACCATCTTCTTCGTGCTGGCGGCCGAGACCGATCTGACAACGGCGGAATCCAACCTGGTCCGCGAATCGATCAACTACAAACGCAACCTGCTCCAACTCTCGCAACGGAGTGGAGACCTCCTGGACGAGCGGGGAATCAAAATTCAGTAGGCTGTCGCTCCTTCGTTGGAAACAGCCGGCTACGTGAATGCTCTCAGGGGTACGCGCAGGTATTCCGATAACATTCTCGCAATCTACGGTCGAACTGCGCCATTTGTCCGGAACGCCCTACGGGACCACGTGCGTCAACTTCCCACAACGGGACATACGGCCAAAGTGAAAACCAGCGGTGCGAAAAGGATTCCGCGACTGGCTCCATCCCGTTTCAGCGGGGCCGTCCCGACGAACGCTCTTTCCGAGTGGCGCGTCAACTGCCCGGAGCGAATTCATCAATAAACGCTGGGCGACTTTGCGCGATCTATCGACTCAAGCTCCAACTTCCGGATCGCCGACCATGCGCGACTGGGTGATTTTGCGCTACGGTGTGCCGCTACTGCGACGACAGCCGCAGCAGTGCGAATTTTGCTAACCTCGACAATGATGAATCGAAGGGTGGGGACAGTTCAGGAACTGCGTCGTTATCCAGTGAAATCGATGGCCGCAGAGTCTCTGCATTCCTCAACCGCATCCTGGCACGGCTTTGCCGGAGACCGGCGGTGGGCGTTTCTTCGGCCGGGAATGGAACGTAGTGGTTTCCCTTGGCTTACCATTCGCGAGAAGCCAGACCTGTGGCGCTACGAACCGCGCTTCCTTGATCCCAATGATGCGGAAGGTTCAAAGACCATGGTTAAAACGCCGGACGGCGCCGATCTAGAAGTGGCGGACCCCGAACTCGCGCGCCGCATGGGCGAGGGAGTCCGGGTCATTAAGCAGTACGGCGGCGTTTTCGACACCTTTCCTCTTTCCGTGCTGACGGTTCAAAGCGTTGAAGGCCTGTCCGGCCTAGTGGGGCAATCGCTCGCGCCGCTTCGTTTTCGCCCAAATATTCTGATCAACGCGAGCGAATCGGACTCCTTTCCGGAGGATCGATGGGCTGGGGCCATCCTGCGCATCGGCACGCTGCGCTGCAGGCTCGATAAGCGCGACAAGCGATGCGTTGTAGTCAACATTGATCCATCGAACCTTAGCTCCAACTCCGACGTTCTTCGCGCCATCGCAAAGGAGCGCGAAGCGCATTTCGGCATGTACGGTTCGACAGTCGAGCCGGGGGAACTCTCTGTTGGGGACCCAGTATTCCTTGAAGGGTAGAACAGACACTGCGAAGGTTCCCCAATTCGGGGATTGGCGCCCGACCTGCGCGCGCGAGGGGCCCGGGAATAGCAAAGCGGCGGCGCGCCGCCGCGCGGGTACAACGCCCGAGCGCCGCGCGGCCACCCTCGTCCGGAGCCTCCGGGCCACGCGGAGTGGCCCTTGGGAAGCAGCCCGGCACGTGTCAGGCGAAACAGCGCGGGCGCGCCGGAGGTGCCGGCGTGGCGATAGCGGGCGCGATCAGCTACTGCGATAGCGGATCGCTTCCGGATGGCGCGTGATACGACCGAGGACAACTGGGGTAGGATTGAGGCTGGGTTGAGCCCGTAGTCGGTGACCCATCGGAGGTATGGATTGAGTGCGCCCCGAACTCCTCCTGGAGGACCAAACAAGAAGCGCTCTTTCTTCATAAGCCGAGCGGGTGCGGACTCCGCCTGGGCTCAGTGGATCGCTTGGCAACTTGAGGCGGCCGACTACGACGTCGTGATTCAGGACTGGGATTTTGCCCCTGGTGACAACTTCATTCACAAGATGCAGCAAGCCGCAATCGAGACCGAGGGCACCATCACCGTTCTGTCGCGCCGCTATTTCGAGAGCGCTTTTACTGAGGCCGAATGGACCGCAGAGTTCTATCGTGATGCCCTCGGTGAGGAAGGGAGGCTATTCCCGATCCGAATAGAGGATTTCGCGCTACCGGGCCTACTCGGCCCGCGGCGGTAGCGGTGTCTGGATCTCTTCAATCTCGAAGTGGATGCCGCCAGGCAGCAGTTGCTGAACTGGATAGGGAATGCAGGAGCTGGGCGTGTCAAACCAAAACGGGAGCCACCCTACCCCCGAGCTCGGAAGGCGGCACCTAGATTCCCTGGTCAGCTGCCTCCGATTTTCGGGCTTCCCGCGCGCAATCGGAACTTCACAGGCCGGCAAGCCTTGTTGGATGAGATACGGAAGCAGCTACGCTCGGAGGGAACTGAGAGCCCAAACGTCTCAACCAGCCAGACGGCCGTGTATGGTCTTGGCGGAACCGGGAAATCACAGCTAGCTATCGAATACGCGTGGCGCTGGGCCTGGGACTACACCGGAGTTCTCTGGCTCCGGTGTGAAACGGCCCAAGCCCTCGACGCTGACTTGGACGCGCTGGTTGATGACCTGGAGCTGTTGCAAAGTGGCCAATCCCGCGAGCGAGCAAAGGTAATCGAGGCTGTCCGCAAGCACTTGAGCCAGAACCCCGGATGGCTCATGATCATTGACAACGCTGCTGATCCATTTGCGACACAGGAGGTCGTGCCACGGTCCGGTGGCCACGTCCTGATCACTTCTCGGTACGCTGCTTGGGGCTCATTAGCAGATCCGATAAGCGTGGGTGTTTGGGAACCGGAAGAAGCCATCGAGTTCCTTTCCCGGCGGCTCGCCGTCAAACACGGGCAGTGGACTGCAGAGGAGGAAGCCGCCGCCCACGAACTGGCGAAGGAATTCGGTTATCTGCCCCTTGCACTAGAGCACGCGGTAGCCTACTGCGAACAAAAGGGACTCGGCCTAGCCGGCTATTTGGATCGATTTCAAGAGCATCGCCTGAAGCTTTTCGCTCCTCATCGGTTCGATGGCAACCACCGCGAGACCATTGCTACTACTTGGAGCCTATCTATTGCAGTTGCGAGCCGGAAGCATCCCGGCGCGGCAACGTTGCTCAACCTGGCGGCGTTTCTGGACGCTGACCGGATTCCAATAGACATAATCCTGCAACACAACAGAGCGTACTTGCCGAACGTATTGGCCAAGACGGTTGGAGATCCATTGGCCTTCGACGACGCGACCGCGGAACTGCTGCGTTACTCGCTCGTTTCTGTGGAAGCCGGAAACACAGGCCGCGTTCTGTCGCTTCATCGCCTTGTTCAAGAAGTGGTTCGCGAGCGACTACGGGACGGAGACAACGCCCTGAGCTCATCGGATGCGGAAAGGAGCGACCAGACCTTTTCGCTTAGTCTCGACGTTGACGAGACAAATCACTGGATTACTACGGCGTTACAAGTTGTTGCGCAAGCGTTTCCTGAGAGGAGCCATGAGATCGGGTCGTGGCCCGTCTGTCGTCAGCTCGCACCCCACGCCGCAGCCATTCTTTCTCACGCTGAGCCACTTGAGATCGACCCAACAATGACGTCACTCCTCCTACATCGGCTGGGTGCATACGCATTGGGGCGGGCGGAGTACGCTTCCGCAGGCGTACTCTTCGAACGCGCCCTCGTCATCCGAGAGAGCGCACTTGGGCCCGAGCATCCAGACACAGCTAGCACCATCAACGATCTCGGGGAGTTGAACCGCCACCAGGGGCGCTACGAGCAAGCAGAGCCACTTTATCAACGTGCCCTAGCCATCCGTAAGAAGGCGCTCGGCCCGGAACACCCCGACACCGCGGAAAGCCTAAACAACCTTGCGCTGCTGTACGCCATGGCACAACGTTACGAAGAAGCCGAACCACTATACCGGCGTGCCCTCTCCATCTGGGAAGAAGCACTAGGTGCACAACATACCCTTACCGGTTTGTGCCTCAACAATCTAGCGGCGCTATACACTCGGCAGAAGCGCCACGACGAGGCCGAGCCGCTCTACCAACGTGCTCTCGCCATCCGCGAAGATCTATTGGGATCCCAGCACCCTGATACCGCCCAGAGCCTCAACAACCTCGCGATGCTGTACTACGCTAAAGGAGATTACGAAAGGGCAGAGCCCCTTTTTCGTCGTTCCCTCGCCATCCGCGAGGGCACATTGGGAACCGAACATCCGATCACCGCGCGCGGCATCAAAAACCTAGCGCAGCTCTACCTCAAACTAGGGCGCTATGATGATGCTGAACCACTTTGCCGGCGAGCCCTCTCGATCTTGGAGAAAACGGTAGGTCCTGACCATCCTGACACTCGCGCTGCCGGCGAAAGCCTGATGGAGCTATTGCGATCCCGCCATCAGGATTTCCGACACCTCACCGTAAGAGACGAACGATTCGACAACTCCTGAGTCTGCCCGTTTTCTGAGATCGAGCCCAAGCGAGGACAGCAGCCTGTACAGCCTGGAGCCGACCGGCATGCTCACCGAAAGGATACGAACGCCTGCATGATGCCGATGGCGACAGGAGCCGAGGACGGAGACGCAAGATGTCCGGTGGGACAGGGCCGCCCGATCTTGCACATCCGTCGCTTCCGCGGGGCCAGCGGCTTCGTTCAAGTGCTCTTCCGGCACCAATTCCGGTTCCGTCCGTATCGTCGGCCACTCGTACAAAGGTCGAACCCGATCCCTCGGCCCCGGCTAGTCTGGGTGGCTTGGCCGGAAACGGGGTTAGGGGAAACCGCAGCCGTTCTCGCACCAAATATTCCCTTTAATCGCCGCCACCTCCGATCTCGGTTAAATCCCGCTGGAACTACGGTTTCTCGTGGCGGACGTCACCGACCAGCGTTGGAAGGACGAGGCCGGGGCAGCCGCCCAGTAGCCGCGCAAACCGGTGCTGTGCTCCACTGTTACTGAGGCTTTCGCTCCATGGGCCGCATTCGCGTTCTCTCCGACAACATCGCCAACAAGATCGCTGCCGGAGAGGTGGTGGAGCGGCCCGCGTCGGTGGTCAAGGAACTCCTGGAGAATTCGCTCGACGCCGGCGCGATGGATCTGCGGATCGCGATTGAGGCAGGCGGCCGGCGACTGATCCGCGTCGCGGACAACGGCTGCGGAATGCTGCGCGACGATGCGCTGCTCGCGTTTGAGCGGCATGCCACCAGCAAGCTGAGCGACATCCAGGATCTGGCCGCGATAGCGACGCTCGGGTTCCGCGGCGAGGCGCTCCCATCCATCGCATCGGTCTCGCGGCTTGTGCTGGAGACCCGCGCCGCCGAGGAGCGAAGCGGCACGGCGGTGGAAATCGCGGGCGGGAAGATTATCCGCTGCGATGAGATCGCGGCGCCGCCGGGAACGTCCATCACGGTCCGCGATCTGTTCTACAACGTGCCGGCGCGCCGTAAGTTCCTGCGTTCCGAACAGACCGAGCTGGCGCACATCGCCTCGCTAGTCACGCACTACTCCCTCGCGCACCCGTCGCGCAGCTTCGAACTGACGCACGGCCCCCACCAACTACTCAACGTTTCTCCGGTCGCGGAGCTGCGAGACCGCGTGTACCAGGTATTCGGCGGCCAGACGATGGAGGAACTGGTGGATCTTGGGATGCGCGAACGGGAGATACCGGAGGAGGACGGCGGATCGCGCGTGTTCGTGCTGCGCGGATTCGTTTCCGGTCCGCAGGTGCAGAAGTCGAACCGCAATTCGGTATTCCTCTTCGTGAACGGGCGTCTGATCCGCGACAAGCTGCTGCTGCACGCGCTCTCGTCCGCGTATTACAATCTGATGCCGCCGGGGTGCTATCCGTTCGCGCTGCTGTTTCTCGATTGCGACGCGGAAGAGGTGGACGTCAACGTGCATCCCGCGAAGACCGAGGTGCGGTTCCGGCACGGAACGGTGGTCCACGATTTCGTGCGTGACTCGATTCGCGAATTGCTGATGGAGCGGCGGCCGGTCTCGGCCATTCCCAGCCGGACCTCGCCGGCGCCGCTGGAATACGCGCAGCCGGCTGCGCGGCTTCCGTACTCGGAGTTCACGCAGCAGATCGAGAATGCCGTGTTCGAGTCGCAACCGGTTGCGGACTTGCCTGTGTTCACCGTGCATGCGCCATCGCCGTCGGCGATCGACGCCGAGCCGTTGCGCCTGCCGGCGCCCGACACGCACGGGCCGATTCTGGCGGACGGCGCGCTGGATTCGCTCGCCGCGCTAGCCGACCTGCGCCCGCTAGGCCAGCTTCACGACAGCTTCATCGTGGCGGCCGGCCGCGATGGACTTTGGATTATCGATCAGCACGTCGCCCACGAGCGGATCCTGTTCGAGAAGATCCTGAAAGAGCGGCGTACCGGGCGCGTGGAGATGCAGCGCCTGCTTCTGCCAATGGTGCTGCAACTGACCGCGGCGCAACAGATCGAATACGCCCGTATCGCGGATGAGCTGAACGAATCCGGTTTCGACACCGAGCCATTCGGCAACCGAACGCTCGCGGTGAAGGCCGCTCCCGCCGGAATTCACGCGGGCGATGTCGAGCGGCTGGTATTCGAGATCCTGGAAATCTCGGAAAGCGACCTGCGCAAGGTCTCGCTGGACGATCTTCGCCGCGGCATCGCTGCATCCATCGCATGCCGCGCCGCGATCAAGGTGAACATGCGCCTCGACCCGGCGAAGATCGATTGGCTACTGCGCGCGCTGTCGCAGACGGACTATCCGATGACTTGCCCGCACGGGCGCCCCATCGCGCTGCGGTACTCGACCCGCGACATACTCCGCAGCTTTCACCGCATTTAGTTAAGCACGCGCGGATGGATGGGAGCCGTCAAAACCGTTTGTCCAGAACCTCCTTCAGGTCACGCTTCCCGTGTAGGACGGCGACTACTTGAAGCGGGACTGTCTCGGGCCGATAGACGTAATCGGGGAACTCAGTGACGGTCTAGAAACGCACCGGCAAGAGCGTTATGTCTTGCCGCTTTGTTCCCATCAGAGGATGGTTCGCCACGCGGCGGCACGCGGCGACGATCTCCGCTTCCACCCGTTCGGCGGCTTCCCTGTTATCGCCCGCGATAAACCACCAGATTGCATCGAGGTCCTCCGTGGCTTGCGCTGTGAACTGAAACGGCGCATTCATCCTTGCAGTTTCAGCTGCGCGGCTCGGCGCTTTCGCAGCATTTCAACCGCCGCGTCGCCGTCGATCAATTCACCGCTCTCAGCCTGCAAGAAGCCCTTTTCGATATGTGCTGCGACGGCGTCGCGGTGTTCGATCATCCAGTCTTCGAGGTTAAGTTGCTCCCGGATGATTTCGAACGCCTGATCGAGGACCTCGCTGGGATTCTGATACGCGCCAGACCGGACGGCCAGATCGATGACGCGCTGCTGTTCCGGCTTCAATTCAATCGTCATCGGGAATCCCTTTCAAAAAAGCTGAATCTCTTACTAGGCTACGACGCGCGCGATCCCTTGATGGTCCCTTCCATCTCGCCGCCCTTGAACTTTCCCGTGATTTTGTCGCCCTCGACAGTCAAGTCCACGGAGGCGGTGACATCGCCAACGGTGACCTGAAAGGTAATGGAATGCTCGTCCGCCTTGGGCTCGATCAGCGGCAGCATGCCCTGATCCCCCGTAAGCGTTCCGGACACCTTGCCGTCCTCGGTCTTTAACTCCAGCACCCATTCCGAGTCGTTCCCCTGAGCATCGGTGGCGGTGAGCCGCCATTTGCCGGCAGTCGAATCGTCCGCCGCCAGACACACGCACGACAGCAACATCGCACACAGAACGGCAATCCAAATTCCTCTCATCGAGAATTCCCCCTAGCCCCTATTATGCACTTTCAATCCCCCGCGTGCGCCGTCGCCTCGGCCATCTGTCGCGACGGCTTCCGCAGCTTCCGTGCGACGATCCAGCCCTGAACGCCGGCCCGATAAGTGTAGACCACCGGGGTAAGGTAAAGGGTCACAAGCTGCGAGAAGAGCAGCCCACCCACCACGCACAAGCCGAGCGGTTGCCGGGCCTCGCCCCCCGCGCCGAATCCCATCGCGATCGGCACCGCGCCCAGCAGCG
>JANXRE010000041.1 GCA_025353165.1 Acidobacteriota bacterium | reverse complement strand
GAAGCCCGCAGACGGCAGACCCGACAGAATCGTCAGCGGATGAATGTAGCTTTCGTACAGAATGCCGAGCACGATGTACACCACCAGGATGGCGAGAATCAGCAGCACCGTCAGGCTCTTGGTGGATTGCTGGAACGCCTGGGCCGTGCCCTGGAACGTGGTGGTGATGGTGCCCGGCAGGACCCGCAAGGCCAGCTCGTTAATCGCGCCGACCGCATCGCCGAGCGACACCCCCTGCTTCAGGTTGAACGACAGCGTGACCGCCGGCAGACTCGGCTATCGCTCGGTGCATCGCATCGGCCGAGCCAGGGCAAAGCGAACCAGGAAGGTAGCGCGAGTACTGCCCGGGTTCACGCCGCGCTAAAGGCCGCTCGTATCAACGCAGATGTCCGCGCCGTCGAAGGAGGCAGGTCCCACCAGGGTAATTGTGAAGTTCGAGCTTACGGAGCCTCCGCACGGAAACGTGCCTTGCGGAGGTCCGATGACCACGAAATTCACTTGGTACAGCCCGACAAAACCGGGTGTCAGGCCTACGAATAGGGGACCCGGCGTCGGAAGGGTGCCCAGCCGGGAGTCGTCCGAGAGGCCGGGTGATGGAGCGGAGTTCGGCTGGAAGTCATAATGTAACCGGAATGTCTGCTGGGCCGTGCTAAGTGTCACGGCGGGACTCGGCGCTCCGGACATGACCGAAGGAACCGTGATGCCCAGGCCGACGGCGTAGATCGACAGGGTCTCCCCGGTCTTGGCGGGCGAATCGGCGGAAACGTAGCTGCCATCCGCGTGGACAACCGCGGCGACCCCACCGCCCCCTTGCCCCCCGACTATGGTGTCCAGCGATCTCACAACGTGGATTTGATCGGATATCGGAATCACCGAAATTGTAGCGACGTGGCCGCCCTGGTCCGAGATCGTTAGAACGCCATCGGGGACCGGAGCGCTAAGCCGCTGCGACGGCGAAGGTCCCAGCATTTCAAACGGCGCTTGCAAGGTCACCCCAGTCAGCGTTCCACAGGACGAGCTACCACCACCCGGAGCAGTGACGCAGTTCGAGAATGGAAACACGTTGTTGAGGGGCACAGCGAGTGCGCGGGTGCCGGTCTGCGTCTCCGCGGTCAGGGTGACTGAAATGCCGGCGAGGGTGGCCGGCCAGGAAGCCATCCCTGCAGAGACTCTTTCCGGCGGGGCATTTATTCCCTGGACAAGGATCGTGAGCACCTGGCCCGGCGCCGCCGTAACAGCGACCGGTAACTGGTAACCGGCGGCAACGACGTCGCCCGCGCCGGAATAACCCTCTGCTAGCAGAGCCGCTGTTATTAGCAGCAGCGGGAGGCGTTTTCTGTAGGTTTCCTGCTTCGACATCACCGTACTCCTGGGGCCCCTCTGGTTAGTCCGGGCGGTAGGCCAGGCTGCTCCGGACCCGCTCCGGCAGCTAGGTAGGACACGTCGGTTCCCAAAGGGAACCACATCGTGTTCGGGACAAACGTTGTTCCGGGATCGGGCTCCTGGGGATCCTGAAGAAAGCTCTGAAACAGGTCGTCTATATGCGAGGACTGCTTTATAAACGGAGTCGAAGCCCCAGCGTATGGGTTCGAAGCAACGGTCTGGAAATCACCAGCAGCGTAACAACTTGTGCTCGGGCATCTCGCAATGCTCGGGGCGGTAAGAAACCAGGATGTCGGGTCAATCCCGGTGTTCGTGACCGCGCCGATCCCCGCCTGTCCGTGAGGAAAGTAAATCGCTTTAGTAATGAGAGGTAGCGTTCGGGGCGCAGAGGTGTAGGTGTAGTACGAGACCCAATATCCGCTGTCACCTGACACCGACGTGCCCGCGAGAAACTCATCGGTTCCGTAAGGGTTCACCACACCGCACCCGCGGTCGGGAGTGCAAATCTCGACGTTGTTGAAGCCACCGTTGTTCACCTGGAATGCGACGCTCCAAAGGCCGTTCGTGTAGCCCTGCGCGGCCAGAAGGGTTGCATAAAAGATCTGGGTGGTGCCTGGAGGAGAGTTGTTACTCGGCGCCGAGAACGTCGCAATAGAACTGGGTCCCGTCCAGTTCCTTCCGTCGGATGATTGCCAGCGGTTGATCGCGGTCGGTTGAAAGTTACTGTTGAGTGTTGGGACGAACGCGTGGAAGACGTTGTTAGTAGCGACAACCCTGCTGCGAGCACCGAAACCGGGGCTCGGCCCCAATGTCACGAGCGCGGGTGACGAAAAGGTGGACCCGTCCGTCGAGATCGTCGCGTAATACCCGTTCGGACATGTTGCCTGGCTGGGGGGGCATCCGGATGTGGTAAATGACACGGCACCTGTTATAATCCGGCCCGAGGCATCAACCCCGATCGAGGGATAGTCCCAGCCTGCTGGACTGAAGGTGGCCGGAAGAACGATTGAGCTGACGACCCACGTTGTGCCTGCCGAATTTGAGTAGCCGTACCAGACGTTCGGTGTCCCCTGGACCCCCGGGACATCCAGTGCGGCAAGAACAAAGCGAGAGCGCGCGGAGTCGTAGTTCAGGTTCAAATCATCGAGGCTAGCGCCACCCGGGGTCATCAGCTTGTATTGCTGGGATAGCCAGGTGCTACCATTCCACACAGAAGCGACTGACGTGTTATACCCGTAGTCATACCAACCATGAACCCAGGCCGTCCCGGACGCAGCCGTGGGTTCCCAGCGATAGTTGGAAATTCCGGTATTGCTAACTTGGTTTGTGGACAGTACGACCACGACGCCGCTGCTGGCGAGCAGCAGGGAGCAGATTAGACCGAACAACACTTTGAGAGAAACTCGAAAGCGTTGGGGCATAATTGACCAGCTCCAGCCGAAGTATGCGCTCGATCCAAAATGGAGTCAAGGGTTGTTTCATATAAACAGGCCCGAAGATATTCTTTATCAAGATGATGAATAGAACCGCAAGGGGCGGCAAATCCCGAGTACGCATGCGCTCTATCGCATTCCAACGAAACCGCCAGGCAGCCTAACTGGCGTCGGCAAGACGGAGACTATCGATGCTGCCCTCAATCGCCGACGGGGGCGGGAGCGGTCGACATTCTTCGCGACGGCTCCCGCCGCTTCCGCGCGACGATCCACGTCTGAACCCCGGCCAGATAAGTGTAGACCACCGGGGTAAGGTAAAGGGTCACAAGCTGCGAGAAGAGCAGCCCACCCACCACGCACAAGCCGAGCGGTTGCCGGGCCTCGCCCCCCGCGCCGAATCCCATCGCGATCGGCACCGCGCCCAGCAGCG
>JANXRE010000013.1 GCA_025353165.1 Acidobacteriota bacterium | reverse complement strand
CACGAGTGCGTGCGCCACGGAAATCCCACCACGGTCGTGGCTCGGAATGACGCACCGACCGCAAGTCTTGTCACTTGGTTTTGCGAACTTCAATAATTTGTGTGGTCTGTTGACAGGCACTAAATCGAGCTTAACAGCACGCCTCCGTCGACCACCACGCACTGGCCGGTCATGTAGGACGACTGGTCGCCGGCCATCAGCAGCGCCAGCTCGGCGATCTCCTCCGGCTGCCCGATGTGCCGGATCGGCTGCTTCGACAGTTGCAGGTTCAGGCGCTCTTCGTTGCCCCAATAGTATTCGCTCAGCACGGTCTTAATGAGGCCGGGCGCGATGGCGTTCACCCGCACGCCGCGCGGGCCAAGCTCCAGCGCGTACGATTTCGTCATCATGATCAACGCGGCTTTGGTCATGCTGTACAGCAGCCCGTGGAGCTGAGGCTTCAGCCCGGAGATGGACGCGATGTTGATGATGGAGCCCGATCCGCGGGCGCACATTCCCGGCGCGATGGCCTGGATCAGGCGGAAGGCGCTCTTCAGATTGATCTCCACCATCTTGTCGAACTTGCCCTCGTCGATTTGCAGGCAGGGCTCCTGCGCGATGTTCGTAGCCGCGTTGTTTACCAGGATGTCGATTTTGCCGAACTGTTGGTGGGTGGAGTCGACCAGGCGCTTGATGTCGTCGGCCCGCCCGACGTGGCACGCCATGGGGACCAACCTGCCTGGCGTCGCATCCGTGCCGGCGGCGACTTCCGCGAGCGTTTCCTGCTTGCGCCCGCAGATGACAACGGTCGCGCCTTCCCGCGCGAATCTTTGCGCGATGGCGTGTCCGATGCCGCGGCTCGCTCCGGTCACTACCGCTACTTTACCTTCCAGTGTTCCGCTCATGCGCGCAGTTGCTCCTGTGTCCAACGCATACTGGCTTCCAGATCCTGGCGTTCCCGCTCGGCTTCCTTCCCTTTCGCCACGGGCGGGTCGGGCGGAAGCGGCTTCCCCTTCTCTGCGATCGCGAGGAAGCGGCTGAACTCCCAGGCGGGCGTAGTGCGGTACGCGTCCCAAAACTTCGGATCGCTGAGATAGGGGTAGATGCGCGGTTCGGTGACGATGATCTCGAGCGACAGCGCGCGTCCGGCGCACAGCTTGCGGTACTTCCGAATATACTCGGCGATGCCGACGTTGCCTTCGCCCATGCGCGTCCACGCGACCGCCGCGCCCTCGGGGACGCGCCACACCGCCGTGTCGCGGACGTGGCTGGTGAGTACATACGGCGCCAGGGTTTCAAGCGTGAGGTGCGGATCCTCGATGGCCCATAGCGGGTTGCCGGAGTCGAGACACGCGCCGACGAAATCCTTGCCGGCGGCCTCGATCAGCGTTTTCAGCTCGCGGGCCTGCATGTCGCCGCCATGGTTCTCGACGGCCATCTTCAGGCCGCTGTCGACCACTTGGGAACGGACGCTTCGAAGCACTTGCACCGTTTTCTCGATGTGGCGATCGATGCCGCCTTCCGCGCGCCGGTCGTTGAAGAAACCGAGGAAGCAGCGGACGAACGGCGACCCGACCACCTGGGCCGCGTGCAGCATGCGCGCGATCTGCTCTTGCGCCGTTCCGAGCTTCGGATCGAAGGCCGAGGATGTCGGGCAGATGGACCGCATTCCGATCTCAACCTGGATGCCGAGTTTCTCTGAGTGCGCGCGCACGAGCTTCAGGTGGTCGTCCTCAAGACTGCCCAGGAACCGGATCTCGGAGAAGTGCACCACCTTCACGCCGTGCTTGGCGGCGTAGTCGAGAAACTGAAATGCATCCCAGGGCGCCGAGCGAATGCTGAACAGATCGAGCCCGAAGCGCACGTCCTGGCTCGCCGCGAAAGCGGGGAGCGCCGCGGCGGCGGCGGCGGCGCCGAGAAGTGTCCGGCGAGTCATTCCCACCATGCTATCAGGGTGCCGAAAACAAGCGCCTACGGCTTGGGATAGCGGAGCACCTTCGCCAGATCGATTCCGCGGATGATGCCGGCGGAATGATAGGTCAGGCCCCAGGAATCGATAGTCGACAGGTCGGGGAAGATGCAAGCGTCGAGGTCGACGATCGCCGAGTTGTGATTCACCCAGGCTCCGCCGGCGGCGTTGATTCCGCCGAACAGGTCGGTGCCGCCCAGCAGCGAGCAGTAACAGGAGGCCGGATTGCCCGTGCATTTTCCCGGCGTCACCTTTGCGTAATAGGCGAGCGTCGCGAGCGTCGGATGCTTGGTGTACAGCGTTTCGAGCGACAGGTGGATGCTGGAGCCGTCGCTGGCCGTGAAGGAGCAGAACGCGAGCGTTCCAGCCAGCCGGAGGGGATTGGGATTGTTGGTGCCGTAAAACGGGTGGCGATACTCGACCACGCCGCCCTTGTCGGCGCAGTACTGCGCTGCCGGTCCAGTGGTGAGGTTTAGATTCGGCTCGGTGTCGCCTTGCACTTGCAGAGCGCCGCCTCCGGCCAGGAGTGCGAGCGCCGGCAGGATGCCGAGCGCGGACTGGAATGTTCGGGTGTTCATGGTGCCCTTCAGCGTAGACAGCCGCGGCCGAGTCTGTCAACCCAGCGGGAATGGGGTATATTCGGTGCGAAAGGAAGGTGCTTATGAATACGCGAATCTTGAACTTGCTCGTGGCGGGAGGGCTTGGAGTTTTGCCGGCGGCCGCGCAGGCTCCGCCGGAAGACGGCAAGTTGCGCATCATCATCTTCGGTGCGCATCCCGACGACGCGGAGTATCGCGGAGCCGGCGTCGCGATGAAGTGGGCGCGCATGGGGCATCACGTGAAGCTCGTCTCGACGACCAATGGCGACATCGGGCACTGGCAGATGGCCGGCGGGCCGCTGGCCGAACGGCGGAGGAAGGAGGTGATGGAGGTGGGCCGGCGTCTCGGCGTCGCCACCGAGGTAATCGACATTCACGACGGCGAGATTCTGCCCACGCTCGAGAACCGTAAAATCATTACGCGGCTGATTCGCCAATGGAATGCGGATATCGTCATTGCCAACCGGCCCAACGATTACCATCCCGATCACCGCTACACGTCGATGCTGGTGCAGGACTCCGCCTACATGGTGACGGTGCCGTTCTTCTGTCCGGACGTGCCGGCGCTGAAAAAGAACCCGGTCTTCCTTTATGCATCGGATGAGTTCCAGCGCCCGAATCCATTCCGGGCGGATGTGGCCGTGAGTATCGACGACGTGATCGAGCCTACTCTGGATGCGCTCCTGGTGATGGAGTCGCAGATTCACGAAGGGGGCGCGAACGGATACGCCGGGCTGTTTCCGGAAGACCCAGCCGGACGCCAGCGGCGGCGCGATGAAGTTCGCCGGGAGCTCGCCAAGCGCTACGCCGAGTCCGCGGACAGTTATCGCGATGCGCTCGTCAAGTTCTATGGCGAAGAGCGCGGCCGGAAGATCCGCTACGCGCAAGGGTTCGAGGTCTGCGAGTACGGGCGGCAGCCGTCGGGCGAAGAGTTAAAGCGGATGTTTCCGTTCTAGTTCTAGTCCGCGCGCAAAGCGATCATGGGATCGATCCGCGAAGCCTTGCGCGCTGGAAGATAACCCGCGAGCACCGCGACTCCCAGCAGAACCGCCGCGGCCGCGAGGAAGGTGAAGGGATCCCGATATGTCACGCCGAACAGCAGCCCGCTTAGCGCCCGAGCCAATCCAGAGGAAGCCACCGCTCCGATGGTCAGCCCGATCGCGGCCAGCCCTAGAGTCTGCATGACAATCCGCCCCTGCACTTGGCCCGTTGATGCGCCTAACGCCATGCGAATCCCAATCTCCTGCGTCCTTCGCGTGACCGAATACGAAATCACTCCGTAAATCCCCAGCGAAGCCAGCACCAGCGCAAATCCCGCGAACCCCGCCATCAGCAGCACAATAAACCGGCGCGGCGAAACCGCCCGGTCTACCAGTTGAGTCAAGGGCTTCATCCCGCCCTTGGGCAAGTCGGGTACCAAAGATCGAAGACTCGTTTCGACGCTCGAGGCTAATACCGGCGGCGGCAGCGTGGAACGTACCACCAGATCCACCGACCCCCAATCCTGGCATTGCCGGATCGGCAAGTACATCTCGGAACCGGAGCCTTGCTCCAGCGCGACATGCCGCACGTCGCCAACGACGCCGACCACCTGTCTGTCGACGCCGCAAGCCCCCGCGACGAACTTCCCAAGTGGATCCTGGCCTGGCCAGAGCCTGTGTGCCATCGTTTCGTTGATGAGGATCACCGGCGTGCCGCTGGTCGGAGTATCCCGCGGGCTCAGGTCACGGCCCGCCTTCAAGGTCATGCCCAGCGCTTTGACATAACCGTCGCTGATGACGCGGACGAACGCGCTCGGGTAATCGCCGTCCTTGTACGTCTGCCCTTTCGCAGCAGATCCCCAGCTCCGGTTGTGGCCCAGCGGCAACACGTCCGTCAAACCCGCCGATTGGACTCCCGGTATGGCCCTCACCAGCCGCAGCGCTTCATCGAAATAGGCGTTCTGCTGCGCTTGTGTTTTGTATTGCGAGCTGGGATCGATCCGCCAGGCCGCCGCGCTTTCCGGCCGGAACCCCGGATCCACCTCCAGCACTCGTACGAAGCTGCGTATGAGCAACCCCGCGCCCACCAGCAGCACGCACGAGAAAGCGATTTCCGAGACGACCAGCGCGCTGCGAATCCAGTTGTGCCGCTTCCCTTCACTATGGCCGCGCTGCCCCAGCGAAGCGCTCAGCGGAATCGACGCCGCCTGCAATGCCGGAGCCATCCCCAGCACCAGGCCCGTCGCCACCGCCGCCAGCAACGTGAAGCCCAGCGCGACCCCGTCCACCCGCACGCCGCTCAGCAGCGGAATGCTGAACGCATCCAGGTGCGCAACGGCCCGCGTTGCGCCCACCGCGAGCGCCAGGCCCAGCGAGGCTCCACAGAACGTCAGCACGATACTCTCCGTCAGCAGTTGACGAATCAGGCGTTTCCGCCCCGCGCCCAGGGCCATGCGAATCGCCACCTCCTTCTGCCGCGTCGCCGTTCGCGCCAGCAGCAAATTCGAAAGGTTCGCGCACACGATCAGCATCACTACCCCGACCGAGCACGCCAACACCAGCAGAGCGGGGCGCACCCGCCCGCTGACATGCTGTCCTAAGAACGTCAGCTTGGGATCCAGTCCGTTCGCGCGCGGGTTTTCGGCCGTGATGTGCGCTCCCAGGATGTCGGCCTCCGCCTGCGCGCGCCCAATGGCGACTCCCGGCTTTAAGCGTCCCACCAGCGCCAGGGTGTTTCCCCAGCGGTCGGTCTCCTGGGAGAGCGGGAAGGAAGAAAAGAGATCGACATGCGTGCCGGGCGCGAACACCGCCGCAAAATCGAAGGAGGCGGGCATCACTCCCGCCACCGTCACGTCGGCATCGTCGAGCCTGAGCGGCTTGCCCACAATGTCCGGATCGGAAGCGAAACGCCGCTCCCATAACCCGTGGCTGAGGAGCACCGCCTTCGGTCCATTCCACTTGCATTCCTCGGCGCTGAATTGCCTGCCCAATTGCGGCTGCACGCCCAGCAACGGGAAAAAATTCTGCGAGACCGGCACCGCGCTCAGCCGCTCCGGCTCGCCGTTCCCACTGAGCTTGCTGTCGCCCACGCCATAAAAGGCAAAATATCCGGCGATGTCCGAGAACGATTTGTTCCGCTCGCGCAAATTCAGCAAGCGCCCCACCTGCACCGTCGCGCCCGACAGGTCGCCGTCCACTTGGGTCCGGTTCGCAATCCAGATCAGGCTGCCCGGATCCTTAAACGGCAGCGGCCGAACCAGCAGCGTGTCGAGCACGCTAAACACCGTCGAGCTTGCACCAATGCCGAGGCCGATGATCAGAATCGCAAAGGTCGTGAATCCGGCATCCCGCCGGAGGGTGCGAAAGGCATAGCGCAGGTCCTGCACGACGCTCTCCATCGCCGGCAGTCCGCGCGCATCGCGCTGTTCTTCTTTGGCTTGCTCCAATCCGCCCATCCCGATCATCGCTTTCCGCCGCGCTTCTTCCGGCGGCATGCCTTGTCTTAAGTTTTCCTGGATCGCCAGATGCAGATGCGAAGCCAGTTCAGCCTCTAACTCCGCATCAAGTTGCCGCCGGTGGAACATTGCGGCAAATCTACGCCAGAGTTCGATCATGCTTTCTCTCCGTTGAGCATGCGCCCCATCACTTCAGCGAGCCTCTCCCAATACGCCACGTCGGCCGCCAGTTGCTTGCGCCCTTTCCTGGTGATGGAGTAGAACTTCGCCTTGCGATTGTTGTCCGACGTTCCCCACTGGGCCGTAATCCAGCCGCGATGCTGCAGCCGCACCAGGGCCGCATAGATCGTGCCTTGATTCAGAAGAATTTGGTCGCCGCTAACCTGCTCAATGCGCCGGGCAATCCCGTACCCATGCAGCGGTCCAATCGCGGCCAGCGTTTGCAGGACCATCACGTCCAGAGTGCCCTGCAACAGGTCCAGCCTGCTTTCCTGTGGCATACGCACATCAGTATGCCATACTCAGTGTGGCATTGCCACAGGAGACGCGCGTGTCGGATTCGGGCGCGATCCACCATGCGACTGGGCGATTGAGGGCCGCGGTAATCTGACATTAATTCGGCGCAGACCCTGGCCAAATTCCCATTCAAACCTTCCGCCCGGCGAGGCTTGACAAGGTCAATTCTCAACCTTGATTACAACCGACCTTCAGACTATGCTGTGAAGCGGCGAAGATGCTGGTAATACGTAGCCAACAGCTTTTGATTTGGTTCGTCCACAACAACTCCGGCAGTTAGAAGACGAATTGCTGCGCCATGTCGCGCGGTTCTTCCCGGAAACCGGCCGAATGCCTGGCGATTTCGGTATGGTATTCCCGGCTGTTCACTACCCCAGCCTCCGTGGCTGTTTCGTCAGAATCGCCAGGCGGCTGAATCGTGATCAGTTTTCATTCCGTCCGGCGACGCGACAACGAATCCGCGGCGAGCATCCCAAACAGAAACTGCGCAACGTGCCTCTACACCATCGCGAAAGGCACAACTGCGAGTTTCACGTATCCGTGTACGCCGAGACGGGAATGCATTTGCTCCCGCATTCGGGCGCCTCACACGACCGCCGCACGGTGATCCGCATGCGGCTCAGCGGGATCCCGCGGCAGGTGGGACCAGCGGCTGGCTCTTTCGCGCCGTCACCGTGATCTCAATTCTCGCCGTCCCCACCAGCTTCGACACTCCGACCGTTGTCCTCGCCGGGCGGGGTTCCGCCAACACCTTGGTGTAGACCGCGTTCATCCGAGGGAACATCTCCATGTCCGTCAGAAAAACCTGCGTCGCAACCACGTCCGAAAAATCCATCCCGGCCTCGTGGAGAATGGCTCCGACGTTCGCAAGGCACTGCGCCACTTCCGCCTCGAACTCGGCGGGGAAGGAATTCGTTTTCATGTCGCGGCCCACCTGGCCGGCGGCGTAAAGGGTGCCGTCCACCAGGATGCCCGGACTGAACGGACCGGAGGCAGAGAATCCCGAAGGCACGATTACGCGCTTGTCGAACGCGCTCGCGGAAACAGCGAGCAAGAGAAGGCCGGCCACTACAACCGTTTTTCGCATGCAGGCATGATAGCGCGAGATTAGTACTATCGTCCTACGCCGAATGAAGCTACCCGACTATTTAATACGAAGAGCCCGAAGCCGTATTGTGAGTAAGGCGGGTACATCAGCGACATGGAAAGGCAATTCAGCCAGGAAGACCGGAGGGCGGCGGAGCGATTCCCCATCGAGCGGGAAATCCGCTACCGCGTTTTACGCATGAAAGGCAGCGAAACGACCGGCAGCGGCCGGACCATTAACATGAGCAGCGGAGGCGTTCTGTTTACGGCCGAAAACGTGCTCGTTCCGGGCAGGTCTCTCGAGGTGTCCGTAAGTTGGCCCGCGCAGCTCAACGCCAAGTGCGGGTTGCGGCTGGTCGCGCGCGGCCGGGTGATCCGCTTCGAGGCGGGCAAGGCGGCGCTGCAAATCCAGCAATACGAGTTTCGAACCCAGGGTATCGGCGCGGAGCCGCGGCCTAGTACTTACTTGCGTAACTCAGCGTAATTACGCTTGGGGGCCGTGGGGTGGACGACGGCCTCGACCGGCAGGACCAAGACGTTTTCAGGTGGGTTCAGGTATAAGCCGATCACGTCGGCTGCCTTAACGGCAAATTCCGGATCCGTGCTGATACATCAACTGCGTCGCCGGCGCAGAGAGATGCCGTGCACACGCAGCACCCGCCATACCTGATCATCGGTGACGTCACCGAGTGCCTCTGCCAACAAGGTGCCCGTCCAGGTTGCGTACCCAGTCGGCGGCGGTTCGTCCAACTGCGTAAGAATGCGCCGTTCGGTCGCCTCGTCGTAGCGCCGTGGTTTGCCTGAGCGGAACGCATCGCCCAAGCCAGCCAGACGTTCCTTCGCAAACCGTTGCCTCCATTTGGATACACGAGCCGCTCGGGTGTGCAGCGTCTCGGCAATCTGCCCGGTGCTTAGACCCTGACTGGCTAGAAGTACGACTCGGGCTCGCTCCACTAGGCGCTGCTCGGTGGTGCCTGCTCGAAGGTACTGCTTCAGGGTTCGTTCTTCTTCGTCAGTCAGTTTGATGATGGCCGCCGGTCTGGACATGACCCAGGATACATTATAGCGGCTTGTTTAGTAAGTAAGCACTAGCTGAGCTAGCCCTCCGCTACACCTCGATCTTCCACGGAGCGCGCATCGGCCGTGAGATCATGGCGTCCGCCGAGGCGTCGTCCGTAAATCGTTCCGCTTTCGGATCCCACTTGAGGTCACGGCCCAGACGGAGGGCGATGTTGCCCAAATGCGCAATCGTAATCGAACGGTGCGCCGTCTCGGCCGGAGCGATGGTCTGCTTCCGCGATATTACGCAATCGATGAAATTGCGGTGATGGTCGTCGCTCTTGTACAGGTGGATGTCGTCCGCGCCCGCCTGCTCCGTCAGTAGTGATTTCGGGTTTGCATCAATCGCGCCGCGGTTCACCCAGACCCACCCGTCGGCACCCTCGAAGGTCACGCCGCCGCGTTCCTTGTTGGATACGATGAGCTTCACGCCGTTTTCGTAGATCGCTTCGAAGTAGTACTGAACGGCAGTGTTGTAGAGCGGGTCTTTGGCCCACTCACCCTTCGCGTTCTTGATCTCCACCGGGCCTGACTCGTCCATGCCGAGTCCCCACTGAGCGATGTCCGGATGATGGCCGCCCCAATCCGTGATCTGCCCGCCCGAGTAATCGAGAATCCAGCGGAAATTGCAGTGGCAGCGCGCGGGCGAGTACGGAGCTTCGGGCGCGGGGCCGAGCCAGAAATCGTAATTGAAGCCTTCCGGCACCGGCTCGGTGGCCTTGCGACGCGCGGCCTTGCTGAAATCGGGTGTGCCGCCGGGCAGGCCGCACCGCACGGTATGCACCTTTCCAATGCGGCCGTTGCGAACGAGCTCGCAGGCCTTGCGGAACCTGGCATCCGAGCGCTGCTGACTGCCGCACTGGAACACGCGGTTGTACTTCTTCACCGCGTCGGCGATCGCGCGCCCCTGGGCGATGGTAAGCGCCAGCGGCTTCTGGCCGTAGATATCCTTGCCGGACTTTGCGGCCTCGACGGCGGCGATGGCATGCCAGTGGTCGGGCACGGCGGTCGACACCGCGTCGATATCCTTGCGCGCCAGCAGCTCGCGGAAATCCTCGTACGCGGCGCAGCCCTTGTAAACGCCGGATCGCTTGTCGGCTCCGTAGGTCCACTCGGCGATCATGCGCGCGGGTTCGCGCCCGGCGAACGCGTTATCCCAATAGCCGCCGCTCTGCTTGTTGACATCGCACACCGCGACCACTTGGACGCGATCGTCCTTCAGGTAGTCCTGCAGGTCGCCCGTGCCCATATTGCCGCAGCCGATGATGCCGACCGCGATTTTGTTCGATGGCGCGGGTCCGGGTCCCCGCCCGAGAACGCGGGAGGGAATGAACATCGCGGCGGATTGGAGAAGAGTGCGTCGTTGCATATCTCTGACCGAATTATACGGGATAGCCCCGCGTGTCACAATCACAGGTATGTCGACCGTTTTCAATGCCGCGATCGCGTCCGAGGGGCTGCCGTCCGTCCCGCTGACCGTGGAAGGGTCCAGCGTGCTGCACCAGATGCTGCGCGTGCGCTGGCCGCAGTGGAAGGCAGCGCCGGCCGCTCAGCGCGCGGCCGCTTTGGAAGCAGCCTCGCGCGTCCTCGGAGAGATGGAATCGAGCGAGAACGGCGCGAGCGGGCTGTTCTCGCTGATCGGCCACAAGGGCGACCTCATGTTGGTCCATTTCCGGCGCTCGTTCGACGAATTGAATGACGCCGAGCTGCAGCTGGCGCGCACGGCGTTGTTCGATTACCTGGAGCCGGCGACGTCGTACCTGTCGGTGGTCGAATTGGGGCTGTACGAGTCGACCGGGAAAGTCTATCGCGACCTGGTTGAGCAGGGAATCCAACCGTACACTGCCGAGTGGAAGGAAAAAATCGAAGAGACGCTGGCTCGCCAGCGCGCCGCGATGAGCCCGCGCTTGTATCCGCGGATGCCGGAGGGCAAGTTCTGCTGCTTCTACCCCATGAACCGGCATCGCGGCGAGTTGAAGAACTGGTATCAGTTGCCCATCTCCGAGCGTGCCCGGCAGATGCACGAACACGGCATCATCGGCCGCCGTTACGCCGGCGAAGTGAGGCAGATCATTTCAGGCTCGATGGGTTTTGACGACTGGGAGTGGGGCGTGGATCTCTTCGCCGACGATCCGCTGGTGTTCAAGAAGTTGATCTACGAGATGCGGTTCGACGAAGTCAGCGCGGTGTACGCCGAGTTCGGTTCGTTCTATGTGGGCCGGCGGTGGAAGGCGGCGGATCTCGCGCAGTTGCTCGCGGTTTAGAATTAAAGTAGTGCCCGAGAAAAGATCCCTTCGTCCCTACACCGAGATGTTGACGCGCGGTTTCGACCCGGCCCTGAGCGTCGGGTCGGCGCGGCCTGCGGTCTTCCGCAGTTCCACCTACGTGTTCCCGAGCCCGGAAGTCGCCGAGCGCGCCTTCGACATCATGGCCGGGCGGGCCCGCGCGGAGCCCGGAGAAGAAGTGCCGCTGGTTTACTCGCGGTTCAATCACCCCAACGCCGAGATCCTGGAAGACCAGATTGTTCCGCTGGAGCACGGCGCGAAGTGCGCTCTCGCGTTCAACTCCGGCATGGCCGCGATCATGACGTCCATGCTGGCCTATCTGCGGCCGGGCCACAGCGTCGTCTATACGGTTCCGATCTACGGCGGAACGCAGCACTTCATACAGGACTACCTGTCTCTGTGGGGCGTGCACGGCGTTCCCGTTCCGGCGGGACAGTCGGAGGAACTGGACGAGGCGATTCGCACGGCCGCGAATCTCCGCATCGTGCTGATCGAGACGCCGGCCAATCCGACGTTGATGATGACCGGCATTGAGCGGGCGGCGCGGACCGCCAAGGCCCGCGGCGGCGTACTGGTGATGGTGGACAATACGCTGATGGGTCCGGCGTTCCAGCATCCGCTGGAGCTGGGCGCGGATATCGTTCTTTACTCGGCGACGAAGTACTTGTCGGGTTTGAGCGACATGATCGGCGGGATCGCGCTGGCGTGCGAGGACGAGATCCTGCGGCCGATCCGCTCCAAGCGGAACCTGTTCGGCAACATCCTCCAGCCGGATGAGTGCTGGATGCTGGATGGCAGACTCACCACCGTCGCGCTGCGAATGAATCGCCAGAGCAAGAATGCGCAGCATATCGCGGAGAGCCTGGTCCACCACAGAAACATCGAGAGGGTCATCTATCCGAGCTTGCTCGCGGAGGGCCAACAGAAACGCATCTACGAATCGCAGTGCGACTTTCCGGGCGCGATGTTCTCCATCGAGGTGAAGGGCGGCAAGGCAGGCGCGTTCGAATTCCTGCGGAACCTGAAGATCGGGAAGAACGCGGTGTCGCTGGGCGGAATCGAGACGCTGGTCTGTCATCCAAAGACCACGACTCACTCGGGATTCACGGAGCAGGAGTTCCGCCAGGCGGGCGTGACGGACGGATTGGTTCGCATCTCGGTGGGGATTGAGGATTGGCGCGACCTGCTCACGGACTTTGAGCACGCGGCCGATGCCGTGCCGGAGAGCGTGCCGGTTCACGCGTTGTAGTGAGAGGAGCCGCCCGCGTCTGCAAGCGGATTCTGCTGTTCGCGCTGGGCCTGTACCTGCTGCTGGCGCTGAGTCTCGTCTCGCTGCGCTGGATCAATCCGATCACGACCGCCGTTCAGGTCCAGATGCGAATCGAGGCGCTGTTCGCGCGTAAAACGTATCACAAGAGATATGATTTCGTGCCGCTGAAGCGGATATCGCCGGATTTGCAGCACGCGGTGATCGCGTCGGAGGACAGCCGCTTCTACCAGCACCACGGGTTCGACTGGGTCGAGATCCAGAAAGCGGTGGACGAAGAGGACGAGGACCGGCCGATGCGCGGCGCTTCGACGATCACGCAGCAGTTGGTGAAGAATCTGTTTCTTACAACGCGGCGGTCGTTTGTGCGGAAAGGCGTCGAGGCTTCGCTCGTGCCGGTGGCGGAGTTCGCTCTCGGGAAGCAGCGGATTCTGGAACTGTATCTGAACGTGGTCGAGTGGGGGCCGGGCGTGTTCGGCGCCCAAGCGGCGGCGGAGTCTCACTACGGCGTTGCCGCATCGGCGCTCGGTCGCGAGCAGGCCGCGCGGCTCGCCGGCATCCTGCCGAATCCGGTCCGGCGGAAACCGGCGCGGATGAATCAGAAAGCGGAGATCATTCTGGGGCGGATGCGTCAGATGGGGTGGTGAGCTCGGTAGCAATGCCAGCTTCGATGAAATGAAGGCGGATGAATACCGGGAATGGCGGGAACTACCCGGCCAGGAGCGGTTGAACGCCGCCGCTGAGCTTTCGCTTGCGCTTTACCGGCTAAAAAAGGAACCGGCGCGCGATGTTCAACAGGGATTTCAACGAACTCTTGTCCATCTTCAACGACCACAAAGTTAAATTAAATTAAGGACGTCACGAAATAACCGTGCTATTCAGCCGTGATAAACGCACGGAAGCCAGGCGTCGCCATGAGTGGCGACGCGGCACGCAAGAGTGCGTGCGCCACGGAGATCCTGCCAAATTGGTTGGAGGAGATCACTCTCCGAAGCCTCCGCCTCCCACGTGGGCCGGGCCGCGGAACACTGCGTTCAGGAATAGGACGTTCAGCCCGTCTAAGTACGCTCGGAAGTTCGGGTCGGACGTGAAGCCGATCACGTTGCCCCGGCCCTCGTGTTGGTAGATGACGAAGGGCTTGTAGGCGAGCTGCTTCCTGTACTCGTCCCAGGTGTAGCCGCTGGCGGCGACCTGATCGGGTCCGGCGTACACCGCTACGTTCACTCCCTTGTCCGCCTTTACGGGCGTGAAGATTGCGCGGCCCGAGACGAGCGGGTAGACGATTTCGGCAACGCCGGCTCCGAGCCAGTGCTCGGTGTCGACCTTGGCGCGCGCGATGAAGCCGTGGGCGCTGGACGGCAGGTCGGTGTCGGGCTGGACGGCCTTCTCGTATTCTTCCTGGTTCTTGTAGATCTTGCCCGGCACGCGGCCGGTGTCGGGGGTGGCGGGAGTGGCGGGAGTGGCCGGTGTTGGCGGCACCGGTGGTTTGGGCGGCTCGACTCCGGCCAGGTTCTCCTGCTTCACATCCAGCAGAGCGTTGCGCGCGTCGGCCATGAATTGGACCGCTCCCGGGCCGAGGCCGATGAGCGTGCCCCCGGACTGGACCCAATCCTTCAACCGCTTCGCGCCCGCGGGACCGGGCACGTCGCCGAAGCCGCCGTCGGGAAGCAGAATCACGTTGAACTTGCTCAAGTCCGCGTTGGCAAGCTGCTGGGTTCGAACCACGGTGACCGGATAGCCGAACTGGCGCTCGAGCACAAAACGGGTCTGACCCGCGGATGCCGATCCGGCCGGACGGTCCCAGGCCAGCGCGATCACCGGCTTGCGCAAATAGGCGACCCACTGGCTACCGAAGTTCGGGCCTTCGTCCATCCAACTCGTCGAGGTTGCGATCACTTCGGCCCCGCTCGATTCGGCGTTCCGGCGGACGATTTCGTGCACCGTCGCCGCGTTGTCTTTCACTTTGACGATGACGGTCCCGGCAGGATACGTATGTTCGTTCTGCTTGAATGGGCGGTCGCTGGTGAGCATGCGCAGGCCGTCTTTCAGCGCCGCGGCGACGAAGCGTCCGGCCGGGGCCGAGCCCCAGGGAACGAGGTAAGCCACCGTGGCTTCGCCGCCTTCGACGCGGCCCGGCGGTACGGATTGGAACGGCTCGAAGCTGCCCTGTGAGCGCGCGTTCGCGGGGATGGCCTCCACGCCAAACTGGAGCGGAAGCGACCAGGCGGTCACGTCGTAGATCTCGCTGGATTCGCGGCGCTTGCGCCGGCGCTCCTCGCCCTTGAGGAACGACTCGTCCATCGCGACGTTCTCGTCCAGCAGAACGCGCACCAGGCGTTTGGCGGGTTGGGCCGTGGGGATCACATAGCTTCCCGGCGGGTACTCCTTGCCGTCCGCGGCTTTGAACGGAGCGGTGGCGCGGCTGACCTCGACTCCGTGCCGTACCAGGAGGCCGGCGAGCTTGTCGACCGCGGAGACGTTCCCGCGGCGGGGCAGAATGTATTCCCGGATCGGGTCGCGATTGCCCTCCTCGATGGCCGTTACGTGGTAGCGGTAGAAGTTCGACAGCAGCTCTTCGCGGTGGGCGGCGGCTGTTTCGCAGGTGCCGAGAGACGTGATGAAGTGGCGGCGGACGGTTTCGCGGAAGGTGATCGTCGTATCGTCGGAGTTGCGCCGCACAACCAGGCCGCGCGTCGATCCGTTCTCGTAAGTCATGGCCAGCGCGCCGTAGTAGGAGGGCCAACTCGCGCCGTAACCGGGAAAGAAAGCGTCGTACTCCTCGCGCGTGAAGTAGCTGTAGCCGAACTGGTCGAAGTACTTCGCGTTGGTCTTGCCGAACCAGTAGAGGTTGGTCTGCTGTTCCTTGGTGAGGTGGGGATTGTAGGGGATGGCCTCGGGCGCGAAGTAGTAGCTGGACTCAGAGCCCATCTCGTGGAGGTCGACGTAGACCAGCGGGTACCAGTCGCGCAGCGCGCGGATCTGGCCGGATATCTCGGGCTGGGTCATGGTGAGCCAGTCGCGATTCAGGTCGAAGTGGTAGTGGTTGGTGCGACCGCCCGGCCAGGGTTCGGCGTGCTCGGCGGCGAGCGGGTTGGGGTCGGGCTCCGGGCCTTCGTTCTGGTTGAAATTCTGGACGAAGCGCTCGCGGCCGTCGGGGTTCTGGAGCGGGTCGATCAGGACGACGACCTTGGACAGGATGTCGTCAACGGCCGGGTTGCCGCGCGAGGCCAGCAGGTGGTAGGCGGTGACCATGGCGGCGTCGGGCGATGAGATCTCGTCGCCGTGGACGCCGTAGGAGAGCCAGATGACGGCGGGGAGGTCGGCGATCAGCTTTTTGGCTTCGTTTTCGTTGGTTCGCCGGGGGTCGTAGAGGCGCTGCATTGCGGCCTGGATTTCCGGCAGTCGGCGGATGTTGGCAACCGAGCCGATGGCGGCGAAGATGAGGCGGCGTCCTTCCCAGGTCTGGCCGTAGTCGAAGAGCTTGGCTTGAGCCGGCAGCGCCGCCGCGAGTGCCTGGAAGTAGCTCGTAATTTGGGCGTGGGAGGCGATGCGGTCGCCGAAGTCGAAGCCGAGGACCTGTTTCGGGGTGGGGACGGAGGGGTCGTACTGGGCTGCAGGCCAGTATTCGAATTTGGGCTGGGCGCAGAGAGTGGAAAGGCACAGCGCAGCGAGGCCGCAGATTATTGATTTTATTCGGGTTAACCCTTTATTGGGTTCGTTTCGTAATTTTGCTTTTTGCGGGTCGCGGCCGGGCGGTTGCGGGCGCTGGGCGGGTTGTTGTGTGGTATCCATTGCCTTCCCACCTTAAGTATACAGGACAGGTTGGAAATTTTCAGTGCGTGGAGTCGTATATAGTATTGATAATAAACGAGATTTCTTCGGGAAGAGGCCTGTCACCGGGGTCGTGCAGAAGACGGATTTCACCTGACCGCGCCCCCGTGGGGTTAGTCCATCTCGTTTAATCCCCGTAGATATCGACTTCGCAGATCGTCGCCGATCCAGAAACCGGCAACACGAATCATGTCATCCAGAACGGGCCGGCCTTCGGTTATGAAACCTCGCGCCTTGGCTTCGGCGAGCACTCCGAGAAGGCCCGTTACCGCCAAACCGCGGTCCATGGCGATGCGGCGTCCGCGCTTCTCATCGACCAGGAGAAGCCCCGCATTCAGCTCGATGGCAACGGCAATCGCCTCGGCTTCACCCGGATCGAGCTGGTCGCGGAGGGCTTCAACATTGCCTTTGTCCTTGGCGGCCACGACACGCGTCCAAGACGGCTCAAGGTGGATTCCGTTCCTTGAGAGTTCCCCCATCACCGCTGGAGGAACTAGAGATCCCGCAGCAGATCGAGCTTGGCCACAGCGGCAAGATTGAGGATGGGGGAGGCGTCGGAAACGACGATCACGCGCCGGCCAGTTCTCTTGCCCGCTGGAGATCCTGCTCCACTGCCTCGATACCGTAGTGAAGGGGGATCCGCCGGCTCGCAAGAGTGCGCTGGAAATCCAGCTGCGGCACGCCCGCGAGAAGCGCTGCCCGGCCAAGCGTCAGCCGTTCGCGCTGAAATAGCGCCAAGGCGAGTTCCGTCATCAACTCGGCCTCTGTCAAATTCGTTGACTGGAGGAGTTCATCCGGCAGGGTCACGACCATAGCGTCACCTAATCCAATTCCATTCCCTCTCGCGCCCGAATGTGGAGGGTGCGGAACTGGGAACAGGGCAGGTCGCGGCCGGACGCGTCAACGCGCGTGCTGCTGGCGGTGATTGCGAAGCATCCCGAGGCGGTGGAGGACGTGCTGCGGACGGCAAGTTGAGAAATTTCAAGGGAGAGGCACGTCCCGAGCCACCCGAAACCCGATGCCCCAGAACGTGTCCTCGATCACGTTCCCGAGACGAGACGCTGCCAGCAGATCCGAAGCATCGTTGAACCACGACCCGCCACGCAACACCCGCAGCCTGCCTTCCTCATGCGAATCCTCGACCCATTCCCAAACGTTGCCCGCCAGATCCTGGATCCCCTCCGGCGTTGCCCCCGCCGGGTACAGCCCTACCGGTGTCGGATGCTCTGGCCCAGTCTCTCGGTAGTTCGCGCGCGTCACATCCGGCTTTTCATTCCCCCAGGGATACCTTCTGCCCTTCGTTCCACATGCCGCCCGCTCCCATTCCGCTTCTTTCAGCAACCGAGCCCCGGCCCACGCACAGTAGGCCGGCGATTCGTACCAGCTCACGTTCACCACCGGTCGGTTCGGGTGCTCCTTCTGCTCCTCCCAATCCCCCGGCTCCGTTGTTTGGCCAACCCTGCCCGCTTTCCACCAGCGTTCGTTCTGGTAGCCGCCGTCCTCGACGAATCTCCGGTACTCCGCCACCGCCACCGGATAACGCCCGATCTCGAATCCCTCGATCCGCACCCAGTTGTCGCGCGCGAGCCGCGGATCTCCCGCCTGCCCCAGCGCCTCCGCCGCTTCCAGGCGCACGGCGAATTCCACCGTTTTTGATTTCTCCCGGTCGAATATCCCCAGCACCACATTCATCAGCTCCCGGTAGCGCGCATCCGCCGGCTGGTAGTCCAGCGGCTTCAGATCGTTGACGATCGCGCCGAGCAATCCAGCCGCGCGCGCCTGATCGGCGAGCTTTGTTCCGGTGCGGTTCAGAATGGCAGAGACGAGGCCGTTCACCTTCGCTTTTTCTTGTTTCACCCGGAGAACGCCGGCCAGCAGGAGCGCCACCTCGCGCCATTCCGGCCGGTAGATCTTCCTTTCGTGCAACAGTAGCTCGATCTGGTCCGGCTCCGCCAAACCGGCGATGGCGCGCGCCGTTAGGTGCTCCTGAAAGGTCAGGTGCCAGAATTCCAGCGCCCTTCCGCGGCTGACGATGATGCCACTGTCCGCCGTTTCCTGTTCGAGGAATTGCACCGCCCGTTCCAGCCGCTCGCTCTCGGACGCGTGACCGAATTCGAGCGCCAGGGCAACGCCCGCCCACTCCATCGCGAACCGCACCTGCCTGCCCAGGGGAAAGTTCTGCATGGCGAGCGCGAGTACTTCGAGCAGGGTCAGGCAACGCTCCGCTTTTTCGCGCCCCGGTTTCTGGTCGCGCTGCCGCGAGAGCCACGTAAGGATCGAATCGTAAAGATCGGCCCGCTGCTCGGGCAAGCGCCGCTCGTGCCAGTGCACCACCGCCAGCGCCGTCAGCATCACGGGGTTGCGGGTCATCGTGCGGATCTCCGGCCGCGCGCGCAGAGCTTCGCTCAGTTCCTTGCGATGCTCTTCCGCCATTCGCGCGCTCGCCGGATATAGCCCTCGGCACCAGCGGTCGAGGAACGTGGCGACCGCTTCGGCTGTCAGAGGCTCGATGCGCGCTTCGTGGAAGCCGGACAGCAGCGCGCCGCCGGAGTAGGATTGCGTGCGGGTGGTGACCACAAAGCGGCATTTCGCATACGCTCCGGTGGCGTTCTCGAAGAGACGGGCCGCGCGCTCGCGCTCCGTCCGGTCTGGCGCTTCGTCCAAGCCGTCCAATAGGACGGCGGCCTCGCCTGAGGCGAGCTTCTCTTCGAAGAAGTCTTCGCTGAGGCCCCAGCCAAACTGGACGCTTCGGGTTGCCAGAAAACGGCTGAAGCACTCGGGGCCAGCCCCCCGTTGACGTCCCTGATGTGGGCGGCGAGATCGGCTACCCGGATTCAACAGTGGAAACGGCCCAGTTTTCGCGCCGGCCATAGCAAAGGCGATGCGGCGCAGGAAGGTGGTCTTGCCGGAGCCGGGGTCGCCGACAATTACCAGCCGCGGGTGGGCGAGCGCCTCCTGAGGTCCATCGGTTCGCGCTCGCCGATGGTGGTCAGCGGGATTTACAGATCCTCGATGGGAAAGCTGTGCGCCTTGCCAGCGCCTACGCCGCGGATGTCTATGGTCGCGGTTTGCTCGCGCAGCCACTGGAGCTAGAGCCGCGGATCCTACCGCCGGGGGCGCGCCGGCTGGAATTCGGGATGCTTGCCCAGCCATGCGTGCAGCGCCTGAATCACCTTCGCCTTCAGATCTTCCGGGCTGGTGAAGGTCGCGCGGATGCGTCCCTTTTCGAGCCATTGACGGAATTCCTTGAGCTTCGCGACGTTGCGCGTAACCTCGGCGATGAGTCCCGGGGTGGCGGTGCCGTCCTCCGTGGCCGCCGCGCTCCGGTAGGATTCCTTCAGCTCGGCTGGCCACTTCGCGTCTTTGTCCAGGAGAAAGACCAGCACGTCCTTCCCTTTTTCGCACTCGAGCCAGGTGACCCGAGTCCGGCTGGTCGGGTGGTACCCAACCATAGCGGTGGGCCACCAGGACTATGACGAGATCGCAGGGCGAGACTCGGTCCAGGCACTCGTCAAGCGGAGGTCCGCCGCTGGCCGGGAAGTACTCTTGCATCTCGGGCCGCAGCCCCACCGCGAGCACCGCGTCGCGCGCGGCCAGGCGATGTTCCTTCAAGTCCTCGGCGGTGGAGGAGATGAATACGGAGCACGATCTGGCCAACGAAGGCGATTATAACTTTGATTCAAGGAGGTGTTTCAGTGGAAACGATGTCCGCTGTGACACACGGAGAGACGATTGCGAAGATTACGCGGAGGCTGGTCGAGGCTTGCCAGCCGTTTCGCGTCTACCTGTTCGGCTCCGCCGCGCGCGGGGATGCGGGCCCTGACAGCGATCTGGATTTCCTGGTCGTGGTCCCCGACGACGCGCCGGAAGACGTGATCCGCGGGCGGGCGGTTGTGCCGCGCGATTCGGGAGATTCGCTGCGCGGTGGACATCGTTCCGTGGCGGCGCTCCGACTTCGAAGGTCGGGCGGCGTAAGTGGTCACGTCGCCGCCGGCCACCGTGGTACGGGAAGGGAGAATCCTGTATGACGCTGCAAGATTGGCTGCTTGACGAGACCCGCGCATGGGTGCGCCGCGCAGTGTAACGACCTCCGCGCAGCGGATGATTAAGGTGGGGCGGCGGAATCGTCAGGGTTGGTAAATGTTGGTCTCGGTCCAACGCGGCCCAACTATACTCAGTCGAGGAGTTTCTTTCATGCGACGAGTTTGCCTGGTGTTTGTTTCCGCTCTCGCGACGGTGTGCGCGCAGGGGCCCTACAGGGTTCTAAAGACCGTTAAAGTTGGCGGGGCGGGCGGGTTTGATTATGTTTATGCCGACTCGGCGGGACGGCGGTTGTATGTCCCCCGTACCGGTCCGACTCCGCGGATCAACGTGTTCGATCTGGATACTCTGGAACCGGCCGGCGAGATCGCGAATGCCAACGCGCGCGGGGTGGCGGCCGATCCGGAGTCGAATCACGGGTTCGCGTCCAGCAAGCCGGTCGTGATGTGGGACACCAAGACGCTCGCGCCGATCAAGACCATCGATGTGCAGGGCGGTCCCGACGGCATCCTGTTCGACTCATCTAACGACCGGGTGTGGGTGTTCAGCCACTCTGCGCCGAATGCGACCGTGATCAATTCGAAGGACGGCTCGGTGGCGGGGACCGTCGATCTGGGCGGGGCTCCCGAGCAGGCCGTCAGCGACGGCGCGGGTCATATCTACGTCGATATCGAAGACAAGGACAACATCGCGGTCGTGGATGCCAAGACACTTACGGTAACGGCCCATTACGATCTGACGGGTAAGGGCGGGACGTGCGCGGGTCTGGCGATCGACGTCAAGAATAAGATTCTCTTCGCCGGCTGCCGGAATCCGCAAGTGATGGTGGTTCTCACCACCGGCGGCAAGATTATCGACACTCTGCCGATCGGCCGTGGCGTGGATGGGGCCGTGTTCAATCCGGCCACCATGGAAGCGTTCAGTTCGCAGGGCGACGGCACGCTGACCGTCATCAAAGAGAACAGCCCGACCAGTTTCGTGGTGGAACAGACCGTGCAGACGAAGGTCAGCGCGAAGACGCTGACGCTCGACAGCAAGACGAATCAAATTTTGCTCATTGCGGCCGATTTCGCTCCGCCCGCCACTCCGCCTCCGGCCGGGCGGCCTGGCCGCGGCCCGATGGTTGCGGACTCGTTCTCCATTCTGGTTGTCGGGAAGTAAGCGCTACTCGCTGCGCAGCGCAGTCGCGGGATCGAGCCGGCAGGCACGGCGCACGGGCAGCCAGGCGGCTGCCAGGGTCACGAGTACGAAGAAAAGCAGCACCGAAACGTACATCCAGGGCGATCCTTCGACCGCGGTGCTTGACAGAGTGCGAATCGTGTTGCGGGTGGCGAGGCCGAGGCTCAGACCGCAGGCCAACCCCGCGATCACCCAGGCGGCGGTGGTCCCCAGAACCGTCCGGACGATGGCGCGCCGGCTTGCGCCCAGCGCGATGCGAATCGCAATTTCGCTGGTGCGCTGCGAGACCAGGCAGGAGATTACGCTGTACATCCCGGCCGACGCCATGGCCACGGCCAGCAGCGCGAAAGCGCCGATCAGGAACATGTGGAAGCGCGGCTCGCTCACCGCATCCGCAATCAGCTCCTGCATGGTCAGGACGCCGAAGACGGCCTGCTCGGCGTTGGTGGATTGGAACGCGGCCTTCACCTGTTGCAGGAGTTGTGCGGGCGGAATCTAGGAACGTACGACGAGGTAGACGTTCGTCCAGTCCAACTGAAGGGACGACAGATAGACTTCCGGATAGGGCGCGGTTTCGAGGCCCCGCGCGCGGACGTTACGGACCATTCCGACGATCGTGATGGGCGCGCCGGGCTCGAAGAGCTGGCGGCCGACGATGTCCCGGCCGAGTCCGAACCGGCGCGCGAACTCCTCGTTTACGATCGCGACTTTTACTTGCGGCCCCGCGTCGTCGCGGCCAAATGTCCGGCCGGCGAGCAGCGGAATCCGCAGCGTGCGGAAGTAGTCCGGGCTGACCAGGTGGTTGTCCGACCAGACGATCTTGAGCTCACCGGCGCCGTCCGTCACTCCCACGAGTTCGGCATTGCCCGTTCGCGCGGGCCGCAGCGGCGGGCCCGTCACGGTCAATTGCGAACAGGATTCCGAGAGGATGCAGCGGGTGTTGCGCTCCGTGCGGGAGGCGGTGCAGGTACCGGCGGTGGCGCAACCCGCGGCTCTCGCACCGAGATCCGCGCGCGGCGGCGTTCGAGTTCGCGCGAAGGGCGGCAGCCGAGCGGATCGGGTATGCGGGCGGAAGCTGTGGGTGCAACGCGGTGTACATCCGGGCGATGGCCTCGGGCCTTGACTCGCGCGGGAATCCGTGATAGGAAAACGTTTGCGGCAATCGTTTGGCATGGTCTGACAAATGGACAAGAACTCACCGCAATTACTGCGCGACATTTTCGCGCAACCGGAGTCCCTGCGGCAGGTGCTGGACTACCAGAACGGCGCCGGCAGGGCGGCGCTGCAGGAGGCAGGCGCGCTGCTGCATTCCGGGCGGCGGGTGATTCTCACGGGAATGGGCGCGTCGATGCACGCCGCGCTGCTGCTCGACTACGGCCTGGGCTTGCAGGGAGTCTCCGTCACGTTCATCGAGGCGGCGGAGTTGCTCCATTACCGGCTGCCGGTCTCGAAGGGCGCGGTGGTGGCGCTGGTGTCCAGGTCTGGGGAGTCGGTCGAGATCGCGCGCCTGATGGAGGCGCTGCGCGGCTCGGCGACCACCATCGGAATTACGAACGAACCGGCCAGCGTGCTGGCGCGCGAGGCGGACTGCACGATTCTGATGCGCTGTCCGCCCGACGAGATGGTGGCGATTCAAACGTACACGGCCACGGCCGTTATCGCGCTGCTGTTGGCGGGCTCCGACGGCGCGGTAGCAGGTATCGGCGCCGCGATCGAGGCGCTGCGGGCCGCCATCGAGAACCACTATGGCCGGATGCGCGAGTGGGACTCCTTCCTCAACGAATCGCGTCCAGTGTACCTGCTCGGGCGAGGCCCTTCGTCGAGTTCTGTTTATGAGGGCGCGCTGCTGTTCAACGAGACCGCGAAGGCTCCCTCCGTGGGCATGCTGGCCGCGTCGTTCCGCCACGGCCCGGTGGAACTGGTGGACGAACACTTCGCGGGGATTGTATTCGCGCCGCTCGGCGCGACGCGGAATTTGAACGTGGGGCTGGCGCGGGACTTAACGGCGTTTGGCGGCAATGTGCGGGTGATCGGCCCGCGCGGCAGCGATACGGCGGGCTTGCAGGTCTGCGAGGTTCCGGAATTGCCGGAGCTGTTTGCTCCGCTGGTTGAGATTGTCCCGGTGCAGTTCGCCGCGCTGCGGCTGGCTGAGATTCGCGGGCTGGAGATCGGCGCCTTCAAGTACACGCCGCAGGTGACGCGCGACGAGGCCAGCTTCGGAGTTCCCAGGTGAGCGCGCCGCGCTGGCTTCTGTTCGCGCTCCTGGCCGCCTTCTGTGGGAATTTGGGGCTTTCTGGTAAAGATCGCCGCGGACGCAGTGACGCCCGAACAGTTGCAGGTGTTGTTCGTGGTCGGGATGGCGCCGCCTACCGTGGTGGCTTTGTGGCGCGGCGGGTTCAAGCTGCAGCGGGACCGCAAGGGCGCGCTACTGGGCATGGCCAACGGGGTACTCGCGACCGTGGGCATGCTGGCCTACTACGCGGCGATGTCGCGCGGGAAAGCCTCCGTGGTGAGCCCGGAGTAACGGCGCTGTTTCCGCTGTTCGCCGTGGCGGGCACGGTGCAACCCCCAACGGCAGAGAAGAAGACGCGGCCCTACGGCGGGACACCGCCGACGACCAGCCACCCGTGGAAGCAGAGCTATCGGGAGATGACGGCCAGGCGTCCGCCGGTGGCGGCAGGCGCGCGGACCGGACCAGCCGTCGTCTCCGCTTCGCCCTAAACGCTCGGCCTACGGCCTCGCAGGGCTTCGCTCCGACGCCGGCCGGTCCGGTCCCAGTAGTCAAACGAAGGGGACACTTCTAACGAGGGAATATAGGGGACATTTCTAACGAGGCTTGACAGCAATGAAATGCGGAGTGGACTTCCGGGCTGGACACGTCTAAACTGTAGCTAAATATGCCTCGTCCTCCGTCTGTTCTCGCCAGCTAACCCTCGCATGTTTCCACCGAGGAGTTTCCAGCCCCGCAGAGGGCCCCGAATCCGGGAAAACGTCAATGAAGCAATTCGAGCGCGCGAGGTGCGCGCGGTGTTCCCGGATGGTACGGTCGAAGTCATGCCCACGCCCGCGGCGATTCGTCGCGCGCAGGAGTTGGGCCTCGATCTGATTCTGATCGCTCCTACCGCCGAGCCTCCCGTCGCGAAGGCGATGGATTACGGGCAGTGGCAATACGAGCAGAAAAAGAAGCAGCACGAGGCCAAGCGAAAGCAGCATGTGATCCAGGTGAAGGAGCTGAAGTTCCGGCCCAACACCGACGATCACGATTACGACTTTAAGAAGAATCACGCGATCCGGTTCCTGAAAGAGGGCAACCGCGTGAAGGCGGTGGTTCAATTCCGCGGCCGCGAGATCGCGCACACCGACCTCGGGAAGAAGCTGCTGCTGCGATTCGCGGAGGATCTGGTGGGGGTCGGCGCCATCGAAGGGCAGCCGAAACTCGAGGGCCGCAACGCCCACGTGCTGATCAGCCCGGTGAAGGTTGCCGCTCCGGAAAAGCCGAAGAAGGAAGCGCCTCCCAAGCCGCCACCGGCGCCGCCAGCCGCGCCCGCTCAATAAAACAAATACTTACGCCACTGCTCGTCGCTCTTGGCGAGCAAGCGCATGAGGTGCCGGCTGGTGTGGAGGCTGAAAGGCTTCGGATTGCGGGCCAGCCGCATCCCGGCTTCGTCCGGCGTCCGGTTTCCCTTGCGATTGTTGCAGAAGTGGCAGCAGGCGACCAGGTTCTCCCAGGACGTCTCGCCGCTGCGGGAACGCGGCAGGACGTGATCGAGCGTCAGCTCGCTGGCCGGCAGCGTGCGGTGGCAGTACTGGCACGTGTAGCGGTCGCGCATCAGGATGTTCTTCCGCGAGAGCGCCCGGGTCTGGTGCGGGATGCGCCGGTACTCCAGCAGGCGGATCACGCTCGGCACGCGCTGCGTGAGGCGCGCGGAATGGAACCACCCGGGCGATATTTCCTCGGCCGACGCCACCCCTTTCAAGACCAATACCAGCGCGCGGCGGGCGGCGCAGACGTTGATCGGTTCAAAGCTCGCGTTCAGCACCAGCACGGGCTTATGCAATCGATCGAGAGTTGGCATCAGGCGGTTTCCCCCAGCGGTGGAGTGGATTGCGCGATGCTCGGACGGCGGTCGGCTCGCGCGACGGTGATGACGGCTACGTGCTTGGCTCCGGCGCGCTTTAAGGCCAGCGCGCACGCCGAGACCGTTGCGCCGGTGGTGAGGACATCGTCCACCAGCAGGACACGGCGGCCCTGGACGGCTTCGGCCTTCCGGACCGAGAAAGCGCGGGTGACGTTCTCGCGGCGGCGCGCGCCCGTCAACCCGGCTTGCGGCGGAGTGGCCCGGCGGCGGCGGGCGGCCCGGCAGACCGGCACGCCGATCCTTTTTCCGAGAACTTCCGCCAGAAGGTCGGCCTGGTTGAAACCGCGGTCCCAGCGGCGGCGCCAGTGCATGGGCACGGGGACGATCACGTCGAAACGCTGGTCGCGCGGGTAGGCGAGGGCCAGCAAGCGGCCGAGCGGCGCGGCCAGCGTGTGGACCTTGCCGTATTTGAGCAGATGGATCAGCTCCCGGAGCGTGCCTTCGTAGAATCCGTAGGAATAGGCCGCGTCGAAGCCTTGCGCGCCGCGGCGGCAGAGACCGCAGAGACCGTGCTCGTCGAGCGGCCAGGGCGAAGCGAAGGGCGCGCGGCAGGCGGCGCACATGTACTCGGCGGCCAGCGGCTCGGGCGCGGCCAGGCAATTCGGGCACACCGGGATCCGGGAAACCTTCTTCAGGCGATCGCCGCAGACGCGGCATTCATCGGGCAGGACCAAAGAAAAAAGCGCAGAACAGATCTTCTCAACGGCGACCGTGAAGCTTGTTGCCAAAAACTGCTGACCCAAGCGGGGACTCGAGAAGATCCACCTCCGGCAGAAAACCGATTATAACACTGGAGGCTGGAGTGTCACGGCAGGATACAGCGCATCCCGTGCGAGAAATTCGTCCGGTTCGGGTTCGGTTTGACTGGAACATGATTGGAAAGGCGTAAGCTGTTCGCATCTGTATTATTAAGGATCCGCCTCAAACTACACGCTGGCCGTCCACCGTGCGCTGAGTCCATTCCGCGGCGTTCCCACTCACTTGGTATAGGCCGAAACGATTCGGTGGAAAGCTCTTCACCGGAACCGTTCCATCGCTCTCGTAATTCGCGGCCGAATCGCGACGGCCAGTAACACCGCGACGTTTATTGTCGAGGGCAAGAGGTTCACCACCGGCACGAGGGCATTCAAAGCACCTTAACCCGCAAGTTCCGGAACTCCACCCGGCTGTCGTGCCCCAGCAGCCCGATATGCCCCGAGGCCCGCTGCAACCCCGGATGGCGCTTCAGCACTTCGGGGTCCTTCACGTCGTCCAGGTTCGCGTCCACGATCACGGTTCCATTCAGCCGCACGGTGATCCGCCGCCCGCTGGCCACGATCTCTTCCGCGTTCCACTGGCCCACCGGCTTCAGCAATCCCGTCTTCGCCGCCACCACATCGTAGATGGAGCCGTGAACCTGCGCCGGCCTGAGCTTGCCTCGGTAGACAGGCGCGTCGTGGTCCAGGATCTGGATCTCCATTCCGCGATACGCGGCGTCGCCCTCCAGCGGCGCGCGAATTCCTATCCCGTTGTTGGCCGCTTCCTCCAGCTTGAACTCGAATCGCAGGACGAAATTTGCGTATTCCTGCGTCGTGAACAGATTCCCGCCGCCGTCCGCCGGACATACGATCATGCCGTTTTCGACGACATAGCCGGGGCCGACCTTCCCGACCAGAATCCAGCCGTCCAGGTTCTTGCCGTTGAAGAGCTCCACATCCTGAGCGAGCGCCGGAATAACGAGCAGAGCGAGAAGTGCACAACGTGTCACAGGTGCTCCATCCTATTAGCATTCATTCTGGTATGTTACCCCGCCACGTGTTACTCCCGGGCAGCCCGCCGATCCCGAGTTGACGACTAGGATTCTCGAAGAAACCGCCGCCGCGCTGGATCGAGCGCATTCGCGGAACATCATTCACCGCGACATCAAGCCGGGGAATATCATGCTGGATGAAGCTGGCGGTCCGCATCACGGACTTCGGCATCGCGAAGATTATCGGGCGCGCAGTCGCAGACCGATCCCGAAATGGCGATCGGCACGCTGGATACGCAGCCCGGGGTGGCGTGGATGGGCAGGAGTACCCGAACGGCCCCCCGATCACTCGATTCGGAGACTGTTGGTGCGGCAGTTGCAGGATTTTATTCCGCCAGATCAGGTGACCTGTCCATTTTTGGCTGGATACGCTTCTTGCGCTCCTGCACTTATCACCGTGACACTTATCCCTTTTGACAAATTAAATAGTCGAGCAGCCATCCATTTTTAAACCATCATCGGAACCACGTTAATAGCGCGGGTGAATTCCGCGCCGGGAGGAGATAAACAATGCAGATGCTTTTGTTTGCCGCTGGGTTGGCCTGCGCGTCCGTCGCCTGTGCCGGCCCATGCGTATCAGGGACGCTACAGGACTACATTAACTTGGGAGCGACCGGGTGTCAGTCGGGCTTTGCTACGTTCACCGGTTTCACAAGCGAACCGGGGCAGACGGCTGCATCGCCGATCAATCCGTCGCTGGTGCTGGTTACGCCCGGCGGCTCAGCCCTGGACCCAACGCTGCAGTTCACCTTGGACTCGAATGCGTCGGCCAACCAGTTGTTCGAGTCTTTCTTTCGTTTCGGGGTAACGGCAACGGTGCCCCTCAGCGACACCATGATGCTGAACGGCTCCGCCACAGTGGATGGAATCGCGGGGCGCTGGACCGGTTTCCAGAACTTCGTTGGCAATCTCGCGGGTATCGGGGCCCGGCGCTGACTGAACTTGTGCTGGAGCAAACCGGACAATTCTACTGGGCGTTTGCGATCATGACCGGAGTTGCGTTAGCCGGCGCGTCGTCGTGGGTTTTCGCCGTCGGACCGGTGGAGCCGGTGATCTGGGATAGATTGCCGCACGTTTCGGCAGATCACCCGCCGATCCCCGCCACCCGAATCCACCCCATCGAGGCGCCCGTCATCACCAGCCCCAGCACCATCACCACCACCGCCGAGAAGACCGGAACATAGCGCATCGCCGGCGCTGCGAAACTCATCCGCTTCGGCACCAGGTCCTTGGCATACAGCACCACTCCGCCGATCGCCATCAGCACTACCGCCAGCCCGGCGCTGAATCCCACCAACAGGATCAATCCCAGCGACGTACGCCCGAGGGCGATCGCGCTTAGCAAGAGCACCAGAGCCGACGGGCACGGCACCAGTCCGCCGCTTGCGCCCAGGGCGATCAGGCTCGCCAGCGTAAGTTTGCCCTCCGGAACGTGGCTGTGCGGACGGCCTCCATGCGAATGCGTGTGCGTTTGGTCGTGATCGTGGGAATGCCCGTGGTCATGCCCGTGGTCATGATCGTGGTGATGATCCGCATGATCGTGCACATGCGTGTGTCCGCTTTCCGCCAGCTTTTTCGTCCGCTGATACAGCAGCATCGCTCCGATCGCGACAATCGACAGCCCGGAAATCGTGCCCAGCACCGGGATCACCTTCTCCGGCACGACATACCGCTGGAAAAACAGCACCCCGATGCCCAGCGCGAACACGCTGATCGTATGCGTGAACGTCACCATCCCACCGAGAAACAACGCGTGCTTTATCGTGCCCCGGCTGCCGACCAGGTACGCGGCGACAATCGTCTTTCCATGACCCGGAGACAACGCATGAACCGCGCCCAGCCCGAAGGCGACGCACACCCCGATCAGCATCATCCCGAAAGTAATTTCGCGCCCCCGCAACAGGCGGGAGAGATAATCGCCGCGTACCACCGTGCCCATCGCCTTCGATTGCTGCTGCTCGGAGAAACCCGGCCCGGGTTTCAGCGTCTCGACCGGCGCGGCGGGCGCGCTTTCGACAAGCGCCGGCGCCGGTGCCGGCCCGGACCACTGGAACGACGCTTTCGTATCCTGCGGAGGAGCGCTGGTGGCGTCCGCCGGATACGACGCGAGGGCGTGGCTCAGGTCCTGCGCGCCGTGGGTTGCCGAGGCCAGCGCCGCGCGATCGTGCGGCACGATCACGATCTCCTTCCAGCCGGTCCGCCCCGGGTAATTCAAGTCTTCGTAGTCGATCAATCCGGCGGCCGCGGGCACGGACGCGCTCACCGCCACGCGCAGAACGGCCATTCCCCCCGCACCGTCCATAATCTGCGCATTCGCGCTCCGGAACGCCGCGTGCACCGGCCGCCCACCAGCCGTGATCCTGAGCGCCGCGAGCCAGGCGCGCCCCTGATCGCGGGCGTGAGCCACGATGGCGCTACGGTCCGCCGGATCGATGTTCCAGCCCTGCGCCAGTTCGAACGTCGGAATCTCGGCCAGGTCGAGGACATACGTCAGATCGATGCCGCCCGGGCGCACATCGAACCGGGCGTAGTGACTCACGCTGAAATTCCCCATGGGGTGCGCAAGGGACGCCGCGGCGGCGCAACTGGCGAGAACGAATATCCGGAGCAGCTTCATCATCAACAAGTACGAAGGGGACCCTTACTCAGATGTAGTTTACTGAAACAACGGCTGTTGCAACTCTTTCAACTTCGACACCGCCCGCGGCGAATTCCGGACATCGAAACTCGGATTCAGCGCCAACGCGCGCTCGAGATCGCGCCGCGCGGCTTCCCTGTCGCCGTTGGCCAGGGCGATGATCCCCGCGTGAAAGTAGAAGGCTGGTTCGGGTGTGCCGAGCGCGGTGGCTTTCCGGCTCGCCCTCGCCGCTCCGGCTGCGTCGCCGTTCTTGTATAAGGCCCAACTCAGGGCGTCATAGCTGTAGACATCGTTCCGAACCTCGAACTCCGCTTGAGCGAGTTGCAGCGCTCGCGGCAGTTTGCGATCCGAATCCGCGTACAGGAGGGCGAGGTTGCGGTTGGCTGTCTCGCCGTTCACCGTCATTAACGTGTCCACCGCATCGATCAGCCGCCGCTCGCGCACAGCGTTTTCCCCATCGCCGGTCTTTTCATACAGCGCCTCGAGCGAGCCTGCGTACTCGGGCAGGGGCACCACGGCCTGCGCCTTCTTTAGATCCTCGATTGCCTCTCGCAGCCGGCCTTGGGCGGCCTCCACCCGGGCCAGCCCCGCATGGGCGCGATGGTATCCCGGAAATGTCTTCAGCCCCTGGCGGAACGCGAACTCCGCGTCGGGGATTTTGCCCGTCTTGAACAGGATGTCGCCCATCTCCGAGAGGCACCAGGCCACGTTTTCCGGAGACCGGCTTCCCGCCTGCACGGCCTGGCTCATCCAACCCAGGGCGGCCCCCGCATTCCCGGTAACGAATTGGTAATACGCCATGCGGTTGTAACTGAACAGGTTGCCGCCTAGCGCCGCCATGCGCTGGTAGGTGTCCCCGGCCTGCTCATAGCGGCCCATTTCCATAAGGGCATCGCCGAGGAGGCTCCACGTCGCTGCGTCGCTAGGGTTTTCCGCGAGCATCGTCTCCGCATAGTCGGCGACCTGCGGGAACCGGTGCAGGTTCATTTCGATCGCGTTGCGAAGGCGCAGCGCCTGCACGTCCTTAGGCTGCGCCGCCAACACCGCGTCGACCAGCGTGGCGGCCTTTTTCAAATACGTGCCGTCCCCGGTCTCGCGGAGTTTCTGGACCAGGGCTTCAGCCAGGGCGACCCGAAGCTCGCGGTTCTCCGGCGCCGTTTTGACGTTCTTTTCGAGCAGCGCGATGCGGTCGTCGGTACGCAACTCCGCGGCGGCCATCAGGAGTCGGCGGGTTTCGAGAGACTTAGCCCGGGACTGGGAATCCTCGGCCACGCAGGCGGCGCCGATCGCCAGCGCAAGAAGAATGGAGACCGTTTTCATAACCGCGCACTGGTATTACGTGCGCCGGGCCAATTTGGATCTAACGATGGTTGTGCTAATCTACGCCTTCCATTGAGAAATCCCCGAGCTCCGTATCTGGCCTTCGCGCTCGTCTGCGCGGGATGCTTGTCGGTGTGGCAGGCGCTGACGGTGCATTACAGTTACGGCGGGAACTGGACCGCCCTTTTCTGCACCGGAGCGTTGTTCAAAGCGCCGCCCCCGGCACTGCAGTCCGAAAAGATCTACCTGTTTCCGAACAGCTTCGGATATGACGGGCAACTTTACCATTACATTGCGCACGATCCGCTCTTCACGCGCGGTTTCTCGACTAGCGTGGACACTCCCAGATATCGCTACCGCCGCATTCTCGTGCCTGGAATGGCCTTTTTGCTGGCGCTGGGGCAGGACCGTGCGATCGATGCCGCGTACATTTTTGTAGTGGCGGGGTTCATCTTCCTGGGTGCCTATTGGCTGAGCCGGATGGCCGTCTTGGCGGGACATTCCGCCGCGTTTGGGCTGCTATTCGGCGCCGTGCCGGCGGTACTGGTTTCGGTGGACCGGCTCACCGTCGACGTGGCTCTGGCGGCGTGCTGTGTTGGATTCGCGCTGTACGTGCGGGAGCAGTCGCCGTACAAGCTCTATGCCGTGTTGTTGACGGCCGCCTTGGCGCGTGAAACGGGCCTGCTGCTGATCGCCGCCTACGTCATCTATCTGCTCGGCAAGCGCCGTTTCCGGAATGCCATGGTCTTCTCGACGGCCGCGGTTCCCGCCGGGTGCTGGTACATTTTCGTTCAGCTCCATACCGCTGCCGCCGATCCTGGATTGGTCTCTCTGGCGCTGTTGACCGGGTTCATCCACCGCGTCCTTCATCCCTATCCCTATGCTTTTTTCGCAGCCATCGCAGCCCTCGCGTCGAGCCTGGATCTGCTTGCGCTCGCCGGTATCTCCGGAGCTATGGTCTGGGTGTTCTATCGCGGGTTCCGCCGCGCGTGGACTCCCGTAACGGTTGCGATTTACCTATTTGCGATCCTCATGGCGGTGTTGTCAAAGGGCGATGCATGGTCGGAAGTTTATGCTTTTGGACGGACTTTGACGCCGCTCTTGCTGCTTTCGGCGTTGGATGGACGACTGCCGGATCGGTGCTTCCGTTCGTCGCCATGTTGGCGCTGGATCCGCGGATCGGATTGCAGGTGGGAGGTCAGATTCTCAACGTCGCACGCGGCATCTTCCATTGACGCCAGTCACAGATCCTGCCCCAAGCTTGTCACCGTTAACTTCCCATGCTTCACGCCCTTGGCCGCAATCAGCAGATCCGCGATCTTCCGGATATCCCCCGCCTTCCCCTTCAAAACGATCACCTCCAGGCAATGATCGTGGTCCAGATGTACGTGCAGCGACGAGAGAATACTGTGATGATGGTCGTGCTGCAGGCTCGTCAACTTCTCGCTCAGCAGCCGCACATGATGGTCGTAGAGCAGAGTGATCGTCCCCACAATCAGGCTCGACGGGTGCTGCGCAACGTCGTTTACCAGGTCGGCGCGGATCAGGTCCCGGAAGGCCTCCGAGCGGTT
>JANXRE010000179.1 GCA_025353165.1 Acidobacteriota bacterium | reverse complement strand
GGAGATGGTGATGCCCGGCGACAACGTGCAGATGGTGGTGGAGTTGATCACGCCGGTGGCCATGGACAAAGGGCTGCGCTTCGCGATTCGCGAGGGCGGCCGCACGGTCGGGGCCGGCACCGTGTCGGAGATCGTCGAATAATCAGGGAGTCTCGGAATGCGCGAAATCATTACCTTCCAATGCACCGAGTGCAAACGGAAGAACTACACGAGCACGAAGAACAAGAAGACCAAGACGGAACGCCTCGAATTGTCGAAGTTCTGTCCCTTCTGCCGCAAACATGTATCTCACAAGGAAATCAAGTAGTGGTGTAAACTGAAGGGTCGGGTAGTTTGAGACGGACCCGCGCTGGATTTTTAGGGGCGTAGGTTTAACGGTAGACCAGCGGTCTCCAAAACCGCGAGTGGGGGTTCGAATCCCTCCGCCCCTGCCAGACTAAATCGATCGGAAGAACACAGTCGGATGAGCAAAGCTATGGCGATGGCACAGGTTGAACAGAATCCGGATAGTTTCGGCCAAAAAGCCGCGGCGCTTCCCGTCCGGCTTAAGAATTACGTCCAGGAGCTGCAGCTCGAGATGAAGCGCGTGACCTGGCCCACCTGGAAACAGGTGCGGGCCACCACGGCGGTTGTCATCGCGGCTGTATTTGCGTTCGCCGCCTACTTCTTTGTAGTCGATTTTCTCGTGGGGAACACCGTCACGAAGCTGTTTGACCGCCTCACGCGCTAACTTCAAAACCATGGCCGACGAGAACGAGTTTCAAGCAGACGAGCCGCAATCCGCGGACACCCCCGTGGAGTCTCCGGAGAGCAACATCCACGAGCCCGAGCCCGAGGCCGTATTCGAGCCCGAGGTCGTAGCCGAGCCCATGGCCGAAGCTGAGCCCATGGCCGCAGTCGAGCCCGTGGACGCAGGCGAAAACATCCCCGCCGAAGTTCCGGCGCCCGCGGCCGCGGAACCGTCGAACAAGCACTGGTACATCATCCACACCTATTCCGGGTTTGAGTCGAAGGTGGCCGAATCGCTCAAGACCCGGTCCCAGGCGTTCGGATTCGCGGACCAGATCGGCCAGATCCTGATCCCGACCGAAGAAGTGATCGAGCTGCGCAACGGCAAGAAGGTCATCAGCAAACGGCTCCTGTATCCGGGCTACGTCATGGTTGAGCTGGAGATGAGCGACGCCCTGTGGCACGAGATCAAGAACACGCCTCGCGTGACTGGTTTCGTCGGCGGCGGCAACACGCCGGTGCCGTTGACGCCGGAAGAAGTGGATGGCATCCTCAACCGCCAGATCACTTCGGCCGACCGCCCGCGTCCCAAGCTGACATTCGAGAAGAGTGAAACGGTCCGCATCATCGATGGGCCGTTCGCCAATTTCCGGGGCCGCGTGGAAGACGTGAACAGCGAGCGCAACACGCTGCGCGTCATGGTGACGATCTTCGGCCGCAGCACGCCCGTCGAATTGGAATTCCTCCAGGTGGAGAAGGACAAGGATTAGATGGCAAAGAAAATCACTGCCCAAGTAAAGCTACAGATTCCCGCGGGCAAGGCCACCCCGGCGCCGCCAGTCGGCACCGCGCTCGGCCCCCAGGGCGTCAACATCATGGAGTTCTGCAAGGCGTTCAACGCCCGGACCTCCGCCAAGGATCAGGAAGGGCTGATCATCCCGATCGTCATTACGATCTTCTCCGACCGGTCTTTCACGTTTATCACCAAGACCCCGCCCGTGCCGGTCCTGATCAAACGCGCGGTCGGCATTGCGAAAGGTTCAGCCGAGCCCAATAAGAACAAGGTGGGCCGCATCACGCTGAAGCAGGTCGAGGACATCGCCAAGATCAAGATGCCCGACCTCAACTGCTTCGACCTGGAGAAGGCGATGAACAGCGTGAAAGGCACCGCCCGAAGCATGGGCGTCGAAGTCGGCTAAAACGCGCGCAGGGCGCGGTCGAGCGCTTCCACAAAGAAATACTCGCCCCACATCACGCTCTCATCCACGCCGAGTTCCTTGTGGATGTGATACACGCCGCCTTTGAGAATCCCTTCCCACCTGGCCTCGCCCTTCGCCAGGTGCTTGTCGCAAAGCGAGCGCAAAATCCGGTTCGCCGTCGACCAGTAGAGATGACCCTTCATCGGGTCCGACACCAGGCGGCATAGCCGGAACAATCCCGAAGACATGATCGCCGCGGCCGAAGTGTCCAGCAGCTTCCGGCTGTCCGGGGGAGCATTGAAATCCCACGGCGGGATGCCGTCGCCCGGCGTATGAGAGATGTAATAGTCGGCGGTCTGCTGCGCGGTTTCCAGAAAGTGCGGGTCGCGGCTGTATTCATACGCGCCGGTGAAGCCGCACATGGCCCACGCGAGTCCCCGCGACCAGCACGAATCGCTTCTCCATCCCTGCTGCGTGCTGTGCCGCAGAAACTCTCCGCTCTGGACGTCGAAGATGCCTTCGTGACCGCCGAGCCGTCTCCCCGAATGAGGAACCGGCGCGTCGTGAAACAATGCCGGAGGGCGATTTCGCGGAGCCGCTTATCCGCCGTCTCGCGCGCCGCGTAAAACACGATCCCGACATTCATCATGATATCGATGAACAACGAATCCTCGCCGATGAACGACTGGATGTATCCACCCTTCTCCTTGAACCGGGCGGCGAGCGTTTGTCCTGCCTGAATGAGCACCTCATTCAGCGCGGGATCCTTGGTCAGCCTGTGCCAGCGGTGGTACGAGGAGAGGAATATAAAGCCCAGGTCGTGAACCTCGGTATCGAACTTCCGGGGCTCCAGCGGCTTCGTGTAACGCTCGGCCTGCTCGCGCCAGTAGCTGGCGTCCTTCGAGCCCGCCTCGGCGCGGCGGTGGAAAATCCACATCATCCCCGGCAGAAAGCCGTCGCACCAGTGTGTCCACGCGGGACCCTCGTGTTTCCACTTTCCGTCCTTCGTATACATCGGGCAGAAGCCGGGATACTTCTCGATCAATTTGCGCACCTTCTGCTGCGCCACCTTAAAGGCGTCGTGGAATACCGGTCCAGAGTCGTTGCTGAAATGAATCACTTCTTCTCCATCTTCTCGGTTCGTAAAGTCACGCGAGTGCCGCGGGGCAAATGAATAGGATCGCCCCTCCTATTCATAGTGCCAAGTTGCGAGGGCGCTTTGGTAAAGGCCGAGTTTTCGAACCGATCGGCTGGGGAGCCGAATCCCGCCAGCCGGACCTCGACCACCCGGGCCATCAGGTTCCAGCGCGAGTGCTCCGCGTTCCTTTCCGTACACTGCAGGTCGAGCAGACTTTCGCCAGTCCTGAGCTCCATGCGAACGATCCTGCCGATCAGCGTAGAGATGTGTTCGAATCGATCTCCCTCTCGAGTGGAATGCCGGCGTCTAAACCGCCCGGCAGGGCCTGTGCCGGATCGTCGATGGTCGGCTCGCCGCGGAATGAGAACACGGGGCCGTCCCCAGGAAGACGGCGCGAGCGTCCAAGGCGAAGTCGCCGTTTCCGATCGCGCCGCCCGAAACCATGTGGCGCAGTGTCGCGGCCATGTTGGTTTTGATCCGCGAGAGAAGCAGAACATCCGGGTTGTGGGCGGCCGCCTGCGCCCAGCATGCCGCGGCGCACCAGCCGAGTCGTTACCGGCGGACCTCCAGCAAGACCAGGCCGTGCGGTGGTACGGTCACATCGATCCGCGGTTCGGCCTGCCGCTGTTCGGGCTGCGGGATGAGGGCCGCTTCCCGCAGCTTCTCGATTTGGATTCGGGTCGGATAGGCCGGGCTTCCCATCGCGCGCCAGGCGTTCAGCGACGAACCGTGGTTCTCATCGATGCGATAAATGTTGACAGCGTGCGGCGTCCCGAGATCGATCGTGAAAGTCCGGGGAGATCCTGCCTGCTCCGGTTCGGCGTAATTCCACAGCGCGATCTCGAGTTCGCCGCCCGACGCCCGCGTAATCAGCGCGTTTTCTGAAGTGGACGGGAGCCGCTCAACACCCAGCTTTGCCAGCAATAAAAAAGCGCCGTACGGCGCTTTTGGGATCCCGCCCGCCGCGATCAGACCGAACCCGCCGTAGAACGGAGTTTTCACGACGCCCTGCTCTTCAAAGACATCGCTGAAATCCCAATAGGCCATGATCGTCTGAAGCCCGTCGCACATCCGGATATTGTTCGCCAGCCACGGGCCCATGAACGGTGAGTCGGTCACCGCCACCTCGTTAAAGTAACTCGCGTTGTACTCGCTCCAGATGATCGGGACATTCGGCAGTGGCGAGGACTGCACCTCTTGATACACCTTGCGAACGGATTGCGCCGGCGTGCCCGTCCAGAAATCGATGTTCGGCTCGTTCCACACCTCGAAGTACCACTGTGAGACTTCGTCGATCCCATAGCGCTCGATCAGGTGACGGGCGAACGCCTCCACCAGCGCGGCCCACTTGCCATCGTCCTTGGGCGGGTTTGGCAATGGCCGGTACCAGAACGCATGCACGTGATCCGACGAGGACAACTTTTTCGGCATGAAGCTCAGCTCCACGAACGGCCGGATATGGTTGTCCAACAGTCCGTCGTAGATCTGATCGACGTAGGACCAGTTGTACACGGGACGGCCTTGCGCGTCCTCGTCGTACACGCCGGTCTCCTCATTAGAAGATGCCGTGGAACCGGACATATCGAAGCTGAGTGGCTCGCCTCACCGCTACCAGATCGCGCCGCCAGCTTTCGCGCAGGCTGAGGATGGCGCGTCCCGACCCGAACATCTGCTCCCATGTGTGCGGGAACGGTTTCCCCGTCGCGTTGGGATCCACGCGGATTATTTCGGGGGCTGGGGCCTGGGCTGGATTCAAGCCCGCTCCGGAAATTAGGAGAGCCGCGAAGGAAAGTAATTTATGCATCCAACCCTGTAATTCTATGCCAGTGAGGGTTACAATCGATAAACATGGAAAGAAAGCCTCAGACGTACGCCAATCACGCGAAGTGGGACCCCTGGTTCCACTTCTTTCTCGCGCCAGTGGGTCTCCTGATGGTCGTGGGGTCTTTATTGGCCGTCTTCCGAGATCCGGGCTGGCACTCGTTCCGGTACATCGCCTTGTCGTTCTGGCTTTTCGTGCTGATGTTCAAGACTCGAATCTACTCGTTGAAGCAGCAGGACCGCATCATCCGCCTGGAAGAACGTCTCCGGCTGGCGTCGTTGCTCCCGGACAGCCTGAAGCCGCGAATTCCCGAACTGACCGAAGATCAACTGATCGCTCTGAGGTTTGCCTCCGACGCGGAAGCGCCCGCGCTGGCGGAGCGCGCGCTCGACGAGCATCTCACGCGAAAGCAGATCAAGCAAGCGGTGACGTCCTGGCGTCCGGACTATTGGCGGACCTAGCCTACCCACACGAATTTCGCCAGCTCCCGGTCCTTCCGCGCCCGATCGATCGGGAACACCTGGTTGTGGATGACGATCCACACTCCCGGGTCGAGCAGGCGCGCGGCGAACAGCGCCTCGGTAAGGTTTTGAAGCCCGTCGGATTCCTCGAAGCCGAGCGGCGTCATCGCGCCCGTCAACACGATGGGGACTTCGAGTTGCGGTAGCGCGCTCCTCAAGTAGAGTCCCGTCTCGACCATCGTGTCGGTTCCGTGCGTAATCACGATGGGGCATTGCTCCGCGAGCTTGGCCTGCACCGTCGCCAGGACGTATTGCCGGTCGGCGTCCGTCATCTCCAGCGAATCCTTGTTCATGAGGTGGGCGATCTCGAGATGGGTGTCGGGCAGGCGAAGACGCCGCACATAACGTTCAATCTTGTTCTCGACGTTTTCCACCGACCCTCGCGACTCGGAGTAGATCTTCTCGATGGTTCCGCCGGTAGTGAGGACGTGGACCGTTCGCACTTCTCTAGTGTGTTACATTCACCGGACAAGGGCCAATATTCTGAAGCGCTTCCTGTTGTTGACCTCCGTCGCCGCGGCCGGCTGGGCCCAGTTGCCTTCGCTGCCGGTGTTCGCGAAGAGATACCACGTGTTCGCGCCGGATCAGATCGGGTTCGGATCGTCCGACAAGCCGTTCCTGAACTACCGCGTGCAGACCATGGTCAAGTTTCTCGATGGCTTCTACCGCAAGTTAAACATCGAGCGCGCGACGCTGGTGGGCAATTCGCTCGGCGGGTGGATCGCCGCGGCGTTTGCGCTGGCTCATCCGGATAAAGTCGATCGGGCGGTGCTGAATCTCATCTTGTACAACCAGGCGATGGTCACCGATGCATTTGCCGAGCAAGCCTTCGCCGGCCACATGCGCAACAACGACGGCTATACGATCAACGCATTCATCGATTCCATTCAGCGGAATGAGGACATGCTCGACGGCAAGCTGGGGTCCATCGACAAGTGCGGACACATTCCGCCAGTCGAATGCTCCCTGGGATTCAATGAGGCGGTGCTGGCCTGGCTGGAAAAATAAGGCGCTTCTGGAGAAGCCTCTTCGACGTCCGCAAGGGCGAAGGCGTCAAGACCGCATTCATGGCTCTGTACCTGATGCTGGTCCTGTTCGCCTATTACATCCTCAAGCCGGTGTCGCGTTCCCTTTTTCTGAACAAGTTCGATATCGACAAGCTGCCGTGGCTGTACGTCCTGATTGCGGGCGTCGGCGGGTTTCTGGCGTACTTGTATACCAAGCTGGCCGTTCGATCGTCGCTGCGGCGCGCGGTCGATTTCGCGTACCTGTTCTGTACCGCCGTCCTGGTCCTGTTCTGGTGGCTCACGCAGCTCCGGCAGGCGTGGGTCTTGTACGCTTTCAACATCTGGGTCAGCCTGTTCAGCGTGATGCTGGTGGCGCAGGGATGGCTAGTGGCCGCGAACGTGTTCACGCCTCGCGAGGCCAAGCGCCTGTACGGGCTGCTCGGCGTGGGCTCGGTGATCGGCGCGGCGTTCGGCGGCCAATTCACGGCCTGGGCTGTCTATCACACCGGCACGCGGAACCTGACGCTGGTGAGCGCCGGATTCGTGGCGCTATCGTACGTCGCGTATCGCATCGCCATCCGCGCGGCGGGCAAGTCGCTGGAGGCGTCGAAGGGCGCCGAAGAGGAGCCCGCATTCTCTTTTGGTGAGATCTTCACATCGGTGCGGCAGCATCGCCACCTGCAGGTGATCGTCGCCATCATCACCATCACGTTCATGGTGGACGTCATGGTGGAGTTCCAATTCAGCGCCATCGCGAAGGTGTCCTACTCGGATGAAACCGCGCTGACCGCGTTTCTTGGAAACTTCTACGGATTCTGGTTGAACCTGATTACCTTCGTCCTCCAACTGTTCCTCACGGGATTCGTGGTCAGCCGCTTCGGCGTGGGCGGCGCGCTCCAGATCATGCCGATTTCTATCGCGGCGGCGTCCATCGGCGCACTGATTTTCCCGGGCCTCCTATCCACCGGCGCGGCCCGGCTGACGGAAGCTTCCACGCGGTATTCATTCAACAAGACAGGGATGGAGCTGCTGTACCTTCCGCTCCCGCTCGAACTGCGCAATCGCACGAAAGCGTTCATGGATGTTTTCGTGGACCGTCTGGCGCGAGGGCTGGGCGGAATGATTCTGGTCGCATTGATGGCGGCCCATCTTCCCCGGAACCGTTACGCCGCGGTGGTTCTGGTTTTTTCCGCCGCGTGGATCGTCTTGTCGGTAGTGGCGCAGAAAGAGTACGTCGCGACGGTTCGCAAGCGGCTTGAATTGCGCCGCCTGGATCTGGAGAGCGCGCGGATTCCAGTGCTGGATCCCGAGACCATCGCCATGCTGGAGAAAACGGTTCGCGGCGAGAATGGCCGGCAGGCGGCGTACGCGCTGACGCTTCTCGGCGAGGCCGCGGCTTACGACCTGCAGCCGCTGGTGGAGGAGTCGGCCTCGGCGCGCTCGCCGGAATTGCGCGCGAAAGCGTTCGAAGTGGCGGCGTTGAATCCGAGCCACGACCGGGAGGGATTGGAAGCCGCCGCCGAGAAGGAGATTCGCGTTGCACAAGGTCCGGCCGTGGGGCAGGCGGTCCGGTATCTGATCGCGACCGCGGGCGACAAGGCGGCGCTCGCGCGGCAGTTGATGCGGCATGCGAATCCCGCGGTGCGTCGCGCCGCCATCGAGGCGCTCGCGAACTATCCGGAAGTCGCGCGCGAAGTGTTGGACTACCAGTGGCTGCGCGAGAACGCGGCGCACAAGGATCCGTGCGTCCGCGAGCTGGCGGCGCTGGCGATTCGCGCCCACGGCGACCAGGGCACAGAGTCTCTCCACCGCCTGCTGGCGGACCCCGACCGGGCCGTCGTGCGGGAGGCGGTGCGCACCGCCGGCACCCTGCGCGGCCGCGAATACGCGACGGAGTTGATCTCACTGCTGGCGGGCGCGCGGCTGCGCGGCGAGGTGGTGGACGCTATGGCGTGCTACGGATCTCGAATCGTGGGAACGCTGGCCGACATTCTCGGCGATGCGCACGCTCCGATCGCCCAGCGCCGGCAGATTCCCCGCGTTCTGCACCGCATAGCCGAGCAGCGTTCGGTGGACGCGTTGTTTCAGGTCTTGACCGCGCCCGATCTCACTCTGCGAACCAACGCGCTGAAGGCGCTGAGCAAGCTGCGCGAAAAGGCGCCGAACCTCGAGTATGGAACCGGCACGCTGACCCGGTTCGTTCACCAGGAAGCGAAGCGCTATTTCGAACTGCATTCCGCGCTTGCGCCATTGCGCGGGAACGGCGGCGGTCCCGCGACGCGACTCCTGATTCGCACCCTTGAGGATCGCCTGAAGGTAACGCTGGAACGTGTTTTCCGCCTGATCGGCCTACGGCACCCGCCCAAGCAGATCTATTCCGCGTACGTTGCAGTGAGCGGATCTTCCGGGGACAGCCATGCAGCGGCCGTCGAGTTCCTGGATAATGTTCTCGACCGCGAATTTAAGAGAGTGCTGTTGCCGCTGCTGGATGAAGACGCCGTGATGGCCCAGCACGGCCGCGATTTGTTCCGCGTGGAACGGAAGGACGCGGAGAGTGCTCTCCGCGAGTTGATCGGAGGCGGCGATGCGTGGTTGGCCGCATGCGCCAATGCCGCGCTCGCAGAACACGGAGGAGTAAAGATGGCGGAGTTGAACATCATTGAAAAAGTAATCGCGCTCGAAGGCGTGGAGTTGTTGAAGAACCTGAGCCCGGACCAGTTATCGCGGATCGCGTCCATCGCCAGCGAAGTCCGCTTTCAACCGGGCGCAACGATTCTGGATCCTGCCAAGCCGCTCGATTCGCTGTACGTGATTCTGGACGGAGCGGTGGAACTGTCGAGCCGGAGCGGCGCCGTGACGCGGGCCGGCCAGAACGACGTGCTCGGAACGTGGGCTCTATTCGACCCCGACCCGCTGCCGGTGACCGCGAAATCGCTGGACGATGTGAGCCTGCTGCGCATCGGGCGGGACGATTTCTACGATCTGCTGTCCGACAACATGGAGATCACTGCGTCGATCTTCACGATTTTGGTGCGCCGTTTTCGCCAGGTGCTGGAGGGTGGCCAACCCAAGTGATGGACGGCGAAACGGCTCGCCTGCTCGCGGAGGCGCACCAGATGGCTTCCATCGGCCGTCTTTCGGCGGGCATCGTGCACGAGATCACCACGCCGATCGGATCCATTTTTTCAAATAACGAAGTGAGCGTCCGTTCGCTTGAGAAGGCGCGTGCCCTGCTGGTTGCGGCGAAGGAGACAGCATCGCCGCCGCCGGACAAGGCCCTGTCCTTGATTGACACCGCGATCGGCCTCGCCCACGTGGACAAGTTGGCGTGCGAGCGCATTTCCGGCATCATCCGCAGCCTGAAGACATTCGCGCGCGTGACGCCGGACGATGTGCGCAAGATCGATGTCAACGAGTTGATTCGCCACACGCTGAAACTCGCGGCCGCCGTGTTCCGCGGACGAATCTCATTCGTGACCGAGTTTGGCGATCTTCCGGAAGTCGAGTGCTATCCGGGATTGTTCGGGCAGGTGCTGCTGAATCTGGTGGTGAACGCCGCGCAGGCCATCGAGCACGAAGGCACGGTCAGCGTGAAGTCTCGCGCCGCCGGCAAGGCCGTGCGTGTGGAGGTGAGCGACACGGGGCGGGGCATCCGTCCCGAGGACCGCGCAAAAATCTTCCACGCCGGTTTCACCACGAAGCCCATCGGGGAGGGCACCGGCATCGGGTTGTCCATCAGTCGCGAGATCATGGAAGAGCAGCACGGCGGAAATATTGGATTTGAGAGCGAACCAGGCCGCGGGAGCACTTTTTACGTGGAGATTCCCGTCGAGCAGCCGAGGAAGGAATAGATGGATATCGGACGGCCAACGGTCCTGATTGTGGACGACGAGGATATGGTAATCACCAGCGTCCGCGCGTTCCTGCAACTGGAGACCGAGTATGAAATCGCGGGTTTCACATCGCCGGAGCAGGCGGCGGGATACCTGCGCACGAACCCGGTGGAGGTGGTGGTGAGCGACTACCTGATGCCGAAGATGACTGGTCTTCAACTGCTGGCCCGGGCGAAGGAACTGCAGCCCGAGGCGGCCCGCGTTCTACTGACCGGCCATGCCGACAAGCAGAGCGCGATTCAGGCGATCAATGACGTGGGCCTGTACCAGTATCTCGAGAAGCCCTGGGACAACGCGCAATTGCTGCTGGTGATCAACAGCGCAATTGAACGCACGAAGCTGCTCCGTTCGCTGCGGGCGATGATCGCGGAGTTGGACGAGGCGCATTCGAGTTTGAAGGACATCCAATCCCGGCTGCTGCGGGCGTTTCTATGAGTCACTTTCTTGCCGGGATGGAGAGCGCCCGAGTGGTCTCCTGCAACGTCGGTAAACCCGTCCGCGTGCCCTCCTCCAGCGGGGACGTACTCACAGCGATCTCTAAGTCCCCGGTGCGGGACACGGTTAAAGTCGGCCGCCTCAATTTGGAAGGCGACCAGCAGGCCGATCTGACAGTCCACGGCGGATTTTACAAAGCCGTTTATGCTTACCCTTCCGAACACTACGCCTGGTGGCGCGAGCAACTCCCCGACGCGGAGCTGCCCTGGGGTATGTTCGGCGAGAACCTCACCACGGAAGGGCTGCTCGAAACCAGGGTGTGTATCGGCGATCGGTACCGCATCGGATCCGCGCTGCTGCAAGTAACCCAGCCGAGAATGCCGTGCTACAAACTGGCTCTCAAGTTCAACCGCTCCGACATGATCAAGCGGTTCTGGCTCAGCGGGCGTTCCGGCTTTTATCTTTCCGTGGTGGAGGAAGGCGAGTTGCAGCAATACAGTCCAATCGAACTTCTTGCCCGGGGAGAGCCGCTGATAAGCGTGTCCGAAGTCCTGAAACTGTATCGCCACAAAGCGCCCGACCGTGTGGACCTGGAGCGCGCGATTGCAGCGCCCTTGACGTCCGAATGGAAAACGGAGCTGCGGGAGCGGCTGCAGGCCCTCACCGACGCCCCACGAAAAACCGGAGCATCAGGCGAGTAACCTCGGCCCCGAGTATCCCCTCTGTCACTTCGACCCGGTGATTCAACAACTCCGAATCCGCGATCCGGAATTTGCTCCGCACCGCCCCGAACCGCAAATCGCGAGCCGCGAACACCAGCCTCTCGACGCGAGCCGCAACCATCGCCCCCGCGCACATGGCGCACGGCTCCAGGGTCACGTACAGTGTGGACCCGTTTAGCCGGTAATTGCCCAGCTTGAGCCCGGCCTCCCGAAGAACCAGGATCTCGGCATGGGCCGTCGGATCGTTTTGCGCAATCGGGCAGTTGAACGCGCGCGCGACCGCTTCGCCGCCAACTACCAGCACCGCGCCCACCGGCACTTCCCCCGCGCGCTCGCCTTCGAGCGCGAGATTGAGCGCCTCGCGCATGAACCGTTCGTCGTTTTGCTCCAATTGTTCGCCGGTCACCGATTTCCGTTCGCCGTTCACCGACCTTACATCGTTTGGCCGCTTGCCGTAATCTAAACTGATATTACGATGCTTCGCTACCTGCCGCTCATATGGAAAAACAGCGTGCGTAACCGGCGCCGCAGCATACTGACGATCTGTAGCCTGGCCGCTTCCTTATGCCTGCTCGGGCTGTTGTTCGCTGTGTATCGCGCCCTGTTCCTGGCGGATGCGCCGCCTTCCCAAGCTCTCCGCGTGGTGACCCATCACCGCGTGTCCATCACCCAGTCGCTGCCGATTTCCTACGAGACGAGAATCCAACAGGTTCCGGGCGTCAAGTACGTCATGGTCTGGCAATGGTTCGGGGGGACATACAAGGACGCGCGGGATCAGAAGAATTTCTTCGCTCGCTTCGCCGTGGAACCGGACAAGTTCTGGCTGGTGAGAACGGAATTCGAAGCGCCGGAGGATCAGAAACAGGCGTTCCTGCATAACCGGACGGGCGCTGTCGCGGAGGAGACGCTGGCGCAGAAGTTGAACTGGAAGGTCGGCGACCGCATCATGATTCAGGGCGATATTTTCCCGGTGAATCTGGAAGTGACGCTGGTCGGGATTTTCAAAGACCCGGAGAAAGCCGCGGCGCTGTACTTCAGTCAGGCGTACCTGCGCGAGCTCGTCGGGCCAGGGCGCGGCGATACGGCCGGCTCCTTCGCGATTCTCGCCAATAGCCCCGAGGACGTACCGAAACTCTCCAAGACCATCGATGCCTTGTTTGAGAATTCTCCCGCCCAGACGAAGACCGAGACGGAACAGGCTTTCGCGTTGTTCTTCACTTCGTTCATCGGTAACGTGAAGTTGTTCCTCATGGCGATCTGCGCGGCCGTCACCTTCACCATCCTGCTGGTATCCGCGAACACCATGGCGATGAGCGTTCGTGAGCGCATTCGGGAAGTTGGCATACTCAAGACGCTCGGCTTTTCGAATCGCGCCATCCTGGGAATCGTCCTGGGGGAAGCCGGCTTGATCGCGCTCATCGGCGGCGGCCTCGGCATCCTGCTCGCGCAAGTGTTGGCCATCGGCGTCAGGATGTCGCCCGTCGGCGCGTTCCTGCAAGCGTTGAAGAACTTGTCGGTAACGCCGCCGGTGGCGCTCCTCTGCCTGGTCCTCGCCGTGATCATCGGCGTCGCCAGCGCTCTGGTTCCCGCGGCCGGCGCGGCGCGCACGTCCATTCTCGACGCCCTGAGGAATACCGACTAAAGAACATATATGGCAATTCCTGTCTCTTACAATCTGCGCAACCTGGTGGTTCGGAAGACGACGACCGTGATGACTGCGCTCGGAGTCGCTTTGACGGTGGCGGTGCTGCTGGCCATCCTGGCGCTGGTGAGCGGCTTGCAGTCGGCGTTCAAGGCGTCGGGAAATCCGCTGAATGTGCTGGTACTGCGGAAGGGCGGCACTTCGGAATTGAGCAGCAACTTCGCACGCTCGGCCTTCTCGGATCTGAAAGTGAATCCCGGCATCGCGCGCGACGCCGCCGGCCAACCGCTAGCGTCGCTCGAGATGGTTACAGTGATCAACCTGAAGAGCGCCGAGAAGCCGGACGGCATGAACATCACGATCCGCGGAATCTCTCCGGCCGGCAAGCAACTGCGCGATCTGAAGATCTCGCAGGGACGCTGGTTTGAAACGGGTCATCGCGAGCTGGTGGTCGGCAAGTCCACTGCCAACCGTTATCCGGAAGCGCAGATCGGCAAGCTGCTGAAGTTCGGCAAAGGCGAGTGGCTGATCGTCGGCATCATGGACGGCGGACAGGGCGCGCTGAACAGCGAGATCTGGGGCGACGTGAACCAGATCTCGAGCGATTTCAACCGTGAAAACGGCCTCAGCTCGGCGCTGATCCGCGCGGTGGATGCCGCTGCCGTGCCCGCGCTCATCAATTCGATCAACGACGATCGCCGCTTGACCTCCGAAGCCCGCACCGAAGTGGAGTACTACCAGGCGCAGATGATTTCGGCCGCGCCGGTCCAATTCCTCGGCATCTTCGTGTCCATCATTATGGCGGTAGGTTCCAGCTTCGCCGCCATGAATACGATGTACGCCGCGGTGGCCCGCCGCTCAAAGGAGATCGGAACGCTGCGGATCCTGGGCTTCTCGCGGGGCAGCATTTTGCTGAGCTTCTTTCTGGAATCGCTGCTGCTGTCCGGGCTCGGCGGCCTGCTGGGAATCCTGCTGGTGTTGCCGTTGAACAATATCGAAACGGGAATCGGCAGCTTCGTCACTTTTAGCGAGATCGCGTTCAACTTCAAGGTCACGCCAGTCATCATGGCCGCCGGACTTGCGTTCGCGCTGTCCATGGGCGCGATCGGCGGATTGTTCCCGGCCCGCATGGCCGCAAAAAAGGAGATTCTCACGGCGCTCCGTGAGGTTTAGCGGATGGCTACACCAGCACAGCCGGAACTGCGCGGCCTGCGCATCGACCGGGAGAAGAAGAAATCCAAGGAGCCCTCGAAGTGGGCCCCGCGCTGGATCGTCGGAGGCATCGCACTGTTTCTGCTGTTGGGCGCGGCGCGGCTCCTGTACGGCTGGTACAACTCCGCAACGGAAGTGAAAATCGTGCGCCTGCACGCGGTCGCGGCGGGCGGCGGCGGGGCTGACAGCGGGCCGGTCATTCTGAATGCCACCGGCTACATCATCGCCGCTCACAAGATCGAACTGGCTTCGAAGGTAGTGGGCAAGGTTTTGTGGATCGGCGTCGAGAAGGGCGAACGTGTGCGGCAGGGTCAAACTTTGGTTCGCCTGGAAGACGACGAGTACCGGGCGCAGGAGACGCAGGCGAACGGGAATTTGCTGTCGCTGCAGGCGCGGCTGGCGGAGCTGAAGAACGGCTCGCGGCCGGAGGAGATCCAGCGGGCGAGCGCCGATCTGGAATCGGCTCGGGCCGACCTGCTCAATGCAAAGGTCACGCTGGACCGAACTCGTCAGCTTGTCAAGGATGGCGTTCTGGCCCGGCAAGCGCTGGACGACGCGCAGGCTCGTTACGACGGGCAGACCGCTCGCGTCTCGTCGGTGGAACGCACTTATCAGCTCGCGAAGCTCGGTCCGCGGCAGGAACAGATGGACGCCGTCGCTGGCCAGATCGAGCAGGCCAGGGGACAGCTGGCGCTGGCCCAGACGCAGCTTTCCAATACGGTGATCAAAGCGCCGGTGTCCGGGACGATTCTCGCACGCAATGTCGAGAAGGGCGAGTTTGTGACGACGGGGTTTGTCGGCGACAAGGGCGCGAAGGGCTACGTCGTTTCGATCGCCGACCTGAACGACTTGCAGGTGGAGCTCGACATCAATCAAAACGACTTCGGAAAACTTGGACCGCAGCAGAGGGGCGTTATCACAACCGATGCTTACCCGGATCGCAAGTACGACGGGTATGTGTACGAGGTTTCGCCCGAAGCGAACCGTCAGAAAGCTACGGTGCAAGTGAAAGTGAAAATCGAAAAGCCCGACGGCTACCTGCGCCCCGAGATGAACGCGAGCGTGGCGTTTATCTCCGAGCCGAAGCCCGGCGCGGCGGCTTCGTCGCGGCCCGTGTTGTATGTGCCGGCCGCGGCCATTCGCGATGGCGCGGTGTTTGTCGCCGCTGACGGCCGCGCGGTCAAGCGAACGGTGAAGACCGGTGGAACGAATTCGCAAGGCGTGCGAATCGACGACGGATTGATCGGGGGCGAAGACGTGATCGTCAACGCGCCGGCCGATTTGAAAGAAGGCGCTAAGGTGCGCAGTAAGGAAAAATCATGAGCGAAACTGTCATCCAGACCCGGAAGCTGAAGAAAGAATTTGTCCGCGACGAATTTCATGTTGTCGCTCTTCAGGATGTCGACCTCGAGATCCAGCGGGGCGAGTTTGTCGCGTTGATGGGCCCCTCGGGTTCCGGCAAGTCGACGCTGCTGCATCTGATCGCGGCCATGGACCGCGCCAGCGACGGCGAGATTCGCGTTCTCGGCGGCAACCTCCGCGAACTCAGCGACCGCGAGATCGCCCACTGGCGCAACGTGCATGTCGGCTTCGTTTTCCAGTCGTTCAACCTCATCCCGGTGCTGACCGCCATAGAAAACGTCGAACTCCCGCTGAAGCTCACCAACCTGAATAAGAAGGAGCGGATGGAGCACGCGAAGACGGCGCTGCAGTTGGTAGGTCTCGGCGACCGGCTTACGCACCAGCCGAAACAGTTATCCGGCGGCCAGGAGCAACGCGTCGCCATCGCCCGCGCCATTGTGACCGATCCCGACTTGATTCTTGCCGACGAGCCGACTGGCAACTTGGACGCTACTTCGGCGATGGAAGTACTCACGTTGTTGTCGCGGTTGAATAAGGAGTATGGGAAGACGATCGTCATGGTGACTCACGATCCCCATGCGGCTCGCTTCGCGTCGAATATCCGGTATCTGGAGAAGGGCGAGTTGCTGCCGGTTGGGCAGACTCCGGAGGATTGGGCGAGTACGATCAGGGCCGCGGGGTAGGTACCCCAGGCGAAGCCAGGAGTGGCGACGCGGCACGCAGGAGTGCGTGCGCCACGTCCGGCTGATAGCGGCCCATCCAGTAGGGCAGCAGGAATGCCGCGCCGTCGTCTTCCCCGCGCCCATCGTTTCCGCCGTCGACGGCGAAGGGGTTCGAGTTCCATTTCATCACCGGTAATTCGTCGGGCGGCAGCAGTGATTTCGATTGCCGGTTTTGGGAACGGTCGAGCCCGGTGTCCATTACGACGTCCTTGCGATGCGAGTTCTTCACGGTCCATTCGATGGTGTCCATGGGCATGCGGTAGAGCCTGGCGACCGCATGATCGAACGACGGCTTCGGTTGCGCCGTGGCGTAGATGAATGTCCATAGCGGGTTGTCTTCGCGCTTTTCGTTCTCCCACCAGGCTTCCAGCGCGGGGCGGTAGTAGCGGTTCAGCAGGTCTTCGTTTCTCTCGTAGCGGAAGAGACAGTAGAAGGGCAGCATGGCGAGCTCTTCGTCGGAGTAGTTGATCTCCTCGCGAAGCTCCTTGTAGCGCGTGGCGAGCTTCGCGTATCCCATCTCGAACGCGGCCTTCTGGTATTCGCTTTCGTATTTCGGGTTGCCGGTGATGTGCGCCGCGGTCTTGAGGAAGCTCAGAAGCTCCATGCTGTTCAACGGGCTGTCCCCGGGATTTTCCTTGAAGTATTGCGGCGACCAGCGGCCCCATGTCGTCGGCTTGCCGTTTACGTCGATCAGGTAGTATCCGTGATCGAGGATGTGGTCCATAATCCGCGCCGTGGTCTCGCGGATTCGCTTCTTCAGGGCGGCGTCCGGCAGGAGATCGGTGGCGATCGCGTATAGAAACATATGGCCGACGATTTCGTCGGAGCTGGTGTCGCCTTTCCAGTAGTATTGGCCGCCGGCTGTCCAGTGCCACTGACCGTCGGCCGGCATGGGTTCGCCTTTTCGAATGTATGAGCGGGCGGGGAAGCCGCGCTTTCCCGCGACCTCTTCGAGGAAGAGCACCGCATTGGTGGACTTCGTCGCGTTCGCCAGCGCCTCGGGTGATTTCGTCACGGCGTAACGGAAACATTCGGCGGCGGCGTACATCGAAGTCCAGAGACCGTCGTTATCGTCGTCGCGCATCTGGTTGGTGGTTACGTCGCCGGGGACGCGGAGATTCGACGGCGAAACCAGACCGTGCCGGTCGTGGCGGCCGTGGACGCGCTTTTCGAAGAACGCGGCCTTGGCCTCGAGCGTCATCGGCCGCAGTTCAATGTGCGACACGCCCGTTCGAGTGCGCACCCACATGCCGGCGGATTTGTCCGGCGCGAGTTGGAGCACCTCGTCGTCGGGCAGGTATCGCTTGCCGGCGAAGTACTGATTGCCGGTGCGATCGACGCGCATAACTCCTTGCGGCGTGCCGTGCCAGACCGCGCCGTCGGATGCCACGGCCGGCCCCGGCTGATTCAGCGCCGCCGGAATTCGCGGATCGTCCGGCGCGTAGAAGGTACGGAACTTCTGGGGTTCCGCGGCGTGGGTTAGGGTGGCTATGGCGATCAAGACGAGCGTCGCCAGGAGTGGCGACGCGGCACGCCTGGGGGCGTGCGCCACGGAGGGCCTCATAGTCATGGCCGGGGCTCGGCCAGGTAGGCGCGGGCGCCGGCGGCCAGGAAATCCAGGTCGGTCGGGGCTTGAAAGAATGAGAAGCCCTGGTCGCGGTACTTCGCTAACTGCGCCTTGTCGCGGAGAGGACGGCCGGCGTATTTGCCGTGCTTGCGCGCGGCACTCACGATTTTCGCGATCGCCTTTTCGAGCTTAGGATGATTTTGTTCCCCTCGCAGGCCGAGGGAAAAAGATAGATCGCTGGTTCCGATGAAGATCACGTCGATGCCTGGGGTGGCCGCGATCTCGTCAATCTGCTCCACCGCGGCGGCCTCTTCCACGACCGTCACCACTACGACGTTGCTGTCGGCGCTGTCGTGGTAGCCGGTTTCACTGCGCCAGGAGCGCGCGGCCAGGCCTGCGCCCGAGCCTCGGCGGCCAGCCGGGGGATAACGGCACGCCGCTGCGGCTCGCGCGGCGAGGTCGGGTGTCGTGGTGAAGGGAAAAACAACTCCGCAGACGCCGGCGTCGAGCACACGTTTGGCGGTCCAGAGTTCGTTCACCGGTACGCGCGCAAACGGAACCGTCGCGCACGCGCGGGTGGCAAGCACGATGTTGCGCAGCGTCTCGAGCGTGACGGGCGAGTGCTCCATCTCGATCCATAGGAAATCGAAACCGAGGG
>JANXRE010000173.1 GCA_025353165.1 Acidobacteriota bacterium | reverse complement strand
AGTCCTCGATCTGCCGCTGCAGCTCGAGGATCAAGCGGATCAGATCGGCGCGGCTGAGGGAATCCAGATCCTCCATGACACATTCTGTACCGATTCCGTTTTACACACGAGTCTTTTCTTGCGTTCCGCCGCTAATCAATTGCGACTGGAGTGCTCACGGTTGGCGTGACTTCTGCTACTTCAGAGTCAGAATTTTGGAATTTCAGGGCCGGCCGGAACTGATTGGCCGCGACGGACTCGTTGACGTCTACTACGTGGACGTGCTTTGGAACGTGAACGATTGACAGCTCACTATCCTCCGCCACCCAAACAAACGCAAGGCGCCAACAACGGCTGGCGCCCCTTCCTATAAGATCCGCCCTACAACTAACAAGCTTTTGACTATACTCAATGCGTAACCAAATGGGCTCTGCGCGAGAATTCGAAACAGTGGGCAATTGGCGGAGACTTAAGCGTTTTGCTCTTCTTGGATTTCCGACACCTTGGCTCAGCCGCTGAGCTCGCTCTGTGAGCTGGAAGACTGCTGAACTGCCCAGTCTCCGAGGGCCCAAGCCCTGGAATCTCACGATTTTAGTTGGCGGCGAGTCACTTCCTATGCCGTCGAGCCTTTATCCACGTCGGCGAACCCCATCACGGAAACTGAATAAAACCGGGGTGGCTTACAGATTCCTGCTCAGAGCCCGGTTTTGAATGCGGCCGTGAGTACTCATACTCGCAGATGGGCACTCAAGCGATTCGGTTTCCTACTTCGGAACCGACACCGTGATGTTCCGGAACTTCAACCCGCCCGTGTGGTCGCCCTGAATGTAGAACGGCCCCGGCTCGCCTTCGTTCGCATCCAACGCGCCGCCGGTGATTCCTTCGATTTCCTTGTGATCGATTGTCGTCACGCCGTTGCGCACTACGGTCACGGTGCGGCCCACCAAGGTCACGTCGAACGTCTCCCATTTTCCCGGCGTGCGCGGAAGCTCGGGCTTCGGTTCAATCCGTCCATAGATCGATCCGATGCGGCGCTCCGGCGGATTGCTGGTCAGCGGCTCGTATTCGATCTGCACTTCATACCGGCCGCGCAGGTAAAAGCCGCTGTTGCCGTCGTCGGGGCAGTTCACTTCGTAGTGCACCTTGAAGTCGGTGAACTTGCGCGTCGACTTCAAATTCGCGCCATGACTTTCGTTCACCAGCAGGTCGTCTTTCACTGTCCAATGGCTGTTGGCCGGATTGCCGATGGGCTCCCAGCCATACAGGGTTTTGCCGTTGAAAAGCGGCTCCGGAGTCGTCCACGCCTTGGGGGCGGCGCGCTTCAACTCCGGCGCTCGCACTCCGGTCAAAGGGATGCTGCTGGCGCCATGTTTTTGCGCGCCGGTGAGCTTGCCGCTACTCGCGTCGAGTTCCCAACTCGTCGAAGGGGAAATGGGCACGCTCAGGTGCGAGCCTTCCAGCTTGGCGCCCTTCACTGCATAGACGTTGCCGCCGGTGGGCTGGTACCACACCTCCAGCTTGCCGTCCTTCTGGGTCACGCCCAGCCAGGCGGCGCCGTTGGCCGTGACGTTAAAATCCCAGCGGCCCACGAACGGGTTGTCCTGGGCCAGCACGGGCATGAGGAGCGCGGATACAACAATGAATAGTTTCGTCATCTTGATAATTGATTCTATCCTGTCACGACTTTCGAATACGTCTGGTAGACTTCCTCGCCGATGCTCGCGAAGGGCCGCAGCAGCAGGCCGTCCAAGGTCCAATCCTCGTTCCGCGCCTTGGAAAGCCGCGGACGCGCCAGTTGTTCCCGCCTGAGTTCTGGCTGTTTATCGGCGATCGCAAACAGCACCTGGGGACCGCGCAACAGCGCCACTTGATTCGGGTTCTGAGCATCCACCGCCTCGGTCCGGACCGGCTGATCGATATCCAGTTCCACGACGTCGCCGCTCTTCCAGCTTCGACGCACTGCAAAGAAAGTCCCCGGCACGAGGGCCTCTTTCAACCGCTTGCCATTCACCGAAACGGACGTGTTCCTCCCGGCCCAGGACGGCACACGAAGGTGCAGAGACAGATCGGCGGGCGAGGATAGCTCCATCCGCAGGGTCACCAGACTGCCGGTCGGATAGCCAGTCTGCTGAGTGAGGACGCAGCGGATGGAATTCATTGTCCAGGTGAGGCGCGAGGGCGCGTAGAGATTCACGTAGACGCCGTCGGGACTGCGCAGATATCCGCTGATCGCGTAATCCGCCGCGATCTGCGGCAGCGTACCGGAACAGCACGCCCACCTGGAGTCGTGGTCCCACCGGTACGCCGCTTCCGGAATGTCTCTGCGATAGGTTTTCGCGCCCGAATGATGATAGTCGGAATAGTAGAAGGTCGATCCATCTTCGCGCAACGGCAACGCGCCCAGTACGGTGTTATAGAGAACCCGCTCCATGCTGTCGCCGTAGCGGGCATCGCGCGTGACACCCAGCAGGTAACGCATCACCTTGAAATGGGCATACGCCCCGCAGGGAGTTTCGAAACTGCGATGGGTGTCCGACAGGCTCGCGCCCAACTGTCCTTTGCCGGGCTCCACGAAAGCCTCGTTCGGCCCCCAGCCGCCGGTCGCGAAACTCTGGTCCTTCCAGATCATGTCCACGGCATTCGTGACGGCACGCAGATACTTCGTGTCCCCGAGCTTCAAGTAACCCTGCATGCCGGAGCTCAACGCGTTCACGTGGCTGTAGGCGTGACGCCCCGGCAAAACGTTTTGCCCCTGCGCCAGGGGATCGAAAAAAGTGCGGTCCAGCAGGTAGCGCCGGCCCATGTCGAAAAACAGCCGGTCCCCCGTGCGTTCGTACGCGAGAAAGAGGTTCTCGGCCATGGTGTACGTCTCGTCCCAAACATAGGTCTCGTCCTTGTGCGGGCGCGAGTTCTGTTCTTCGGCGGTGAGCGCATGATCCGGCATGTGCGGCGTTGCCGCCCGCGTGGTCGCGTACAGCACCGGCAACGCGCTGTTGTCGCCGGCCCACGAATGAGCGTCGAGCAGGCCGCAGACCAGCTTGTCGTAGGTGTAGCCCGGGTGGCGAAGGCCGACGAAAAACTTGCCCGACGGATCCACGGTCTGCGCATATCCGCGCACCAGCCGTTTCACCTTCGCGCGAGTTGGTTCCGAACGAGTCGCGGCGGCGAAGCGGGCCAGGGCGGAAAGATACTGCCCGAAGTGCGCGCCCGGACAGTAATCGTCATACCACCCGCCCATGTCCTTACCCGGTGCGGGTTGTCCCGTGCGCTGACGGTAGATCTTCAGCAGCCGGTCCTCGCTCAGGTTGAGAAAGAAGGAATGATTCTCGTCGAACTGCCGCTTCAGCGGGCCTCCCAGCAACTCAACCGCGCCGTAGGGGAATGTGGAGAGATCCACTCTCGCGGGACTCGCCGCGACTGCTGCCGCGCATCCCAGGAACAACCTTCGCGTCATCGCTTGCTCTCCTTTTCGAGTCGTTCCCGGAACATCGCGGCGTGCCGCTCGACGGCCGCCTGGTACCCCTGCGGATCGACGAAAGACCCGGCTCTCAACTTCTCCGCCATTCCGTATTGCGAGGCATGCGCGGCGACCCAGATGTCCGGCGAAAGCCGCTTCTGCCTCTCGAACGCTCGCGCGAAGTCTTCGGCGATTTGCGGGTACTTAGCATTCCCGACGAGCGGCATCACCACCGTGCCCATGTTCGCGAAAACCATGCTGCGCTTCTGTCCGCCATCGACGACTGTGGTCGAGTAGGTCACGCTGCCCTTGGTGTGTCCCGGCGTGAGAATCACGGTGAGCTGAGTGCCGCCCAGCCGCACCAGGTCGCCGTCCTTCAACCTTCGATCGACCTTCACCGCGGCAAACCGGTAGCGCGAAAAATACGGATCGCTGCGGCCGCCGTCTTCCAGCACGGAAGCGTCCGCTTCCGTCGCATACACCTTGGCACCCGAGACCTGCTGCATTTCCTTCATGGCCGCAACGTGGTCGAAATGAGCCTGCATTGTGAGCAGAATCTTCACATCCTCCGGGCGGAACCCGAGCTGGCGAATACTGGCGTTGATCAGAAGCTCGGAACCGGCGAGGCCAGTATTGATGAGGATGTGCCCCTCGGGAGTGGTCAGCAGAAAGCAGGCCAGATCCTCAGTGCCCACGTAGTACACATTGCCGGCAATCCGGTGCGGCGGGAACGGCCTGATCCAGCTTGGATTCTGCTGCGCGAAAGTAATCGCGCCGGTCGCCAGCAGGGCCAGGGTTCGAATCATGCACTTCATTATGCCGCTGCGCGTGGTTCCTTACGCCACCGCCGACGCGTTCACTCTCGCGCCGGGGAGAATGATCCCGGTCAAATTCAACGGATCGGCCGGCGGGGCATCGTCCAGGGTATCGGCGCCGGCCCGCCGGACTGCCCGCAGCAGGTCGATTGCTTCCGGACGCGCGAATTGCTCCCCGGTAAAACCCGCGACGAAGCGTCCTCCGCGAATCTCGCCCTGCGCTTCCATCCGCCGCAGCACCGGCGCCAGATCGCGCCACGGCGGCGAAACCGTCTCGCGCGCGAGCATATCCCGAAACAACACTCCCCACCGCAGCAGTAACTGCTGGGCATGCCGGCGCGCGCGCTCCTCCCTCGTCAATGTGGAAGCCTCATGCGTCACTCGCGCCCAACGGCCGGCGGCATGCCGTGGTCGCGCAAGCCGTCCTCGCCCCTCGCCGCGCCGACGCTTGGGGTCGATGAGCGCCCGCAAGTTTTCGAAGCCGTCGGCGGTGACCAGCCCTCCGGCCGTCAACTCCCACAGCGCGTCTTCCACTTCGCTGGCGAGCCGCTTTGTCGAACGCACCAGATCGCCGAAAAAGGAAGCTCCGCGATCCGACAACGCTTCCAGCACGTCGCACCCGGCATGCGACAGACTCTCCGTCTCGATGGCCGGCGCCGGCGCGGCGATCAACCAGTCGGCGTCCTCGCGCAGGAAAAACGAAATCGGCGCGATGCGCGTCGGCCTGACCCGCCGCTCGGCATCCATCAACGCAGGGTGCGGCGACAGGCGAGCCCAGGCGACCTCGCCCGACAGGCACAACTCGTCGAGATCCGCGGGACTGTAGCGCGCGACGCGACGCGCGAAAATGTTCGGCTCCCAGGCGGATGCCGGGCTCTCGAACCCTTGCAGTTGGCGGACGACTTGCAGCACGCCGTCGCTGCCATGAAGCTGCGCTCCGGCCGTCGTGTGCTGCCATCGCGCAAGGAATTGGTGGAACTGCCAGGCGGTAACGGGTTCGATCTCCCGCCGCAGTTTCCCGAGCGTCGCGCGATGAATGCGCGCGAGGATCCTGCGGTTGCACCACTCGATCTCGTGCTCCGCGGGGAAGCGATACCGGCCCTGAAAAACTTGGCCTTCGGCTTCCAGCGCGGCCAGCGCCATGCGCACATCGTCGACGTTCAGCGCCAGCCGATCCGCCAAGGCGCTCGCCGTCACCGGCCCCAGGCTCTCCATCCATCCGCGCACGATGGCGAGCGTGTCAGCCGCCAATTCACGGCGCTCCGCGGCGATCCAGAATCGATCTATCGCGAACGCGCGGTTTGTTGCCCGCAGCTCCTCGAACCACGCCTGCCACTCGGGAGTGGCGGGCACGAGGATCATCGTGAGCAGCGCGTCGTGAAGCTCATCCGGGTTGCGCGGGTCCGGCCATACCTCAGCCGAAATCTGGTCGATAGCCGCCGGATCCAGGATGCCCGCGCCGTTCGACACGTCCGTACGTAGCACGCTCCGGAGCTGCACGGCCCGCGCCCGCCGCTCCTCCAGTGGAGCATCGTCCAGAAACGCATAAGGATTCGCATTCAGGATTTCGTGCGAGAACACCGAAGGGGCGGGGTTTTCGACAGCCACGCTACGAATCGTTCCGGAGTCCAAACCTGTCAGGACAGCGCGCAGGCCTTCCAGATCCATCGCCTCGTACAGGCAGTTCGAGATCGTTTCGTTCACCAACGGGTGATCCGGAATCCGAATGGGTCCGGTCAGATTCTCGCCGCAAGCCGCCTGGTCCGGAAACACCGAGGCCAGCAGGTCGTCCGAGCGCATGCGCTGAAGCGGCGCGGGCACCTTCGCGCCGCCGCGGAAGCGGAGGATCGCGAGGGCGCGCGACGCGTTCCATCGCCATCGCGAGGTGAACATCGGGGCGGCCAGCAACGCCTGGCTCAGTACGTCCTGGAGCGTTTCCGCATGCAGAAACTCAAACACCATTTCGAGTGGAAACGCATGCTGCTCGCTCAGTGAGATGACAATGCCGTTGTCGGTGGCGGCGGCCTGCAACTCAAAATTGAAGGTGCGGCAGAATCGCTTCCGAAGCGCGAGCCCCCAGGCCCGGTTCACGCGCGATCCGAACGGCGCATGCAGAATCAGTTGCATTCCGCCGGCCTCATCGAAGAAGCGTTCCGCCACGACCGTCGTGGACGAGGGCAGCGCGCCCAGCGATTCCACGCCCAACCTTACATAAGCGATGGCCTGCCGCGCGCCGGCCTCGTCCAGGCCGCACTCGGCCGTCAGAAAATCAGCCGCGCCGGATGCCATGCGCTCGCGAACTTGCGATACCGCCAGCGACAACTCCGCCGATCGTCCGGGCGCTTCCCCCAGCCAGAACGGCAGCGACGGCCGGGCGCCCCGGGCATCTTCGACGCGTACCTGGCCCCGCCCGACATGCCGGATCCTCCAGGACTGAGTGCCGAGCAGAAACACGTCGCCGATCCCGCTCTCCACGGCGAAGTCTTCATCCACGGTGCCGACGGTCTTGCCCTCCGGCTCGACCACGACCGCGTAGGCCGCGGTGTCCGGTATCGCCCCGCCTGAAGTAATCGCCGCCAATCGCGCACCGCGACGGCCGCGCAGCCGCTGATTCACCCCGTCGCGATGCACCAGCGCCCCGCTGCGGCCCCGGGAGGTCGCGATGCCTTCGGAGAGCATCGTGACCACCGCATCGAAATCCTTGCGATCCAGCGCGCGGTACGGATACGCGCTCCGAACCAGATCGTATAACTCCCGTTCGCCCCAGTCTTCACAAGCCGTCTCGGCGACAATCTGCTGGGCCAGGATGTCGAGCGCATTCTCCGGAATCGCGATGCTTTCCAGATGGCCCGCGCGTATCGCATGGATCAGCGCCGCGCATTCCACCAATTCGTCGCGCGTGGTGGGAAACAGGATGCCCCGGGGCTTCGCGCCGACCCAATGCCCCGACCGTCCGATGCGTTGCAGTGCCACCGCGATGGAGCGCGGCGATCCGATCTGAATCGCCAGATCGACCGTGCCGATATCGATGCCGAGCTCCAGGGAAGCAGTCGCCACGACCGCCCGTAACTCGCCATTCTTCAATCGCGATTCCGCTTCGTGCCGCAGCGCCCGCGACAGGCTGCCATGATGCGGCAAGACGGCCTGGTCGCCCAGCCGCGGGGCCAGCGCATGGGCGACGCGCTCCGACATCCGGCGGGTATTGACGAACACCAGAGTCGTCCGCTCAGCGAGGATATGGCGGGCGAGGCGGTCGTAGATCTCCTCCCACATCGCGGTGGTCGCCACCGCGCCGAGTTCATCGTTCGTCACCTCGACGGCTAAATCCATGTCGCGCCGGTGACCGATGTCGACAACCGTGGCGTCCGGCGCGAGATAGCGGGCCACCTGTTCGATCGGTCGGACGGTAGCCGAAAGTCCGATCCGTTGCGGAGCCCTCCGGCCGCTGCCACGGACGACGGCATCCAGCCGCGCGAGCGTGAGCGCCAGGTGCGAGCCGCGCTTGTCGTCCGCCACCGCGTGAATCTCGTCCACGATGACCGTGTTCACATTCGACAGCATGCGCCGCGATCGGTCGGCCGTCAGCAGGATGTACAACGACTCCGGAGTGGTGACGAGCACGTGAGGCGGAGTCTTCCCCATTTGCCGCCGTTCCGACGCCGGCGTATCCCCTGTGCGAACCGCCGTCCGAATCGGCATGAGCGGAGTGCCGAGACGCGCCGCCAGCGCCGACATCTCAGCCAGCGGCGCTTCCAGGTTCCGGTGCACGTCGTTCGACAGCGCCTTCAACGGCGAGACGTAGACCACCTGCGTCTCATCGACAAGCGTGTTCGCGCGCGACTGCCGGACCAGCCGGTCCAGGCAAAATAGAAAAGCAGCCAGCGTCTTGCCTGAACCCGTGGGCGCGGAGATCAGAACGTTCCGCCCCGCCGCAATCTCCGGCCAGCCCGCGATTTGCGGTTCCGTCGGGCGCCCAAACCGGCCCGCAAACCATGCGGAAACGATCGGATCGAAATTCGCGAGCGGCATCCGGCCCGACCCCTACGATTCCTTGAGCTTGGTTACGTAAGTGTCGCGAGGAGCGCCCGCCTGGCGCGCGGTACGGCGCAGCGCTTCCGCTTCCTTCTGAGTCATGCCGGATCCAAGCACGACGTAATAGCGATTGCCGCGGCCGGCCGGCGGGTACACCCGAGGACGAAGTTGCGGCGACTTCCTGCCGATCTGCCGGGCACGGCCCTGCGCCGAATCGAAATTGCTATAGGTTGCCGCGATTACCGCCCACGGGCCGTGGCCGGGCGTTACCGCTTGGCCGGCAACCGGCGCCCGCTTCCGCGCCGGCGGACGGAGTCGGGATGGCGGAACGACAATCGTGATGGGCAGCTTCGCCACCGGCGCCGGCGGACGGCTCGCCGAGCGGTACAGCAGCACTCCGCCCAGCAGCACCAGCGCGGCAACGGCGGCGATCGCCCAACGGCCCGGGCCCGCGAACGCCTCCCCGGCCCGGCGCGCAGCTTGCACGACAAGATCGAAGTTGATTCCGGACTGAGACCGGCCCTTGAGAATGTCCAGGCTCTTATCGGCGGTCCAGCGGCGCCGTTCCGGCTCCAGGCAGCCGCGGGCTATGGCGCGGAACGGCTTCGGGAGGCTGCGCGCCGCTTCCGGGCTTGCCATGCCCGTCATCGCCTCGACCAGCGTCATGCCGAGCTGCTTCAGATCGGTCTCGCGCCCACCGCCATTCGCCAGCGCGATCGTGTTGACGCTCAACTTCACCGCCTCGCCCACGATGAACATGTTGGACGCGGTGACCGCGCCGTGGCTCAGCGATTGTGCGTGCAGGTAGGAGAGCGCGCTCGACGCGGCCAGCGTCATGGCTCGCGCTTCATCGGCATCCAGAACGCGCCCCGCCAGGATGACGCCCACGTTATCGTCGGCCGGCTCAAATACCGCGTAATCGACCGGCGAACCGCTCACTTCGGTTTCGCCGCAATCGTACATCGCAATCAGATACGGGTGCGAGAAGTGCCGGACCCGTTCCCAACTCTTCCGGACGGCCGACGTCTTTTCGCCGCGGGGCACCAGTTGCACCCACACCCGTTTCCCGTCTCCGGTGCCGGCATAATCCACTCGTTCGTCGCATGCGCTGGTGAGTGAATCGAGCTGCCAGGTCCCAGCGGTTTGGCCAGCCTTGCTGGCCCAGTCCAAGCCCATCTTGTTATTTTACTCAGTTTGGCGGGCGTTCCGTCATGATAAGGTGAATGGCTCTCTGGACGAAGGTTCTCATCGCGCTAGCCCTCGCCGCGGTCGTGCCCGCGCTGGCGCAGGACCACGGAAGCTGGCGCGACTACGCTGGCGCAGGCGACTCGGCTCAATACTCGACGCTGGCGCGAATCAATCGCTCCAACGCGACTCAACTCGAAGTGGCCTGGACCTACTCGACCGGAGACAACAACAAGTACGCCTTCAACCCGGTCGTCGTCGACGGCGTGATGTTCGTTCTCGCCAGGAACAACTCGCTGGTCGCGCTGGACGCGGCCACCGGCAAGGAGATCTGGGTGCGCCCTCCTGAGCCCGACCTCACCATCATCACCAGCCGCGGCATCAATTATTGGGAGAGCGCGGATCGGTCCGACCGGCGACTCCTGTTCGCGAGCAATCATTTTCTCCGAGCCATCGACGCGCGCACCGGACGCCCAATTCCGTCCTTCGGCGAAAACGGCAGCGTCGATCTGAAGCAGGGATTGGACCGCGATCCCACGGCCATCCGGCTCGTCCAGTCCACCACGCCCGGGCGCGTTTTTGAGAACCTGCTGATTCTCGGATCGGCCACCAATCAAGGATACGGTTCCGCGCCAGGCGATATACGCGCCTTCGACGTTCGCACCGGGACAGTCGTTTGGACCTTCCACACCATCCCGCGGCCCGGCGAGTTCGGATACGACACCTGGCCCAAGGACGCGTGGAAGCGTGTCGGCGGCGCAAATGTCTGGAGCGAGCTGTCGGTCGACGAGAAACGCGGCATCGTCTACGCGCCCACGGCCAGCGCGAAATACAACTTCTATGGCGTCGATCGGAGCGGAGCGAATCTGTTCTCCGATTGCCTACTCGCACTGGACGCCCGCACCGGCAAGCGCCTGTGGCATTTTCAGATGGTCCACCACGACATCTGGGATTACGACAATGCCACCGCGCCCAAGCTGCTCACCGTGCGCCACGAAGGCAAACTGGTGGACATCGTCGCGCAGGTCACCAAGCAGGGCTTCGTTTGGGTCTTCGATCGAGTGACCGGCGAGCCGCTCTGGCCCATCGAGGAACGGCCCGTGCCGCGTTCGGAAATGGTCGGCGAGGAGACCTGGCCCACTCAGCCCTTTCCGCTGAAGCCGCCGCCCTTCGCACGCCAGAAATTCACGGTGGACGATCTGAGTCCGTTCCTCAGCAAGGAGGACCGCGCCCGTTTCCGCGACGACATCCTGTCGGCGCGGAACGAGGGCCTGTTCACGCCGCCCGGGCAACGCGGCACCATACAGATGCCGGGCAACAACGGCGGAGCCAATTGGGGAGGCGCGGCAGTGGACCCCGAGAACGGCTTGCTCTTCGTCGTGTCCAAGGACCTTCCGGCCATGCTCCGGCTGGGGAAGGATCATCCGGAAGATGAGCGCTATTACAGCGGATTCGGCTTCATGATCGCCAGCGATGGGCTGTCGCCGATCGCCCCGCCCTGGACTTCGTTGACCGCCTACGATCTCAACCAAGGCACGATCAAATGGAAGATTCCGTTGGGCGAGGTTCCGGAACTCGCCGCCCGCGGCTTTAAGAACACGGGAACGCACTACCCGAAGGTCGGCCCGGTGGTGACCGCCGGAGGCTTGATCTTCACCGGCACCCGCGATCGCAAAGTCCGGGCCCTGGACGCCGCAAACGGAAAAGTCCTCTGGGAACACGAACTGGCATCCGCGCTGGAGGGCATGCCCGCCGTCTACGAAACCGGCGGCCGCGAATACATCGTCTTCTGTGCCGCCGCGCAGGCCGGCCTCACGCCCGCGACCCAGGAAAAAATCCACGGCGCATACGTCGCCTTCGCCCTGCCGAAACAGCTCTAATCCGAACGTGGCGCACGCGCTCGTGCGTGCCGCGTCGCCACTCTTGGCGACGCCCGGGCGTTTGGAAAATACCACGCGTGAAGGATAATAGATCCAGGATCTCCCCCGCGTTGACACTACGGATTATCTCCCTCGCGACCCTTGTGTGCTCCCTCGCCGCCGCCGAAGACCCACACCCGAAGAAAGAAGCCGCCATCACCGTAACCATCACGCCCGAAGCTGTGGAGGCCGGCAACAAGCTCTTCGGAACCGCCTGCGCCGGCTGCCACGGCCAGCACGGAGAGGGCGGCCGCGGCCCAAAACTGAACGACGGCGGAAGCATCCGCGAAGCCCCCGACGAGCGGCTGCTCGCATCCATCACCCAAGGAGTGAAAGGCACCGGCATGCCTCCCTTCTCCTTCCCCGACGCCGAGGTCCGCAACCTGATTGCCTTCATCCGCAGCCTGAGCGCCGCCGCCGCCGATAGCGTCGTAGCCGGGAACCCCGAAGCCGGCCGCGCCATCTTCTACGGCAAAGGACAGTGCGGCTCCTGCCACAATATTCGAGGCAATGGAGGCCTGCTAGGCCCCGATCTCTCGGACGAGGGAGCCGCCCGTTCAGTCCTGCAACTCAGAACCGCGATCCTAAGCCCCGCAATCCGGCCCGGTGGCGACTATCGCGGCGCCCGCATCACCTTGCACTCCGGACAGAAACTGGAAGGCGTGCTGCGGGGAGCGACGAATTACTCCTACGAACTGCAGACCGCCGCCGGCGACCTGCATCTTCTCGCCGCGGAGGACATCCGCGAAATCCACCTTCGGAAGAACTCCGTGATGCCATCCTACGCGGACCGGCTTGCACCCCCGGAAATCGACGACCTGGTCGCCTTCCTAGCCCATCAAACCGTGCGGCCGAGAGGATCGAGCCATTGAGACTGACACTGGCGGTAATCGCATTCGCCGTCGCGGCAACGGCGCAGGTCCGGTACGAAGACATTCTGCGCGGGCCCGGAGCGAATTGGCTCACCTACGGCGGCGGCTACTCGTCCCAACGGCACTCGCCGCTGGTTCAAATCACCGCCGCGAACGCCGCGAACCTCGTCGCCAAGTGGACCTACCACGTCCCGGGAGCGACTCACCTGGAGGCGACTCCGCTGGTCTACGACGGGGTCATGTACGTCACGAATACGAACGAGGTCCACGCGATCGACGCGCGCAGCGGCCGCCGTATCTGGACCTGGCAGGACCACGGCTCGAAGCGCGACTCGGTGAACCGCGGAGTCGCGCTGCTCGGCAATCGAGTATTCTTCCTCACCGGCGATTGCCGCCTGATGGCGCTCGACCGCCGGACGGGCGCAGTGCTCTGGGCCGCGAAATATGCGTCGTTGAGCGACGGGCATTTCGCGACCATGGCGCCGCTGGCCCTAAAGGACCGCGTCATTGTCGGAGTGGGGGGCGGCGACGGCGGAATCCGCGGCTTCGTCGCCGCCCTGTCGGCGGACGATGGCCACGAGCTCTGGCGGTTCTGGACCGTCCCCGCGCCCGGAGAGCCCGGCTCGGAGACATGGGCCGGCTCGTCTTCGAAGTACGGCGGCGGCGCAACCTGGATGAACGGCAGCTACGATCCCGAACTGAATCTCGTCTACTGGGCCGCCGGAAATCCCTGGCCGGATTTCTTCGGCAGGCCGCGCGGCGGCGACAACCTGTACACCTGCTCCATGCTCGCCCTGGACGCGGCCACCGGCAAGTTGAAATGGCATTTCCAGTTCACGCCGCACGACACACACGATTGGGACGCCCAATCCATCCCCGTCCTGGTGGATCTTACGATCGGCGGGAAGCCGCGCAAGACCCTGCTGCATCCGAACCGCAACGGCTTCTTCTACGTTCTGGACCGGGCCACCGGCGAATTCATCGGCGCCACCCCGTTCATTAAGAAGCTGACCTGGGCCACCGGAGTGGACGCGAAAGGGCGGCCGTTGGAGCTGCCCGATATGGAGCCGACGCCGGTGGGCCGCGCGGTGTGCCCGTCCGTGCGAGGCGCGTCGAACTGGATGTCCCCGTCGTACAACCCCGGGACGGGCCTAATCTACTTTCCCGCGCTCGAGCAATGCGACGTGTACATGGTATCCGAGACCGTCCCGGAACCCATGAAGGAAATCATGGGCGGAGGGTCCGAGCCGGTCGGGGCTCAGCCCGGCAAGTTCTACCTCCGCGCGATTGACCCCGTGACCCGAACCATCCAGTGGGAATATCCGATGACCGGCCCGGCCGAGATGTGGGCCGGCACGGTCTCGACCGCCGGCGGGCTGGTGTTTTTCGGCGACGACGACGGCCAGTTCGTAGCCCTCGACGCCCGGACCGGAAAGCACCTCTGGCACTACTCTTTCGGGCAAAACATCACGGCCTCGCCGATCACCTACAGCGTCAACGGGAAGCAATACGTGACCCTTGCCGCCGGCGCCGACGTATTCACCTTCGGCCTGTTCGAGTAGGGCTGCCCCCCGCTCCCAGCCTCATCGGATCTCGATGAGCGCTCTTCTTCCTGAAGACGTTCCATGATCCTTGGCCAGACTCGCCGGAACACATCGAACAGGAATGCACGACGGCAATTGCCGATGCGCACCCACAGGAGCCCCGCTGTCGGCGCGTGCAGCGACATGTTGACGAAATCTTCGTCTTTCGAGATCAGAATCCAACCAGTTGCGGATGAGTATCTCCACAGGTCGACATCGCTCGCATCTCGCAGCCCGATATCGGCAACGTGCGCCGCCTCCGCCCCGAATTCATTCTGGATGAGCCTGGCCAGCGCGGGCGGAAGTTGGTTGTCTACAACGAACTTCACGCAGACAGGACGACCGGGTGATCTGTCTGCCGAGCCGCCTACTCGATCGCCGCGAAGATGTCTTCGTGCTCGAGATAGGGGTAGTCTTTGAGGATCTCGTCGAAACTCGCGCCGGAACTCAGAAGCTCCAGAACATCCGTCACTCGCATACGCATTCCGCGGATGCAGGGCCGCCCGCCGCATTGGGCATCATTGATCGTAATGCGACTGAGGCGGTCCGAAGGCACGGTCCTTTGCTCTCCACATTCAGCTTACTCCAGCCCGGTCATCCAGTAGCTTCTACTTCTGCCCCGCGCTCTCACTGACCTGCGCCGCCTTCTCGAACATCTGCTTCGCCTCGGCAAACTTACCCTGACTCTTCAGAATGCCGCCCAACGCCGAATACGTTGCCGGATTCGCGGGATCGACCTCGATCGCTTTCTGGATTACCTGCTGCGCTTCTCCGATCTTCCCCTGTTGTTGCAGAACGGAACCCAGGCCTACGGCGGCCGAGCCATCCTTGGGCTGCAGTTCCAGCGCCTTCTGGTACTGCTGAACCGCCTCGCTCAACTTCCCCGTCTTCTGAAGAACGTGCGCCAAACCCGTGCGCACGCGCGGATCGCTGGGATTCGCCTGCGCCGCATCCTGGTAGGTCTGGATCGCTTCGTCGTGCTTGCCCTGCTTCTCCAGCACGCCCGCCAGGTTATGCAGCAGGACGGGGTTCTTACTGCCCATCCCGACCGCGGTCTGGAACTTCTGAACCGCTTCCTCGTGCTTCCCCTCGGCTTCGAGCGCCTTTCCCCAGTTGTTCAACGTCACGGCCGAATTCGGGGCCAGTTTGATGGATTCCCTCAGCTTCTCCGCCGCCGCGTCGAATTGCCCCTTGGCGACCAGCGAGGCGCCCCACACGTTGTAAGCCGCCGCCCGGTATTGTTTCTCCTTCGACGGGTCCGTCGCGACACTTTGCGCCACCTGAATGGCCCTATCGTTCTCGCCCTTCATGGAAAGGTACGCGGCCAGCACGTAAGGATTGATCTCTTCCAGAACCTTCTCCGCGGCCGCTTGAGCGACCGCCTGCGGATCGCTGGCCGGCGCATAGACCGCCGGCCAGTGGCTTCGCGTCGCTCCCCAAGAGCTGCGCAGCGTGATCTCGATCTGGGCCTTGGAAAGATCCGGATCCGCCTTCAGCGGCAGAATAATCTCCCCGCCGATGTGGCGGGCTTCGCGATGCAGAAGCTGCCGCAGGAGATTCCCGATCGTCTTCAGCCCGAGCCCCGTGCCAGGCACTTCGAAATCCGGCGTCGACGATTGATCCACCGAAAGGGCCAGCTGGTCCCGGCGCTGTCGCTGCGCCGCCCCCTCCATCTGATCGAGCGCGTCCTGGATCCGCGCGGTCATTGTCTGCGAACCCCACCCCGATTCCTCGTACTGCTTGGGCACGGTGAACGGGTCGACGATGATACTGTCGTGGAAAATCTGGTTGTATTCGTAGAACGCCACGAACACGAGAATGGCCACCATCATCCACCGGGCGAAGGTGATCGCCCGTAGTTTCGCGAGCAGCCACCCGACGGCTTTCGGCATGCGGATATATTAGCTGAAATCCTAATCGCTTGCGGGAATTCAGCCCGTCACCATTTCCCGTGGCGCCATTGAGCGCAGCCGATCCCAACGCGGCGGCCAGGACTTTCCGCGTGGCCCACAGCCCTCGATAGCAGCTTAAACGGAGGCCCCGTCCAAGAACAGCCGCGGATCGAAACTGAACTTGCCGCCATCCCGCCACTCGATTTGGGAATAAACGTCATGGGTCGGATTCAGCAGGATATTGAAATCCACCGGCGTATGCGGGACGATTACGGACGGAACTCGGACAGCGAGAGATCGCCGGCTGTCAACCCAGTTCTTGCCGATCGCTCGCGTCCACTCCACATTTCCCATGTCCCATGTGCCGTCAAACACTTCCGGATCGGCCGGAAGCTCAGCCCAAGACCAGATCAGATTATCGGGGATCAGGTCGGGGTCGGTATGCACGAGATACTCGAGGCAGCACAGCGAAACCGTGGCGGCGCAGTACAACATCGCGGTGCGCGCTGGATTCCAGCGGTTCTCCCTGTTCAGATCGTATTCAGAGGGTTGCCGTATATTGCGGTGTAATCGATATACGATCAACTGAACGTCCCGAATTCGATGGCAATCAGCGCCTTGAGAACCTCGCGCATCATCTCAGCATCGCCGGATTCAATGATCTGCTCCGGAGAGCGGCTATTGAAAATCCTTCGAGGGCGATTTAGCCAAGTCTGCGCTTTATCGGCATTGCCGAAGACCTCATTGGCACGAGAGCGAATCATCTCGGGCGAAGGATGATCGAGCTGCATCTGCAGTTCCGCGGCGCCGGTGACGACAAGCGACTGAGCGGCTCCCATAGCTCTATCGTAGCTCCCGCTAGTCGGCGTCGGATTCGGCCCAGCCTCTCAGTTTCTACATCACAATAGAAGATGCATGAGAATGAACGCCACCGCACTCCTCGCAACAGTCCTCATATCACCTCCCGCAGTCTTCGGACAAACGACCCCGCCAAGGGTCAACCAGGTAGGCAGCTACGGGCCATGGCTCGCTAACGAAGTCCTGGGCGACGCCCCCGCGCGCTTGTCCTTTCGAACGGGCAAGTGGAAGAACGTCGCGGAGTGGCGGCAGGCGGCGCGGAAACGCGCGCTGGAGCGCATCGCTCCCGTAAACCTCGGCGGCCTCCCGGTGGTCACGGTCACCGGGCGCGCCACCTATGACGGTTTGGATATCGAGTTTCTGACCTGGCAGTTGCCGGCCGGCCCCAGAACCGAGGCGGTGTTCCTCAAGCCGGCCGGCGCGCGCGGGCCGCTGCCGGGCATCCTGGCGCTGCACGATCACGGCGGCAACAAGTTTCTGGGTTGGCGCAAGATCGCGCGAACGGACTCGACCCCCTGGGCCATCCAGAAGACGCACCAGGATCTCTACTATGAAGGCACCGCCTGGGCCAACGAGATCGCGAAACGGGGATACGCCGTGCTGGTTCACGATACGTTCCCGTTCGCCAGCCGCAGAGTGCTGGTGAAGGATGTGCCCCCCAACGTCCAGGCCGGAGGAGTTGACCCGTCGCCGGACGATCTCGAAGGCATCGCGAAGTACAACGCGTTCGCCGACGCGCACGAGCACATTATGGAGAAGAGTCTCCTGTCGGCCGGAACGACCTGGCCGGGAGTCTACCTCGTCGAGGATCAGCGGGCGCTGGATGTGCTGAGCAGCCGGCCGGATGTCGACGCGAAGCGCATCGGCATCGCGGGACTGTCGGGCGGAGGGATGCGCACGGTGTTCCTCGGAGGGCTCGACGACCGCGTGAAAGTCGCGATCGCCGTGGGCTTCATGACCACCTGGCGGGACTTCCTGCTCGACAAAGCCTTCACCCACACCTGGATGACCTACGTGCCCCTGTTACCGAAGGACTTGGATTTTCCGGAGATCCTCGCCATGCGGGCCCCGGCGGCGACGATGGTGCTCAGTTGCCGGGAAGATCCCCTCTACTCGCTGCCGGAAATGCAGCGCGCCGACGCGATGATCGCCGAGACATTCAAGCGAGCGAACGCGTCGGACCGCTACCGCGCCATCTACTACGACGGCGGCCACAAGTTCGACCGGGCCATGCAGGCCGACGCGTTCGCCTGGTTCGACCGCTTCCTGAAAAATGGGGGACAGACACCTTTTCCGCCGTAACCTGTTGGTCCTGATTTAGACCCTCTGGCGGAATGGCTGTCTGTCCATATTTTTCACACTTTGTAGAAGAACTCTTCGTACACAATCTTGCCGTCCGCGACTTTGTAGACGGCGACTTCTTCCATGATGAACCGTCTGCCGTCCGGCTTGAACGTGACGTCCAGCTTGAAAACCACTGAGAAGTGCGAACCGGCGACCAGAGGGCCCTCGACCACGGCCGAGTGGACTTCGTGGTTGGCGGTCCACCATTCGCCCTTCGCCATCACCGCCGCCAAGCCCTTTGCCTCGCGCGACGCTCCGGGAGGCACACCGGCCTCCATGCTGACGACGTCGTGCGAATAGAGGGCCTTCGTGGCCTCCTCGAACTTGCCCTTCGAGCAAAATCCGACCAGCGCGTCCGCAACTTCATGGGTAGTCATGTTTCGATCTCCTCCCCGTATTCTCCCAGACTTTCACGATCCCGGCGCACTCTTGCGAGTCAGCGCGTAACAATCCGCGAGCGTCCAATCGCTGACCGCCTCCGGCCTGCTGGCGACCATCGCGCCGACCCGGTTGGCAAACTCGCCAATCCTCCCGGCCGGCCATCTTTCGCCGATGCCGTGACAGAAGGCCGCGGAGAAAGCGTCCCCCGCGCCCACCGGGCTCGGCGTCTCCACCGGGAACCCCGGCACTTCCACATATTCGCCGTTCAGCAGAATTGCGCATCCTTCCGGGCCTTTCGTCACGCACACGGCGCGCCACTCGAACCGCTCGGAATACGCCCGGCAGAACCCTTCGATCGTCGCATGCCGCGCGTCGAAAAGACCCTGCACCACATCCGTCTCGGCCTCGTTGAACTTGATCATGTCGGCCATCGGCATAAGCTGCCGCAGCAGGTCGGCGCTGAAAGAGTCCTTGCGCAGGTTCACATCGTAGAAACGCAGTGCCCTCGGCGCAAGCTCGACAAGGGCCGCCAAAATGTCCCGGTTGTTCGCGCAGGTCTGGCCCAGCGTGCCGAAGTAAAGGATGTCGGGCCGGGACTCGGCGATTTCGTTCGCGGTTTGCGGCTCCAGGCGAACGAAATCGTAGGCGGCGGGCCGCTGAATGATGTAATGCGGTTGACCATCCCGATCGAAACTAACGTCTACAGTTCCCGTCGGCGCGTCGCGCGTGCGCTGGACGAACTCCGTGGAAACGCCGGTCGACCGGACGCCCTGGAGCGCGCGCGTCCCCAGCGCATCTTCCCCAACCGCGCTGAGCAGCAGCGCGCGATGGCCCAGCCGGGTACAGTTCGCGGCAAAGTTGAACGGCGCTCCTCCCAAGTGTTCGCCGGAGGGGAAAATGTCCCACAGGACCTCGCCGACGCTCAAGAATCCGCTCATTCGCCTTCTCCCCCCAGATGGTTTACGTGGCGATCTACAGGACTTAAGTTAGGCCCGAGCCGCCCGCCGCCCGCGGCTGCCGGCACGCTTGCGGATCTCCTGCCCGTGCCGCTTCAACAGCAAATACGCGCGTTGCCGGGCCTCGAAATTCTCCACCACCTCCGCCGCGATGGCCCGCTGCGGCGCG
>JANXRE010000128.1 GCA_025353165.1 Acidobacteriota bacterium | reverse complement strand
GCGATGTCCACGTTGCTGATCGCCCACGGCGCCAGCATTCAGGCGGCGCTGATCGCCACCGTGCTGTGCCGCCTGGCCACCCTGTGGTACGCGGTCCTGGTCGGGGTCGTCAGTGCCGCGTTGCTCGAGTTCTTCGTGACGCGCCAAAGAGTACCCGCGCCGTCATGACTCCGTCCGCAGTAGCGCTGTGTCTGGACGGCATCCTGACCCCAGGGTTTTTGTGTTGTTGGGCAGCATCGTGCTGATATCCATCTGACGCGACATGTCCGAGGCAATTAAAAGCTGGCGCAGCGGTCCTGGTTCTTCCTGGGGAAACCTACTCCATTACTCCCACCGTGTCGTTCCACTCACGCACCGTTTCGCTGCGCTGCCGGATTCGTCGCCGTTGCTCGCCTACGGCAATGGACGCAGCTATGGCGACGTCTGCCTGAATCAGGATGGTGTGCTGCTCGCCACCCGCGGGCTCGACCGCTTCATTGCCTTCGACTCCGTCAGCGGTGTGATCGAATGCGAAGCCGGTGTGCTACTCAACGATCTCATCGAGCTCACGTTGCCCTACGGTTGGTTCCCTCCGGTGACGCCCGGAACGGGTTTCGTCACCCTCGGCGGTGCCATCGCCAATGACGTGCATGGCAAAAATCACCATCGCGTCGGAAGCTTCTGCAACCACGTGTTGGAATTCGAACTACAGCGCTCCGACGGCACCGTGTTGCGCTGTACGCCCGAGGAGAACCGCGAGTGGTTCTGCGCCACGGCCGGCGGACTCGGGCTCACCGGCCTGATTCGCCGGGTCCGACTCCAGTTGCGGCCCGTCCCTGGCCCGTGGCTAGGCGGCGACAGCCGGCGATTCCGCAGCCTCGGCGAATTCTTCGAACTGGATCGTGTCTCGGGCGGCAACTACGAATACACCGTCGCGTGGCTGGACTGCGCGACAGGCAAGTCACACCTCGGTCGAGGCGTGTACATGCGCGGCAATCATGTACCTGGCCGCGAACCCGTGAAATCGCGCTTACCCGTGCGCCTACCCCTGACCCCACCCTTCTCGCTGATCAACGGCCTGACGCGGAATTTCCTCAACCAGGCTTACTTTCATCGGCCCGCCGCCGAGCAATCCGCTGCGCGGTGGCACTACCAGTCGTTCTTCTATCCGCTCGACGGGATTCTGGAATTGAACCGCATGTTCGGTCCGAAAGGTTTCTTCCAGTATCAGTGCGTCATACCGGAAGCGGTCGCCGAACGGTCCTTGACCGAGATATTCGAGCGCATCGCCGGCTCCGGCGAGAGGTCGTTCTTGGCGGTGCTGAAAATGTTCGGGCGCATTCCTCCGCTCGGCATGATGTCGTTCCCACGTCCGGGCGCGACTCTGGCGCTGGACTTCCCCAACCACGGCGCGCGTACACTGGCGTTGCTGGAGGCGCTTGACGCCATCACGGTGGCCGCCGGCGGGGCCGTTTATCCCGCCAAGGACGCACGCATGTCGCAGGATTCATTTCAGCAGTACTTTCCCAACTGGCGTCAGTTTAAAGCCTACGTCGATCCGGCGTTCTCGTCCTCGTTGTGGCGGCGTGTCACTCAATGAGGTTGCGCGAGACGTGAGACGCATTCTAATCATGGGCGCCACCTCGGCGATTGCCGAGGCAACCGCGCGCGAATTCGCACGGCGTGGCGATGCCTTGTTCCTCGTCGGTCGATCTGCGGAGCGTTTGCAGGCGATCGCGGCCGACCTCAAGCTACGTGGCGCCACCGCCGCCGAATGCCACGTGCTGGATGCACGCGGCATGGACCGGTTCCCTGCCCTGGTGGACTCGGCCGCCGAGGTCCTCGGCGGACTGGACACGGCGTTGATTGCCCACGGGACGCTTTCCGATCAGGCGGCCTGCGAGGCTTCGGTGGAAACAATGATGCAGGAGTTCGCGACCAACGCTCTCAGCGCCATGGCTCTATGCACGTTACTGGCCAACCGCTTTGCCGCGCAACGACACGGGACCATCGCCGTGATTTCCTCGGTCGCCGGTGATCGAGGGCGACAGTCCAACTACGTATACGGCTCCGCAAAAGCCGCGCTCAGTGCCTTCACGAGCGGGATGCGCCAGCGGCTCCATTCTCAAGGCGTGAGAATGGTCACCATCAAGCCAGGCTTCGTGGACACGCCTATGACCGTGGCATTCAGGAAAGGAGTGCTTTGGGCCTCTCCTGCCACCGCCGCCCGGTATATCGTCCGCGCGATGATCAAAGGCACACCCGTGCTGTATGTGCCCTGGTTCTGGCGTCCGGTCATGGCCATCATCCGCGCCGTGCCGGAGTTCATCTTCCAACGCTTGCGGCTCTGACCCAGTAGCCGTCTGCGCGAAGGCACGCGGCCGTTGCGACTCAGGGAAAGTGCGTCTGCATCCAGCCCTTGATTCGGGCGAGCAGCTTCTCTCGGTCGGCGAGTGCCGTAAAGACGTGATCCGCCTTCTCGAAGTACTCAACCTCGATGCGAGGCTCTCCTCGCAACGTGGGGAACATGTCGTAGAACTGACCCGCGTAGTTGTTCGCGTGATCCGAACCGTAGCCGCCTGAGTAGACAAACAGCATGCTCACGCCGCGCGCCGCCATCGCCGTGTAGTTCTGCGCGAGCAGGTCTCGCGTTGGATAGCTCCGACTATAGATCTCCACCACTTCGCCGGCCTCGCGGATGTGGGGTCTCATGGCGGGAATGTAGCGGGCGAGTGTCCGTAGCCAGTAGCTATGCCAGAAACGCCTGGACCACGGCCGCTTGAGGTACCTGCGCGCGTAGAACTGCGGCGTCGGAAACGAATACCCCTCGATGAAAATCGCGCCAACCACGCGCGGATCCTCGATAGCCACGGCGTGCGCACTGTCCACGCCCGAGCAGAACCCCAGCTGCACGAACTTTCGAGCGCCACTGCGATCCGTGAGAGCCTGCATCGCGTCCTGCACGTCGAGGATGGCCCGCTCGAGCTCTCTATGATTGTCGAGCCGCGACTCACTGTCGCCCATGCCGGAGAGATCGAAGCGCAGCATAGAGTAGCCGACTTTGGCGAGATCCCGCGCGAGGCACACGTAAGATCGATACGGCCCGATTCGGTGGTTCAACCCGACATTCGACGCGATGATCACGGGAGCACCGGGACGCGCGACGGCCGGGTCCGGCTCCGTCAAAATGCCGACAATGGAGCCGCGCGGGCCAAACGTGTAGATCTTCTCGCGCATCTTGCGTCAGCCGAGGCGGTCCGCGATCGCGTTCAACATCGAGTTCGAGAGCAGCGCCGCCTGGAGCTCGTCGCTGCGGGGAGTGACGCTCTCCTCGGGAACAAGGTGAAACGTAACGTTCGCTGCGCGGCGAGCGAGTGACCGATGCAGATCGTGGAAAATGGGGCGATCCTCCGACACCATGATGGCGATGCGGGCCGCCTTCGGCGCCTCCTCCTGCAGGAGGTTCAGACCACGTACCTCGTCCTCCAGCGCAACCGGTAGGGGGAACCCGAGCAGCTCGGGCGGACGCTCCATCGCTTGCCACGGTGGATGCAGATTGCGCTCCAGCTGACGCGCCTGGATGGTCTCGAGCTCGCTAAGGTAGATGCGTCCGTCGACGACGGGTTCCCAGAGGACAAGGTCGGTGAGCGAGAGTCCGGAAGTCGCGGCCAAGGCGGCGCCCAGCCGCAAGCCTATGGCTGAAATCTTGTTGACAGCGGCAATGTCGCGCAGCTCCTGCGCCGCGGCGTTCACGTTGGCCCTCCACGTCGACAGCCTTCCCTCGTCACTAGCGCCCGCCGAGTCGCCCGTCCCGAAGTAGTCGAAGCGGAAGACATGAAACCCCTTTTTCGCGAGCATCGCCGCGAGCTTTCGAAATGCCCAGTGCGTTCGCATGTACTCTTGCGGTCCCGGATAACTAAGTAACACGCCCACGTCCCGCTGCCCTGGGCCCACTGGAGGGTGATAGACGCCGAAGAGCGGCGCCTCGCTGCTGCCAAAAAAGCTGGGAGTCATTTCGAACGTACCGCCCCCGGTCGGCCGCGTATCTTTTCAATTACCTTCTTTATGAGGCGGCTGGCGCGAGAACCGTACCACGAGTTGGCAGATGCCGTGGAGGGGTAAGGGGATGAAGTCGGGCCACTATTGACTTCGGGCATGACCGGCAGGTGCGCGGCGACCTGCGCGAGCGTATTGAGGAGCAGCACTCTGGGGCTGAGTCGGACCCCGGTCCGCTCCTCGATCGCTGCTATCACTTTGAGCGACAGCAGTGAATGGCCGCCCACGGTGAAGAAGTTGTCGAGGGCCGAGACGCGAGACACCCCGAGGGCAATCCCCCAGATCTCGGCTACCAGGCGTTCCTGGGCCGTTCCCGGCTCGACGTGCGAATCGTCGAGGCGAGCCGCAAAGGGTGCGGGCAGAGCTTTTCTGTCGATCTTGCCGTTAGGCGTCAGGGGCAGCTCGGCGAGCTCCACGAAATGCTGCGGCAGCATGTAGTCTGGTAGAAACGCTCGGAGGTGACTGCGCAGCTCCGAGTCCGTGGCCTCCACGCCGGGACTCTTAGTTACGTATACAACCAGGCGGGCGTCGCCCACCCGGTCCTCACGCACCAGCGCGACGGCTTGCAGGACCGCGGGATGCCGCTCGAGCATCGTCTCGATCTCCCCGAGCTCGATTCGATATCCCCTGAGCTTCACCTGGCTGTCGTTGCGCCGCAGGTACTCCAGGCTGCCGTCCGCGAGCAACCGCACCACGTCGCCAGTGCGGTACACCCGCCCGCCCGTCAGGAACGGATCGGGAACAAACCGTTCTCCGGTCAGCTCAGGACGGTTAAGGTATCCGCGCGTCACGCCGTCCCCGCCTATATAGAGCTCTCCCGGCACTCCCATCGGGCAGAGCTCGCCATTACCGTCGAGCACGTAAATCTGGGTGTTCTGGAGCGGTCGCCCAATCCTCACTTGCTCGACCGGGGTCCGCAGCATGGAGCTGGTGCTCCAGACGGTGGTCTCTGTGGGGCCATACATGTTCCACGCCGAGTCGACTCGCTGCGCCAGCTCGTCCGCCAGATCACGCGGCACCGCCTCGCCACCGACGAGCGCAGTCCGAAGCTCCCCGGCTTGCAACCCCGCGGCAAGCAGCAACCGCCAGGTGCCCGGCGTTGCCTGAAGGACCGTCGCGCCCGTGTCGCGGAGACGGGCGAGAAGCCTATCGCCGTCCTCCGCCTCCTCTCGCGATGCGAGCGCGACTATGGCGCCCACCGAGAGCGGTAGCCAGAGTTCGAGGACGGCGATGTCGAACGAGAGAGTCGTCACCGCGAGAACGGTGTCCCGCTCGGCGACTCCAGGCGCCTTCGCGACGCTCGACAGGAAGTTCACGACGCTCCGATGCGGCACCATCACGCCCTTCGGCTTGCCCGTCGATCCAGACGTGTAGATCACGTACGCGAGCGCGTCTCCGACGGGCTCCGATGCCATCGGCAACGGCTCGGCCGTATAGCTCTCAGCGTCGTCCAGGCACAGCACGTGGCCGTCGTGGGGCGGCATCGCGGACTCAAGCGAGTGCTCCGTCACGACGACCCGGAGGCCCGAGTCCTTCACCATGAACGCGAGCCGATCCGCCGGAAAAGCGGGATCGAGCGGAACGTACGCTCCTCCGGCCTTGAGCACGGCGAGCATGGCCACGAGCATCGCAGGGGTCCGCCCGACGAACAGGCCGACCAGGTGGTCACGGCCCACGCCGAGCTCGCGCAGCCGCCGGCCGAGACGGCCGGCGCGCTCGTCCAGCTCCCGGTACGTCATACCAGTGCCCTGGAAGATGATCGCCGTGCGTTCCGGGTGTTCGAGCGCTCGGCGTTCCACGAGCTGGTGAACGCCGGCTGCTCGCGGATAGTCCGCGCCGGTCTCGTTCACGGCGCGGATCGCCCGTCGCTCTGCGTCGGGCAAGATGCAGATCCGGGCGATCGGCTGGGACGGATCCTCACACACGGAGGTGAGCAGCCGGCGCAGCTGCTTCACGAAGCGCGCCATCGTCGCCTGCTCGAATAGGTCCGTGGCGTAGTCGATGCCGCCCGTCAGCCCCTGCCCTGTCTCCTTCGTCCACAAGTACACGTCCGTCGGCGAGACCGGAGCGTGAACGTGAACTTGTGAATAGGTGAGATCGCCCACGTGCAGCGCGCGGTTCGAGACGTCCTGAAACGTGAAGAACGCCTGGAAGACCGGCGTCCGGCTCAAGTCGCGCTGCACGCCGAGGCGTTGCACGAGCAACTCGAACGGCATCTCCTGATGGCCGTAACCTTCGATGGCAACGCTCCGTACGCGCTCGAGGAGCTCCAGGAAGCTTAGGTCCCCCGACAGATCCGTGCGAAAAACGAGCGTGTTGACGAAGAAGCCGAGCAGATTCTCCGTCTCGGGCTGAGTTCGCCCCCGGATGGGGGTGCCCACGAGGACGTCTTCTTGACCGGTGTGCCGGTAGAGAAGCACCTTGAAGGCAGCCAGGAGCACCATGTAGAGCGTCGCGCCCGCACGACGACCGAGCGCCGTGAGCGCGTCCACCTCGGCCTTCGAGAGCACGAACGACTCGGTCGCGCCGCGGTGGCTGAGCTCGGGCGGACGCGGCTTGTCGGTGGGCAGCTCGAGGTTCGGCAGTTCCCCGCCGAGCTGCGCTTGCCAGTATCTCGCCTGACGCTCGAGTTCCTCACCGGCGAGGAAGTTCCGGTGCCATTCGGCGAAATCCTGATACCGAATTGGCAGCGGCGGCAGAGGCGACGGCAGCCCCTTGGTGAACGCAGCGTAGAGCTCATCGATCTCGCCGAGGAAGACGTCGAACGACCAGCCGTCCCAGATGGCGTGGTGCGGCATCCAGAAGAACACGTGCTCTTCCTTTGCCAAGCGATACAGCGATGCGTGAACAAGCGGGCCGCGAACCAGGTCGAACGAAGCAGCAGCCTCGACACGGAGCCGCTCGAGAAGCTCAGCTTCACGCTCGGCGGCGGGCCGCTGCGAGAGGTCCACGATCGGCCGCAGCGAGACCTGCAGCTCGGCCAGGATCTTCTGCACGGGCTCCCCCGCTTCGGCGTGAAACGTGGTTCGCGTGGCCTCGTGCCGCCGGACGATCTCGTTCACCGCCCGCTCGAGCGCGTCGATGTCGAGCTCCCCCTTGAGCCGAAAAGCGGATGGCAGGTTGTAGACGGCGAGCCCCGGATAGAGCTGCTCGAGCAGCCAGATGCGTTGCTGCATTAACGAGAGTGGCGCGGCACCCGACCCTGCGCGCCGCGGGATGCCGGCGGGTTTATCGGCCGCACCTGCCCCCTTCACCTCGCCGTCGACCAAGCGAGCGAGTCCCTCTGCGGTGGGGGATTCGAACATCCGGCGAAGCTGAAGGATGATGCCGTGATTCTGCTGCAGCCGCGAAAAGGCTTGAGCCGCGAGCAGCGAGTGTCCTCCGAGCTCAAAGAAGTTGTCGTCGATCGATACCCGCCGAACCCCCAGCACCTGCTGGAACACGTCGACGATCGCGGCTTCGGTAGGGCTCCGCGGCTCGCGCTGCTCACGTGCGTCGGCACCGTGATCGAGTTCCGGGAGCGGCAGCGCCTTCCGGTCGAGCTTGCCGTTGGGCGTGAGAGGAAGCGCGCCGAGCCGGACAAAATGCTGAGGCACCATGTAGTCTGGCAGATGCTTGCGCACATGCGCCCGGAGCTCCGTGTCGCTCGGACCTTCGACCCCCTCGGGGACCAGATAGCCCACGAGACGCACGTCCCCCGGGAGTAGCTGGCGCAGCGCGACCGCCGCGTGTTTCACACCGGGCGCTATGGAAAGGCTTGCCTCGATTTCTCCCAGCTCGATGCGATACCCCCGCAGCTTCACCTGATTGTCGTTGCGCCGGAGATACTCGATGCTGCCGTCGGCGAGGTAACGCGCGAGATCTCCCGTCTTGTAGAGACGTGATCCCGGAGTGGAGGAGAATGGATCGTGCACGAAGCGCTCTGCGGTGAGCTCGGGCCGGTTGAGATACCCTCGGGTCACGCCGTCGCCCCCGACATGCAGCTCGCCGGGCACGCCGATGGGCACCGGCGTCATCCGCTCGTCGAGGATGTAGACCGTCGTATTGGCGATGGGCTTGCCAATCAGAATGCGGCCGGAGCCCGTCACTCGGTGGCAGGTGGACCAGACAGTGGTCTCGGTCGGCCCGTACATGTTCCAGAGGCTGCCCGCGCGACGCGTGAGCTCCCCGGCGAGGTCCCGGGGCAGCGCTTCTCCTCCGGCAAGGGCCTTGAAATGATTGTGACCCTTCCACCCCGCGCCGATCAGCAGGCGCCAGGTCGCCGGAGTCGCCTGCATGACGTTCACGCCCTGCTGCTCGATGGTGGCTCTGAGGAGCGCGCCGTCGGTGGCGATCTCGCGGGTGGCCAGCACGATCCGAGCACCGACCGACAGGGGTAGAAAGAGCTCGAGCACCGCGATATCGAACGACAGCGTCGTCACCGCGAGGAGCATGTCGCCGTGTTGCAAGCCAGGTTCCCGCGCCATCGATGTAACGAAGTTCACGACGGCGCGGTGGGGAACAGCGACGCCCTTGGGCTTGCCCGTCGATCCGGACGTGTAGATGACGTACGCGAGATTCTCGGGTGTCGCGTCGTCCGCGCTACCGTGACCAAGCGATGCCGTGCTCTCTTTCAGGAGGGCCGCGGCTTCGGTGTCCAGGCAGAGCACGCGGGCCTCCGTGGACGGTAG
>JANXRE010000113.1 GCA_025353165.1 Acidobacteriota bacterium | reverse complement strand
CGCTCTTCCGGATCGCGGTGATTGCGGCGGCCTTCGCTTGCGTCGACTTCTATTTTCAATTCCCGGCGCCGGCGGGTTACGGTCCTCAATTCGTCTGGCTGGATTCCGGTGTCTTTCGCCGCGCTCAAGGATTCTTCTATGAAGCCAGCACCCTGGGAAACTTCTGCGCGTTCTTTATCGTGATGGTCGCTGTAGCTCTATTCCTGCCGCGCAACGATCGACCGTGTTCCCGGCCCGCCCTCATTGCCGGCGGCATGGTGTTCTCGGCCGCGCTTGTCTTGTCCTATTCTCGAGCGTCCCTGTTAAATGTGATCGCAGCTCTGGCCGCGCTGGCCTATCTTCGCAAGCTGCGCATGTCGCGGATCCTGGGGGCGGCGGCGATTGGCGCAGCCGGCGTGGCGCTTCTCATGTATGTCGCATTCCCGGAATTCGCCCAGAACTACTGGGTGCGGCTGTCCAGGTCCACGGCATATTTCTGGTCGGAGCCCAACGGCGTTCTCTCGGGACGAGTCGCAAGCTGGACGGCACTGCTGAACTTCCTGGAGAGGGAACCGTGGCAGGCAATCCTTGGCATTGGCTACAAGACGCTTCCGTATTCGGAATACGCCGGGGCGCGCATCATCGCCGATAACACCTACTTGAGCCTGCTGATAGAAACGGGTGTGGTCGGACTGTCCGCGTTTCTGGCCTTGAACTTCGCGATCCTGCGCGCGGCGTTGCGCGCGGCGCGCTCATTGCAGCCGCGCGCGGCATTTTTCGGAACCTGGATATTCTGCTTCTGGACCGGGCAGGTTGTGCAGATGTTCTCGGGAGACCTGATCACATACTGGCGCGTGTTGCCTTTGTATTTTTGGGTGCTGGGCGTCGCGGTTGGCGAAGCGTATGAACATCCTGTTCGTTGACCAGTACAGCGAACTGGGGGGCGCGCAGCAGTGCCTGCTCGACCTGATGCCGGCAATTCTGGAACGAGGATGGCAGGCTCACGTCGCCGCGCCCGGAGACGGACCACTCATCGATTCGCTACGTGCGATGGGAATCCCGTGCCACCGCACACCGCTCCACCTCCGTCGCCTCGTCAGCAGTTTGTCGATTGACCTTGTATACGTGAACGGACCGCGCCTCTTGCCGGCCGCCACGTGCTGCGGGCGGCCTGTCATTTTTCACGCTCACAGCGTACCGCAAGATCGCTACGCGCGAACTCTTGCGGGCATCGCGCTACGGACCACGCAGGCCGAAGTGATTGCCGTCTCGGAATATGCGGCTGCTTCGTGGCGCCGGTTCGTACCGGACAGTCGAATCCGCGTCATCTACAACGGCGTGCCGGACTACGGCGTTCGCCAAAGCCGGTGCCCGGGTCCGTTCCGCATCGGAATGGTTGGGCGCATCGCGCGGGAGAAAGGCCATCTGGATTTTGTCCAAGCTGCCCGCATGGTCGGGCATTCCAAGTTCGTCATCTGCGGAGCGCCTCTCTTCTCGGATGCGAACTACGCCGAACAAATCCGCGCCGAGGCGCGCGGTGCTCCGGTGGAATTCATGGGCTGGCAGGCGGATATCGGCCCCGTGCTGCACTCGTTGGATATTCTGGCGGTCCCTTCGGCGGCTCACGACGCCGCGCCTCGCGTAATCCTGGAGGCCTTCTCGGCCGGTGTGCCGGTAGTTGCCTACCCGTCCGGCGGAATTCCAGAGCTCGCCTCGGACGGCGGCGTTGTGGTGACTCAAACGTTGGCTGAAACCATCGTCGGCCTGCTGGCCGATCCCGAGCGAATGCACGCCTTGTCGATCGCCGGACGACGCGCTTGGGCGCGGCGCTTTCGGCTCGAGAGTTATCGCGAAAACATTGTCGCGCTGCTTTCAACCCGCCAGAACAGCAAGGCTGCGACGACAGCGAGCACCGCGGCGCCGACCAGCATGGGCGGATAACCAAAGCGCGAGACGACGGCTCCGGCGACGGAAGCGGCGAGCGCCTGACCCAGGAACGCTACCAGAAAATAGAGGGCGGCCGCGCCGCCGCGCTGGGTGGAGTCTACACGATTCATCAGCAGAGAATTGATCCCCGGGTCGCCCATGTACTGAAAGCTCATGTAGGCTACGTAGAGAGCGGCAGCCGCGAACGCCGAAGGGCTGGCCCCCATGGACCCCAGCGCGAGCGCCGTGACTAGTTGCGTGCATGCCACGCCACGCACCAACCCTAGCCTTCGCAACAAGAGCGGTGACAGCAGAATGGTCCCGACCTGGCCCAGCTGCGAAAACGTAAAGACGATACCGATGCTTTCGAGCGGCATGTGAAACCGGCGCTCGAAGTAGGCGTTGAACAGTGGGTTGAAAGCGCCGGTCGCCAGGCTCCAGACACCGATGGCCGCCAGGAACTTGTAGATAAACGGGCCGCGAGGATAGGTGCGCGATTCTTCCGGTTCGGCAGATTCCAACCGCAGTTTACTCAGCGGCCAGAATGCCAGCGCGGCAAAGGCGACCGATGCCAGGAGCGCGAATTGCTTGGCGTGCAGGGCATCGGGAACCAGATGCGCTTCTAGGACCCAGCGTGGAACCCGGGCGCCGATGAGCCCCGCCAGTATCCCCACTCCGATTCCTGAGCTGTGAGTGATGCTGAAACCAATAGGCCGGGACCGTTCGCTGGTTAGCGCGGCAACCGCGGGAGAAAAGGCCACGGCCCACAACGAACCGGCCGCTCCGGCGACAAACGCGGAAGCGACTAATGCCGGTTCGCCTGAGAATACGCAGCGGAAAGCAAAGGCCACCGGGATCGCGAGAGAAGCGATCTTGAGCGCCGGCGCCAGCCCGACCAGACGCACAAAGCGCGCGGCCGGCAGCACGCCCGCGATGCTCCCCGCGGTCAAGGCGCCGGCGATCAATCCAAGCGCGTCCTCGCGATAGCCGCGATCCAGCAGAAGGAGGTTGTACAGCAGGTAAAACACGAAAAAGCCGAAGGCATAGATCGCGCCGCCGATGGTGAACCACCAGAACGGAGCCTTCAGCCCGGAGGTGCCACTCATCCACGACATCCCATGCCAGAGCACGGCCGGAAGGCTCCGCGCGTGGTAAGTCATGCGCGAAGCAAGGTAAGCTGCGTAGCGGATCCGCTGGTCGGGGCCAAAGCCTGCCGGCACCGTGAGGGGGAGAATCCTCCGGACCAGAATCTTCCGGCGATCCCGCGCGGACTCGACCAGGGCGAGGTGCAGCCACAATTCATGCTTGTTCGGATGAAACATGGCCTCCAGCGGCGCGGCGGCGTACTTGTCGAACCAGGCGGGGATGTCGCCCGCGAGCCGCTCGATTTCTTCAGCGGGCTGGGGCGCGATGCGGCATCCGAACCATTCGACAGCCAGCCGGAATGCGAGGGCCTGGAGGCGCCGGAGAGGATCGGGATGAAGATCTCGCCAGGTAGCCCAAAACCCATCGTTGTCTGCCTGGGTGTCCAGAGAGCGCGCCACCTCGTGGATGTGATTCAGATGTACGCGGCCGCGAAAGAGATGACGGAGCAGATGGAGCGTCGCGTAGGCCAATCGATCGGCCGGATGAAGCACGGGGAGACCGTCCTGCGAGACCCGGCGTTGCCAGAATTCCTCGACGCCCGGCGCTGAAATACACTCGGTCTCCGCATCCCAGAATCGAAAGTGTAGCTCGACCGCGGGAGGTATCTCAGGATCGAAAAAGTCGCCCTGCCAGCGCCACGAGGTCTTGCGCGTCAGCGTTGGCAGGTGATCCGCGGGCAAGGTGCCGTCGCCCGGAGACGGCTCGTAACCCATCGACAGCACGGCGCGATTGGCTTGCTGGACCGAGTCCGGGGGAACGAACAAATCGATGTCGAAGTGCATGCGGAGCCCTGGATCGAAGATGTACTCGTGCCCCAGCGAAAACCCTTTGAGAAGTAGAAATTGGGTTCGTTCCGTCTCCAGCCGCTGCGAAACAGCCATCAACTCGGACCGCAGACGCCGCAAGCGTTCCCGGTTCCGTGAAATGTCGCGATCGATCCGCTGGCGCAAGCGGGGCGGTAGATCATCGCGGCAGAGCGTGCCAGCCACCAGGGTGATGCCCCCGGAATTGGTGAAGTCGAGTAGCTTCTCCCACTCGGAGTCGGACAGGTTCCGAAGAATCCCGTGACCCGCTTGGCGGGAGTCCTCGGAAAAGCTCAACGCTGCCATCAATGCAGCGACTTTGCGGGGAATGCGGGCGGTCACCGCTAGAACTCAAATCTCAGTGCCAACTGAATGCGGCGCGGCGGGCCACTGCCGAGGATGTTGCCGAAAAAGGGCGGGAAGTCCGCGTAAGTTCCAGGAATGCCCCAGTTGGGGTGGTTGAAAGTATTGAAGAACTCGGAGCGAAATTCGAAATGGCTTCGTTCGGTAGCGGCGAAGCGGCGGTCGAGCGCCAGGTCGAACACGATGTCGCCCGGCCCGATGATGATGTTGCGGCCGGCATTGCCGAAGGTGAAGGGCGCCGGCGTGCTTAAGGCGTTGGTGTTGTACCACTGGGTGGTGGTGCGTTGGTCGCGCGGCAACGCGATGCTTTGGCCGGGGACCACATTGGGCCGGTTTGTGACGCCGGCATTGGCGCCGTCGTAGGCCGCATAGATGGGAGTGACCGGGGTCCCGTCCTGCAGGGTGACAATGCCGCTGGTCTGCCAGTGGCCGAATACCGGGTTCAGGAAGCCGCGGTTGGGGAGATTGTAGACGAGGCCCGCGCTGATCCGCCGACCGACGTTGAAGGATGAAAGAGCGCGCTCCAGCCGCAGATTGCGCTCGTCCTGCGCGCCGACGGAATCGTAGAACCCAGGAATAATGGTGTCGGCATCGTCGATGGATTTGGACCAGACAAAGCTCGCCAGCAGCGAAAGCCGCGCGCCCATGCGTTTTTCCGCCTTGATTTGCAACGAATTGTAGCTGGAATTTCCGATGTGCTGGACCTGGATGATGGCACCCAGTTGTGGGAATGTACGGAGTGATTGCAGATCGCCGGGCCGGGGCGGGAGGTTCTCGCCGGTTTCGACGTGGGCCGGAGTGTTGAAGTGGCGGAACTGTCCGAGATGGGTTCCTTTCGAACCAATGTAGGCGGCTTCGAGCAGCACCCCCGCCGGCAGCTCCTGCTGAATGCTTACGTTCCACTGCTGCATGTAGGGAGTGCGGGCATGCACGTCGAGGCCGTACTCGGTGGCGAAACCGGTCGTGGCAGTGACCGAGAACCCGTTGGCGAGAGTCAGCAAGGGCGTCGTGCCATCGGTGGAGTTGTTTTCATTGCGGACTCCGTTGAGCGCCAGGTCGTAGGCCTCCAGCGTGATTTCTGGGCTGTAATAAAGGCCATAGCCGGCGCGAACGACCATCGTCTTTCCGCGCCACGCGGATACAGAAGGCGTCCAGGCGAGGCCCACGCGCGGGGCGAAGTCTTTGTGGTTTGGCAAGCCCGCGGTCGCGACGGTAACGAGCGCGGGCGCATGCGGAAGATTTGAGTAATCGAGGTTCAACAAGTGATGCCGGGCTTCCGTGAAAGGGGCGTAGTATTCGTAGCGGACTCCGAGATTGACGGTGAGGCTGCGGGATACGCGCCAGTCGTCCTGCAGGTAGCCCGCGTAATTCTTCTGGCGCAGATAGGCCTGCGAAAAGCCGACAGTTCGCGATGTGAACTGCGGAAATCCGAGAAGAAAATCGGCAAACCCATCTCCGGTAAATGCCCCGGTGAAAGTGTACTGGCCGCGAGGCGTGTTGCTCCGTTCATAATTTACCTGGTAGTGAATCCACTGCAAGCCCGCTTTGAGCGTGTGGCGGCCGCGGGTTGACGAGAAGCCGTCGGAGATCTGCCAGAGGTTGTCGCGCTGCAACTGAGGCAGCGAGGGCGAGTCGGTGACGGTAGAAAAGTCGCTGACCACAAAGTAGGGCAGGCCGAAGGAAGCGGGATCGGCGGGCAGGTCGTGGATCCCCAGCTCGCGAGCGATGTCGGTGCGGAAGGCGCTTTCCGGCGTGCCGAATACTTTGAGCCGGGTAAAGGAGAGACGGGCTTGATTCAGCCAGGACGCGCCGGCAAGAGTATAGCCGACCGCTGCCTGCTGGGCGCGCAGGGTTTCGTCGGTGGGCAGCAGAGGGAAGCCGCCGGCCAGCAGATTGCGCTCGTCGTTGAGGGTGTAGCGGCCGAAAATCCGGCTGTGATTGTGAAACTCGTGGTCGATGCGGCCGGAGCCGCTGTCGGCGTGGTTTTGGTTCGGAGTGGTGTCCAGGTAGTTGTTGGCGCCCGTTTGATTGGGCAGCGGTTCAAACATCGCCAGGTACTTGGTGGCGATGGGGTCCATTCGCGAGGACGGAACCTGGTTGTTGGAGAATGGCAGCCGGGAACCCCCCGAGTCGAAGTTGAGGGGATCGAAAATCGGGTTCCGGCCGGAGAAATCGCCGGAACGCACGGTAGCGTCGGGGACGAGGCTTACAGACGGGGTAGCGGACTTGCCACGCACCCCTTCATAGGTGAAGAAGAAGAATGTGTTTTTGAGTTTCGGCGCGGGGCCGCCCAACGAAGCGCCATGCTGGCTCTGCCGAAAGATGGGACGCGGCAAGGCAGGGTTGTCGAAGAAATTGTGCGCGTCCAGGGCTTCATTGCGGAAGTATTCGAATGCGCTCCCGTGCCAGGCAAGGGATCCAGACTTGGTAACGATATCGACAACCCCACCGGCGGCCTGCGAGAATTCCGCCGAGGCGAGCGACGATTGAATGCGGAACTCCTGCACCGAGTCCATGGGCGGCATAACCGCGATGGAGAAGGTGTTCCGGTCGGTATCGGAAGCGCCGTCGATCGTCATGGTGTTCATGTAGGAGCGCGCGCCGTTGATGGGCGTGTTCAGCGCGACCGCGCCGCGACTCTCCTGGAGGTCATTGACCACGTCATGCGTGAAACCTCCCAACTGGCGCGGGACTGCGCCGGGGCCGAGGGTGATCAGCGCCGCCACACTGCGCTGATCCAAAGGCAGGGAGTCGATTTCGCCGGACTCGAAGCGATAACCGGCGGAAGGATCGCCAGTTTGCACCCGCGAGATCGATCCGTGAACGGTGAGGCTGTCTTGCCCCGCGCCAATCGTGAGAACAAGATCGAGCCGGGCCTTCTGGTTGACTTCCAGCGACAGGCCTTCGGCGCCGGCGGGCCGGAAGCCCGCCTTCACGGCCGTGACGGCGTAGGCTCCGGGCAACAGCGCATCCATACGGTAAGTGCCTTGCGCATTCGTTACCGCGGTGCTTGTAAATCCCGTAGCGGTGTTGCGGGCGGTGACGACAACACCGGGCGCGACGGCGGAGGACTCATCCCGGATCTCGCCCAGCAGCGTGGCCGAGGCAACCTGCGCACAGACGGTTCCCGCGGCGCCCGTGAAGGTCAATAGCAGAATACAGACGGCATTTTTCATGAGACCAGTGATTCCAGAGCATGAACGGCGGAAGACAAGTCCGTGTAGCGGAGCTCGTATGAGCGGCCTTCGACGAGATTCCGCAGCGAGGCCCGCTGATCTTCGATCTGTTCCATCAGCGGCAATTCCCGGTCCAGCCGCGCGAAAGCCTCTTGGGAGGACAAAGGCTCCAGGCTCGCCGGCCCCCCTGCGGAACGGTTCAGAAAGACCACGGCCTCCGCGAATGTGTAAAGCTCGCGCCGGAAATCCGGAAATGCGGTCGTCGAAGGTTGGAACAACAGTTTGCCCCAGGGTTTGATCGGCGTCAGATGTCCCTCCAGCTCGGGCAAGACTTCGAGCGCGGTCGGGCGAAAGTGCATGTCGCGGGGAGTGCCCACTACCATTCGCGCTTTAGAGCGGCGCGCCAGTGACACGCCGTCGTCCGTGATAAACGTCCAGCCCCGGCGCGCGCAGGCAAACGACAGGCAGCTCTTTCCCGCGCCCGACTCGCCGCACAACAGCACGCCGCGGCCATTGCGAGCCACGCAGGCAGCGTGGACCTTCGTCATGTGCGCGTGCCAGAGCATGATGTACATGACGTGATTCAGATGGTAGTTGCGAAAGAACTCGTGGTCGCGGGCGCTGGCCGGGCATATCCAGAAGGACGCGATGCCCCGGTCGAGATCGCCGACGGAGAAATCCTCTTCATCCGTGGTGATTGTGATGAGGTGTCTCTGCGCTCTTCTGAATACGTCCGACGGACGCCGGGCCTGCTCATGATCGGAAACCACAACCCGGAATTCGAGCGAATGATCGGTAAAGAGCCGCGGGAATCCAGCCCAGGATTCTTCGGTTGTCTGGATAACGTCCGGAGAATTCGTGATGACGCGCATGGGAAATCCGTGTGCGTTGACGGTGGTTTCTAGCGGCAACGCGACGCCGTAGCAGAAGGGGTCGAAAAGCGCGGCACCTGTCTGGGTGGGATCAGTGACCATCATGTTGCTCATCTTGTTGGACCATTTTGCGGAGCCGGTGGAACACCAGGAACCCGACGAGCGCCAGCAACAGCACTTGAACGAGAGTCGTCGACAGCGCGATTCCCGCCACACCTATCCGCCGCATCAGAGCAAGGTTCAGCAAGCCGTTCGCGACCAGCGCGATCGCCGATGTTCGGAGCAGCAAGTTGTTCGCGCGCAGGGAAGCGATCGCGCGGATCAGCAAGGCGAGTATCACCGACAAGGGCAACTGTAGTAGAGAGAAGGCCTGAACCGCCGCGACAATGCGCGTGTCCGCCGCCGTGAACGCTCCACGCTGGAACACGATCCGCGCGATCGGCGCGGAAAATATGCGAGCGTTACGGCGACGGGCACGGTGATGGCCGCGCTGAACCACAAATAGTGGATTAGGGTTTTACGCAGGTTTCCCCACTCGTTGCGCGCCGCCATCGCCGACAATCGCGGGAAGATCGCGGTGCTCAAGGCGGTGGGCCCGATCGCAAGCAGCACTCCCGCTGCCCGCGTGCCGAAATTCAACACCGAAACGCTTCCCGGCCCGAGCATCGCGGCCATCGTTTGATCCACGATGGTCGATCCGCCCATCACCACGTTGTTCGCCACAATGGGGCAGTACTGCCGGAACACCCCCGTTGAAGGCGCCGTCTTCCAGTTCCATCGCGGGAACACCGGGATGCGCAGGTGGCGCAGCCATAGCGCGAGCACGGCCAACTCGGCCAGCGCGCCCACGGCTGTTCCGGCGGCGAGCGCCGAGACTCCGATGAAACGTCCACCTCCGATCACAGCGGCGATCGTCACTAGTGGAGTCATCAGCGGAGCGATCGCGGCAGCGGCGAACCGTTGATTCGCGTTGAAGATGCTCCTCCAGACAACGCTGAGAGCGCTGAACGGCAGCAGCACGATCACGTACCCGAGCAACGACCGGCTGAGAGCCAGCTTCGCCGGAGAAAACCCGGACGCGAGTATCTTCAGAACCGGATTGGCGAGAATAAGCAGAATCGCGGCCGCGACCGAGAACAGCGCGACCGATGGATACAGCACACGAGCATAGACGGAAACCGCCGCGCTGGTACCTTCCCGATGGCGCGCTTCCATGTACGCCGGTATCAGAGCCGGATTCAACGCTCCCGCGAAAACGTCGCCGAGGAAGGAAGGAATGAGGAATGCGATCAGGTACGCATCCAGCGCATCACCTGCGCCGAAAAACTGGCCACTGACGATAACCTTCGCCGCGCTCGCCACCTTCACCGCTATCGTCAGCGCGGAAATGACCACCGCGTCGATCAGAATGGGCCGGTTCAATTTGGACCGCAGCGCGAAGACCACGCGTGAATGCCTCGAGCGAATATCGCCCGGCTTCGCTTCGCAGCCGGATGGGATCGAATTGCCGGCCTGCCGACTCCAACTGCCGGATGGCGCGTTCCAGAAACTCCTCGCCGGCGTCCTGGTAAAGAATGCCACAATCTTCCTTCACAATCTCGACCGCGCCGCCACGTCCCAGCGCGATCACCGGCTTGCCGCTGGCAAGGGATTCGACCATGGTGATGCCGAAATCTTCCTCGCCCGGCATGATCAGAGCCTGCGACCGGGAATACAGGTCGCGCAGTTCCTCGTCGGACACACGGCCGAGGAATTCGACGTTACCGGCGGCAAGCGCGCGCAGGCCCTTATATTGCGGGCCGTCGCCCACGATTTGCAATCTGCGTCCGCTACGCGAAAACGCCCGCACGGCATAGTCGAGACGCTTGTAGGGAGTCATCTCGGAAACGATCAGGTAGTAATCCTCCGCATCCCGCCATCGGAAATCGTCGACCGGCACCGGTGGATAGACCACGTCGGCTTCCCTGCCGTACGCTCGCCGGATGCGGCGGCGAACGTTCTCGCTGTTTGCGACGAACCGGTCCACCCGGGCGGCGGACGCGTAATCCCACAAGCGCAAATAGTTCGCGATGGGCGCCATCAGCGCGCGCCGCACGGACGAGCGGGTGACCTCGTTTCGATAAAGCGGGTAGAGATCCCAGAGGTAGCGCATGGGCGTGTGGCAATAGCAGATGTGCCGTGCGCTGGAAGGTACAATCACGCCCTTAGCGGGGCCGGACTCGCTGCTGATTACCAGGTCGTACCCGCGCAGATCGAAACTCTCCAGCGCCAGCGGCATGAGCGGCAGAAGGCTCCGGTAAAACCTTCGCAACGGATTCAAACCGGAGACGTGGATCTTGCGCGCCCTCAGGGACGGCGACACACGATCGGGATCGTAGAACAACGTGAAGATTTCCGCCTGGGGAAACAGGTCGCAAATCGCTTGCAGTACTTTCTCGCCGCCACGCATGCCGAGCAGCCAGTAGTGGACGATGGCGACTCTCATACCTATGCGGTTACCGTGTTCACCGGCCGCTGCTTCCAGCGCTGCGCGGCGGCGCTCAGCTTACGCCTCGCGCTTACGACGTACGCCTTGGCGCCGCTCGGATTGCTTAAGTCGAGCAACCGCGTGATCGCGTCCAACGGAACCTCCTGGCAGTAGTGCAGGTTCACAACCTGCGCCTCGGTCTCGTCCAGCGATTCCGCCACCAACTTTCGCATCGACTTCAAAAGTTGCTCGCGTTCGAGGGTGTCTTGAACGCTCGTGGATTGAAGGTCGGGAAGGTACGGAGACAAGGAATGGCCCATGCGTGCGGGTTCGGTGGCCCATCTCTTTACCGCGGTGAGGCAGTGGTTTCGGGCGATCGTGTAGAGCCACGTGGAGAACCTGGATTCGCCGCGAAAGGCGTCCAGGCGGCGGTAAGCTTTGATGAAAACCTCCTGGGCGAGGTCAAGGGCCGACTCTCTTTCACCCGTAAAGCGAAGACACCAGGCCGCGACCCGCTGATGGTGCCGCTGGAAGAGCTCCCGGTACAGGTCGGGGGCCATTGAAGAAGCCGGCGCTTCCCGCAAACGCGCTACCACTTGTTCGTCGCTCAAGACGCGCACGCTATCGGGGAAATCTTCCGCTCGCATCACCCAATGCTAGAGAGATCGCCGTAGGAAGTAACCGCTAAAGTGTAAATAAGTTGTAAAAAAGCGAGGATGGCTCAACCTTTCCCGATATTCCTACGTTGTACCCATCAAGGTAAGCGCACGATGACGGCCGAAGGGTATCGCCTAATCGCGTTCCTGGCTGGCGAAACCGGAGGGGTTCACCAGCCAGGCGTCTATCGTGTGCCCCGAGTGCAGGTCTCCTGGTACACAACGGGTCGCAGAAGCCCGCCGTAAACACCACGCTGCTCCCGGGACCGTGATACGATTCGGGTTCGGGAGCCCTCTTGAACCGCCGGCAGTTCCTCTTATCCAGCCTTGGACCCGTTGTGGCCAGCGACCTGCTCGCCGTCGAGCAGGCCGCTCGCATTCCCATCGGCCTGAACACGTACTGCCTTCGCGCAATGCGCTGGCCGGACGCTCAGTTGATCGAGTACACTTCGTCGCAGAAGCTCGACGCGGTTTTTCTTCAGGACTCGCTCGATCCCGACGCGACGAATGCCACGCACTGGCGGGACGTCGGGCGGCGCGCCAAGGCTGCGGGGCTGCGCATCGAAACGGGGATCGGCGCGATTCTGCCGAAAACAGCCGCCGATTTTGAGCCCATCGTTGCGAGTCTGCGCCGGGGCATCGAGATGGCATCCGCCATGGGGTCGCCCCTCTGCCGGTGCGTGCTCGCCGCCGATCGCGAGCACCTGCCGCCCGGAGCGGTTGAGCGGCACATCGAGACCGCGGCCCGGGTTCTTAAGGCGGTGAAGCCGCAAGCGATGGATGCCGCCGTCAAGATCGCCATTGAGAACCACAAGGATTTGCAGGCGTGGGAGATGCGCGAACTAATCGAAGCGGCCGGGAAGGATTTCACCGGCTCGCTCCTGGACACCGGCAACCCGGTCTTCGTCATGGAAGATCCCATGACAACGCTCGAAGTGCTGGGGCCTTACGCACTGACCGTCCACCTGCGCGACTCCGCTGTCTACGAGCACCCGCGCGGCGCGGCCGTGCAGTGGGTTCCGCTGGGCGAGGGCGTGGTTGACTTCAAGAAGTTCGTGGCGCGCATGCGCGAGCTCTGCCCGCCGGTTTACGTCTACATCAAACCGATCACCGGACGGCCCCCGGCGGTAATTCCTTATCTGGAGCCCGCATTCTGGGAGCGTTACCCCAGGGCGCGCGCGGCGGATCTCGCGCGCTTTGTGGCGCTCGCGAAACTGGGACGGCCATACGAGAACCACATGGTGATCGAGGATCTGCCGGGCCGGAAAACGCCCGAGGCGTTCGTTGCGGCGATTCAGTACCAGCAGCGTGAACATATGGAGCGGAGCATGGAATACGCGAAGAAGACACTCGACCTCGGCGTGAGGTGGCGCGCATAATGCGGCGGATTGCCTGCGCTATCTTACTGGCCTCGGCCATGGCCACGTGCCAAACGAAGCCAATTCCGGTCCTGTTCGATACGGACATCGGCGACGACATCGACGACGCTCTCGCGCTGGCGCTGGCCCTGCAGTCGCCGGAACTCGACGTGCGCGCCGTTACGACCGTGATCGACCGCACCACAGACCGGACCCGGCTCGCCTGGAAGGAGCTGGGCCTCTACGGCCGTCGCGACGTGACACTCGGGACCGGCAGTGATGAACCGTTCCTGGACCCGGTGCACCCGATGCGCGCCCGGCAATTCGAGGTGCTGACTCCCGCCGACGTCGCTCCCGCTGCAGCCAACCGGCGAGCGGCCGAAGTCATTGTCGAGACGCTGCTGAATTCGCGCGAGAAGATCACCGTGATCCCGGTGGGGCCATTGACCAACATCGCGCTCGCACTGAAGCTGGAACCGGGAATTAAGCAGAAGATCGAACGCATCGTCCTGATGGGCGGGGCGTTCACCATGCTGTACCCCGAGTACAATATTATGCGAGATCGCGTCGCAGCGGAGATTGTTTTCAGCTCGGGCGTCCCCATCACGGCGGTCGGACTGGACGTCACCACCAAGTGCAAGCTGGAAGGACGCGATCTCGAACGATTGCGCGCCGCGGACAATCCGGCCTCGCGGTTTTTGTTCCACCTCATCGAACTCTGGCAGGACGGGCATCCGAATCAATTTCCGACGTTGCACGATCCTTTGGCGGTCGCGTCCGTCGTCCGCCCCCATGTCATCGAGACGCAGCTAGGCTCGGTGGCCGTCGAAACGGCCAGCCCGTTGACGTACGGCATCACGATGTTCACCCCGGCGGATCGTGTGCGAGGCGCGGCCACCACCCAGGTGGCGCGCACTGTGAACGTGCGTGAGTTCCTGGATATGTTCATCGAGCGTCTCGCCGCGCCGCCCCGCAGAGCGCAATGACTCGATATTCCATCTGTAACGAGATTTTTGAAGGGGTCCCATTCCACCAGGCGTGCCGGGCGGTCCGAAGCATAGGTTACGACGCTATCGAGATCGCGCCGTTTACGCTCGCCGAATTCCCGGCCTCGATTCCGCCGGCCCAGCGCAAACAGTATCGCGAGATCATGAATTCGGAGGGACTTTGCTTCGCCGGACTTCACTGGCTGATGGTCGCGCCCAAGGGGCTGCACGTCACCACGCCCGACCCGGACCTCCGCGCGCGAAGCTGGCAGCACATCCGCGACCTGATCGATCTTTGCGCCGATCTCGGCGACAACGGAGTGATGGTTTTCGGCTCGCCGAAGCAGCGTTCCACAACCTGCGGCTCGTCCGTGGAAGAGGCGACGAAGCGAATGCAGGACGGGCTCGCCGGCGTGTCGGGCCACGCCATGGAGCGCGGCGTGACTATCCTGCTGGAGGCGCTTCCCAGCTCGCAGTGCGACGTGGTACGGACGCTCGAGGAGGCCACGCGTATCGTGCGGGAAATCGGCAGCCCGGGCGTCCGGACGATGTTCGACACGCATAACGCCAGCGACGAAACCGAACCTCACGCCGAACTGATCGACCACTACTTCGAGTACATCCGGCACGTTCACGTGAACGAGCTCGACGGCAGGCATCCTGGAACCGGCGCGTACGATTTCCGCGCGGTCCTCGACCTTCTCCGGCGGCGGAACTATGCGGGCTGGGTTTCGCTCGAGGTTTTCGATTTCTCGGCCGGAGCGGAAAACATCGCGCGAGAATCGCTGTCTTATCTGAAATCCATAGCGGAAGAAGGAGCATGAAGAAATACGTTGTGACGGGTGGAGCGGGATTCATCGGCTCTGCGCTGGTCCGGGCATTGCTGGCGCGGAAAGATGGCGCGGTCGAAGTCATTGACAACCTGCTTACCGGAAAGAAGTCGAATCTCGCCGAAGTGGCATCGCGAGTCGTTCTGCACGAGATCGACATCCGCGATTACACAGCCATCGCCGGGGTGATTGCCGGCGCCGACACCGTGTTCCACCTGGCGGCGATCCCGTCGGTGCCCCGATCCATTACAGACCCGGTGCCCTCGCACGAGGTGAACATCGACGGGACTTTCAACGTTCTCCGCGCGAGCGCCGAAGGCAAGGCCCGCAAGTTGGTTTACGCGGCTTCCTCGGCCGCTTACGGCGACACCGACGTGTTGCCGAAAGTCGAAACGATGCCGCCGAATCCGAAATCGCCGTACGCCGCCCAGAAGCTATTGGGGGAATACTATTGCGGGGTTTTCTCGAGTTGCTTCGGCCTGGACGCTACCTCGCTGCGTTTCTTCAATGTGTATGGGCCACGGCAGGACCCGGATAGCCCGTACTCGGGAGTGCTGTCACTTTTCATGCGGTGTCTGCTGGAGCGGCGGCCGCCGACTATTCACGGGGACGGCGAGCAGACCCGCGACTTCACTTACGTCGAGGATGTGGTGTCGCTGGTGATCCAGGCCTCGCGCGCGCCCGGTACGGCGGGTAAGGTCTACAACGCGGGCAACGGCGGGCGGTACTCTTTAAACCGGATCTGGTCGATTCTCCAGGGATTTGAGGGCGTGAACATTCCTCCCCTGTACGGCCCCTCGCGCGCCGGGGACGTGCGCGACTCGCAGGCCGACACCACAACCGCCGTTCGGGAACTCGGGCACGCGCCCGCGTTCACGATCGAAGACGGACTGCGGCGCACTCTGGAGTGGTATCGGGCTGCGAATTAATTGGACAGGCGTCGCCAGGAGTGGCGACGCGGCACGCAAGAGTGCGTGCGCCACGTCGTGAACTTAGATTTCTTTCGACTTGCTTTCGGATGCCAGGACGTCGTAGTTCCCGTTGATCAGCACGCATTTCGGCTTCTTCGGAAGCCGAAATGCCTTCATCGCGTCGACGGTACGGTTCCCCTGGATCTTTACCGAACCCAGCCGCATCAGGCCGCTGTCGAATTCCACGTACACCGGCACTCGCATGACGAAGTTGTCCCCGACCTCGCTTTGCGTGAGCTTCCCGCTCAGCAGCCAGCCATCGCCGTCCTGCTTCACGGAGTATTCGAACTCGTACCTCGGGACCTCCGTTCCCAGCACCCACTGCCGGAAGAACCAGCCGATGCTCCCGTTGCCCTCCAGGTCCATGGAGGGTTTCATGTGTTTCTGCACGGCGGCCTGGAAGGTCTCGGACGAGGCCGTCTTGTAAAGGTTCGATTGCACGAAGTCCTTCATCATCGCGATGAAGTCGGCGTCGCCGGTCTTCGGTTCCCACATCAGCGACCGGATCATGTGCAGAGCGTAGCCGCCCTTGGGATAGACCAGGCGGCTGTAAGCCCGCCCGTTTCTTTCGGTGTTCAGGCGCAGCCCCATCCACAGCGGCCCCGCCTCGTTCGCCGACCGGCCGTACTCGTTCTTCTCGAGGATCGCCTTGCGGGCGTGCTCCCAGTACTGCCGGTATTTGTCCGGGCTCTTTTCGGTCGCTTGAAGATACAGTCCCGCCGAAAAATCGGCGAACCCTTCCGACAGCCACTGGTCGTGATAGGACGACCAGCCCACCATGTGCCCCCACCACTGATGAGCGATCTCGTGCGGCGTGACTTCCTGAATGAACTCGGCGAACTTGAAAGCCTGCTGGCCCATGAGGCGCCAACGCTGCGTTCCGTCCAGGAACGCGCTGACGGGCAGGTACACGAGCGTGGGCCAGGACTGTCCAAAGTTGAATTGCGGCTGCTGAGTAATCGCAATTCGCCCGTAGGGAGCCGCGCCGAAGTATAGGGAGAAAAGCCGGATCGAGTTCTGCGCGACCGCGAGCGCGCTGTCCGCCATGGCGCTCGGCGTCAGGCTCATCGACTGCCCAGCGTCACGCAGAAAATCGGGCAGGTCGGTGGTCGCGTAGGCCTCGATGTCATAGTGCGTCTCTGCGTCGGTCACCTGCTTCCGCTTGAAGTCGCCGTAATTAAAACCAGCCACCGCCATCGGCGTATCGGATTTCCATTCCGTAACCGCGAAGCCACCCTCGCGGGAATGCCGGATCGGCTTGCCCACGCTGACCAGGGTCAGGTTGTGAGGAACCTTGAAGATCAGATCGTAAGTGGCCTGCTGCTGGAACGAGTTCATGCTCGGATACCAACTTTCCCGTGCGCCGACGGCGTAGTTCCCGCCGCCCCAATCCTCGATCACCTTGTCGCCTTCGTATTCGATCTTGAGCGTATACGGCTTTCCTTGGACCACGGGCTCCGGGAGTACAACGTAGAAGGAACCATCTTCTTTCCGGCTCTCCTGAATGTAGGGGATCTCCTTGTCCCCGGCGCTAACCCGTGTCACCCGCAGGGTCTGAAGCAACCCGAACGGAATGACGCGGTCGCCGCTTTCGAGCGCCCGGAACGTGATGTCCGCAACCGCCGTGAGGTGGCGGTTCTTGCCCACGATGGTCTCGATGCGATAGTGCTCCGGCGCAACGGTGTGCTTCTTTTCGTCCGACGACGCGACGCGCTTCTGCCACTCGGAGGCGAAATGGGTCAGATACCAGATGCCGTCCGTCTTCCCGAGCGGCTCGACTGCGATGACTGCCACTTCCTCGGGCGACAGCGACGGCACCGCGCCGCGCGGCTTCACCAGAAACCGAAGGTCGTTGTGCTTTCGCCCGTGAAGGAACGCGCGGAAGGATCCAGCCCGGGCAGGGTTGTACAACTCCGCCAGCAACTCGGCGTCGAGATTCGGGACGTCGCCGCTGAACAGCAGCGCCTCGGTGAAGCTGCGCGGCTGGGTGACCCGGTGGCGCATGTGCGACCGGAACTGCTTTAAGCCATCGCTCGCTCGGCCTGCATCGTCCATCGGCTGGCCCTTCGCTCGAATCTCCTCCGCGGTCGCGTCGGTGAATGCGAATACCGCCGAATCGAAATCCTCGTCGACTGTTTCCTTGTCGAGAATGGTGGTCAGGTACCTGCGTTCGAGGTCGATGGCGGGCTGCAGGTGAAAGGATCCCGACCCTGTGAACACGGCCATCACCGTCTTGCCGAGGACCGGCGCCAATAGCGAGACCTGGCCTTCGCGGAGAGTCAGCGTCCCCACGTCGCGGGTGATGGCGAGATTCTGAACGCGGCACGTGGAAGCGATGGACGCGCTGCGAAGGGAGCGATAGTTGGGATCCGAGTTCGCGAAGCGCGAGCCCTTTCCCTCCACTTCGATTACGGTTTCGACAACGGCGATTTTGAGATCGATGACGACCTCGAGATCTTTGTCCTCCACCGTGATGCTCTTAGTGGCGGGGGCGAATCCCTTTTTTTGTACGCTGATCGCGTACTGGCCTTTGGCGATGTTCGGGATTTCGAACGTGGCCGCGCCACTGGCGGGCGAGGATGCGGTCAACGCGCCGCCGGAATCGCGAACAGCAATTTCGGCGCCGGCGACAGCCTCGCCCTTGGGGTCGCGCACCAGAACGCGCAAATTCGCGGCGCCGGCAAGTATGCTTGAGACCGACAGGAGAACGAATAGCCGGAGCATGTGACGTGGCCAGCATATCAAGCCGCGGGGGCGTTCATCAGGGTGGGATACTACCCAAAAGAAGATGGTTCCAAGTGACCCTTCGAAGTAGCCCGTTCACCGACCGTCTAGCCCGGTCTGAACCCGGCGATCGAAGCCAGTTGTGACTTTTGCTTCTTCGCTCCCCGCCGCCGGCTTTACGCCCGCGATGGATCAACGCTCCGAAGCGCCGTCCGCTTACTGATCTCAACCGAAGCTGGTTTCTCGATGCGGCCTTTCGCTCGCCCGCATGGACTGCCACCTTTCGATGACCGCCCCGGCGGGGTCGGAGCTCCTGGCCTACATCTTCGATACCCTTCCGGTAAGCTTCCCCGGTCCGTTCGGCTTCCGGCTCCCTTCCTCCGCATCTCTCGATGCCGGGGAAGATCTTCGCCAGAAACCCGTTTCCGGTTCCGCTCCCGGAACCCGGCCTCCGATCGACTAACCGCCGCTCCCCGTCGGGGCTTTCACCCCTTCGGCTCGTAGCGCCCGGTCAGCCTTCGTTTACCGAAGCTTACCTTGCGTCCGGCCCGATTTCCCTTCGCTCCCCGCTGGCGTCTGTTATATGAATTTACTTTTGCCAGCGGATCATCGTTCCAGGTCCGCTACCGTCCGCGAGGTTAACTTATCCGTCGAACCTCTTGGAACCATCCCCATGATGTACCTAAGACCGCTTCGCGTCAATCAAAAAGTGATCGGATTGTAACGATTTCCTCGTAAATTATTTGCCCTGTTTTCATGCGATTGCAGAGATTTCCGGGTGGATGGCGTGTGGATAAAACAGTACTTACAAAAAATGTTGTTGGACTAGGGTTCGTGAACCAGCGTGAGGATCATTCCGGTGTCGGTGCCAATCCACGCCCGATCTCCGGAGACGGTCAGCACCGCCTCCTTGGCGTATGCTTTCCAAGCCACCGGCATTTCGGTCCACTCGGTATAGTTTTCGCTTTCTAAAACATGCAGACGGCCAGGAACAGGCAGCAGCGGAGATCCCGGCGGCTCGATGACCACCACCACCGCGCGCTCCGGGGTCAACCAGCCGACATCCGCGACGATCCGCTTTTTCTCGCGATACGCGCGCACGCTCTTTCCGGTCTTCGGCGCGATCAGGTACACCTCGGACGGATAATCGAAAGCGTTTTCGAATCGGATCAAGCCCAGGCCGCGCGTTTCACCGGCGAACCTAAGCCGCACGGAAATGCCAAACGTAGGCGCGGTCTGCAACTTCCATGTGCTGCCGCCATCGGAAGTATCCAACCCGATCGACAGGGTTGGCCACTCGCGGCGTTTCGAGGCGCTCTCCGGATCGGCCCATGCGGGCGCGTCGGCACGAAAGTCCGCAAGGCGCGGCGGTATCGCCGTCCCGCCCGCCATGCCTCGGGACGGACTCACGAATTGCATCCAGCGATAGACGGTGTACTGCGGGTTGGACTTCACCTCGGCCGCGGCCGGAACCTCCGCCCATGTGTTTCCGCCGTCCTTGGTTTCGATCAGCAACTTCTGCGCCCCGAACGCCCATCCGTGCTTTTCGTCCACGAAGTACACCCCTTCGACATCCTTGGCGTTCCGCACCTTCCGCCAGGAAAGGCCAGATTCCTGGGTCTTCCAGATGCCGCTCTGGGTCGCCATATAACCGACCGACTCGTTGACCAGGAACACGGCGCCCACAGGTTCCTTGATCGGAACGGAGGTCCAAGTTGCGCCGCCGTCGCGCGTCACCAACACCAGCCCTTCTGGTTTCTTATCCACCCTGCTCAAGGTGCCGACGGCGATTCCCCGGTCGCGCGACACGAACATCAGGTCATCGATCGAGAACGATTGCCGGTCTTTGCCAAACTGGTATTGGATTTTCCAGGAGCCGGATCCGGCGGACGGTTGAGCGGCCGCCGCAATCGCGGACAGAAGAACAATGACTGCACGCATGGACGCCTCAGGCGAGCGACGAAAGAACGAGTTCGACGTGATTCGCTTCTTCCACGGTGGCCGCAGCCAGACGCGACAGCACCAGCAGGCATCCCACCTGCTCGGCGACCGTGTTCAGCAGTTCCAGTTCTATTCCCGTGTGCATATGCGCCAGCCGGTGCTGGACGTTAATCACGCCGACCACCCGGTTGCGCGCGATGATCGGCGCCGACAGGAAGGATTGAAACGTATCCTCGGGCAGGTCGCTGAAGTTCTTGAATCGCGGGTCGCTGTACGCCTCGCGGGAAATCGCGAGCAGCCGCCGTTCTTGCGCCACCCATCCCGTCAACCCCTCATTCATTTTCAGGCGGACCTTGCCAATCATCGCCGGGTGGGACGGATTCGAGGCGCATAACACAAGCTGGTCGTTGTTCAGCAGGTACACCAGGCACGAATCGCACGCCATGAAGTCGCCCACCAGTTCCACAATTCCGTGCAGAACTTCGGCCAGGCTCATCTCCCGCACCATCATCCGGCTGATGCTTTGAAAAACACGAAGCTGCGCCTCCGTGCGCTCAAGTCGAGCCTCGATTTCCTTATACCGGGACACGATCCCTATTATCCCCGAAACAGCGAACCCGCGACAGCAGTATGATGGCGTAATGAGTTTATCCCGACGTAGGTTTCTGGAATCGGCGGCGCTTGCAGGGGCGGCCTCAACGCTGCTAAATGCGGATACGGATGCGAAAACCGGTATGCCAATGCGCGTGCTGGGGCGCACCGGAGCGCGAGTATCGATTCTCGCCTTCGGATGCGGCAGCCGGTTTCTCGCCTATGGAGACGAGGAGAAAGCGCACGCCGCGTTAAATAAGGCGCTGGACTTGGGCATCACCTATTTCGATACCGCCTACGGCTACGGCGACGGCAAAAGCGAGACCTGGGTCGGCGGCGTCATGAAGACGCGCCGCAAGGAGGTCTGGCTGGCGACGAAGGTGATCCCTCGCAAAGCGGAGGAAGCCAAGCGCATTATTGAGGGAAGCCTGAAACGCCTCCAGACGCAAAAAGTGGACCTCATCCATATCCATAGCCTCGCCGGCGAGGACGACCTCAAGGCGATCGAGGCGCACGATGGCGTTCTGCAGCTCCTCTACAAGCTGCGGGAGCAGAAGGTCACGCGCGCCATCGGTATAACCTCCCATACCGATCCGGCGGTGCTGCGGAAGGCGCTTGAACGGCACGATTTCGACTGCACCCAGATGGCGCTGAACGCCGCGCGCGTAGGCATGGCGAGTCCGAGCAGCGACCCTGGCGCGACCACCAGCTTCGAATCGCTGGCGCTTCCCATCGCTAACAACAAGAAGATGGGCGTGATCGCGATGAAGATTTTCGCGCAGGAGAAGCTCAGCGGAAAAGCTCCGGTCGAGAAGCTGATTTCGTACTCGCTCTCGCTGCCGGTCACCGCCGCGGTGATAGGAATGCCAAAGCCGGAGTTCATCGAACAGAACATCGCCATCGCAAAAGCCTTCACGCCGATGCCGAAAGAACAGATGTACGAATTATCCGGCGATCTCGCGCCGCAAAAGGCGAGCATCGACCGGTTCTTCTCCGATCACGTCGATTGCTAAAATTCGGGGTGGACGATCCCGCCCCAGATCACTTGGTAGGCCTCGATCTCGTCTTCGAGATTGCGCCCGCCACGAACAAATACGTGCGTGTTCACCTTCAGCTCCTCCGCATCCACCCGCTGGCCGTCAGACAGATAGCGCGTGTCCTGCCGAAGCTGAATGGTCTTTCGCGGCTCGCTGCGGGTTCGTAAGATCAGGATGTCCGGCGATACGCGAACGACCATTCCGGAAAACGTCAGGTCTCCCCGAGGGGCCCACGTTTCGGTGGGACTCGGACCGCGCCGCAGCGGCGGCCGCCGTTGCGCCTGCGCTTCCACGGAGTGCAAAGTTCGCGCGTAGCAGACCTCCGATCCCGGCCTGCGATCGGTGACCAGCTCGATGCGGTCGCCGGCGGCAAACGCGCGGATGGCCACCATTTGTCCATCGCGCTCCATGTACGTCTTAGCGTCGAAGGTACAACTGTATTCGCCGGTCGGGTTGCTCAGGGTGAGTTGTCCGAGATCCGGCGACCCGCTCCACTTGACCATGTCTCCGCGGACAATGCCGATGGGAGCCTGCTCCGCGTGGAGCGCCGCGACGAACACCAAAATAACTGCCCAGCGCATGCCGTGACCTCGGTACGAGTATAGGGGGGCTGCCCGCCTCACCACACGCGGCACGCGTTCTCGCGCACCATTCTCTGACCCGCCTTGCACGAGAACGCTCGCGCGAATTCCGGTAGGTTCGAGACCACGCCGTTGATCCGGTACTGCTCCGGAGAATGCGGATTCGTCAGCGCCATCTCGCGCTTCATCTCCGGGCGCATGTCGCCGCAGGCCCACTGCGCCATGCCGATGAAGAATCGCTGGTCCGGGGTAAATCCGTCAACCGCCTTGAGGTCCTGCCCTTGGGTGGCGTGCTTCCAGGCGATGTAAGCCAGCAGCGTTCCGCCGAGGTCCGCCACGTCTTCTCCCATCGTCAGCTTCCCGTTGATCTTGAGGTCGTCTACTATCGGGTACTGGGAGTATTGGTCGGAAACGCACTTGGCGCGGCGCTCGAATTCCTCCCCGTCTTTCGGAGTCCACCAGTCCTTCAGGTTGCCCTTCGCGTCGAACTGCCGTCCTTCGTCGTCGAATCCATGCGTCAACTCGTGCCCGATGGTAGCCCCGGTATTGCCGTAGTTGGGCGCATCGTCTAACTTCGGGTCGAACAGCGGCGGCTGCAACACGCCGGCCGGAAAGTTGATGTCGTTCATCTGCGCGTCGTAATACGCATTCACGGTCGGCGGGGTCATGTTCCATTCACCCCGGTCGAGCGGCTTACCGATTTTAGCCAGTTGCCGGTGGTATTCGAATCGCTGGGCGCGTTCCACATCTCCGGCCAGATCCGCGCTCCGGATGTCGACCGGGCTGTAATCGCGCCATTTGTCCGGATACCCGACTTTGTTAATGATGGAGTGCAGCTTTAGAAGCGCCTGCTTTCGCGTCTCCTCGCCCATCCACGGAAGCGCCTTGAGATCCTCCTTCATGGCCCTCTCGATCTCTTTCGTCATCGCGACCGTACGCGCCTTGGTCTCCGGAGTGAACGTCTTTTCGACGAACACCTGCCCGAGGGCTTCGCCGAGATCGCGGTCCACCCACTGCACGCACCGGCGCCACCGTGGCTGCAGTTCCGGAACGCCACGCAAATACTTGCCGTAAAAAGCGAAATGAGCCTCCACGAACGGGGATGACAGGTAGTTCGAATAGTCGCGGATTACGTTCCAGCGGAGAAAGCTCTTCCATTCGTCGATACTTCTCGCGTGGAGTTGCTTTTCCAGCGCTTGATAAAACGCCGGCTCCATCACGTTGATCGTCTCTACCTTGTCCTCGCCCAACGCGCGCAGGAATGAGTCCCAATCCACCGCCGGCGTAAGAGTTTTCAGTTGCGCCCGGCTCATTTTGTGTAGGAGGTTGTGGGGGTTTCTCATCTCCACGCGGGTCAACATCGACTTGGCGAGTTCCGTCTCAATCGCCATCGCCTGGTTGGCGTGCGCCTGCGCGGCGGCCGGAGCGTCGCCGACCATTCCGAACATCTGCTTCACATGCTCGACGTACTTGGCGCGTATCTCGACGGACTTCGGATCGGTCTTGGTGTAGTAATCACGGTCCGGCAATCCGAGGTCTCCCCGCATGGCGAAAGCTATGACACTCTGGGAATCCTCGAAATCCTGGTTGGAGCCGAAACCGAACACGAGACTGGTTTCCACGCCCAGACGGTGCTCGCTGGTCACGAAGCGGGACAGGCCGACCAAGTCCTGAATGGCGGCGATTTCCTTAAGCTGAGACTGGATCGGACGCGTGCCGGCCTTCTCGATCGCGCTCTCGTCCATGCACGCGTGGTAGTAATCGCCGATCTTTTGTTCGGCTGGCGTCCGGTTCGGCGCGGGCTTGGATTCTTTTTCGAGAATGCCCCAAAGGAAGCGCTGGTTATCGAAAGTCAGCTTCGCGTAGACGCTCCACGCCGGCTGGTCCGGGGGGATTGGATTCTTTTCAATCCAGTTGCCGCACGTGAATTGATAGAAGTCTTCGCACGGGTTGACGGCCGCGTTCAAAGACGTCACGTCCAGGCTCGGCGAATAGGGCAGTTCGGAGATCGGCTTCACATCCTGCGCGCACAGGAATGCTGCCGTCGCCAAGCATAGCGGTAGAGAATATCTCATCGGACTCCAGGATCTCAGAATACGCCTGTTTCGTCATAGAAACGGAATCGTAACGGACGGCAAAACAGATCGTGCTAATCTTCGTCCAGGTCGGAATGAAGGGAAGAACTGGTCGTGACATCGCGCACAAACGCCCGCGCCGCCGCAGTGGCATGGGGCTGCTGCGCTATCGCCTGCTGGGTTTTTTAGCGATTCTCGGCCCCGGCTTTATCACCGCGAACGTAGACAACGACCCCGGCGGCATCCTCACGTACTCGCAGGCTGGAGCAAAGTACGGGTACGCGCTGCTTTGGACGCTGATCCCCACTACCATCGCCCTCATCGTAGTTCAGGAAATGGCGGCCCGCATGGGCGTCGCCACCGGCAAAGGCTTGTCCGACCTCATCCGCGAGGAATTCGGGATGCGCGTCACGTTCTTCACCATGCTGGTGCTCACGATCGCGGATCTCGGCAACATTTGCGCCGAGTTCGCGGGCCTCGCCTCCGGAATGGGGATTTTTGGCGTCACCAAGTACCTCGCGGTTCCCGCCGGCGCCGCAATCGTCTGGTTCGTCATCGTGAAAGGCTCTTACAAGCCGGTCGAGCGCATTCTGATTTTGTTCTCGCTGCTGTACTTCGCGTACCCGGTTTCCGCCTTTCTCGCCAAACCGGATTGGCACGAAGCGCTGCGCAACACGCTCATCCCGCAGCTCCGGCCCGAGCCCGAGTACATCACGCTGATGGTCGGACTGATCGGAACCACCATCACGCCGTGGATGCAGTTTTACCTGCAAGCCTCCATCGTGGAGAAGGGCATCTCGATCAAGGACTACCGGCTGTCCCGCTGGGACGTGATTCTCGGATGCATCGTAACCGACGTGATTGCGTTCTTCATCGTGGTCGCGTGCGCCGCAACGCTCTACCAGTCCGGCCATCGCGACATCACCGACCCGGCGGAAGCGGCGATGGCGCTCAAACCGTTCGCGGGACAATTCGCCACGATGTTGTTCGGCATCGGCCTGATTAACGCTTCCCTGCTCTCCGCGGCCATACTGCCGCTGGCGACGGCGTACAACGTGTGCGAGGGGCTTGGGTTCGAATCGGGAGTGGATCGCCGCTTCGGGCAAGCGCCGGTGTTCTATGGGTTGTACACGGCGCTGATCGCGCTCGGCGCGGGCCTCGTATTACTCCCGCGAGTGCCTTTGCTGAAGCTGATCCTGTGGTCGCAGGTCGCCAACGGCGTGCTGATCCCCTTTGTACTTGTGTTCATGCTGCTGCTGGTAAACAAGAAAAAACTGATGGGCAGCATGCGGAATACGGTCCTCGCCAACGTAATCGCCGGAGCAACCAGCGTGATCATGGTGGCGCTGACGGCCGTCATGCTGTGGGATTCCCTCCACGGGTGATGGGCCGCTATCGTCTTCCACGCGTCACATAGGCGCGCAGAAAAGCGCCGTACCCCGCTTCGTGTAGATCTCCGGCAGCCATCGCCAGGACGGCACGCGCGGCGTCCTCCTCGCTCGCCGTAAAGCGATGGCCGTTGATTTCGAGAAACAAAATTCCGACCACAAAGCCCGTGCGCTTGGCGCCATCTACAAAGGGATGGTTGCCCACGATGCCAGAGGTATAGGCGGCCGCCATGTCCATGAGATCGGGCGACTCGCCGTAGGCGTAGATCTGCTGCGGCCGGGCGAGCGCGGATTTGAGCAAACCGCCGTCACGCAACCCAGGCGCCCCGCCGTGCAGCGCGACCAGGCGATCGTGGAGCGCCAGCGCGTCGCGCTCCTCGATCCAGACTGGTTCCTTCATTTGGCGAGTACGTGCAACGTGTTTCGGTACCGGCTTATGATGTCGTCCGCTTTCTTCATCTTCTTCTCGAAGGCAGGATCATATGGCGTGAGCCGGTAGCCGCCGTCGGAGGCCTCGATCAGGAACAAAGGTCCACCGTCGCCAGTCTGTAGACGGTTAATAACCTCTTTCGGCAGAATAACTCCGAGCGAATTGCCGAATTTACGCACTTTGAGTTGGACCATGGCTCACCTCCCCTACGTTATTATTATTGTAAGAACTTCTTGCGCCCCTTGGCAAGCAGCAACGCGCGGTACGTACACTATTGTCTGTGAAGACCTGGAAGATTACGCTCGAATACGACGGCTCGAAATACCGCGGCTGGCAGGAACAGCGTAATGCCCGCACCGTCATGGGCGAGCTACGCCAGGCCGCCGAGGACGTATTCGCCTGCAAGGTAGACCTCCACGGCTCGGGCCGCACCGACGCCGGCGTTCACGCGAGCGGGCAGGTGGCCCATCTTCGCGCGCCAACGGCCCCTGGGCTCAACGCCGATCGCATTCTTCGCGGACTGAACGACCGGCTGCCCGCGGAGGTGGCCGTGCTTGCCGTCGAGCCCGTGTCCAGCCGCTTCCACGCGCGCCACGACGCGCTCGCACGCACGTACGTCTACCAGATCGCGACGCGCAAGAGCGCGTTCTCGAAGAGATATGTCTGGTGGATCAAGGAGCCGCTCGACGTGCCGCTGATGAGCAGCGCCGCCAGAATGCTCGCCGGCCGCCATGATTTCGTTTGCTTCCGCGCCGCGGACCCATCCCGGCCCGATGAGTCTACCATCGTGGTTGTGGAGTCCGCCGCCATCGAAGCCGAGGAAGGCCTCATCGTCTTCCGCATCGAGGCGTCCCATTTTCTTTGGCGCATGATTCGCCGCGTCGTCGGGGTGTTGGTCAAACTCGGCAAACGTGAGGTAAACATCGAGGATTGGCAGAAGTTGCTCAACGCCGAGTGCCATCCGAGGCTCGATGTAGCAGCCTGGACGGCGCCCGCATCGGGATTGTTTCTGGAGCAGGTGAAGTATGCGGACGGCGCTGGCCGCTAGCCTGGCGATCTCGCTGTTCGGAGCCGAGCGAACCTTCGAGCTTGCGGGCAGGATCACGCCGGAGTTGGGCGCCTCCGTATCCCTGCACGGCGCGACCACGGCGTTCGCCGGTTCCACGCTGGCCGACGCTCACGGGCGTTTCCGCTTCCCGGGCTTGCTGCCCGCCTCGTATACGTTGATCGTGTTCGTGCCGGCACGCGGCGAAATCCGCCGCACCCTCGATGTCGGTCCGGGAACCGCGAACGAAAAAGGCCGCGTCGAGATCGAGGTCGCCTTCGACGATGCCCGCGCGACGCCGGATCCGGGGACCGTCTCTGCCCGCAATTTATCGATCCCCGAGAGTGCGCAAAGTGAGTACCGGCGCGCTCAGAAGGTCCTCGGGAAACGCGATACCGCGAAAGCGATCGAACACCTGAAGCGTGCCGTCGAGATCGCGCCGCAGTTCGCGCAGGCATGGAACAATCTCGGCACCATCGCCTATCACCAGCAGCGCTTCCCCGATGCGGCGGCCTATTTCCAGCGCGCCCTGGCCGCCGATCCCTCGGCTTATGAACCGCTCGTTAACCTCGGCGGAGTGCTGATCAACCTGGGCAACCTCGATGAAGCGTACACCTTTAACCTGAACGCGGTGTTACGCCGTCCCAACGACCCACTCTCGAACTCGCAGTTTGGCATGACGTATCTGGGCTTGGGCAAGCTGCAACTCGCTGAGAAATACCTGCTCGAGGCGCGCCGGCTCGACCCCGCGCACTTCTCCCACCCGCAGTTGCTGCTGGCCGAAATCTATCTTCGTGAGAAGCGGTTCGCGGAATCCGCCGCACAGATGGAGGAATTCCTCAAGCACCACCCCGATTGGCCGGACGCTCCGAAGATGCGCGCCACCATCGCCAAACTCAAACGCATTTCGTGACGGGGATGTACTGCCGCAGATAACGCCCGCTCTGAACAAGCGCCGCTTTGCGCGCTTCCAAAGAGCCTTCATAGGCCCGGTCTTCCACCTCGATGCACACCGGCCCCTGGTAACCCGCGCCCGACAGCGTGGCGAAGAACCGGCCCCAGTTGACGTCGCCGAGGCCCGGCAGCTTTGGCGTGTGCCACTGGTTCGGAAACGCGAATACGCCGACCTCGTCGAGCCGCTCGCGATCGATGGTCGCGTCCTTGGCGTGCACGTGGAAGAACTTCGGAGCGAATTCGCGGATGGCTTTGCAGTAATCCATCATCTGCAGGATGAAATGCGAGGGATCGAAGTTGAGGCCGAAGTTGTCCGACGGGATGTCGTTGAACATCCTGCGCCAGATCGCGGGCGATGTCATGAGGTTCTTGCCGCTGGGCCACTCGTCGCGGGTGAAGAGCATCGGACAATTCTCGATGCCGATCTTGACGCCGTTGTCTTCCGCGACCTTGATAATCGGGCGCCACGTCTCGAGAAACCGCGGCCAGTTCTCGTCGAAGGTCTTCGTGTGGTCGCGGCCGATGAACGTGTTCACAACCGGCACGTTCAGTTGCGCGGCCGCCTGGATCACCGCCTGTATGTGATCGGAGTAAACACGCGCTTCGGCGAGATCCGCGGCGAGCGGATTCGGGTAATAGCCCAGACCGCTGATGGCCAACCCGTTCTTCGACATCGTGTCTTGAACCTGTTTGGCCTCATCCGGGCCGAAGCCCGCGACATCGACATGCGTTATGCCCGCATACCTCCGTTCCGCCTTGCCTTTCGGCCAGCACATCAACTCAACGCACTCGAAGCCCGCCGAGGACGCAAACCGCGCGACTTCGTCGAGCGACAGATCCGGAAGGATGGCGCTTACAAAACCGAGTTTCATCATACGAAGTTAGTATCCCGCAGGCGCTGCCGCCGCTTCAGCAATCGGCTGAAGCCCGAGGCGCTTGCACGCATCCTCGAGCATAGCCGCGGTCCGGGTCGCGCCGCAGCGGGTCACGCCGATCGCCCGTACCCGCAGCAAGGCATCCAGATCGCGGACGCCTCCAGCGGCCTTCACCTGCACATGCGGAGCGGCGTGCTTCCGCATCAACGTCAGGTCTTCGATGGTCGCGCCCCCCGAGCCGTAACCCGTGGAGGTTTTGACCCAGTCGGCATTCAACTCCGAGCAGATCTCGCACAGCCGGATCTTCTGGCCATCGTTGAGGTAGCAGTTCTCGAAGATTACCTTCGCCTTTTGACCCGCCGCGTGAGTCTCCTCGATCACTGCCGCAAGGTCGTCGCGCACATAGTTCCAGTCGCCGCTCAGCACCTTGCTGATGTTCACCACCATGTCGAGTTCCTCGCCGCCGGATGTCAGGGCCTCGCGGGCTTCCGATACTTTGCTCGCCGTGGAGTGTACGCCGTGCGGGAAGCCGATGGTCGTGCTGGCCCGAACATCGCTGCCGCGGAGCCGCTCCGCGCAACGGCGCAAAGCAAAGGGCATGATGCAGACACTCGCCGTTCCGTACAGCAGGGCGAGGTCGATCCCGGCCTCCAGCTCATCTGTCTTTAGAGTCGGGTTGAGCAGCGAGTGGTCGATCATCTTCGCTACATCGAGATAGGTGAATTCCATAAGGTTTAAGTCCCCACGATAGCAAACCGACGTTACACTGAAAGTAGTTGGGAACGCTTGACATCGGAGACCGCCGCCCAGAGCCGGCATCAGGCATTATAAGTGTGCTATCGCTCGAGCAGGACGCGGTCGAGTCGCTGTACCGGCAGCTCGAAGCCAAGGTAACGACCGCCCGCCCGAAGGACGACATCGGCGTTCTCGAAAAAACCTACCGGTACGCGCGCGAGCGTCACGGCGCCCAGAAGCGCCGCGACGGCAGCCCGTACATGACCCATCCGCTGCACGTGACACAGGTGCTGGCCGGCATGCAAATGGACATGGTCTGCCTGCAAACCGGGCTTCTGCACGATGTCGTCGAGGATACGGGGGCGACGGTGGAGGACGTCCGGCGTTTATTCGGCGACGAAGTCGCGCGCTGCGTGGACGGCGTGACCAAGTTAAACAAGGTCAACTTCTACTCGCGCGAGGAGCAGCAGGCCGAAAGCGTACGCAAGATGCTGCTGGCGATGGTGAACGACATTCGCGTCATCATCGTGAAGCTAGCCGATCGCCTGCACAATATGCAGACGCTGGCGGCGCTTCCGAGAGAACGCCAGGAGCGCATCGCCCTGGAGACGCTCGAAATCTACGCGCCCATCGCGCACCGCCTCGGCATGGGAAAAATCCGCGGCGAGCTCGAGGATCTGGCGTTCGAGTACGTGGAGCCCGACGCCTGGGCGGAGCTGAAGCGCGAGATCGATACCAAGCGCGAGGCCAACGAAGGATTTCTAATGGAGATCCGGAAGATGGTGGAGCTGCAGCTCGCGCGCGAGGGCGTTCCCGCCCGTGTCGACGGCCGCGTGAAGCGCGCGTTCTCCGTGTTTCAGAAGCTGAAACGCCAGAAGATCAGCCTGGATCAGGTGTACGATCTGCTCGCGCTGCGGATCATCACCGACTCCGTCAAGAACTGCTACGCCGCGCTAGGCGTCATTCACAACGAGTGGCACCCCATCCCCGGCCGCATCAAGGATTTTATCGCGATTCCCCGGCCCAACCTGTACCAGTCCCTCCACACCTCGGTCATCGGCCCAGGCGGTCAATCCTTCGAGGTGCAGATCCGCACCGAGGAGATGCACAAGGTAGCCGAAGAGGGCATCGCGGCCCACTGGAAGTACAAAGAGGGCAAGAAAGGCCACGCCGACGACGACCGGCGGATCACGTGGCTCCGGCAACTGGTGGAGTGGCAGCATGAGGTGCGCGACTCCACGGAGTTCATGTCGGGTCTCAAGGTGGAGCTGTATCCGGAAGAGGTGTACACCTTCACGCCGCGGGGCAGGGTGATCGTGCTGCCGCGCGATGCGACCTCCATCGACTTCGCGTATGCCATTCACTCGGACGTCGGCAACACCTGCGTCGGCGCGAAGGTGAACGGCCGCATCGTCCCGCTCAAGTACAACCTCCGCAATGGAGACGTGGTAGAGATCCTGACGCAGCCCGGCCACATGCCGAGCAAGGACTGGCTGGCGCTGGTCAAGACCCAGCGCGCGCGCAACAAGATCAGGCACGAGATCAACACCACTGAGCGCGCGAAAGCGGTCGAGATCGGGCAGAAGTACCTGGAGAAGGAAGCTCGAAGGCTGGGCGTGTCGCTGAACAAAGCGACCAAGGCGGATCTGGAGGCGGTCGCCAGCGAGTACGGCTACGGGAAGATCGAGGACCTTCACGCGGCGCTCGGATACGGCAAGTTCTCCCCCCGGCAGGTGCTTCAGAAGCTCGCGCCGGATTCGGTTCAGCCGGAGGAGCCGCCGAAACCGGCAGCGCCGCAGCCGCACACTCCCGGCCAGCCCGCGCCTCACGACGCCGACCTGGTCATCAAGGTGCGGGGCATCGACGATCTGCTCGTGTATCGCGCAAAGTGCTGCAACCCGATTAAGGGCGAGGGCATCGTCGGATACATCACGCGCGGCAAAGGCGTCGCAGTCCATTCGGTGAACTGCACCAACGTGCAGAACCTGATGTACGAAATCGATCGCAGGATCGAAGTGGAATGGGCCCGCAGCACCACCGAATTGTTCCCCATCAAGCTGACCATCCGCACCGACGACCGTCCCGGGATGTTGAATCAGGTGACCAACGTTCTGTTCACCGAGCAGAGCAATATTCGAAACCTCGAGGCGCGCGGCAACGACGACAAGACCGGCGACGGCGCGATGGTCGAGTTCACCGCGGAGATCCGCGACAAGAAGCAGCTCGAGCGCATCGTCTCAGCCCTCCGCCGCATCTCCGGCGTGCGCGACGTCGAGCGAGTCCAGTAACCCATGGCCCATATCGACCCCGAACACATCGCCATCTCGAAATCGAAGGGCATCAAGATCGACTGGAAAGACGGCCATCGCAGCGACTACTCGTTGGCGTATCTTCGCGACGAGTGCCCCTGCGCCTCCTGCACGGGTGTGCACGGAACGGAACCGCAAAAGACCAGCCACTCGAAAGGCGCGAACGACCCCTTTCCCCAGTTCAAGCCGGTGCTAAAGATGTTGAACGTCGAGCCGGTCGGCCACTACGCCGTGCGCATCTACTGGAGCGACGGGCACAACACCGGGATTTACTCCTTTGAACGTCTGCGCGACATCTGCTCTTGCGCCGAATGCCAGTTGGCGCGCGCGAAGACGGGCACAGCCACGCAATAAAGGTGCTATCCTCTGTCCGATGCGGATAGCAATGCTGTTTCTACTCATGGCCGCGCTCGGGCTCGCGGCCGACATGACGGGCAAGTGGCGATTTCAGGTGGAGACCGACGCTGGATCGGGCTCGCCCACGATCGTTCTCAAACAGGACGGCGAAAAACTTAGCGGCACTTACAGCGGCCAACTGGGCGAGGCGCCAGTAACGGGCACGGTAAAAGGCGACGACGTCGAGTTCTCATTCGAGGCTGCCCCTACCGGCGAAAAGCTCACCGTCAAGTACACCGGCAAGCTGGACGGCGACAAGAAAATGAAAGGATCGGTCGATCTCGGCGCCCTCGCGAAAGGAACCTTCACCGCGGAGAAGGAGCGATGACCGACGCGCTCTTGAGCGCGTTCGCCACGCACGAGCGCATCAACCAATACATGATCGAGGGTCTTACCGATGAGGCGTGGTCCGCCGGAACGCCCGGCGGCAAAGGCCGCACCGTCCGGGCGATCGCGGCCCACATGCACAACGTACGGCTGCTGTGGCTCAAGACGATCCTCAAGGGCGCGACGCTGCCGCCCCAATTAGACAAGGATTCCTGCACCCGGACCGACACGCTCCGAGCGTTGGGCCAGAGTCATCGGATGCTGGAGGACGTTCTCCGGGAAGCGCTGCCCAAGGGAAAGGTCAAAGGATTCTCGCCCGACGCAGTGTCCTTCTTTGCGTACCTGGTGAGCCACGAGTCGCACCACCGCGGACAGATCGCCTCGCTGGCCAAGCGGCTCGGACATCCGCTGCCGAAGACAGTGGAATTCGGGATGTGGGAGTGGGGTTCGCGGTCGCGCGAGGTGAAGGGAGCGTTTGGATAGCATCGGACTGCTCGGATCGGCGATCGGCCTCGGATTCCTCGCGGGCATCCGTCTGTACGCGACCGTGCTCGCGCTGGGGCTGGCCGTCCGCTTCCATCTGCTGCACCTCCGGCCGGGTTTGCAGGGCCTCGAAGTTTTGGCGGACTGGCGGGTGCTGACGATTGCCGGCGTTGCGTTCCTGGCCGAATTCTTTGCCGACAAAATACCCTATGTCGATAGCGCGTGGGATGCCCTCCATACGTTCATACGTCCCGTCGGCGCGGCGGTGCTGGCCGCGGCCGCGCTCGAGGGCATGGACCCCGCAATCCGCGCGTGCCTCGCGGTTTTGATTGGCGGAGTCGCGCTGGCCAGCCATTCGGGAAAGGCTGCCACGCGCGTACTGGTGAACCACTCGCCGGAACCTTTCTCGAATATCGCTCTCAGCTTCGCGGAGGATGCGGCGGTCCCGGCGGGAGTCTGGCTCGCGACGGCTCACCCGGCGATCACGCTGTGCGTGGTCGTCGTTCTGATGATCCTGATCGCGTTTTCCGTGCGCGCCGCTGGGCGCGCATTGCGACATATGTTTTCCGGTAGAATAAACAGGCGATGACTCGACTACTTCTCCTCTGTGCTGCGATTGCGCTGGCCGTGTTCGCGCCCGCTCGGGCTGACGCCCAATCGAACCTGGATGGCCGGTGGCGCTTTGTCTTGGATACGCCCGGCGGCGATCGGGAAACCGATGTTGTCTTAAACGTGGACGGCGATCAGGTCTCCGGGAAGTGGGACAAAGACGACGTCAAGGGCACCTTCGCCGACAACGACCTCTCGTTGAGCTTCGAGATCACACCCGAGGAGACCGGCGAGAAAGGCACGCTCACGGTAAAGGGCAAGGTCGACGGGGACAGCATCACCGGCAACTGGGATTTCGGCGAGTACAAGGGCACTTTCAAGGCCAATCGAAAGTAATCACCGCGCCTCGGCCGGCAGGAAGCGGCGAACTCCGTATTCGTAGATTGCCCCGCCAATCAGCCCGCCCAGCAGAGGTCCGGCGACCGGCACCCACCACACCGGCGCGCCGTCCGTCAGTCCGTTGTTCTTGAAGCCGGCCGCCACCGTGAACAGACGCGGGCCGAAATCGCGCGCGGGGTTGATGGCGTACCCGTGCATCCCGCCGAACGCCATGCCGACTGCCACTACCACCAGGCCGACCATTATCGGTCCGAGGTTGCCAGGCGGTTGGTTTCGCTCGTCCGTGATCGCGAAGACCATGAGCAGCAGCAGCGCGGTCCCGATCGTCTGGTCCAGGAATCCCGAAGAGAGCAACTCGGGAAACGCCGGAAAAGTCGTAAATATCCCGGCGGTGTGATCCAGCAGCGGATCCATCTTTAGAAAAGCCGGCCGGTAGTTCCAGAACACAAGCCCGGCGCCGAGGAACGCTCCCGCGGTCTGAACCACCATATACGGGACTACTTTCCGCCAGGGGAATCCACGAAACGCGGCCAGCGCCAGGGTCACGGCCGGATTCAGGTGCGCGCCGCTGATTCGTCCCGCGATATAGATGCCCATCGTCACCGCCAAGCCCCATGCGAGGGTGATGTTCGTAAACCCGCCGTTCACCACTTCGCCGGGAACGCCGTGCCCGAACAACTGCACCATCGCCACCACGCCGTTGCCGAAAGCTAGCAGAACAGCCGTGCCGAGGAACTCCGCGATCAGTTCCGCTGTGACGTTTGATCTTTCCATGGATTCAGGGCGATTGTACTACGGTTGCGCGAACGTTTTCCGAAGGCGGGCGTAGGTGACGTCGAGGTCTTCCGGCAGCACGCGCGTTTCGCAGGCCGTGGTCATGAAGTTGGCGTCCCCCACCCACCGGGGAAGCGCGTGCATGTGAATGTGGCCCGTCACGCCTGCGCCGGCGGCCGCGCCGATGTTCATTCCGATGTTTACGCCATCCGGCCGGTAGACCGCGCGCAGATGCCGCTCGGCGGCCTGCGTCAGCCGCATCATTTCAGCCAGCGTACCGGGCGCGGCGTCTTCCAGCGTGGCGACGTGCTCGTACGGAGCGATCATCAGATGCCCGCTGGTGTACGGGTAGAGATTCAGCAGCACGAAATTGAACTCGGCCCGGTACACGATGTAGTTCTCGGCGTCGCTGTCTTCGCGCGATTTTGAGCAGAAAATGCAATCGTCGTCCGGGCTCGCCCGCTGGATGTACTGATACCGCCACGGACTCCAGAGACGGTCCATATCAGATTGTCCTGACTGGGCGGTGCAATTCTGCCCTAGGCCGCCGGGACGTCGGGCGCGCTGGCGGTCACCGGCTGGCTCTCGGAGCCGTTCACCAGATCCTTGAGCTCCTTGCTCGGCTTGAAATACGGGATTCGCTTGGCGGGCACCTCGACCCGCGTTCCGGTCTTCGGATTGCGCCCGACCCGGGGTTGCCGCTGCCGCGTGCGAAAGCTGCCGAAGCCGCGGATCTCAATCTTGTCCCCCGTTCGCAACGAGCGGACGATGCTATCGAAGATCGCCTCGACGATAACCTCTGAGTCCTTGCGCGTCATTTCGACGACTCGTGAGACTTCCTCGATCAACTCCGCCTTGGTCATAATTCAGAAACTCTCCTATTCCGATTTCCGCTAAACGCAACGGGGATCAGCCTTCGTCCCTGCCCCGCAGTTTCATCGCCTCTTCCATGGTCACAGTCGCGGCGGCGGCCTGCCGCTGGTAATCGTCCAGCCGCCCCCGTTCCTCATCGTCCGCCAGCGCGCGAATGCTCAGGCCGATCTTCTTCTCGGCCTCGTTCATTTTGATAATCTTGAAATCCATCTCCTCGTTGACCGGAAGGATGGCTTCTTCGCCCTTCTTGTCGTGCAGGCCCGGAATCTCGGACCTGTGCGTCAAACCCTCGACGCCCGGAGCAAGTTCGACGAATACTCCGAAGGCGGCCGCGCGGCAGACCTTTCCTCGCACGATATCGCCGACCTGGTGCGTGCGGAAGAACGTCTCCCAGGCGTCCGGCTGAAGCTGCTTGATCCCCAGCGACAATCGCCGGTTCGGCGCGTCGATGTTCAGGATGACGGCTTGAACGATTTGCCCTTTCTTGAGCGCCTCGGACGGATGCTTGATCCGCTTCAACCACGAGATGTCCGAGACGTGGACTAAACCGTCGATGCCTTCCTCTATCTCGATGAACGCGCCGAACTCGGTCAGCTTGCGCACCCGGCCTTCCACCACGCTCCCGATACTGTAGCGCTCGGCCACGGTAGTCCACGGGTCCGCCTCGAGCTGCTTGATGCCGAGCGAAATCCGGCGCTCCCTCGGCTTCACCTCGAGCACCACGGACTCCACGTGATCGCCGGTCCGGACCACTTTGCTCGGATGTTTCATCCGGCGGCTCCACGTCATTTCGGAAATGTGGATCAGGCCCTCGACGCCGGCCTCCAGCTCGACGAACGCCCCGTAATCCGTGACGCTGACGACACGCCCCTCCACTTTCCCGCCGCGCGGGTAACGCTCCTCCACGGTGGACCAGGGGTCCGGCGCGAGCTGCTTCAAGCCGAGCGAGATGCGCTCCTTGTCGCGATCGAATTTCAGGACCTTGACGGTGATCGTGTCGCCGACGTTTATGACTTCCGACGGATGCGTCACCCGGCCGTAGGACATGTCGCTCACGTGCAGCAGGCCGTCGATGCCTCCGAGATCCACGAACGCGCCGTACTCGGTCAGGTTCTTGACCACGCCGGCGACCTCGGCGCCCTCGCCCAGAACCTGCAAGGCTTCCGTTTTGCGCGTGACGATCTCATCTTCCATCGCCGCTTTGCGCGACACTACGACATTGCCGCGGCGCCGGTTCAGCTTGAGAATCTTGACCGGGATGTCCTGGCCCACGAAGCTGTCCAGATTGTGCAACGGGCGAGTGTCCACTTGCGAACCCGGCATGAAGGCCAGGACGCCCACGTCCACCGAAAGTCCGCCTTTCACCCGCTCCATCACGCGGCCGGAGACCAGCAAGCCTTCGCGCTGAGCTTTCTCCAGCGTGTCCCAGGATCGGATGCGCGCGGCTTTCGAATGCGACAGCAGGGCGTAGCCCTCGGGTTGCGGCCCGTGCCGGTCCACCATTACGTCAATCGGATCGCCGGGACGTAAGTGCACCTCGCCGTCGGGCCCCGTCACCTGCTCGATCGGCACCATGCCTTCGTGCTTGTATCCGAAGTCTACGATTACTTCTTTGGCGGTGATTTTAACGACCGTGCCCTGGAGCAGCTCCCCTTCGGCGGGTGGCGCAAGATGGCTGTAGTCCTCCAGGAGATGCTCATAGTCGCTCTCGTTGGAGATTTGCCCTTCCAAATTAGGCTCGTCCGGGTTGCTCGCCATGGACCCCATGCTCCTAAAAAACCCGCGCCGTTACCGCAACGGCGCGCTATCCCGGTTCAGATCACTCTCGACTACGTCCAAGGCAGGCAGGGACTCAATAGGGAAGGCGGATCGGAAAGCGTCTGGGTTCCTATACAATCAGGCCCTCACTTACGAGCATTGCATGGCTTGGCTGACGAATGTTTCTCGACAAACCGTTGATACATCAGTACTTCCGAACTATACCGGACCCTGAACAGGTTGTCAACCGCAAGTCTTGTACGCTCTTCTACCGCCACGAGGGCGAGTTCCCCGTTGCCCATTGAGATCCGAAAACCCCGATCTGAGAGCCGGAAGAGGGCCAGCGGGTCTAACCACCTAAACCTGACAGATCACGTGTGAATAAAAGCGGACAGGTCGAGATACTACCGGCACAGCGGGTAGGGCTCGACGAGGCTTGGCAGCTTTTCAACCTTCCCAGACCCGGGCGAACGTCGCAAGATCGAGCCAGCGCAGGCTACTGGCGACACGCTTCAAGATTGTCGACGTAGAGGACCGCTCGATCTTCGCCCCCGTCTGAAGGCTATATGCGGCAATGTTCAATAGGTCTGCTGGGGCCCGACGCGAAAAACGAAAAAGAGCCACGGTCTACCGCCGCGCTTAGATTCAGCGTCTCCCGGACTCGCGAAAAAACATCACGTTCGGCAACGCCGGAGGCATCGCCTTCATCGATTGCCGACCGCAGGGCGGCAATCTTCGCCTCGTAGTCCTGGCATTCTCGTAGCGGCCGCTTTCGACCCTGTCCAGTACGAAGCGGTCCAGTTCGTCGGTCAAGTTAAGGTTGCGGGTGAACATGGCAATTTTCTCCTGATCGGGCGCGTCCGCGAACCAAGATACCGGGATTAGCAAGGATTGCCAGTTTTGATCGCGCCACTTCCCTTCCGCCTCCATTTCGCGCCATCGTATAGAGAGATGGACGATACCCGCTACGGACAACTTCTGGCCGCCATCCGGCCCGCGCTGATCGACAGCCCGGCGGAACACGACCGCCTGCTCAACGCCGCCGAGGAGCTGATGGAGAAGGGCGCGGATCTTGCGCCGGAAGAACAACGAGTCCTGGAACTCCTCGTGTTCCTGATCAAGTCCTTCGAAGATAGCGTCCTCGCATCCGAGGAGGAAGACGACGACGACCAACCCGAGCCCGTCCAGGCTCTGCCCCATGACACCCTGAAGCGCCTGCTGGAAGCACGCGGCCTGGAGCCCTCGGACATTGAGCATTTCTTCGGCAATCCCGCCGCCTGCCGGGAGGCTCTCTCCGGCGCCCGCCGCGTCACCCGCGGTCAGGCCCGCCTGCTGGCGAACTTCTTCCAGGCGCCCCACAAACTCTTTCTCGATTGAGCGCCCCGGAGTTATACTTGTCCCCATCCGGGCCACGAGCGCCCGGACCTGGGAGGACTTATGAGTACAGCCACTTTAGCCCCGCAGCGGGCCATCCCCATCACAGCCACGCAGCTCCTGATCAATAATCGCTGGGTCAACGCGGCTTCCGGCAAGACATTCCCGACTATCAACCCGGCCACCGGCGAGGAGATCTGCCAGGTTGCCGAAGCCGGCGCCGCCGACGTGAATGCCGCCGTCAAGGCCGCGCGAACGGCGTTCGAGCGGGGGCCATGGCGCAGGATGGGCGCCTCGGAGCGCGGCCGCCTGCTCAATAAGCTGGCGGACCTGATCGAGAAGAACGCCGACGAGATCGCGCAACTCGAGTCTCTCGACAACGGCAAGCCGTACCAGGTCGCTCTTGCGGCGGATCTCCCTCTCACCATCGCGTGCTTCCGGTACTACGCCGGGTGGGCCGACAAGATCCAGGGCAAGACCATCCCCGTCGCCGGCAATTATTTCTGCTACACCCGCCTGGAGCCGGTGGGCGTGGTCGGGCAGATCATTCCCTGGAATTTTCCGCTGCTGATGCAGGCCTGGAAGCTCGGGCCGGCGCTGGCCTGCGGCAACACGGTGGTGATGAAGCCGGCGGAGCAGACGCCGCTGACGGCGCTGCGGATCGGCGAGCTGCTGCTCGAGGCGGGTTTCCCGGAAGGAGTCGTGAATCTGCTTCCGGGCTACGGGCCGACGGCGGGCCAGGCCATCGCGCGCCACATGGACGTGGACAAGGTCGCGTTCACCGGATCCACCGAAGTGGGCCACCTCATCATGGAAGCGGCGGCGCAGACCAACCTCAAGCGGGTGACGCTCGAACTGGGCGGAAAGAGCCCGAATATCGTATTCGCCGACGCCGACATGGATAAAGCCATCGAGGGCTCGCACTTCGCGCTGTTCTTCAACCAGGGCCAGTGCTGCTGCGCCGGGTCGCGAACGTTCGTGGAGCGTAAAGCCTACGACCAGTTTGTCGAGCGCAGCGTGGACCGCGCAAAGCGCCGAACGGTCGGCGACCCGTTCAGCCCCGATACCGAACAAGGGCCGCAGGTCGATCAGGATCAGTTCAACAAAGTGATGTCCTACATCGACGCGGGCAAGCGCGAGGGCGCCTCGCTTTTGTGCGGAGGCTCCCGCGTCGGCGATCGCGGGTACTTCGTCGCGCCCACCGTCTTTGCGGATGTGCAGGACAACATGAAGATCGCGCAGGAGGAGATCTTCGGTCCGGTCATGAGCATCATCCCGTTCGACAGCCTGGACGAGGTGGTCGAGCGCGCGAACAACACGATATACGGCCTGGCGGCGGCCGTGTGGACCCAGGACATCACCAAGGCCCACGCGATCGCCGGCGCGGTGCGGGCGGGGACGGTGTGGGTGAACTGCTACGACGTGTTCGACGCCGGCGCGCCCTTCGGCGGCTTCAAGCAATCCGGCATCGGCCGTGAGCTCGGCGAGTACGGACTCCAGCAGTACACCGAGGTCAAGACGGTGACCGTGGCGCTCGGCTGATCGCTTGCGGCGGCGGTAGACTCAGCTAGGTCTGTCCGCCGCCGCGACCTGCTGCTTTTCGGGTGCGCCGCCGCCGGCCGAGCGTTCAACGCAGGTTCGGAATCCGTACCGAAGTTCCTCGAATTTGACACTCCGCTATTTCCCTACCACTCCGGAAAGTGGTGGGGGCTTTATCGATGCGCGAGGCGCGATCGTCATACCCTCCGAGAGTTCGCGAATCCAGGAGCGACTGGCCGATTTTAACGGCGGCCTCGCGGCGATGCAGTTCGACGACGGCTCCGAGGCGATGATCGACACTGCCGGCAACCGGCGTTTCGCCATCCTCTCGAAGGATTGGGGCTGGAGTGGATGGCAAGCGGCGCTTGGCTTTTCGCGAGGACGAAAAGGGGCGGATCGCCGACGCGTGCAGCGCGCCAATCTGCGTCGCCGTTCTCAAGAAGATGCCGGCATGGGAGAGTAGCGCCGTCCAATTGGGATGGCTGGCGGTCTGCCTGGTTATTCTCGCCCTGGCGGTCGTCGCGTTTCCCATTACCGCCTTACTGCAACGGCGGCAGCCGCAGCGTTCGGGTTCGACGACCGCCCGCGGCACGGCCTGGCTGGCGAGCCTCGCGCTGCTGGCCGGCTTCGGCCTGTGAGTGGCCGGAGCCGTATTGTCGCTCATCCTCGCAGCCTACACCGTGCTCGCCTGGCGCCGTTCCTGGTGGCGCCTCTGGCTGGGCGGTTATGCCTGACGCTGGTGTGCGCGGCGGGCCATCGGAACGATTGCCTGGCTCCAACACTGGAACCGGCTGGGCTGGCGGTATTGAACCGCGGCTTCCGAGCCCCGACCGTGAGGAGGTGGTTTTGCTTCAGGCGCCGTGGATCCAGGCGAGGTCGATCTTCTTCCGGCTATACAGAAAATAGATCGCCAGTCCGATAATCAGCCAGGCAAAGAACCGCAGCCAGGTGAGTAGAGGCAGCCCCGCCATCAACACCACGCAAGACACGATCGAGATCAGGGGCAGGAACGGAACCAGCGGCACCCGGAAACCGCGGGGCCGGTCGGGCTGCTTCTTGCGGAGAACGATTACCGCGACCGAGACCAGCACGAACGCAAACAGCGTCCCGATGTTGGACAGCTCCGCGAACGTGTCGATGTCCCAGATCCCGGCGGGCAATCCGACCACGAAGCCGGCAATCCAGGTGCTGACGTGCGGCGTCTTGAACTTCGCGTGCACGATCGAAAAGAAGCGTGGCAGCAGGCCGTCGCGAGACATCGCAAACCAGATGCGCGCCTGCCCGTACTGGTAAACCAGCAGGGACGACATCATCCCCATCAGGGCGCCGGCGGTCACGACGATTCGCAGCCGGTTCATCCCCAGCGCCTTCAGCGCGTCGGCGACCGGCGAATCGGTGCCCAGCTTCTGCCAGGGCATGATGCCGGTCAGGACCAGCGCCACCAACGCATACAGGACGGTGCACACCACCAGCGTCGCGATAATCCCGATGGGCAGATCGCGCTGCGGCTTTTTGCATTCCTCCGCCGCCGTGGACACGGAGTCGAATCCGATGTAGCTGAAGAAAATGATGGACGCGCCAGTGAGCACGCCGGGAAATCCGTGCGGGAAAAATGGATGCCAGTTGGCGGTGTTCACCGCACGCGAAGCCCCGATGCAGAACACCAAAATCGCGATCAGCTTGATGGCGACCATCGTCGTGTTCGCATTCGCGCTTTCCTTCACGCCCCGCACCAGAATCCAGGTGACGCCCATGGTGATGAGGAGCGCCGGCAGATTGAACCATCCGGCCGGCGATCCCGCCACCGGAAAAGGCGGGTACGCGAGTTGGGCCGGCAAATGGAAGCCGAACACATTGTCGAACAGGTCCTGCAGGTACGCCGAGAACCCGACTGCCACCGACATGTTCGACACGGCGTACTCCAGGATCAGATCCCACCCGATGATCCATGCAAAAATCTCGCCCAGCACGGCGTAGGCGTAGGTGTACGCGCTGCCGGCAATCGGAATCATGGACGCGAGTTCGGCGTAGCAGAGTCCCGCGAACGCGCAGGCCACCGCTACCAGCAGGAACGACAGCGTGATCGCGGGCCCGGCGCCCGGCCGGCCCATTTTAGAGCCCGCCGACACGCCATGCACCAGCAGATCGAAGACCGTGGCGTCGAGAATCGACCGCACCGCCAGCGTCTTGCCGGCCGCGGCCGTTCCCGTCACGGTAAATATCCCGGAGCCGATCACCGCCCCAATGCCGAGCGCCGTCAGGCTCCACGGGCCGAGCGTCTTCTTCAGGCGGTGGCCCGGTTCCTCGGACGCGGCGATGAGCGCGTCGATGCTCTTGGTGCGGAAGAGTCGGTTCATTTTGGCGCGTGCTATTGAATATAGCCCGGCAGCCTCATCGCTCGCCGAGGGGTCGTCGCGCACGCACTTTTGCGTGCGCCACGTCTTAGCGCTTGCGCTGGCCCTTCGCCATCACCCGTACTTTCTTTTTCATGGAGCCGCGCGCGACTCCGGACGCGCGCTTTGCTTTCGGGGCCGCTTTTTTGCGCGCCACGCGTTTTGCTGTCTTTCGCTCTTCTTTGTTCTCGATCTGCTTCGTGTTCATTCTTCTACTTTGATTCCTGCGTATTTTTGTATCAGCTTTTTCAAGCCGTGCCCCGCAAACTGCACCGTCAATTTCGCTTCGTCGCCCTCGCCCTCGCGCCGCAGCACAATGCCCTGGCCGTATCTCGGGTGCCGGATACTGGCCCCGGGGCCGAAAGGCGCTTTCGGTTTTCCAGCCGGACGGGCTGGAGGAGGGACCGGTTGGGGCGCCGCAATCCCCCTCGGCGCCGGCACTCCCCGCTCGGAGAAATACTGTTTGATGTTATCTACCGAATTATACGTCTTTCCGGTGTACAGATTCTTCTTTGCCGACTCGCGCACCTCGTGGCGCTCCGCGAAAAGGTCCACCTGGGGCGCTGCCGCCTTCGCTCCACCGCGCTGGACCAGTTGGTTCGGGACTTCCGCCAGGAAGCGCGAAGGGATCGACTTCTCCGCCGCTGCGCCCGGGTACCGGCGGCGATACCGCGCCCAGCTCATGTGCAGCTTTTTCTCCGCCCGCGTCATGGCGACGTAGCAGAGGCGGCGTTCTTCCTCCAGCTCCGACTCCGAGTTGTGGCTCCGGCTGTGCGGGAACAGCCCCTCTTCCATTCCGGCGATGAACACCACGGGAAACTCGAGGCCTTTGGCGTTGTGCATGGTGAGCAGCGATACTTGCGCCTGCTCGTCTAGCCCGTCCGCGTCGGCCACCAGAGCCGCATGGTCCAGAAAATCCGCAACCGTCTCGCCGCGCTCGGCGGCGTCGGCGGCCGCGTTCACCAGTTCCTGAACGTTGCCCAGCCGGCTTTCGGCTTCCGGAGTATTATCGTTTTCGAGCACGCGCTGATAACCCGTGCGGTCGAGGATGGCGCGCAGAATCGCCGGCAGCGGCCGCTCTTGGATTCCCTCGCGCAGTTCCTCCATCATGCGGTGGAATGTACTCAACGCCAGCTCCGCACGGCCCGACAGAAGGCGCTCCTCGATCATCTGTCCCATCGCCGCCCAGGCGCTCACGGCGTTGTCTGCCGCGAATCGCTCGACTTGCTCGATGGTAGTCTTGCCGATGCCCCGGGCCGGAATGTTGACGATGCGCAGCAGGCCGATAGAATCGTCCGGATTGAGCAGCGCCTTCACGTACGCGAGAATGTCCTTCACCTCGGCGCGCTGGTAGTAGCTGAAGCCTCCTACCACCAGGTATTTCCGGTTGGACCGCCGCAGGGCTTCCTCGATCTGCCGCGATTGGAAATTGGTTCGGTACAGTACCGCGACCCGGTCCTTGGGTTCCTGCCGCAGGCTCCGCTCGATGGTGTCGGCGATGAACAGCGCTTCGTTCTCCCCATCCATGGCCTCGTAAACCCGGATCGCGTCGCCCGCGCCGTGCTCGGTCCACAGCCATTTCCCCTTGCGCTGTTTGTTGTTGGCGACGACGGCACTCGCCGCATCTAGGATGTTCTTCGTCGAGCGGTAATTCTGCTCCAGCCGGATCACCTTGGCATTGGGATAATCCCGCTCGAAATCGAGTATGTTCCGGATATCGGCCCCGCGCCATCCGTAGATGGACTGGTCCTCGTCTCCCACCACGCAGACGTTCGGCCGCGCCTCGCTCAGCAGCCGCATCAACTGGTACTGCGTGCGGTTCGTGTCCTGATACTCGTCGATCATCAGAAACTCGAACTGCCGATTGTACTTGCTCCGCGTCTCGCCGTCGTGCCGGAGCAGGCGCACGGATTGCAGCAACAGGTCGTCGAAATCCAGCGCGTTGGCCTGCCGGAGCGCCGCCTCGTACCGCTCAAAGGTTACGGCCAACCGCGACGTGATCGGATCGGTGCCGGCCTTATGCATGTCCTCCGGGCCTTCATCCTTGTTCTTTGCGTGGCTAATGCGGGATAGGGCTGCCCGGTACTGCATGAAAGTCTTCTCGTCCAGCCCGAGCTGACGGTAAATGGACTTGACGATCCCGATCTGATCGTCGTTGTCGTAAATATTGAACCGCGGCGTGAACCCATGCCTTACGTCCGCTAACGCCTTGCCGTCCCGCCTCAGAAGACGCACGCAAAACGAGTGGAACGTGGATACCACCGGGCTGTGCATGGTGGAGGGGTCGCCCAGCAGACGCTGCACTCGCTCGCGCATTTCCCCCGCCGCTTTGTTGGTGAATGTGACGGCCAGCACGCAGGGGCCGGGAACGTGATGTTCGCTGATGATGTGCGCAATCCTATGCGTAATCACGCGGGTCTTGCCGCTACCCGCTCCGGCGAGCAACAACAGCGGACCTTCGACGTGCGCAACCGCTTCTTTTTGTTGGGGGTTGAGCCCCTTGAGAAAGTCCACCTGACTCCAGTCTAGCAACGCGGTTCTGAAAGCCCGAAATACACCCCCCTGCGGGAGGTACCAGGGGTAGTAGTTCCGTAAGGTGGCCCCCGCAGTTTTAGGTATTGCAATTAGTACCTTAAGTGGAATAGTAATGATGCATGGTAAGCCTTCCCTCCCCCCGCATTCCAGATCCGCTCCATGCCGATTTGCCGACGCTGTACGCCCGCCGCGCCGCCGTCGAGCAGTTGATAGCCGATCTGAAACACTATGCATCCTTGAGAGGTAATGCAAAGAAGCGTCCCATGAGCGTCGTCCCGATAGGCAGAAGCAGGGCGGTATAGAGTATTTTTGCTTTTGACGCCACTCCTTAGTAATCTGACTGTTTGCCGGTAAATATCCGCGCCCGCGGCCTTGGCGGTTGGGATGCTCGTTGAATTCGATGTCCTCGAGCAAGCCCGCGGCGGAAACGAGGCAGCGTTCAACGCCATCGTGCGAGCCTACCGGAAGCGCATCCTCGGGACGATTGCGCGTCTCATTAACCGACCGGAGGACGTCGAGGACGTAGGGCAGGAGGTTTTCCTGCGCTTGTACTTCTCCCTCGGCCAGCTCCGCACGCCGGAGGTATTCGAGCCATGGCTGTACCGGTTGACCGTCAACGCGGCCTACGACTACCTCCGGCGCCAGCGCAGGCGCCACGAGTCGCGCATGTCCGACCTCAGCGAGCAGCAGGTGACGATGGCGGATGCCGCGGCTGGCGGCAAGCGCAGCGAAGACGAGGAATACCGCCGGAGGGTGCGCGAGACCGTCGAGGCGCTCCTCGGTTCAGTATCGCCGGAAGACCGCATCTTGTTAACGTTAAAGGAAGTTGAAGGTTTGTCGCTGCGTGAGCTGGAGCAGGTATACCACGTTAGCGAGAACACCCTGAAGGTGCGCCTGTTCCGGGCGCGACAGCGGGTTATGAAGGCCTTCGATGCGCTGGCAAAAACGACCGGTGAAGTAACCTGAACAAGGTCTCCTTCGCCCGTTATATTGGTGTGAGGTCAAGGATGGACGAATTGACGGGAGTGTTGGCGGCGTACCGGGAGGCAGTGCCCGATCCGGAACCCGGAGAGAGCTTCATGCCCGGGCTGTGGGCGCGAATCGACGCCCGGCGTTCGCCAGTAAGGGTGCTCCGCGCCTTCGCTCACGCTTTCGCCGTGCTGGCGGCGGTTACCGTCTTGTTCATCGCCACCGTGCTGATACCGCGGCTTCAGACGGCCCCGGTGTACAGCGCATCTTACGTGGACGTGCTCGAAAATGAACACGCCGGCGAGCTGGCCGAGGCGCCGCCCGTCCGATGAAACTCTCCCGCATCGCCGTTTCCTTGTATGCCCTCCTGATTTTCGTGAGCGGTCTTGCCGTTGGCGCCTTCGGGTTCCGGCTTTACACGGTGAAGTCGGGGAACGCCAACACCGCGCACGATCCGGCGGAATGGCGCAAGCGGTACACGGCGGAAATGCAGAGCCGCCTCCACCTGGCCCCCGAGCAATCGCGCAAGCTGAACGAAATCCTGGATGAGACTCGCGGCCGGTTCAGTGAAGCGCGCGAACGCTTGCGGCCGGAGATGGAGCGGATCCGAAGGGAGCAGGTCGAGAAAATTCGATCCATGCTGTCCGAAAGCCAGCGTCCGGAATATGACAAAATGCGGCGCGAGCGAGAGGAACACGAAAAGCAACACGCGAAATCCGGGACTGGCCTGTAAGTGCAACCACTCCCTCACGGTCGTGGCTCAGTATCGGCATTTCCGAGTCGCGCGCGTTAGCGAGCGGTGTGCGGTTTACGCCGTCGGCTGAGGCTGTTTCTTCTTCGCGGCCTTCTCCGCCGCCTGGGCTTCGCGCACCTTCGCGTACTTCTTCTGGAACCGATCTACGCGGCCCTCGGTGTCCACGACGCGCTGCCGGCCGGTATAAAACGGGTGGCAGGCGGAACATATTTCCACTCGGATGTCGCCTTTGTGAGTCGAGCGGGTACGGAACTTGTTTCCGCACGCGCAGGTCACACTGACTTCCTCGTATTGCGGGTGGATCCCTGCTTTCATCTGGGGGTGATTCCTTTCAGGTAGGTACGATCTCTAAGTATATCACGGGAACAACGAAAATCCCCGCCATGCCTTGCGGCGCAGCGGGGATTTCGGTAACACTGTCAGAACTTACTCGCGCGAGGGGCCGGTCCACAGGAACAGCGGCTCGCCACTGGTGCAAAGCCTGAACGTTAGAGCGGTCGACTCAACAGTCGGCCACCTCACGCGTGGGTTTAGAAATACTACTGGGTTCCATATTCTAGACTGAACCACCTCCTTTTTCAGTGATACCCACATCATAAATTGAAACGCGCGATCTGTCAAGAATCCAGCATGCGCCACTGGTAGAATATGGTTTCCGCCAGATTCAAGAAAATCAATGAGCAACGTTATTGTTTTGGGTGCGCAGTGGGGCGACGAAGGCAAAGGGAAGATCGTAGATCTGTTCTCCGATCGCTTCGACATCGTCGCCCGATACCAGGGCGGGCATAACGCCGGCCACACGGTATTCATCGGAAGCACGAAATACGTCCTGAAGCTGATCCCCAGCGGCATTCTGCGGCCCGGTGTGAAGGCAGTCATCGGAAACGGTGTCGTGATCGACCCCGCCGCGCTCATCCAGGAGATGCAGACGCTTCGCGGCGCGGGCGTCGAGATTGGCGGCAACCTGCTCATTTCCGATCGCGCCCACGTGATCTTCCCGTTCCACCGCCTGATTGAGAAAATGTCCGAGGCGCGGGAAAACCGGATCCCCATCGGCACCACATCCCGCGGCATCGGGCCGTGCTATGAGGATAAGATCGGCCGCCGTGGAATCCGCATGGCGGACCTTCTCGACCGCGAGTCTTTCCGGCTGCTGTTCGACACCCTGGCGGAAGATAAGCAGATTCTGGCGGAGACCTTCCAGCTCGAGGAGCCGGTCGATTACGCTCGGATCCGCGATCAATACGAGCAGTACGCCGACTGTATCCGCCCCATGGTCGCCGATACCGCCCGATTCCTGAACGAAGCCATTCGCGGCGGACAGCGGATCCTGTTCGAGGGCGCGCAGGGAACCATGCTAGACATCGATCATGGCACCTACCCGTTCGTGACTTCCTCCAGCGCCGCCGCCGGTGGGGCGTGCACGGGCACCGGCGTCGCACCCACGAAAATCGATGGAATCGTCGGCGTCTCCAAGGCCTACATCACGCGGGTGGGATCGGGCCCATTCCCCTCCGAGAGCCTGGACGAGGCGGGCGAGACGATCCGCGCGCGCGGCAATGAATTCGGAGCCGTGACCGGACGTCCGCGCCGCTGCGGCTGGTTCGACGTTCCACTGCTGCGGTATACGGCCACGGTGAACGGGTTCGACAGCCTCATCATTACCAAGCTGGATGTGCTGGACGAGCTCGAGGAGATTCCCGTCTGCGTAGCCTATCGCGTGGATGGGGTGGAGACGTCCGAGATGCCGGCCACCTTCCGGGCCATGCAGGCGATCGAGCCCGTCTTCGAGAACCGGCCGGGGTGGCGGACGTCCACCAAGGGAATCTCGCGATACGGCGGGTTGCCGCCGGCCGCTCGCGATTACATCCAGTATCTGGAGAGCAGGACCGGCGTTGAGGTGGGGTGCGTCTCCACCGGACCGGAGCGGACAGAGACCATGATCCGGAGCGGGTCGCGCCTGGAGGCTCTGCTCGGCCTGGCGCAGGAGGGACATTGAAGATCAGGATTCATGGCGATGCAATTCGCTTTCGCCTCAATCGGATGGAGGTGTCGGCTTTCGCCGCCACCGGACGGGTGGAATCGTCGATTCACTTTCCCGGTTCGCCGCTTTGCTATGTTCTCCAATCCGACGCGGCGTTGATCGCGCCGCACGCGGACTACACCGAAGGGACGATCCGAATTCGAGTGCCTGCCGGCATCGCAACCGAGTGGGCCACCGGCGACGAGGTCGCGCTGCGGGCCGTCCAGGGTCCACTCGAGATTCTGGTGGAGAAGGACTTCCAATGCCTGCACAAAGGCGAGGAAGCGAAAGACCCGGGCGCTTATCCCAACCCCGCGGCCTTGCCTAGCGGCGCGTAACCATCACCGTCCTCCACGCTTTATTACCGGCCGCGTCGGCCGCTTGCACCAGGATCGTGTTCACTCCGGTAAACAGGGCGACCGGCCCGGTCTGCCATTTATCGGTACCGGTGGCCGTGCCATAATCGCCGAAGGCCGTGGTCCACGTCACGGCGGCCACGCCGACGCTGTCTGACGCGGTGCCGCTCAGGACGATGGATTTTTCCGAAGTGGCGACCACCGCGGAACTGGGGCTGGTGATGGTCAGCGACGGAGCGGTGGTGTCGGGCGACGGAGGATTGGGCTGCAGTTGTGACCGCATGACCGTGACGGTCTTCGCCGCCGTCTTCTTATTTCCGTCCGTCGCTTGAAAAGCGATCTGATTTAGGCCCGCGACCAGCGGAACGGTTGCCGTCCATTGACTGCTTCCAGTGGCTGTGCCGGATGCGCCGTTGGCGGTCCACGTCACCTGAACGCTCCCCGTTCCCCCTGACGTCGTCCCGAAGAACGTATACCGCTGCTGGGCTACCGGAGCAACGGGAATGGTGATTGAGATCGCGATAGGCGGGGAGGCGGGAGGCGGCGTGGGAGTTCCCGGGTTCGTTGGCGGCGGAGCGGACGTATCAGCGTCCCGAGCTGCGTAGAGCCTACGCACCGCGGCCACGTCGTGCGCGGTGAGGTCGGACGTAATGCTGTAGTACGGGTACATCACATCGCCCGGCCGGTCGGAGTGGCCGAGCCCCAGCGCGTGCCCCGTTTCGTGCAGCGCCACACTGAACAGATCCACATCCACGCCGATATGCCACCTCTCGTCCGCGTCGAAATGCATGTCTCCCGCGATCGGCTCGGGATTGGGAGGAGACGGGTAGAACGTATGCGCCAGAATGCCACCCGGCCCGTCGAACGGGTACCCGTCGCCATGCGCCCGCGATGCGAAAAGGATATTCAACGTATGGGTTCCGTTGGGATCCGTTCCCGGCTGGAAATCCACTTTCACGTACTTGGACCAAATGGTGTACGCCCGCAAAATTTCGGTCTTGGCCGAATCCGCGGGCAGGCGATTCGTCACGCTTGAAAAGACGTACTTCAACGACGCCTCACCCAAACCCGGCCCATCCCAGCCCTCGCCGATCACCGGGATAAACTGCGCGGCTCTTCCGACTCCGGTCAGCGCGCTCAGGCACGGACGGACGGGCCGGCCGCCCGAAAGATCCGAAGACGCGGGAAAGATGTACGCCACCCCGTCCTCATTGGACAAACGTTCGAGGTCGCCGGGCCGCACTCGTGCCAGAAGGTGATTCGGCGCCAGGTCCGGATTCTCCACGGCTTCAATCCCGTTCCGCAGGAATATCCAACGCTGTTCAATCCCGCCGATATCCGGATGGAACTCCACGACGGCGGTGCTATCGGCGGCGGTGTTCCAGTCCGGGCTGATCTTGTCGCTATACGCCAGCGGTCCGGCCCACGCCAGACCGAGACCGTCCAGGGAAGCGTCGCGATCCAGCAGCACCAGGAAAGCGTTATCCGGAACATATTGCAGGACGCGAATGCCCCGGTCCTCCAATGCGCGGACCTCGGCGGCGCCGGGCGGCGCGGCGAATTGAACCAGCACATGCATCGCTTCGCGGCGGCCGCCGGCGGGAATACCGCCCCGGCCTTCGCCCGCGGGCGAGGCCGCGGCTTCAATCTGCCGCGTCTTGAGCTTTATCGCCGGACCCGCGAACGATACGGCATAGAGCAGGACCGGGAGGACGAGCCAGACTCCGTGCATGATTCGCTCATCGGCGCGGGTAGGCCCGCTTCGGCGCGATTCACTCTTAGAGCGCTGGGGTGTTCACCCTATGAGAGAGGTAAACTGGAGTCACCTCGCCTCGGAGACTTGATGCTGAGACTCTTTCGCTGGTCACTCATCTTACTGTTGGCTCTCGCTTCCATCGCGGCCGCGAAGCCCGTCCCGTCCGCGGCTCGCCAGTGGCGCGGACCACGAACGGTAATTGCCGGCTACAGTTCCTGGTATTTCTTTTGGGACGAATGGATGGTTCCCGTCACCTGCGATCCGGCGTCTTCCCGGTGCAACTCCGGCGACACCCCTTTCGCCGGGGGCGAAATCGTGCAGTTTTACAGCACGGGAACTCCCCCGCAGGGTATCTGGTCGCTGTACGCGACCATCTGGGCGCCCTACGCGGTCTGCGACGTTCAGGGCACCACGTTTGCTCTTCGGCGTAAGGATTGCTCGGGACAGGTCGAGACGTTCACCACTCCCGGGACGGGGTCCCAGTTCATCGCTTTCCGGTATCCCGACAAGGCCTACCCCAAGAATATTTATGTCACCGCCGTGAGCGGGTTCCCGGCCGGGGCGCAACTCACCTGGTGGCGCCAGCTCATCGGCTGCAGTGTGGCCAAGGCGCGAGTAGAAGGTTCCACTCTTTATGACCGCGTGGCCAGCGAGCGGTTCTGCCTGCAGGTATACGCGCCGCCCGACACTCCGGCGGGCGACTACACCGCCTCGATCACGTTCTCGGAGAGCCCGGACGGAACCAACTCCACCGTTTTGGAATTCCCGATCACCGTCGTCCATCTTCCTCCGCTGAAAACTAAGAGCATCGATTGGGCGGCCGCCCCGCCCATACCCGGGCTCGACCGGTGGGAGAAAAACATGGTCTCGAAGGACACCGGGGGCGCGCGCTGGTGTGCCGATAAGGCCAATCCGACCGAAAAGATGGCGTTCGGCTACGAGGGCCAGGTGTGGTACTACGACGGAGCGCGGGTCTACTATCAGATCGCCGACTACACCGGCGATCGCGAATGGGTCAACTGCGCGCGCAACATTGCCTCGCAATACCGCGACCGCGTCCTGGCCTCGAAAGGAAATGTACAGGCCTGGCGTGTGTTTCCTCATGGCCTCGCCCTGTCGATGTGCCCGTCCTGCGATCCGGGGTACGGCGCCGCCCTGCGGGCGATGATCGACGCGAATGCCTACGCAAACGAGTCCGGGGTTCCGCAGGACGACCGAATCCGTGAAATGTCCTACAGCCTGGGCCTCGAAGTCGTCCAGCAGAAGGTCTTCGGGCAACCTCATAAGAACCTGACGAACACGGCGGATATCGTGACGGGGCTCCTCCTTTACTACACGGAGGGCACCGGGCGGTACGCGCAGTATCAGAGTTTCATGTGCGGGTTGGCGATGGAAGCACTTATCGGATATTGGGATCTGACCCACGATGCGCGCGTGCCGTTCATCGTGAAACGGATGCTGGACGATATCTGGGCCCGCTACGACCAGAAGACCCATGCGCTGATGTACGACGCCGATGTGGACCCTGCCAAGTGTGGCCAGGCCCCCGCATGGTTTAACTCTGACCCGGGCGGCGGTTGCGGCCAGAACAATCACCAGGGACTGAACGATCTGGTCGCCCCCGCGTTCGCCTGGTACTGGAAGCTGACCGGAGACGATACCTACCTGCAACGCGGCGATGATCTGTTCTCGCACAATCTCGACGAGGAGATTTACTCCGGCAAGCAGTTCTCCCAGACCTACCGCTGGAGCTTCGATTACGTGAAATGGCGCAGCGGTCGATGAAGGCGTTCATCAAGAGCATTCCCGTCGTCGGCGATCTCGCACGGTATCTCTCCCGGAAGATTCAGCCTCCGCCCCCGCCCGAGCCGGCGGTCCCGTTCGACAACTCCGGCCACTACTGGGAGGCGCGGTATGCCGCGGGCGGCAACAGCGGGGTGGGGTCGTACGACAAGTTCGCGAAGTTCAAGGCCGAAACGCTGAACGACTTCGTGCGGGCGCAAGGCATCTCCACTGTCATCGAGTTCGGCTGCGGGGACGGTAACCAGCTCAGCCTGGCGCGGTATCCGAAATACACGGGCTACGACGTGAGCGCCACGGCGGTGGCGATGTGCCGCGCGCGGTTCGCGGCGGATCGGTCGAAGGACTTCCGCGAAGCCCGCGAGTATGCGGGCGAGACCGCGGATCTGGCCCTGTCTCTCGACGTCATTTTCCACCTCGTGGAAGATGCCGTCTTCGAAAGCTACATGCGAACCCTGTTTGGCGCCTCGCGGCGGTACGTGATCGTATACTCCAGCGACACTGATGAAAACGAGGGATACGCCGGCACTCATGTTTGGCACCGGAAGTTTACCCGGTGGGTGGATGCAAACCTGCCCCAGTGGAAACTCGTCCGGCACATCCCCAACCGCTATCCGTACCAGGGGGACTACACGCAGGGGTCCTTCGCCGACTTCTTCATTTATGAAATCGCCGCGAGATAATTCTCCGCGGTTCTCCGCCAAGTGAACTCGTGGGCCTCCCGGCTCCACGCGGATGCCAGCATGTGCGCCACGGCGTCATCCGTGAGCACCGACGCCATCGCATCCGCGAGCCCGCGCGGATCGTCCGGCTCAACCAGCAGTCCGCTCCGCCCGTGCGTGATGAGCTCGGGGATGCCGCCCACTCTCGTCGCCACCACCGGCACGCCGGCCGCGCCGGCTTCCACCAGCACGATGCCGAACGGCTCCGAACGCGAAGGAAGCACAAACACGTCGGCGTCGGCCAAATACTCTGGGATCTGCTCGTGGGGAACGTCGGTGAGCATGCGCACGCGGCCGCCAAACGGCACGCTCAACCGGCGTATTTCGTCCGTCTTCGGGCCGGCGTTTCCAATCATTGTGAGCCGCGCGTCCATGCCGCGGTCCAGCAACTGCTGAAATGCCAGCAGGAGAATATCCTGCGCCTTTTTGTGCTCGTATGCCCCAATGTGGAGAATCCTCTTCGGCCCCGTGCCGGGCTTCCGCTCGACCTCGAAAATCTCCATGTCGGCGCCATTATAGAGAATCTCGAGTTTCGCTTTCGGAGCCAGCTTGAGCACCTTCGCTCCCAGAGCTTTCGAACACGCGAAGACGACGTCCACCGCCTCAATGTACTTGCGCCAGCACGCGCGGACCACCGGACTGGAGCCCTCGATCTCGGTGACGTCGGCGCCGTGAAACGATAGTGCGATCTTACCGTCGTATAGCCCCAGTTTGCGCAGCAGAACGAAAGCGGCTCCCCCGATGCCCACGAAGTGCGGATTCACAATTCGCACGTTCTGTTCGCAAAGAACTCGCGCCAGCCCCGCCAGATCCGAAGGCAGGAACGCGGCGCTCTTGAGCGTCGCGGGAGCGCCTTGACCGTATCCGTCGTGCAGGCGCACGCCAATTACCGGAATACCCTGGACGCGCTCGGGGAGTTCCATGGCACTCCACGAGGCCACGGCGATCAACGGCCGGTAACTCTCGCCGGCCTGCAGTTCACGCGCGAGGGCGAGAACTACCCCGTTCACGCCGCCAGCTCTGGCCGGCGACCAGCTCAGCACCAACAGGCATGTCCCCATACCCACACCATGATGGCTGCCGCCCTCGTGCGTCAAATTGCGGCCCTCGGGTTCAACGCATGTAGAACAGACTGAGGCGCGGCAGTTTGGCGTGCTCCAGCAATCGCCGGTCGAGGTATTGCTTCTCCAGCATCGAAAGCTGGGCCGCCGTCATCTTGCTGCGGTACGGGCGAAGCTGCGAATCGAGCTCGCGCCGCGCCTCGAATAGTTCCTCTTCGTTCAGAGCCGACCGGAGTTGCCCGAGCAGCTTGTCCTCCAGCCCGGTCAACCGCTGCTCCAGCGCCTCGATATCGGCGAAATGCGCTTCCGCCTCCTCCGCCATGCGCTCCAGGGAATCGGCGACCTGGTCCTGACCCGCCTTGCGGTAGGCGGCGGCGTTTTGTTGGAGGTAATCGCGCATCTCGTCCAGCGTGAAGGGGGGGGCCGCGTCCTTCTTTGCGGAAGACCCCACGCCGGTGTTGGCCATCGCCGCGGCCTCGGTCGCAATCGCCTGGGTGCAATACGCCACCGAGTTCACCGCCTGCGTCCGGCTCTTCTTCGCGCGCCATTTCGCGAACGCAAGATCGATGCCGCGCAGGACCGCTTCCCGCGGCACGCCGCCGTTTTTCCAACTCTCAACCAGCGCCCAGTCGAGCGGCGACATGAGGAAAAGCCCCGTGCCCCGGGCGTGCTGGAAGTGCTCTTCCACTTCGGTGAAGTAGTTAAAGTAATCCCGAAACTCGTCGCGAAACTCGCTCACGCGTGGCTGCGCTCCCAGATGATGCGGAGCCCGTCCAGCGTCAAATTCTCATCGGCGATTTTCACGATCCGCGAGGATCTTGCGATCAAGTGGCCGTGCCCCCCGGTCGCAACGGCCTTGGCGCCTGGCCCCAGTTCCGCGAATACCCGCTCGACGATGCCGTCGATCATTCCCGTGAAGCCGTAGTACAGGCCGGACTGCATTGCGCCGATGGTGTTGGTGCCGATAAGCTGCACCGGTTCGCGGAAATCGACCATCGGCAGCCGCGCCGTCTGCGCGAACAACCCGCCGATGGACATTGCGATGCCGGGACAAATCAGGCCGCCGCAAAACGCGCCGTCCGCCGACACGCAGTCGAAGTTAATCGTCGTCCCGAGATCCACCACCACGGCCGGACCGCCATACTTGAACCAGGCCGCGGCCGCGTTGACCAGCCGGTCCGCGCCCACTTCGCGGGGGCTGTCGTAGCGGATCGTCAGGCCGATGTCCGTGGTGGCTGTCACGAACAGCGGCTGCGTGTGGAAGTAGCGCTCACACATCGACGTCAACGGCTGATCCACCGCCGGCACCACGCTGGAGATGATCATCCCATCCACGGCGGCGAGGTCCAGCTTCCATAATGAAAAAATGTTCCGGAGCAGGATGCCCCATTCGTCGGCTGTCTGCTCGCGGATGGTGCGCAAGCGCCACCGGCCGTGCAGTTTTTCCTTCTCGAAAGCGCCGATCGTGATGTTGGTGTTTCCAGCGTCTAGTGCAAGGAGCATATAGGTGTCAGGCCGGGCGGACTCCGCCCGCGAAGATCGTTATCTCGCTGCCGTCGTCCTTCCTTAATATCAGAAAACCGGCGTCGTTCAGTCCGGCAGTCGTACCATACACCTTTCCGTGGCCCAGGTCCACGGATACGCGTCGGCTGTAAACATACGACGAGCGGGCGGCGAAATCGCGGATGGCCGTTTCCGGATTCGCCGTCGGAACGCGCCGCAGAATCGCTTCGAGTAGCCTTTCGCGATCATGCTCCAGGCCAGTGGCAATCCGAAGGGAAGTGGCGATGGCTCGCATCTCACCGGAAAATTCGAGGTGGTTCACATTGACGCCGATGCCCGCCAGCACAGCCCCATGCTCATACTGCGTGAGGATGCCCGCGAGCTTGCGGTCGCCGATCAGGATGTCGTTCGGCCAGCGCAGGTCCGCTTTCACGCCGGAAACTTCCTCAATGGCGTCGGCCACCGCTACCCCGAGAGCCATGGTGATGGCCGGCTTGAGCTCCGGCACCCGCAGGACGACCGTAACATACAGGCCGTCGCCGGGCGCGCTGTGCCACGTTCTCCCGAGCCTGCCCTGCCCCGCCGTCTGTTCGTCCGCGACGACCGCGGTCCCCGACGGCGCGCCCTGCGATGCGAGCCGCGCGGCTTCAATCATGGTGGAGGGGAGCACGCGGTAGCGGTGAATCACTTAGGACCCGTCCTGAACTAACCTTGCCAGTCCGACGTGGCGCACGCACTCGTGCATGCCGTGTCGCGACTCCTCGCGACACAATTTTCCGCGCGCCTCGCCGAGCGTCGGCAGGGGTGCCGACGCGGCACGCACGTGTGCGTGCGCCACGCAAATCCTACCAAATTGGCAATGCTGGATCTGGACAGACATTTAGAGCGGCTCGATGCGGAAATTGATGTCCACCGCGACCGCTGAATGCGTGATGGCGCCCACCGAGATGAAGTCCGGCCCGGCTTCGGCGTAGGCGCGGACGTTATCGAGTTGGATTCCGCCTGACAACTCGACTTTGGCGCGGCCGGCGATGTGACGGATCTCTTCCCGCGCTTGATCGGGGGTCATGTTGTCGAGCAGTAAATGCCGGACGCCAAGGTTCAGCGCTTCGTCGATTTCTTCGCGGGTACGCACTTCCAGTTCCACCGCTCCCTTACGGTCGCGGCTCAGAGCCCGCGCGATCCCCCCGGCGAGCGCGATGTGGTTGTTCTTGATCAGAACCGCGTCGAACAGACCCATGCGGTGATTGGTTGCGCCGCCGGCCGCCGCCGCCATCTTCTCCAGGCGCCGCAAGCCCGGCGTGGTCTTGCGTGTATCGAGGATCTGGCAGCCGGTGCCCTGGACCGCGTCGACGTACCGCCGGGTTAGCGTCGCAATGCCGCTGAGGCGCTGAAGAAAATTCAGCGACACCCGCTCGCGCGTAAGGAGCATCCGCGCAGGACCGCGCACCGTCGCAATGACCTCGCCATCAGCGGCCGGGTCGCCCGAGTGCCGCTCGATTCTCGCCTCGTCGAACATCAGGTGCAGCAACTCCGTTCCGGCGACCACCATTTGCTGTCTCGCGTAAAACCGGCCTGCCGCCATGAGGTCCGCGGGGATACAGGCCTCGGTGGTTACGTCCCCCGTGCCGACATCCTCATGCAGCGCGCGGCGGACGGCGTCCACCACCTCGGGGTGATCGATGTTCATCATTCCAGCGCGCTCAGGGTGGCCTTGCTTTTCCCGGCCTGGACTTGATACCCGGCCATCTTTTCGCGAATCTGCGCGACCACCTTCTCCGGCGCCTTCTCCACGAACTCCTCGTTGCCCAACTGCCGCTCGGAGTTGGCTATCAGCTTTTCGAGTTGCTCAATTTCCTTGGTGAGTCTGATCCTTACGGCGCCGGTATCGGTCTCCGGCAACTGGAGGAACAGATCGAACTGCGGCGTCGAACGAACCGCGCCCTTCAATTTCGGGGCGGCGTCGTTCTTCAGCTCAACCTTGATATTCGCCAGCCGCTCGATCGGCTCCCTCTCCCGGCTGGCAATTTCAAATGTCCTAGGGTGCATCGTATACAAAGTTGCATGCAAGTGAAGCTTTTTATCGACCTTGTGATCGGCCCGAAGCCCGCGTGCGGCCGTGACGATGTCCTGAAGTATCTGAACCTCGATCTCGGCCTTCAGGTCGTGAGCATCGGGGTGGTACCGGGGATACCGGGCGAGCGCGATCGATTTCGGCCGATCCGGGTAGTTGACCGCGAGCCGTTGCCATAGCTCCTCGGTGAGGAACGGCATGATCGGGTGAAGCAGACGGAGCGACCGCTCGAACACGCTCAGGATGTTTCGCCAGTGCACGTTCAGCCCGGTGTTCTCCACCAGTTTGAGTTTCTTGAGCTCGATGTACCAATCGCAGAACTCGTCCCAGAAGAAATGCCACAGCGTGTCCGCCGCCTCGTGATACCGGTGCTGTTCGAGAGCGCGGTTCACCGCTTCGGCGGCCGTGTCCAGGCGGCTGAAAATCCAGCGGTCCTCGAGCGGGGCTTCAAGGGTGGTCGGCTCCGGTTCGGGCACGCAGCGATCGCTCCCGGGTTCCATCCAGGGATCGACGCCGGCGGCTTCCATCTTCGTAAACAGAAACCGGGCGGCATTCCAGATCTTGTTGGCGAAGGCGCGGGAGGCATCCAGGCGCTCCGGAGTGAACGCGATATCCATGCCGCTGGCCGCGCCGAGCACCAGCGCGAGGCGCGTGGCGTCGGTGCCGTACTGCTCGTTGACCGTCAGCGGGTCGACCGTGTTGCCCTTGGTCTTCGACATCTTCTGGCGGTCCGCGTCGCGCACCAGTCCATGGATGTGGACTTGCCGGAACGGAATATCCCCGGTCATCTCGATGCCGAGCATGATCATGCGCGCCACCCAGAAAAAGAGGATGTCGAAACCCGTGATCATCAGCGACGTCGGATAAAAATGCGCGAGGTCATCCGTGTGGTCCGGCCAGCCCAGCGTCGAAAACGGCCAGAGGCCCGAGCTGAACCACGTGTCCAGAACGTCGTTGTCCTGATGAATGTCTTCCGAACCGCAATGCACGCAGCGCGACGGATCCTCGCGCGCGATGGTCATCTGCTGGCAGTTGCCGCAATGCCAGGCAGGAATCCGGTGGCCCCACCAAAGCTGGCGGGAGATGCACCAGTCGCGGATGTTGTCCATCCACTCGTGGTAGGTCTTCACCCAGTTGGAGGGAACGAACTGGATCCGGCCGTCGTCGACGGCGGCGATAGCGGGTCCGGCGAGCGGTTGCGTCCGGACGAACCACTGGGTGGACACGAGCGGCTCGACCGCCGTCCTGCAGCGCTGGCATCGCGCCAGGCTCAGCGCGTAGGGCTCGACTTTTTCGAGCAAGCCCTGGGCTTCCAGTTCGGCCACGATCTGCTTCCGCGCCTCGAACCGGTCGAGCCCGGCCCAGCGGCCCGCGGCGGCAGTCATTTTTGCGTTTTCGTCGATGACCTTGACGAACGGCAGCTTGTGCCGCTTCCCCGCTTCGAAGTCGTTGGCGTCGTGGGCCGGCGTCACCTTCACCACGCCGGTGCCGAACTTGGGATCCACCAGTTCGTCGGCGATGAATGGGATGTCGCGGTCCATCAGCGGCAGGCGCACCGTCTTGCCCATCATCTCCGTGTAGCGGGTATCGGAAGGATGGACGGCGACGGCGGTGTCGCCGAGCATCGTCTCCGGGCGCGTCGTCGCGACTGTGATAAACGTCCCCGGGTCGCCCACCACCGGGTACCGGATGTGCCAGAGATGACCGGGCGTGTCCTCGTGAATGGTTTCCAGGTCCGAGATTGCCGTGTGGCAGCCCGGGCACCAGTTCACCAGGTATTCGCCGCGGTAGATAAGCCCCTTCTCGTACAGGCGCACGAAGGCTTCGCGCACCGCGTGGTTGAGCTCGGGATCCAGGGTGAAGCGATTGCGCGTCCAGTCGCAGGAGGAGCCCAGGCGCTTCATCTGCTCTTCGATGCGCCCCTGCTGGAGGTCTTTCCACTGCCAGGCGCGCTCCAGGAATTTCTCCCGCCCGAGTTCCCAGCGATTGGTGCCCTCCTTGGCGAGTTCGCGCTCCACCAGCATCTGGGTTGCAATGCTGGCGTGGTCGGTGCCGGGCAGCCACAGCGTGTTTTCGCCGCGCATCCGATGCCACCGGACAGCCATGTCGATGAGCGAATGCTCCAGCATGTGTCCCATGTGGAGCGAGCCGGTTACGTTGGGCGGCGGAATGACGAGCGAGAAGTGGCGCCCCGGACGAGGTACGGCGTGGAAAATACCACTGTCGATCCACCATTGGGCCCAATGGGGTTCAAACCGTTGGGGCTCATAGACTTTATCAATTTGCATAGGGAACAAAGACGCGAATCCCTATTTTACCGTCTCGGCCGGGATAATTTAATCCGTGGCGCACGCACTCTTGCGTGCCGCGTCGCCACTCCTGGCGACGCCTCTGCTCTACGGGACTGGTTCAAACACGTACCGGCCGCGAACGGGAATCGGAAAATTATCCGCGAGCGCCTGCAACTGCTCTTCTGCTCCGCGCAGCGGCGGCCCATGCCCCGCCGCGATGAGGCTCGGCCGGAGGGCGGCGAGCCGCCGCACCGATTCGTGCGCCAGCGGCCAGTTCGTGGTGGCCGGAACCGGAGGCCGGCAAAGCTCCGGCCTTTTCATGAGGGTTCCGATCAGGCTGTCGAGATTCATCGTCGTGACCGCGTCGCCGGCAATGAGCGCGCCGTCCGCGCGGCGGAAGAACGCCACGTGACCGGGCGAATGTCCCGGTGTGTGAATGCATTCCCACTCCGGCAGGCCCGTTTCCTGTAGCTCGGAAAGTCGGCCGCCCAGGTTCACCGTACTCGACGGGAAGAACTGGCTCAACTTCGAGAAGAAACCGGGCGGAGTCGAATCGAGCGGCGGATAGTCGCACTCACCCGTGAGAAACGGGAACTCCAGCCGGTGGGCGTAGGTCGCCACTTGCCAGGCATCGGCCAGCCCCGCAGCAGAACCGGCGTGATCGAAGTGGCCGTGAGTCAGCAGAATGCCGCGAGGCTTCGCGCCAGGTCCGAAGCGCCTTTCAGCCGCCCGCCGGATCCTCCGCTCATTGCCGGGGATTCCGGCATCGATAAGCACCCAGGCCCCGGCGTCGCCAACCAGATAGGCGTTCGCGATCAACATCGGGACGATGGCGACGTCCCGGGCAATTTCGTGCACTGGTTACGGGACGGGAGTGACGACTGCCATT
>JANXRE010000092.1 GCA_025353165.1 Acidobacteriota bacterium | reverse complement strand
ACCAGTGGAGTCCTTCGCCACGACTGTCCTGCGCCGTCGTTCCAATCCCATGCCGATCAGCCTTCCGAACTACCACCGTAATACCGATCGTTTTCAGTTCGGAATGCTGATCGCCATCACTTCGGATTCGTGATCGCCATCACTTCGGAACGCTGATCGCCATCCCCGGAATCCGCAGTCATAGCTTCCGGGCGTTGCTGCGCCGGCCTAGGCCGCAATTGCCTCTTCGTAGCTGCGCACCACGGGCCAGATATTGGAGCCGAGCACGACTAAAGCGAGTTTCCTGCCCGTCAGGTTCTGCTGATATCTGATGTTCTGATCGGACGTAACCATGACGTCAAAATCCGCGGCTTCCGCCGCGTCAAGAAGCGCGCCGTTCTCAAGCTGTGGGTGCCAATGCATCTCGACGAAGGTGCGTACATCATGCCTGGGCAGAAAACGCCGCACATCCACCGGAACGTTCTTGTCAAAGACGATGCGCAATCCGGTGACTCTTGGCGTATGTCAAAATCGCCTCGATCTGATCCGGCGGGATCTCAAACTGCTCGGCGATTTCGGCGACGCTTACCCCATAGTCGAAATTGTCGATGATCGCGCTAACCGGCATCCGCGTACCTCGCAGCACGGAGGCCCCACTTTGGACTTGCGGCTTGATCTCGACGAGTGGACACTCCGACCAGGCGAATTCGTCCTTGATCGTCATAGTGACCTCCCGGCCACCATGATTCCACGTTTCCGCCCGAAAAACCAGAATTGAGTTCCATCGGCTCATGCGGGGCGCAGGAACAACTCGGCGAACGGCCACTGCTCGTCGGTCCAGCACGCCTCGACGGAAAAGCCCGCGCTAGTTACCAGCGCGTCCAGCATTGACTCTGTGTACTTGTGCGACTTCTCCGTCAAAATCGTTTCGCCCTCTTCGAAACGACACGTCAAGCCCGCCGCCTCCACCTGAACTTCGCATGCGCGCGTGGCCCGCAGATGCATCTCGATTCTCGGCGGATTCTCGCCGTACCGTGCCTCGTGCGCGAACAAGGGCAAGTGGAAATTCCCGCCGAGTTCGCGGTTGATGCGCGCCAGCAAGTTTAGGTTGAACGCCGCCGTGACCCCGGCTGGGTCGTCGTAGGCCTCCACCAGCAGGCGCTCGTCCTTCACCAGGTCCACACCGAGCAACAGGGCGTCGCCGGCGTTGAGCGTGGCGCGAATCGCGGTCAGGAATTCGCGTGCATCCCCGGGCGTGAAATTGCCGATGCTGCTTCCTACGAACAGCACGAGCAACGGCTCGCGATGTTCCTCCCGCACGCGTTCCAGTCCGTCCAGAAACGGCGCGAGCACGGGTTCGACGCACGCCACGTCGGCGAGCGTCACGCCGCAGTTCTCGAGAGCGGAAGCGGAAAGGTCGATCGGGAAGTATCGAACCTTGCCGCCGCTCCGCCGCGCCGCTTCGAGAATTGGCCGGGTCTTTCGGCCCGACCCGCTCCCCAGTTCGGCGACCGCGAAGTCCGCCGGCATCCTCGATGCCACGTCCCGCGCGTGCGTTTCGAGCAGACGGATGTCGGCATTCGTCAGGCCGTACTCGGGCAGATAGGTGATCGCTTCGTATAGCGCCGAGCCAACGCCGTCGTAGAAATACTTCGGCGGTAATTCCTTCGGCGTGGCGCTTAACCCGCGACGGACATCGGCGGCGAATTCGGACATCATTCCCCGACCAGCCGGAGGGTCGCGTGCATATACGGGTAATCGCGGCGGAACCAGTTTCGGAAAGAGGGCCGCGCGAGTTTGTGCGCGGTCCTCGGCGAAGCTCCCTTCAACACGAAGTGCTGGCCATCGAAGAAATCCGCCGAATATCCGGGGTAGAACGGAAACGCGCGGAAGCCTTCGAACGGACCGAACGCGGTGGAGGTCCACTCCCACCCGTTGCTGGCCGTTTGAGATAACCCGAAGCCATTCGCCGGTCCGGCGGTCACCGGCACCGGATTCCACCGGCGGAAGTCGAGATTGCCGCCGTCCGGTTCCTGGGCCGCGCCATAGGCGTACCGGTGAAACTCGGCCTCGGACGGAAGGCGCATGCCCTTCCAGGCCGCGTACGCGGAGGCCTGGTCGTGCGTGACATAGACCGGCCACTCGAACGGCAGCGGCATCTCGTCGAACATCCCGCGAACCATCCAACCATCGTCGCGCTGGACCCAGAACGGCGGCGGCGCGGCACCCTCGCGCAGGAACGCCAGGTAGTCGCCGTTCGTCACCTTGTAACGCGACACTTGAAATTGAGGCACCGGCGCTTCGTGGACCGCGAACTCGTTGTCCCATCCGAAACCGCCGCCGCATCCCAGCCGCGCGATTCCCGCCGGGATTTCGATCCTGGCGGCCGCGTGGCGCGCGGCGTCGCATGCCGGCGGATCCTCACACCGCAACTTGCGGCCGTACGGCTGCTGGTGCAGCAGGTACGCCACAGTCTCGGCATGCATGAGACGGTGCTCCGCCGCGACGTGGAGCATCTGTTCGGTGGCGCTGGCCGACGCGCGATCCACCAGTTCCCTGGTCTCGGCGACGTACCGCCGCGTTTGCTTGAGACACGGCCAATCCGCGGGCGTATCGCTGGGACCGCAGCCCACCTCGGGATCGATGCCGAAGGCGAATAGCCGGTCGAGCTCGGAGGCTTGTCCGCCGCTCCGCAAAAGATTCCAGTCAAACGCCTCGACATGCCCAACATAGAAGACGAGGCGGTGCCGCTCGGCGATTGGCCGGTCGTACATCGCCTCGTCTGGGATCAGGCGAAAAAGATCGTCCGTTGCTTCCCGGCTCTGCTCGAGCATTGGCACTACATTTACGGTAGCCGAAATCAGAACTCGAGCGTGACGCCCGCGACCGGGAGAATCGGAAACACGCGGTCGAATGTGAGGTACGCCTGGCGGGTTGCCGTGTTGACTCCGTTGAAGCTGATGTAGCGCTGGTTGTCGTGGTCCGTCAAGTTGATGACCTCGCCGTACAGCGTCAGCTTCCAACGGTCGTAGGTGAACGACTTGTTCACCCGGAAGTCGGTCCGTTGATAGGGCGATAGCCGCTCGCCGTTGCGCCGATTCGTGACGTAGTGCGCCCCACCCGTGGCCGAAACGAAACCCGGAACGGGCTCGCCGCTGCCGTACGACCATCGCCCGCTCAGATTCACGCTGGAGGTCAGCCGGTAACTCAGATACACGTTCGCGATATGGCGCTGGTCGTTCAACGCCCAGAACGACGAGCCGTCGAGCCCATCGCGCTGCCGCGCGTAACTGAGCGTGTACGACACCCATCCGCTCAGCCGGTTGGCCGTTCTTCGCTGCAGCACAATCTGCGCGCCGCGCGAGTATCCGCGCACCGAGTTGAAGTACCGCGCGTCCGCAGGAATCACCACCACGCCGTTCACCAGACGGACGTCGAACAGCGGTTGCGCGAGCAGATCCCTGTCGTCGCGGTTCCAGGCCTCGAAGCGGATCCGCGCATTGTCGCCGAACCTCTTCTCGACCGCGGTGGAAAAATGATTCGCGCGCTCGGGCAGCAGTCGCCGGCCTCCCAGCGTAGAACCGAGGAACGAGAGCTCGGGGTACTGCACGTACTGTCCCCAGGCCAGTTGCAATTCCGACGACTCGGGCAGCCGCAGCGCGACCGAGGCCTGCGGCGAAACCGCTACTGCGTCGTAGAATTCGTGCGCGTCCAAACGAAGCCCCGCAGCCGCGCGGATCCAACTGTGCCGCCAAGTCTGCTCGAAGTATCCACCTTGAAGCAATGCCGTTCCGAGGTGCGTATCGAAATGCCGCAGCGACCAGGGCTGGTTCAAATAGGTGAAGGTCGATCCGCCGTCACGCATTCGCCGAAGCGACCACCCGGACTCCAACCGGCTGTGCGCCGCCCACTGCCACGTGCCCCGCGCCGATCCGCTCCATTCGCTGTAGCTATCGAAATCGAGCGGCTGTTCGTACCGGTTATTCGTGATATAGCGATCGCGCAGGTACGCGCCGGTGGCACTGAACACCACGTTCGGAGACGCGGTGAACTGCCAGTTGGCCTTGGCCGCCGAGCTCCGCGTGCTCCCGTCGATGAGCGCATTGACGCCCGACCGGTCACGCGCCGAGCTGCGGTCGATGACTGTCGTTCCGTCGAGCACGTACAGGCTGACGGACTGCCGATCCGTGAGGGAGTAGACCACCTTGCCCTGCATGTCGGTGAAGCCGATGCCGAGCGCGGAGTCGCTGCTCAAACGGTTCAGGAGATACTGCACGTAGCTCTTCCGCGCCGACGCGATCCACGACCCACGCCCACCGGCGAGAGGCCCCTCGGCGAGAATGCCGGCGTCCGCGACTCCGGCGGTGACGCGGACGCCGATCTTGTTCCGGCCGCCGTCGCGCGTGTAGATCTGGAGAATCCCGCCCGTGCGATCGGAGTAGCGGGGCGGAGCATTCATCGGAAGCAGCACCATTTCGCTTACTGTCTCGCCATTGATGGTGGAGATCGATGCGTCTCCTTCATTCCCGCCGGCGGTATGAAAAGGGGCATGCATCAGCACGTCGTCGATGTACAACCCGATCCGGTCGAAGCCTGTGCCGCGCACCGAAAATCGACTCTGGTAATCGTTGTTGGCCGCGACACCCGGCAGCGCATGGACAGCCCGCATGGGGTCGTTCGCCAGAACCGTGCCGAGGTTCTTGATCTCCGCGCCGCTCAGGTCAAGCGCCGTGGGACCGCTTTCGGCCGCGACCTCGAAGGGCCCCGCCGTCACGTCCACCTTGTCGGTCCGCTGAAGTGTTTCCGGGCTGAGCGCGATGTCGAATTGCAGCGACTCGCCTTCGCCGATCGTGAAGGGATGCTTCGCCAGGCGGTAGCCGACCGTTTCGATTTGCAGGACATAGGCGCCCGCCGGCACGGCCGGAATGGAGAAGCGTCCATCCGCCCCGGTCGGCGCCTCGAACGCCGAGCCCACCAGACGGGCGCGAACGCGGGCCAGGGGCTCGCCTCCGTGGGCGTCCACCACGGTGCCGTTGACCGTCGCACCGAAAACCTGAGCCGCGAGACAGCACGCGGCGATTCCCGCCTGCATTTGCACCCAAGTCAATTCAAGAGAACTGTATCAGATTGAACTCAGCCTAAAATAGAGGCATGAACGATGAATTGCGCATCGCCGGCCGGACGTTCCGGTCCCGGCTGTTCGTGGGAACCGGCAAGTATAGGAGTTTTCTGGAGATGGCCCGCTGCCACGACGCTTCCGGCGCGGAGGTGGTCACGGTCGCGGTGCGCCGGGTTAATCTCACGGACCGGTCCAAGGAATCGCTGCTGGACTTCATTGACAGGACAAAGTACTTTATCCTGCCAAACACTGCGGCCTGCTTTACCGCCGACGATGCGATCCGCACCGCCCGTCTCGGGCGCGAAGTCGGTCTCTCGAACTGGGTCAAGCTGGAAGTGATCGGCGATCCGAAGACCCTGTTTCCGGACAATGAAGGGCTGCTCGAAGCTACCCGCGTGCTCTCCAAGGAAGGGTTCGTGGTTCTGCCTTACACCAACGACGATCTGGTGAATGCCCGCAAACTGATCGACGCCGGCGCGGCCGCGGTGATGCCGCTCGGCGCGCCCATCGGCAGCGGCCTGGGCATTCAGAACACGACCAATCTGCGTATCATGCGGGAGGCGATCACCGAGGTTCCGCTGATTGTCGATGCGGGGGTCGGCACCGCCTCCGACGCCGCCATCGCCATGGAACTCGGGTTCGACGGCGTCCTCATGAACACCGCGATTGCCGAGGCTCAGGATGCGGAGCGAATGGCGCTGGCTATGAGGCAGGCCGTCGAGGCCGGGCGCAACGCGTTCCTCGCCGGGCGGATGCCCAAGCGGCTTTACGCCAGCGCGAGCAGTCCGATGGTAGGCGCAGTCGCGAGCTGAACATAAGGAGCCGCGCGCGTCAGCAAGCGGTTATCATCGACCGGATTTTTTCGAGCAGCTCATCCGGCCGGAACGGCTTCAAAATGAACCCGGTCCCATCGGAAAACGGCATCCCGATGTCGTGACCCGACATGTACAGAACTTTCACGGCGGGAAACAGCCCGCGGAGGAGATCTCCGGTCTCGAACCCGCTGCCCCCGGGCAGATGCAAGTCGCAGATCGCCAGGTCGAGGCCGGTTCGCGATTCCTGGGCTGCTGAGAGCGCTTCTTGCGGATTGGCGGCTTCGAGCACGGCGTAGTCCGCCTGCTCCAGCATGAATCGCACCAGCCCGCGCACCGGCGCGGAGTCCTCAACGACGAGGATGGTTTGGACCACCGGTTACCGCCGGGCCACGAGAATTCTCGAGGGATAGTAGATCTGCCGGACCTTGCGGTCCCCCTCGATCCGGAACGAGTGCGACTCCAGCATCGCGGGGACGCGCCGTTCCACCTGCCGGCCCCAAAACGCCGGGATGGCGCGTCCGCACACGCTGTAGGCTCCATTGAAGAACGGGTCTCGCTCGGAGATCAGAACCGTGGTCAGCGTGCCCGCCGGGCGCAGCACCCGGCGCATCTCACGCAATGCGACTCCGATGTCGTCGGTCGACAACAGCTCCAGCAGGTAGCAGCACATGACGGCGTCGAAGCTCGCATCGGCGAAGGGCAGATGCCGGACATCGACGGCGTTGCAGTGCGCGCGCGCCGTCGGAAAGGCCTTCCGGATCCTGCCGTTCGTCCGGGCCGCCATCTTGGGCGACAGGTCCAGCCCCACGGTGAACCCGCTGGGATTGATTCGCAGCAGCCTCCGGAACATCTCCCCCGATCCGGTCGCCACTTCGAGGACGCGCATTCCATCCCGGATTCCGGAAAGATCGAGAGCGAAACGGTGCGCCCTCGAATGAAAAAGACCGGTGCTGACGGGATAAACCCCGGCCAGCCGGTCGTACACGCGACGGGTGCGGTCGGCTATCGTCGCGGGCAGCCGCTCCACCCCGGACAGCGGCAGAGTAAAGTTAAAGTCGCTCAAATAAATCTCCTCACGAGACCGCGGCGAACGTCGCCTGCAAGTCGGGGATTTCAATTCCGGTGGTGGTGCCTTCGCCCGGCTTGCTCTCCACCCACATCCGGTAATCGTTTCCGAACAGCACCTTCAGCCGCTCGTTCACGTTGCTCACGCCGATTCCCTGTTCGAACAGCGTGGCCAGCTTCTCTTCCGCAATCCCTACTCCATCATCCTCGATGAAGACACTCAGACGGCCACCGGTCAACTGGCTGCGCAGGCGAATGATCCCGCCATCCACTTTCGCACTTAAACCGTGACGTATGCTGTTTTCAATAATCGGCTGAAGCATCATGCTGGGCATCAGCCGGTCCAGCGTGTCCGGGTCGATCTCCTTCTGAAACCGGAGCTTGCTGCCGAACCGGACCATCTCGATGGCCAGGTAGTCGTCGATAAACGAGAGCTCCTCGCGCAGCGGGCTGAAGTTGTCCTGCTTGCGAAGCAGCCGCCTGAGAATCGCCGAGAGCTTGTAGACGACGGTCCTCGCCTGGCCGGGATCCGAGCGGATCAGCGAAGCGACGGAGTTCAGCGTGTTGAACAGGAAGTGCGGATTGATCTGGCGCTGTAGCGCCGTCAGCCGAGCCTCATTCAGAAGCCGCTGTTGCGCCTCCAGCTTTTTTTCGTTCCTGCTGTTATTCCAAATCTTGATCGGCAGCGCCGCCGCGAACAGCGTTGTGGCGAAGATCGCCACCATGGTCAGCGGGTGCGGTTGCCCGGCGCTCGGGTAGAGCGAAAACACCCGCCCTGGGAACAGGCGCGCAATCGTCACCCGCAGGAATTCCGCCAGCAAGATCGCAAACCCGCACGCCAGGTTGAACGCCGCCTTCGTAAGGTCGGGTTTCTTTCGCACCAGCTTCCAGATGCTGAGGTCGAAGAACGGCGAAAACCGCCAGATATCCTCTTTCTCCGGCGCGACGTCCCGCAGGAGCCCTCCCAGCACGCCCACCCCGGCAAGTAGCGGCATGGTCATCAACTCGCCGGCGAACATGGCGGGTAAGGAGATCAGGATTCCGCCCGTCAGGCCGGAGATGTACCCCGCCACCATACCCAGCACCAGACTGCCTTCGAGCGCCAGATCGATGCCCTGGTACGTGTTGTGCGACAGGATGCGGATGGTGACGCCCGCGCCCAGGAACAGCGCGAAAGCCAGCGAGATTTGCAGCCGCTGCGTGGTCGAGCGCTCCTCGATCATGAGGATGCGTTGGAAGCGGTTGGAACGGATCAAAACGCTGGCCAGCGAAGCGGCCACGGCCAGCTTCAGGAGCAGCGGTACTAATTGTTGTTCCAGCATCCGTGTGCTGCCGTCATTATAATGAAGAAAACGCCCGTTCTTCCCGATGACCACATCACCTGCCGCCCGTGTCGAGAAGGTTGCCGAGGCAAACCTCCCGACCGAGTTCGGTCCATTTCGCATTTACGGCTTCCGTTCCGGCCCGGACGAAGCGGTGGTATTGAAAATGGGCGAGGTCGCCGGCGACGATCCCGTGCTGGTGCGAATTCACTCCCAGTGCCTGACCGGCGATGTCTTCCACAGCCTGCGCTGCGACTGCCGCGCGCAACTGGAACTGGCCCTGAAGATGATCGCCGAAGAGGGGCGCGGCCTGGTGATCTATGAAGCGAAAGAAGGCCGGGGGATCGGCCTGTTGAACAAGCTGCGGGCCTATGAGCTTCAGGACGCGGGCGCCGATACGGTGGAGGCGAACGAGCAACTCGGCTTCGAGGCGGACCTGCGGGATTACCAGTTGCCGGGAGACGTGCTGCGCTACCTCGGCGTCACGGAAGTTCGCCTGCTGTCCAACAATCCGGAAAAAATCACTGCGTTAGAAGCCGCCGGCGTTCGCGTGGTCGAGCGCGTGCCGTGCATTGTCGAACCCGTCGAAAGCCATCTCGAGTACCTCCGCACGAAGAGGGAAAAGATGGGCCATCTGCTCGAAGAGTTCTAAGCACCAACGGCCCGCCAGGATGATCTTCGACGGCTTAAACGACTTAACCATTGACTTCGGGCACCATAGATGTAAACTGCAGGTGCCTCATCTACCAAGCGTAGAAAGAGATCTTGCGCCGCCCGAAAGGCGGCGCTTGCATTTGCTAGGTCTGCCGTTTCTGGTACTTCCTTTCAAGGTCCTCCCGCTTCTGCCTGCCATCCACGTGGAGGGCCGTCACCAGAAAGGCCACCGTGCCTAGTCGGTTGGATTTCTTCTCCAAGATCACAATGTAATCGTTCGGCTCAAGCCAGACGTACGTCCTCACGCGTCCATCGCCTTCCCCGTAATCCCATACTTTGACGCAGCCGTCGGTGCAGTTTGAGATCGTTGGACCGCACCAGGACAGCCGCTCGGCCCGCCGGAAATCGAGGAGGCGCTCGCCGCTGCCGTAGTCCTTGCGGGTAATCAGGTGCCAGAAGCCCTCTTCATAAGGGGGATCGATGATCCGGCGGTTCCACCAGACCCGCAGGCCCATCAATTGCCGGTCAGCACACTGGAAATCCGCCTGAAAAATGCCGTAGAGTATGTCGAAGACCTCATGAGGATCTCCGTTAACGTTCACCATTGCCGGAAGCCATGCGGGAGTCCTCATGCCTGGGTTTCCGATGCCCGCCAAGCGAACAGGTTGAACTTATCCTCGCCGTAAAGCGTGGTCTGTCGCAGGCTGTAACCAGATCGCCGCTTGATCCCGTCCACGAGCCGCTGCTTGGCGGCGCTTCTGTGCAGGTCGCGGTTGGCGTAGGCAACCGCACCGAGGAGGATGTCGCAGAGTTGCAGGATTTGCACTTCGTGGGAGCGGACTGTTTGGATCGGCTTCAGGATCTCTCGCCGGAAGTCGTACATGTTGTTGCAGAGCACCTCGTGCAACTTCACCACCTTCGAAGCCGAACGCGTGTCCTTGATATCCAGGAAAATCCTGTATTCGTTCTTCGGGCCAAGGATGACCTTGATCATGTCGAAATACATCTTGAAGTACCAGTCATCGTGCTGCTGCCGAAAACTGGCGTGGTCGAGTTTACCCTTGTCGGGGACGATGAGCGCGCGGAAGTGCAAGTCGTCGTCGTCAAAGAAGTAGTTCACGAGTTCGAGATAGAGCGCAAGCTTTGCCGGCGAGGCTTTCACCCATTTGACTTCGGTTAGAGCGGCGACGCCATGGCGGGCCTTGATCTCCTTGACGCGCGTCATCACCTCCCGCGTGTTGTCCGACCGACACCACACTGCGCCCAGGACCATAACGCCCTGGTGGTCGTGCTCTAGGTGGCAGCTTTCGTCGCAATAGACGTTGTAGCTTGGCGGCATTGGCTTCGTGGTTATGTCTGAACGTTCGCTTCAGTTGCGTCGGCGATGATCGCGTCACTGAGATGGAGTCCACCGCCGAATTGCTGGCCCCCATGCGCCGAGTGCCGCGCATCACGCCGGCAATTTTCCCCGTGTGCGAATGGATCTGTCGTTATCTTCCAAAGATTCTCTCACTCCAACTCTCCGTTCTCTCACTTTGTACGTCATTTTTCTTGCATCTTGCGTCATTCATGCGTATGATTAAATCAAACGTATGAATGGGGCCGTCAGCGCCGGGCAGGAAACTAGAACCCGCATCCTGGACACCGCCGAACGATTAATGGGCGAACGGGGCTTCGAGGTTCCCCTCCGCGCCATCACGGCGGAGGCGGGGGTAAACCTAGGCGCGGTCAATTACCACTTTCACTCGAAGGACGCCCTGCTCGACGCGATCATCGCCCGCCGGTTCACCCCGGTAAACCAGCGCCGCCTGGAAATGCTGGACACGCTCGAAGCCTGCCATCCCGAAGGCGCCCTTCCCCTCGAGGAAGTACTGGAAGCGTTCCTCCGGCCGGTCTTCGAATCCTCCCCGGACATGTGCCATATCCGTCCCCTGATCGGCAGAATCTACAGCGCGCCCAGAGAGTTCCTGAGCCGGGTGTATGGCCGGCACCTGACGGGCGTTATCCAGCGCTTCATTTCCGCCCTTCAGCGCGCCGCTCCCGATCTGCCGCCCGCCGAGCTGTTCTGGCGGCTTCATTTCACGGTCGGGATGATGGTGCACACCATGAACTGGGCGTCGATCCTGCCCGTCATTTCGAACGGAGCGTGCGAGGTCGGCGATCCGGGCGAAACCACGGCGCGGCTGGTGGCGTTTGCGGCGGCGGGCTTCCGGACGCACGTGCCGGCCACGGAGAAACACTTCCATGCGTAAATACTTATGGTCATTCGTCCTCGCGACGGCAGTGTGGGGCCAGCAGGCGGAGCCGGTCCTGCCGCTCAGCCTCAAGCGCGCCGTCGAGATCGCGCTCGCGCCGGACGGCAACACCCGCGTGCAGCTCGCCGCGGAATCGATCGGGATCGCGCAATCGAGGTCCGGCCAGGCCCGCGCCGCATTTCTGCCGAACCTGGACGGCACAGCATCCTACCAGAGCTTCACGCGCAACCTGGCGGCGTTCGGCCTTTCGATTCCCGCCATCCACCTCCCGGGCTTCACCTTCGGCATCCCCACGTTCGTCGGCCCGGTGTCCGTCTACGACATGCGGCTGAACGCGAGCGTGAGCGTATTCGATTTCAGCTCCATCCGGAGGTACCAGGCCGCGCGGACCCTGGTAGCAGCCGCCAAGGCCGACACGCAAGGCACGAAGGACCAGGTGGCGGATCAGGTTGCCCGCGCTTACATGACCGGCCTCCGCGCCGAATCGGTCCTGGAAGCGGCGCAGGCGAACCTCCGGCTGTCGGAGGAACTGGTCCGCCTGGCGGCCCATCAGAAGACCGCCGGAACGGGGACCGGAATCGAAGTTACGCGCGCGCAGGTGCAACTGGCGAACGACCGCCAGTCGCTCGAAATCGCTCAAAACGACATCGACCGCGCCCGGCTGAATCTGCTCCGGCTGCTAGGACTGAAGTTGGACGGCGCGGTCGCCCTAACGGACAAAATGACCTATTCCCCGGTGGATGCCATCTCCCCCGAGCAGGCATGGAAAACCGCGCGCGAAAACCGGTCCGACCTGAGGGCCCAGGAGATCCGCGAATCCGGCGCGCGGCTGAGCTACAGCGCGACCAGGGCGGAGCGCCTGCCGAGCCTGGGCGCGGCGGCCGATTATGGCGACATCGGTTCGAGAACGGATCAACTGCTCCCCACGCGCACCATCGCCGTGTCCCTGCGGGTTCCCATCTATGACGGCGGGCGACGCGAAGCGCGGCGCGCGGAGTCCGCCGCGGAACTCCGTCAGGAACAGATTCGAACCCGCGACATCCGCCAGCAGGCCGAACTCGAGATCCGGCAGGCGCTCGACGCGATCCGCTCCGCGCAGGCCCAGGTAAATGCGGCCGAAGAAGGGCTCCATCTGGCGGAGCAGGAACTGGCGCAGGCGCGCCGAAGATACGAGGCCGGCGTCACCACCAGCGTGGAAGTGACCGACGCGCAGGCGCGGCTGGAGCGCGCCCGCGAGAATCGGGTAGCGGCGCTTTTCAACCACAATATGGCCCGTGTCGACTTGAGCTCGGCGACGGGCGCCATCCAGGAATTCGTTAACAAATGAAGAAAAAGATCCTTCCGATTTTATTGTTGGTGGCCATTGCGATCACGGCGGCCTGGTGGTTCGCGGGGAGAAACGGCGACAATGGCAAAGTCCTGCGCCTCAGCGGAAATCTGGAGGTGACCCAGGCGGACATGTCCTTTAGAGTGCCGGGCAAGCTGATTGAGCGCTTAGTCACCGAAGGCGATACGGTCAGGAAAGGCGCTGTGCTGGCGCGCCTGGACCCAGAGCAGGCAGCCGGCCAGCACGCCCGCGACGTCGCCGGCATCCAGTCGGCGCAATCGGCCGCCGACCAGCTTCTCACGTCCATCCAATGGCAGCGCGCGACGCTCGAAGGCGACATCGCCGCCCGGACCGCCGAAGCCGGCTCTGCGCAAGCGCTCCTCGATCAGCTCCAGACCGGATCCCGGCCGCAGGAAAAAGAGCAGGCGCAGGCGGCCGTTCAGGACGCGCGCTCGCAGGTTGACCAGGCGACCGCGGACTGGCAGCGCGCGCAGGAGCTGTTCAAGAACGAGGACATTTCCAAGGCCCAGTACGACCAGTTCCAGACTCGCTTCAAGAGCGCCCGGGCGCTACTGGATCAGGTTCAGCAGCGGCTGGCCCTGGTGCTGGAAGGCCCGCGCAAGGAGGAGATCCGCCAGGCGCAAGCCCAGCTCGCCCGCGCCAAGGGAGCCCTCGCCGTGGCCGAAGCCAACCGCCTGGAGGTGAAACGGAAGGAGGAAGAGGTGAAGGCCCGCCGCGCCGAAGTGGCGCGGGCGAAGGCGCAGGCCGGCATCAGCGAGTCTCAACTGCAGGACATGGCGATCCAAGCGCCGTTCGACAGCGTGGTTCTGGTGAAGTCCGCCGAACCAGGCGAGGTTCTCGCCGCCGGCGCAACCGTCGTCACGATCGGCGACCTGGACCACCCCTGGGTTCGCGCGTACATTCCGGAAGGCGCTCTGGGAAAAGTGAAACTGGGGCAGAAGGTGAAGCTGTCTACCGATTCCTACCCGGGCAAGGAGTACTGGGGCCGCGTGACGTTCATCGCTTCCGACGCGGAGTTCACTCCGAAGCAGATCCAGACCAACGAAGAACGCGTGAAGCTCGTGTACCGGATCAAGATTGAGGTCGATAACTCGAGCCACGAATTGAAATCGAACATGCCGGTCGACGCCGTGATCGACTTATGAGCATCATTTCGATTCAAGGGCTCACGCGCCGGTTCGGCGACCTAGTGGCGGTGGACCGGCTCAACCTGGAGATTTCCAAGGGCGAAATCTTCGGGCTGGTCGGCCCCGACGGCGCTGGAAAGACCACGACACTGCGAATGGTCTGCGGCCTGATGGATCCGACGGAAGGCCGCGCCCTGGTCGCCGGTCACGACGTCGCGAAAGAGGTGGATGCGGTCAAGGACCAGATCGGCTACATGGCCCAGCGTTTCGGCCTGTACCAGGACCTCACGGTCGAGGAGAACATGGATTTCTACGCCGACCTGTTCGGCATCCTCGGGCGCGAGCGCGAAGACCTGAAAGTGCGATTGCTGAAGATGACGCGCATGGAGCCGTTCCGGCAACGTCCGGCCGGCAAACTCTCCGGCGGGATGAAACAGAAACTCGCGCTGATGTGCACCTTGCTGCACCATCCGGCGATTCTCTTCCTGGACGAGCCGACCAACGGCGTCGATCCGGTCTCGCGGCGCGATTTCTGGGCCATCCTGTATCAGCTTGTGAAGGGCGGCCTGACGGTTTTCGTCACGACGGCATACCTGGATGAGGCGGAGCGTTGTAACCGCGTGGGGCTGATGTATCGCGGGCGGCTGATCCGCTGCGAGCCGCCGGCGGCCCTGAAGGTTCTCGTGAACGAAGTTTGCTACGAGGTGACCGCGCCCGACCCGCGGGCACTCCGCGTGGTGCTGGAGAACCAGCCGGGGGTCCTCAGTGTAGAGGCGTCAGGCCCGACGCTGCACCTGTTCGCCGATCCGCGCGCGATCGACCTGTCGCGGATCCGGGGCGTTGCGCCGGCGGCTGAATTCCGCGAGATCGTCCCGTCGCTCGAAGACGTCTTCATCGCCGAAGTCCGCAAGCAAGAGGCTTCCCGTGCAGCCTAACGGCTCCCGACGTGGCGCACGCTCTCGTGCGTGCCGCGTCGCCACTCATGGCGACGCAGGTGTGGCTGCGTGACGGCCCCTAACGGAACGGCAGTCGAGATTCGCCGCCTGGTGAAACGCTTCGGAGATTTCGTCGCGGTCGACGACGTCTCTCTCGAAGTCGCCAAGGGCGAGATTTTCGGGTTTCTCGGTCCCAACGGCGCGGGCAAATCCACCACCATCCGGATCCTCTGCGGCCTGCTCGAGCCGACCTCCGGAGATGCCTCGGTCGCGGGCTTCGACGTCCGAAAGCAGCCGGAACAGATCAAACGGAACATCGGCTACATGTCGCAGAAGTTCTCGCTCTACGACGATCTGACCGTGGAAGAGAACATCGACCTTTTCAACGGGATTTACGGCGTTCCGCGCGCCCGCCGCGAGCAGCGCAAGGATTTCGTCCTCCGCATGTCGGGCCTGATCGAGCGCCGTAAGACCATGACGCGCCTGCTCGCCGGAGGCTGGAAACAGCGGCTCGCGCTCGGCTGCGCCATTCTCCACGAGCCGCAGATTCTGTTTCTCGACGAACCCACATCGGGCGTCGACCCCATCGCGAGGCGCGATTTCTGGGACCTGATCTACCAGCTCTCCGCCGCCGGCCACACCATCTTCGTCAGCACTCACTACATGGATGAAGCCGAGTACTGCCACCGTATCGCGCTGATGTTTCGCGGCAAGGTGATCGCGCTCGGCTCGCCCCGCGAACTGAAAACCTCGCTCGAGGGCCACCACATCTTCAATCTGCACGTATCGGACTTGCTCGGCGCCATGACCGCTCTGGACGGGCAGCCGGGCATTTCCGATGTCGCCGTGTTCGGCGGGGGCCTGCACGTGACTCTCGCCGACCCGCAGTCCGGCGTTCCCGAGGTCCGGCGCATCCTCGCCCGGGAATCCATCTCGATTGCGGACTTCGATGCGATCGAGCCGTCCATGGAAGATGTGTTTGTCGCCATGATCGAGCAGGAAGCGAGGAAGGCGGTATGACCTGGCGTCGCGTGCGAGCCGTTGCGCGGAAGGAATTTCTCCACATCCTAAGGGACACGCGCAGCCTGCTTCTGGCACTGCTCCTGCCCTTCGTGATGCTGCTGGCGTTCGGGTGGGCTCTAAGCCTGGACGTCGACCGCATCCCCACCGTTCTGTACGACCAGGACAAGACGCCGGAAAGCCGCGACCTGGTCCGCCAGTTCACCGGGTCGCGCTATTTCCAGATCGTCGACGTCGCGAGCGGCTACGCGCAAATCGACCGCGACATCAACAAAAGCCGCGCCCTGCTGGCGATCGTGATCCCCAACACCTACGCGCGAGATTTACTCTCCGGGCGGGAAGCCCCCGTCCAGTTGATCTTCGACGGCAGCGATTCCAATACCGCTTCCATTGCGACCGGCTACGCCGACGCCCTAATCCAAACCTACGCCGTGCAGTTGCGGGCGGACAAGCAAAAGAAGCTTGGCGCGGGCGAATGGAAGACTCCGGTAGAGCCTCGCATTCGCGTCTGGTACAACAGCGACCTGAAATCGAAGAACTACATCGTTCCCGGCCTGATCGCGGTTATCCTAATGATCATCGCCTCGCTTCTCACGTCGCTGACTATCGCGCGCGAGTGGGAGACCGGAACCATGGAGCAATTGCTCTCGACGCCGGTGCGTCCATCCGAACTCGTTCTCGGCAAGCTGGCGGCGTACTTTGCGCTGGGCATCACCGACATGATTTTCTGTCTTGTCATCGGCGTTTTCGTATTCGGCGTACCGTTGAAAGGCAGCGTCGTGCTTCTGGTTCTATCCAGTTGCATCTTCCTCTTCGGAGCGCTCTGCTGGGGCGTGATGTTGTCGGCCTCCACCCGTTCGCAGTTAGTCGCTTATCAACTCGGGACACTGACATCGTTTCTTCCGGCGTTCCTGCTCTCGGGCTTTATCTATTCGATCCAGAACATGCCAAAGGCAATCCAGGTGTTCACTTACCTGGTTCCCGCGCGGTACATCATGATCATCCTGAAAGGAATTTTTCTCAAGGGTGTCGGCATCCGGATCTTTGCAATGGAACTGGGGCTATTAACCTTGTACGCCGTGCTGGTGTTCGTCTTCGCCAGCCGGAAGCTGAGGCAGAAGATCGCATGAGGGAAAGAATCTCCGTCATCATCCGCAAGGAGCTCCGCCAGGCATTCCGCGATGCGCGGATGCGTGGCATGCTCTTCGGGCCGCCGATCATTCAGTTGGTGATCTTCGGCTATGCGGCGAATATGGACGTCGACACCGTCCGAATCGGCTGGATGGATCAGGACCGCACGGTGGAGAGCCGGCAGCTCCTGAGCGAGTTCCAGGGTTCCGGCCACTTCGTCGTCGCGGACGCGCCGGCAAACCAGGTTGCGATGCAGGACCTGCTGGATCGCGGAGGCGCGGATGCCGTCGTGCGGGTCGCGGCGGGGTTCGCGCACGACGTCCGGAGCGGCCGCACCGCCAGCGTCCAGGTTCTCGTGGACGGAACCAATTCCAACACGGCGTCCATCGTGTCGGCTTATTCCACGAGCGCGGTGGCGCGCTATTCCCGGGAGGTGCTCGACGGTTGGCAGCGCCAGAAACTTGTCGCCGGCACCATGCGGACCGGCGGTCCCGTTCGTTTCCCGATACCGAGGCTGGAGGCGCGCCCCCGGGTCTGGTTCAACCCCGACTTGCGAAGCCGCAATTACTTCGTCCCCGGCATCGTGGTGAACATCATCACGCTGGTTACGATGATGCTCACCTCCATGGCGATCGTTCGCGAGAAGGAGCTCGGGACCATGGAGCAGCTCATGGTGACGCCCATCCGGCCCATCGAGTTGATGCTCGGCAAGACGCTGCCGTTTGCGGCGGTCGGCCTGTTCGATGTGGCCCTGGTGGTCGCCGTCGCCCGGCTGCTGTTTCACATCCCCATTCGCGGCAGCCTGTGGTTCCTCGGCGCATGCTCGCTTTTGTTTCTGATGACCACGCTGGGAGCCGGACTGTTCATCTCCACGATCTCCAGAACGCAGCAGCAGGCGATGATGTCGATGTTTCTGATCTTCCAGCCGTTCTTCCTGTTGAGCGGGTTCGCGTTTCCCATTCGCAACATGCCGGCGGCCATTCAATACCTGACGTACTTGAACCCCGTCCGCTATTTCATCGAGATCACGCGCGGCATTTTCCTGAAAGGCTCCGGCCCCTCCGTTCTCTGGCCGCAGATGCTGGCGCTGGGCGTGTTTGGCACGGCCATTCTTCTGGCGAGCGCCGCCCGGTTCCACAAGAAACTCGAGTAACGCCACGGTACAATCACGGGATATGCAAGGGAATCCGAAAGTCATCGCGCGCCTGCAGCTGGCGCTCAAAGAAGAGTTGACCGCTATCAATCAATATTTCCTGCACGCCGAAATGTGCGAGAACTGGAAATACGAAAAGCTGGGCAAGTTCATCAAGAAGCAGTCCATCGACGAGATGAAGCACGCCGAGGAGTTGATCGAGCGGATCCTGTTTCTGGACGGCGCTCCGAGCCTCACCGAACTGATGACCTTGAACATCGGCGCGAACGTGAAGGCTCAGCTCGAGAACGACCTCAAGCTAGAGATCGGAGCAGTGGCGATGTATAACGAGTCCGTAAAAATTGCCCGCGACGAAGGCGACAACGCGTCGCGGGAGTTATTCGAACGGCTGCTCAAGGACGAAGAACAGCATGTGGACTGGCTGGAAGCCCAGGTGCACCAGATCCACGAAATGGGCTACGAGCGATACCTCAGCCAGCAGGTCCGCGACGAAACATAGGGCGCGTTTTTCCCATTCCTGGCTTACAATGTAGGTCAAAGGGGTGCCCATGGCGAAGCGTCTTAGCCTTCGTTTCTCGGGACTGGCTCTGGCCGCACTGTTTGCGGCTTCGGTTGCGCAAGGACAAAAGCCCGGGGCCGGCGGAGGGTCGCCGGGCGGTGGATCCCTTGGTGGAGGCACGCCCAGTCGTCCGACGACTCCAACGACGCCAACCATACCCACCACGCCTACTCCCAAGCCCGACGGGCTGCCCGGTCAGGGGATATTCTTCCTCAGCGGCAAGGTGATGTTGAGCGAGGGAACTCCCCCGCCCGACCCCGTGCTGATTGAGCGCGTCTGCGGCTCAAACACTCATCCGGAAGGGTATTCGGATGCCAAGGGAAACTTCGCCATCAACCTGGGGTCGAATACGAACGGGGCGTTCATGGACGCCAGTTCCTCGAGCTACGACCCGCTAAACCCGAGCGGTTCCGCCCAAGGCGGCACGGTAACCACCAAGTCCCTGATGAACTGCGAAATTCGCGCGGTCCTGCCGGGATTCCGGTCGGACGTTTTGAGCCTGACGAACCGGCGCAGACTGGACAGCCCGGACATCGGAACGATTATCCTGCACCGCCTCGGCAACGTCGAGGGACTCACCATCAGCGCGACCACCAGCATGGCGCCGAAGGATGCCAGGAAGGCGTTCGACAAGGGCCGGGAGCTGCTGCAAAAAGAGAAGGTGGAGGAAGCCGCGAAGGAGTTCGAAAAGGCGGTCCGGATTTACCCGAAGTATGCCATCGCCTGGAATGATCTCGCCCGCCTTCACTTGAGCCGCGGCGAAAAAGAGGAAGCCCGGGCCGCTTTTGAACACGCGATTCAGGCGGACAGAAAATACGTCAACCCCTACGAGGGCTTAGCTCAGATTGCCGCCATCCAGAAGAAGTGGCAAGAGGCAGCGGATATTACCGACCGCGTCCTCCGGCTGAATTCGGAGTTGCCCGACGCCTGGTATCTGAGCGCGGCCGCAAATCTCAATCTGCACAACGGCGAGGCCGCCGAGAAGTGCGCGAACGCGCTGGTGAAAATGGACGCGGCTAGGTTGAACCCGAGGGTGTACCACGTCGTCGGATTAATTCGTGCTCAACGGGGAGATTATGAGGACGCGGTCGCCAATCTTCAGAAGTTTATTGAGACGGACGCTCCCGGCCCCCCGGTGGAACTGGCGAAGAAACAGTTGGCGGAGATACAGAAGCGCGCTGCTGTAATTAGCCCTCCCGCGAAGCAGTAAACGAGGCCGACAACACAGTGTTGAGGATGCGCTTCGCCGACAGGCATCAGAGGACGCAGATCGCCCCCCCCCAGACTACGTCAGCCGATTTCTCATAAAACTCTCATCGGCTCCTAACACCCGATTCCTCAGCAGAGCGTACTCTTGAACAGTCGGGGATACAAAACCCGCAAGAAAATTCGCAAACGAGGAAACGACAAAATGCCTTTGATTCAGGTGAAGCTAATTGAAGAGGTATTCACACCCGCTCAAAAGAAGGACATCATCACCAAACTGACGGACGCCATGGTCGCCGTCGAGGGCGAGAACATGCGGCATGTCACATGGGTGATCATCGAAGACGTTCGGAGCGGCGATTGGGGAATCGGCGGACAGGCCATGACGACCGACGCAGTGCGTGCGCTCGCTGCTGGCAAGAAATAGCGGCTCCACCTCGACTGCAGAACAAGGTTAACGCGGTGTGTTCTGAGCGGACGGCGCAGCCGTCCGCTTCGGTTCTGGGCGACCGAGAATCCAGATTTCTAGGAGCCCGCTGCGTATGCTTGAATAATTAGGAGGCGGACACGCCATTGATCCAAATCAAGCTGATTGACGATGTCTTCACGCCGGGGCAAAAGAGGGAGCTCAGCGGCAAGCTGACGAACGCGGAGGTGACGATCAAAGGGGAGAGTATGCGCCCCGTCACTTGGGTATTGCTCGAGGACGTCCGAAGAGGGAATTGGGGTATCGCCGGGCAACCCATGACAACGCAAGTCGCGCGCGCTGGCTCGGACATCGTGAGGCTCCGCGTATGCCGCTGCTGAAGGATCTGTTGGATCGCCGCGTTGCGGTCGATTTTGTTGGCCGCGAGGAAGAGCTTGGTCTGCTTCTCCAGACGCTGGACGTCGACGGACCTCTCGTCGTGTATCTGCATGGCATAGCAGGCACCGGCAAAACAAGTCTCCTGGAGGCATTCACGCGGCGCGCACGATCCGCCGGTGCAACGGTCATCCGGCTCGATTGCCAAGCTATCGAACCCACGGAAGCGGGATTCCTCTCCGAACTAGTTCTCGCCACGGGAGGAGCACCCGGTTCTCCGCAGGATGTGGCGGCACGCCTCGGTCAGGTGGGAACACGAGTGATTGTCGCGCTGGACACCTACGAGGTGTTTCGTTTGATGGACACGTGGCTCCGCCAAGTGCTCGTTCCTCTGTTGCCCGACAACGTTCGCTTCGTCCTATGCGGCCGTGAAGGGCCATTGATGGCGTGGCGGTCGGCACCGGGCTGGCACGGGTTGTTCAATGCCGTCGAGCTGGGCTCTCTCGATCAACGCAGCGCATTAGAATACCTGTCCCGTGCGGGTGTGCCCATGGAACAAGCGAAGCACCTGGAAGGAATCTGTCACGGCCATCCCCTAGCCCTGACTCTGGCGGCGTCCTTGCAAGGGAATGACGGGACCAATACATTGAAAGCAAGCGTGGGACAGCGGGTCGTCGAAGAACTTTCGCACCTGTACGTCGCCGACATCACGGATTCGCAGACGCGCCGCGCCCTTGAGGCAGCGTCGGTCGTCCGGCGGGTCACCGTGCCACTGCTGGCAGCAATGCTGCCGGATCTTTCGCCGCAGGACGCCCAGGAACGCATTCGGGCGCTTCCCTTTGTGCAGGCCGAGAAGGACGGACTCCATATCCATGATGCGGTTCGTGAAGCGGTTGCCCTGACGCTGCGTGCCGAGAATCCGCAGCAATATCGGGAGTACCGGCGGGCGGCATACCGCCACTTCACGTCAGAACTTAGGGCGGCAGCTACTTCCGACCTCTGGCGTTGCACCGCGGATTTGCTCTACGTACTGGAGAATCCGGTTGTTCGCGAAGCTTTCTTTCCAACGGGCGCGCAGGAATACGTCGTTGAACCGGCGCGGTCGCGGGATGAGCGGCAGATTCTCGAAATCATCGACCGCCACGAGAGGCCGGAAACGGCCCGTTGGCTGGCCACGTGGTGGACTCGGACGCCGGAAACCTTTGTAGTCGCCCGCGACCGCAAGGGCATGGTTGTAGGCTTCTACTGTGCCTTTGACCCGAGCCGGTACCCAGCACGCTCATACCGTGAGGATCCGGTTACTCGCAGGTGGATGGAACATCTGGATGCACAGCCTCTGCCGCGTCAGCAGCGCGCTCTGTTTTTACGACGGTGGTTAGCTATCGAAACTGGAGAAGCCCCCTCCGCCGTCCAGGCTGCCTGCTGGGTGGACCTGAAGCGCAAGTACCTGGAACTCCGCCCCAATCTGCGGCGAGTCTACTTGGCGGTTCAGGACCTGACTCCGTATGCCGCGGTGGCGCAAAAGCTTGGCTTTCAGGTGCTGGCCGACAGTAACATTCAGTCCAACGACGACTGCTACTACACTGCAATGTTGGACTTCGGGCCGTCATCGGTGGACGGCTGGCTCGCTCGCCTCGTGGCTGAGGAATTGGGAGTCGAAGACAATGGGATACTCGACTGTGCCGCGCGTGAACTCTCGCTGAACGGACGGCGCGTCAGCTTGTCCAAGCTCGAGTTCGGCGTAATGGAATATCTTCAACGGCACGCGGGGGAAGCCGTCCCCCGGATTGTTTTGTTGGAGAATGTGTGGGAGCGCAGCTACGACGGAGGAAGCAACGTCGTCGACGTCGTGATCCGCGCGCTCAGAAAAAAACTCTCCGACCAGGCCTTCGTTATCGAAACTGTCCAGGGGGTCGGTTACCGGCTTCATAGAGGACAGTGAGGGCTGTCGCGTTGAGCAACTGGACCGGCCTCCCCCGTTTCGGCCAGAACCTAGGGTGCTCGCTATATAGTCCATTGGAACAGCTCGGTACAGACGCCCTAAAGCAATCTCGACCTACGTCAACGCCTATGAAGGCATCGCCCAGATTGCCGCGCCGCAGAGAGAGTGGCAAGGCGTTGCCGACACCACCGATCGTGTTCTCCGGCTAAGTTCGGATCTGCCCGACGCCAGGCACCGGAGCGCGGCCGCGAATCTCAATCTGCATAACGGCGGTTGAACCCGAAGGTGTACGACGCCGTCGGATTGATTCGCGCTCTTCGGAGAGATTATGACGACGCGGTCGCCAATCTTCAGAATTTTATTGAGACGGATTCTCCCGCCCCCCGGTCGAACTCGCGAAGAAACAATTAGCGGAGATCCAGAAGCGGGCTGCGGTGAGTAGTCCTTTCGCGAAGCCGTAAGTGAAGCCGCCGTCTGGAAGGCCGCAAGATTGCGATTGTGGTCCTGAGCCAACTTCGTTGGAGACTCGTACGCAAGAAGTTGCCCGGGTTCTGCTGGTAACGGATGTTCTTGTCCGCCGCCAGCAGCACGTCGAAGCCCGCTCACTCCGCGACGCTGAGTAGTTCGCCGTTCTTGAGCGTAGCCCAGCCAAGCTCTCTTGCTTTCCTCACAGATGACGCGTGAGCGCACGGACAAGCTCCCGAGGAACGTTGTTGTCCAGCAGAATCAGCACAGCTTAAAAAGTGGGTTCTTTGTCCAGGCTGTGGGAGGCGAAGTCGAGTACTGCCGTGATTTCTTCGCGCGAAACGGGGTACTGCTCAATGATCTCGTCAATAGTCATGCCATCCTCGAGGTTCTCGAAGACGACCTTTGCTGGTGTACGGAAGTTGCGGAACGTCCACGCACCGCTTACTTTGCCGGGGATGCTCTCCACAGCGGGACATTGGGACCAATCCAAGCTTGCCATAAACCAACCTCTACCCTTTAGCGTGCGGATTCCGGGGGATGGCGATCAGCGTTCCGAAGTGATGGCGATCAGCATTCCGAACTGAAAACGATCGGTATTACGGTGGTAGTTCGGAAGGCTGATCGGCATCGGATTGGAACGACGGCGCAGGACAGTCGTGGCGAAGGACTCCACTGGTAAGTGGAGAATCCCCGCTGCCAC
>JANXRE010000030.1 GCA_025353165.1 Acidobacteriota bacterium | reverse complement strand
CGAGGAAAAGTGGAAATCCAAAAGCAGGATTCCCACTTTCCCATCGCTCATTCTGTCCTCTTACAAAACTTAGAAAGGAGATTCCCCTGAACGCCGGGTTCCCCGTCGTTCAGGCTCATCGTTCGATTGGAATATGCTGTGAAAAGACTACTTTGCGCGCTCCTTCTGACGTTCGGCGCCGCGTGCGGCCAGCCGGGCAAGTTCGACTACTACCTGCTCTCGCTCTCCTGGTCGCCCCAGTATTGTTCCGGTCACAACGACCCCGGGCAGTGCCAGGGCAGCCGCCAGTTTTCGTTCGTCGCGCACGGCCTGTGGCCGCAATTCGAGCAGGGCTACCCGCAGGCCTGCCAGCCGTCTTCGCCGGTGCCGCAGGACATCGTGCAGGCTATGCTGCCCATCATGCCCAGCCCAGGGCTGATCCAGCATGAATGGGACGCGCACGGGACGTGCAGCGGACTGGATCAAAAGGCCTACTTTAATCTAATCCAGAGCGCGTACGGTTCCGTCCACGTACCCCAGGATTATGCGCAGCCTCTGCAGCAAGTGATCCAGACGCCCTCCCAAATCCTGGATCAATTCGGGGCCGCGAACCCGTCGTTCACCCGCGATTCGTTCCGGCTGGGCTGCTCGGGACGTTACCTCAGCGAGGTCCGAATCTGTATGACCAAAGAGCTGAAGGGGCGCGCATGCAGCGCGGATGTCCGGGACAATTGCCGCGCGCCGCAATTGATCCTGCGCCCCGTCCGCTGAACCGCGCGATCACAGATTGCGCTTCAGATACGAGCAGATGTGATAGCCATCGATGAATTTCCACGGCCACTCGCCCAGCGTGTAATGGCCGCAGGGAAGCACGACTACGTTGTGGTCGATCTTTGCCGCGCGCGCCGTTTCGATGACCTTCTCGGAAAGATGCGGCGGAAAGGTGGTGTCGTAGCGCGTGTAGATGAACAGCGACTTCTTCTTCTTCGCGGCGTATTTCTCCGAATAGCTGGGGGGGCTGATGACGCGCCAAGCTTCGCGCAACCGTTCCACGTCGATCTGCGTTTCGAGACCCTGCCGGATATGCTGCGTCGATAAACCGATCCACACGACATCGGCGAAGTACGTGGAGCAGTGATTGTAAACGTTGGTTTCAAACCGGTCGTCGTGGGCGCTTGCCAGGTAGGCGTAGCACGAGCCGAGGCTGGTGCCGATCAGGCCGATGCGCTCGTGCCCTTCGGCTTCGAGCCAGTCGGCGGCGCTCCGAACGTCGATGACCGCCTGGCGCGTCGCGTCAATCGTCCGGCCGATGTTGGCGGACACCGCGTAATCCGCGCGCTGAAGCTCGGCCGGCATCCGGTAGTCGTGATAGGGGAGGCTGATCCGCAAGGCCGAGATTCCCAGCGCCGCCAGCCCTTTGCAAAGCGCGGCGTGCTGGCCCGCGCTGGCGTTCCAGTGTGGCAGGACGATCACCGCCCGGCGGCGCGCACCCGGCTTTTGCTTGGCCGGGAACCACTGCGCGTGCATGACGTTGTTCGCGGGGAACGGCGTATGCACGGCGGAGGTGAAGCGCAGCAAATTCCCGTCCAGCCGGAAATCGCGAGGCTTGTCGTAATCGAAAAACTCCTGGCTGTTGTCGAGACCCGCCTGGTTCAGCAGCCGTAGATAGGATTCGGGATCGTGACCGTTGCGGGGGAACCGCTGGGCGCACGGCCAGCCGGAAGTCCACTCCAGGCCCCAGTCGAATTCGCGCACCACGCGATTGGTCGCCCGGAAGGCCAGGTGATTCTCCCGTTTATGCATCCAGCGGCCGTACAAACGCTTCATCGTCTACCTTCTAATTTAGCAGGCGGCTCCCATGACGAGGCCTTACGATATCTCGAATTACCTGTTCCAGAAGGCCATCGCGGCGGTTTACCTCATCGCGTTCCTCTCTTTTGGGGTGCAGGCGATGGGCTTGATCGGGTCGGGCGGGCTGCTGCCGGTTGCCCCGTATCTGAGCGCCGCCCGCGAGGCGCTTGGCCCCGCGGCAATCTGGCGCTTGCCCACGCTGCTCTGGCTGGATTCGAGCGATGGGATGATCCGCGCGGTGTGGATTGCGGGCGCTGTATTCGCTTTGGCCGCGGCCCTCGGCGCGCTGCCCCGGATCGCTCTCGCGTGCTGCCTGGTCCTGTACCTTTCGATCGTCTCCGCCGGACAGACGTTGATGACGTTTCAGTGGGATTACCTGCTGCTCGAAGCCGGACTGCTGGCCGTCTTCGCGGACGGCAGCGTGCTAAGAAACTGGCTGGTTCGCTGGCTGCTCTTCCGGTTGATGTTTCTCAGCGGACTGCTGAAGCTGACCAGCGGCGACCCGACGTGGCGCAGCCTCACAGCACTCCAGTATCACTACCAAACGCAACCGCTGCCGAGCCCGCTGGCGTGGTACATGCAGCAACTCCCGCCGGCGTTTCAGACCGCTTCCGTACTGTTCCTGTTCCTGGTTGAGATGGGTGCGCCGTTATTACTGTTTGCGGGCCGGCGCATCCGGGTCTGGGCGGCGGGCGCGATCGTCGGTCTGCAAATCCTGATTGCGTTGACCGGAAACTACACGTTTTTCAATGTGCTGGCGATCGCGCTTTGCCTATCCTCGCTGGCGGACGGGTGGTGGCCGGAGCGAATCCGCCGCCTGATAAGACCGCGAGGCGAAAGCCGGTTCCCTCGCATGCAAAGGTATATCTCGGTGGCCCTGCTGTCCGTTCTTGTCCCGATCAGTCTGCTGGTCTCGTTCCAGGGTCTGTCGTGGGGCGCGTTCGGAGTCCTCGACCGGATCGCGCCATTCGGCCTCGTCAACGCATACGGCCTGTTCGCAAACATGACGACGACGCGCCCGGAGATCGTCGTCGAAGCATCCATGGACGGGCAATCGTGGCAGGAGTACGAGTTTCGCTATAAGCCCGGCAATCTGAAACGGGAACCGCAATTCGTCGCGCCCTATCAGCCGCGGTTGGACTGGCAGATGTGGTTCGCGGCGCTGGGCAGTTACCAGGAGAACCCGTTCCTGGTGAACCTGATGGTCCGCCTGCTGGAAGCGCGGCCCGAGGTGCTGGCCCTGCTGGAGCGCGCGCCCTTCGGGTGGGAGCGGCCGCGCTACGTTCGCGCTGTCCTGTACGAGTACAAATTCACGGATTGGGCGGAGTATTCGCGGACCCGCGCCTGGTGGCGCCGGGAATACAGGCGGATCTACTTCCCGGCGGTCGGCGCGCGCTGAACCGTCCCCGGTGATCACGAGGGAATGGCCGGCTTGCTATTGGCGTGGGCAGCAACCGGGCCGGAGCTTTCTGTTTTGCACTGACATTCGTTGGACTTAGAGACTTTGGCGGCCGAAATGCACTAAGACGATTGCGTAAACAGGAGAACAGGAGAAGAGAATATGAATCAGCTATTTGGAGCTTTTTCCCGGTGGGAATGGAAGTATCGCTCGAGTGAGATCGATCAGGCAGTCAAGCGCGGGTGGATGAACAAGCTCAGCGCATTGCTGCTCTGCGCAGCATTCACTCTTTGCCCCGCGGCTGCAGAGAACCTGCCGAGGGTCCACCTGGGATCTGCCGCGGCGTTCGCCGTTCTGGGCGGTACTGAAGTCACCAACACCGGCAATACCGTGATTACCGGCGATCTTGGGGTTTGGCCAGCCCCAGGAACTTCGGTCACGGGATTCTTTGCCGAGAATGCTGGTGGGCCCGGAGTAGTAATAGGAACGATTGAAGATAACGATAGTTTCTTAGAAACGGCTGACGCACAGCACGCGCAAGCGTCCTTGACTATCGCAATTAACGATGCCGCTGGACGGACAGGCGCCTTCACACCCGTGAACACAGACTTGTCCGGGCTGACCCTCACCCCAGGCCTGTATCGAGCCGACACCCGTCTCCTGATCTCGGGAGGGAAGCTCTATCTGAAGGGCGATGGCGTCTACATCTTCCAGATTGGTACGGGAATGACGGTAGGCCCTGGCACCGAGGTGGTCCTGGAAAATGGCGCCCTGGCGAGGAAGATCGTCTGGCAAGTTGGCACTAAAGCCACGCTGGGAACCGGCGTCATATTCCAGGGAAACATATTGGCCGGTACGGCCATCACTATGAAGGCGGGCGCAACGCTCGTCGGCAGAGCGCTGGCGAAAGCCGAGGTGACATTCATTACCAACACGGTTACACGGCCCTAGCGCGGACTTGTAAC
>JANXRE010000022.1 GCA_025353165.1 Acidobacteriota bacterium | reverse complement strand
CGGCGCTCAGATCGGGATCGACAGAAGGAAGCGCGTCGGGGTCGTGCCACGCGCGGCTCAACAGGTCCGGCGTCGGCAGCTTGTGAAGCTCGTGCGCCGGCACGCCGGCGGGAGTGAACAAAGCCGGGCAGACCGCGGCGGAATCATTGTCGGATTCCAGCCGCGCGACCAGGTTGGCCACGGTGTCCCGCTCCACCTCTACTTCCGGCGCGATGAAGAAGATATGATCGCCCAACGCCGTGCGCGCGCCGATGTTGAGGGCCTTGGTGGCGCCGAAATTCCTCGGCATGCGCTGAAATGCGACGTTGGGGAACTCGGTGTCCAGGCGCGGGCTTTCGTCTTGCGACGCCGCATCCACGACGACGATTTCCATTTGCTCGCGGATGGAGGACGATTCCAAGGCGGCGAGGCAGCGGCGCAGGGATGCCGCCGTGTTGTACGACAGGATGACCGCGGACACCTTGGGCGGACTGGGAGACTGGGTTTCTTCCATGCAGAATCTAAATCGTACCGCACTGCGAAGATTGCGACCGTGTGCTAAGGTTGCGAATTATGAGAATCCTCTTAGCGATCTTCGCCACCGGACTGGGCGTGTATGCGCAGAAGGTCACCGTCGAATTCGACCAGGCCGCCGACTTCGGCAGGTACAAGACCTTCGCTATTCGCGGGGGCCAGTTGAACAGCCGGAGCCCGGCGCTCAACAGCGAACTGGTCCAGAAACGCATTGATGCCGATATCGTGCGCGACCTCACGGCCAAGGGCCTGACGATGGTGGACGGTCCATCCGATCTCAACGTCCGGTATTCTCTCGGGTCGGCGCGCAAAGCGGAGCTTGAGGCGTACCCGGCGGGGTGGCGTGGTTACGGCACTCGCGTGGTGCGAGTTCCTTACGCCGAAGGGACGTTGGTCATCGATTTGCGGGACCCAACGACGCATTCCCTGATTTGGCGCGCGATCGCCGTCGAGGAAAAGAGGGACGCGTACAAGATTGAAGGGAAGCTGGACGATATGGTGAGGAAGTCGCTGGAGAAGTATCCGCCGAAGCGGTAGCGGCCTGATGTCTCTCTCCCTCGGCCTTACGCCCCACGGCAGGCTCGTCTTGATTCCCGACGCGGAGGAGCCGGCTCTCGACGGGGAACTTGAGGAACGCCTCCGGCAGGCCCTCGCGCGCGGATCGGGGCACGGACTTCTGTTGTTGGGAGCGGACGAAGCGGGGACCGCGCTACCGCCGGTCGCCTCTTACTGGCGCGAATTCGGCGCGCGCTATGTGACTGCTCTCTGCACCCGGCAGAACGGCGAAGGTGGAACAGCGGCCCCCGGCGAAGAACTGGAACGCATGGCGCTGGCGGCGCCGCCGATGACGGGCGGGGAATATTTGACCGCCGCGATTCTCCATTCGTTGTGGCAGGAGCTGGACCGGACCTTCGCGATCGAGTTGTCCGCATCCAACTGCGATGCGCAGTCCTTCCTGAAGAGCCGGAACCCGGCGTGGAATCTGGTCGGCCGGGTGCACTTCAATCTGGCCGAGAACCGCAAAGACCCCGATGCCCCGTTCGCGTTTCTCGCGACCTACACCACGCGGCTATCGGCGCAGGCCAAGGCGCAACATCTGCCGTTGGGCCAGGCGCTGCGCGAGCACGCGGGCGCGGCGAATAAGGACCGGCTCCTGTCGCTTCTGGTTCCGGTGCAGCGCGCCTCGGAGACATGCCCGTGGCTCAAGTCCATGATCGGCGCGGGCGAGATTTTCCATCCACTGCGCTGGACGGCGAGCGAAGCCCTGCAATTGCTGCGCGATGTGCCGCAACTGGAAGCGGCGGGCGTCGTGGTTCGCATGCCGGCGGCGTGGCGAGGCAATCGTCCGCCGCGGCCGCGCGTGAACGGCGTGGTGGGAGGCAAGGCGCCGTCCGGACTGGGCCGGGACGCTCTGCTCGATTTCCAGATGGAAGTTACCCTGGACGGGGAGCGGCTGACGGCCGCCGAAATCAAAGCGCTGCTGGCCAGATCGGACGGACTGGCGCTGGTGCGAGGACGCTGGGTCGAAGTGGACCGGAAACACCTGGCGGTTATGATCGAACGCTTCCTCGAACTGGAGCGCACGGCCAGCAGTAAAGGCGTGTCATTCGGCGAGGCGATGCGGATGGTGGCGGGCGCGGACGTCGCGGGCGGGGACGACGTGGAGTCCGCCGGCGCCGATTGGGCGCAAGTGGCCGCCGGCCCCTGGCTGGCAGATACGTTGAAGGGATTGCGCAGCCCCCAGGGATTGGCGCAAATCGATCCCGGCGACGCGCTGAAGGGCGAGCTTAGGCCCTACCAGCAAGTGGGCGTGCGCTGGCTTTACCTGCTTACGAAACTCGGCCTGGGGGCGTGCCTGGCCGACGACATGGGACTGGGCAAGACCATTCAGGTGCTTTCGCTGTTGCTGGTTCTCAAGCGCCAGGCCGCCCAGCCGCGGACGAGCCTGCTGGTGGCGCCCGCTTCGCTGCTCGCCAACTGGGCGGCGGAGATCGAGCGCTTCGCGCCGGGGTTGAAGGCGCTGACCGTTCATCCGTCGGTGATGCCGGCGGCGGAAATCAAGGCGCTTCGGCCGGAGCGATTGGAGAACTTCGACCTGGTCATCACCAGCTACGGTTCGGTGCTGCGCGTGCCATGGATCGCGGAGGTCTCCTGGCGTCTGGTGGTGCTGGACGAAGCGCAGGCCATCAAGAATCCTGGCACCAAACAAACCCGAGCCGTGAAGACGCTGAAGGCGGGCGCGAGAGTGGCGCTTACGGGCACGCCGGTGGAGAACCGGCTGGGGGACCTGTGGTCCCTCTTCGACTTCGTCAACCCGGGGCTGCTGGGTTCATCGAAGGAGTTTACGAGTTTCGCGAAACGCCTGGCCAACCGCCCGCACAGCTCCTACGGTCCCCTGCGCGAACTGGTGCGGCCGTACATTCTGCGGCGTCTGAAAACGGACAAGACAGTGATTGCGGACCTGCCAGACAAGACCGAAATCAAGGCGTTCTGCCCGCTCAGCCGGCAGCAGGCCGCGCTCTACGGGCAGGCGGTGAAGGAGTTGGGCGAACAACTCGCGGAGGCCACGGGGATCCGCCGCAAGGGACTGGTGTTGTCGTTCCTGATGCGCTTCAAACAGATCTGCAACCATCCCTCGCAATGGCTGGGAGACGGTGCCTGGAGCGAAGAGGACAGCGGCAAATGGGCGCGCCTGCGCGACATTGCCCAGGTGGTGGCGGCCAAGCAGGAGAAGATGCTCGTCTTCACACAATTCCGCGAGGTGACCGGACCTCTCGCCGCGTTTCTCGGCTCGGTCTTTGAGCGGCCCGGCCTGGTACTGCACGGCGGGACCGAGGTAAAAAAGCGGAAGGATCTGGTGCGCCGCTTTCAAGAAGACGAAGGGATCGGCTTCTTCGTGCTTTCCCTGAAAGCCGGCGGCTCAGGGCTGAATCTGACGGCCGCTTCGCATGTCGTGCATTTCGACCGGTGGTGGAACCCGGCGGTGGAGAACCAAGCCACGGATCGCGCGTTCCGTATTGGGCAGACCAAGAACGTGCTGGTGCACAAGTTCGTGTGCCGCGGTACGGTGGAAGAGAAAATCGACCAGCTCATCGAGTCCAAGCGCCAGCTTTCCGGGGAGTTGCTAGAAGGCGGCGCGGACCTGTTGCTGACCGAATTGAAGGACGATGAATTGCTGAAGATGGTGGCGCTCGACATCAACAAGGCACTCAAGGAGACCTGACCGGTGGCCTACTACGACTATGGGTGGAAACCGTACGTTACCGTGGCGGAGCGCCGCGGGAAGGCGATGCGGGAGATGGAGAAGCGCCGGAAGAAAGGGGAGAGTGTCTCGCCCGTAGTGATCGAAGGCCGCCTCATCGCCAAGACTTTCTGGGGGAAGGCCTGGGGCGAGAACCTCGAGCGGTATAGCGATTATGCCAACCGGCTGCCGCGCGGGCGGACCTACGTGCGCAACGGTTCGGTGGTCGATCTACAGATTACGCCCGGCGCGATCCGCGCATTGGTCAGCGGATCCGAGTTGTACCAAGTCGCGCTTACCGTGGCGCCGGTTGCGAAGGCGCGGTGGAGATCCATTTGCAACGACTGCGCGGGCTCGATCGATTCGCTGGTCGAGCTTCTGCAAGGACGGCTTTCCAAGGCGGTAATGGAAAGGATTTGCCGGCAGAAGAGCGGCCTGTTCCCGTCGCCGGAGGAGATTCGGCTTTTGTGCACTTGCCCGGACTGGGCGGACATGTGCAAGCACGTCGCGGCGGTGCTGTACGGCGTCGGCGCGCGCTTCGACCACCAGCCCGAGCTGCTGTTCCGGCTGCGAGGAGTGGACGAGAAGGAGCTGATCGTCAAGGCGGTCAAGTCGATTCCGCTGGCCCGGCGGGGACCGGTCAAGGCGAAGGTTCTCGGCGGCGAGGATCTGGGCGATCTCTTTGGGCTGGACATGGCGAAGAGTACGAGCTCCGGGGCCGGGAAGGCGGACAAGCCGAAGCGCGCGAAGGCGCCGGCGAAGAAGGCGAAATCGCCCAAACGGGTGGCCCGAAAGCTAGGCCAGAAGCGGCCGGACCACAAGTCAAAATAATTCCAATAGGGAACTAATTTGACAGGGGGGTGAAGCTCCTCCAAGAATGGACTTGTGCCGTGAAGCCGCTACGACGAACTCGCAACCCTGGCCGAGGAGCATGATGGGTTGTTCACTTCCGAGGAGGCCCGCGACGCAGGCTTCACCGATTCGCGCGGAACCGCTGCACTTTCAGCTCTCGCCCGTTCAGCCTGAACCCATATAGGGCGTCGAGGGCGTCATTCGCCTCATTGGCACACCCAAGCTCTGGGGGATCACCAGCGGAAAATAAACGTTCTGGTGATGGGTCGCTTTGAAGCGTGTCCAGCTCGCGGTCGACACTCTACCAAACGGCGTACGCGTTGGCCTTGATCACCATGCAGCCTGTGACAATCTCGGCGGGCTCCGCCATGTCTCCCTGGATCCCTACATCCCGATACCAGGTGGCGAAATCCAGACCGCGGGGCGTGATCGGCGATTCGGCCATTACAGGAGCTTGGCGACGGCCGCCTCAACGTCCTTCATCGAAGTTTCGCCGACGAACATCTTCACCTTGCGGCCAGACTTGTCAAAGACGAACAAGGCCGGCAGCGCGCCGCTCCACTTGGGATCGACGGCGCCGATGAACTTGTCGTCGTCCTTGGCCCGGCGGATGTAGGCAGGGCCGGGAACGCCGAACTTCGCGAGGAAAGCCTCGGCCTCCGCCTGCTTCCCGTCTTCGTCGGCGGAGATGGTGATCAACGCCAGGCCCTTGGCGCGGAGCCGCGCATCCAGCTTCACCAGCTCCGGCATCTCCTTGCGGCAAGGGACGCACCATGTCGCCCAGAAATCGACGATCACTACCTTGCCCTTGTGCGCCGCGACCAGCTTCGGGAAGGAGGTCTCATCGACGGGAGAGAGCTTCGGCGAGGCGGCGAACAGGGAAACGGCGAGGAGCAGAGGAATCGGGAATCGCATTTCGTCAGGTTTTCCAAACGCGCTTCATGGAGCAGCCGAAGGCCATAGTCTCAGCCACCTCGGGCTGCTTGCCGGCGAGCACTGCGTCCAGGGCGCCGCGCGCTTCGCTCTGGGCATCGTCGATGGAGCCGTGATATCGGATTACGCCGGACGAATCGATGACGAACGTTTCGGGAGTGGCCTGCGCGCCGAACCGGTCACTAGCGTTTGAGTTGATGAAAACGAACTGAACGCCCTTCGACGCGTAGTCGTTGTGGACCGCATTCATGCGGGAGTTGTAGGCGTTGGAAACCGGGCATCGGACGGAGATGAAAGTCACCACCGTGGTGGATCCCACCGGGAATTCCTGGGCGGCCAGACCGTCCGCGATGAGTAGGAGCCCAACAGCCAATTTCTGGCGCACTTGTGTCATCACTTGCGATCAAGCTTCAAGTTAATAATGGCCGGTCTGCGGCTGTCGAAAACGCTCAGAGCTTTGGACGCGCTGGATGCGCCGTCTTTTTCGGCCTTCAGTGCATAATCGACATTTACGCTCAAGCCGGCGAAATGATAACCGCCGTCCTGCTGGGTGAAGAACGACCGCACCTGCAGGGTCTTGGTGTCCTTCAACTGGACCACCGCGCCATTCAGGGAATTGCCGTCCGCGTCCGTCACCGTGCCTTGGACAATCCTGGTCTTAAGATCCTCTTTGGTTTTCTTGTTCTGGGCTGCCGAGGTCCCCAACGCGACCGTACACAGCGCCAGGATTCCCGCCAACAGCATTCTCTTCGTCATTGTGCCCTCATTCTTTGGATGACTCCGGCAGGCTCAGGGTTACTTCTGCGCGTTCGTGCCCTTCGATTTCCACCGTCTTCTCCCGCGCCTCGAAGTGCTTAGCCGCGGCGGCAACCCGGTAGCGCGCCGGTTCGGAAGGCACGCGGAAGGCGAATTCACCTCGCACGTCGCTGATTTGCCGCTGCGGTTTGCCGGGCTTTGCATCCGGCGTCAACGTAACCTCGGCTCCCGGCAGAGCCAGACCCGACTCGCGGAACACGGTTCCGGCGACAATCGCAAAGGCCTGCTGCTTCGGATTCTTGTCCTTTGCGCAGGCCGGCGGGCTCGGGGTCAGGACAAAAGCCAGCAAAAGGGCGCAGAGGCCAGCCCGGCGATTAATGCCATGCGTCGTCTTCGTCCTCTTCTTCTTCTTCTTCCTCATCCTGATCGTCGTCATCGTCGTCTTTGCTTAGGTCCTCGTCGTCGTCGTCGTCGTCGGAGAGGGCGAGTTCGATCGGCTCCTTGCTGGTAACGGCGACCGTCGCGCCACACTCTTCGCAGGTCAGCGCGTCGCCTACATCCAGCTCCTCTTCTTCCACATCGAGGACCGCGTCGCATTCCGGGCAGTTCACCGCCATTGTTGCTTGCCTCCAACAGAGCAGGTTTCGTTACAACGCTTGAGAATGTCCGGGACCTTTGAAGTCCCACACTAGATTCATTCTTACCACGACTGGTTGCGCCAAATTTACAGGCGCGACGAGATGGCTTCGGCGAGTTCCGTTGCCCGCTGCGATCCTACGACGAGACGATTGCCGTTGTCGAGGAGCAGCTCGACGCCCCGGTCGCCGGTCGCGTTGTAAATCATGCTGCCATCCCGGCCCCAGCGGACGCCCCAGCCGCCGTAGTCCAGCAGCGGGCTGCAGGGTGATGTCGCGCGCGGATCGAATGCGGCGGAAGGCGATCCGGCGAACCGGCCAACGCCCGACCTAACGGATGACGACCGCGTCCTCCTTTACTTCGACGATCAAACGGATCAGGTAGAACCAGATTACCAGCGCGACGGGGCCGCCTTCGAGGAAGAAAAAGGCGCGATCGGAGAGGGTGCGATTCCCCTGGGGCCGGTCCAGGAAAATTTACTGGCAGGAGGCATAGCCGGTGATCGCCAGAAGGATCATCACCCAGCAGCGTGATCCACCATTGGCGCAGCGGCTAGCCTTCGCGATAATAGGCCATTGCGGCTTTCATAATACCGCCGCCTCGGGTGCCCCTTCACGATGGATGGCCTGACCACATTTGGATTGTTTGCCGTGACCGCGATGCTGGTGTGCTACGCGCTGGAAAAGCGGAGCCGCTGGTTCATTCTGGCCTTTGCCGGATCGTGCGCGCTTGGCTCCGTGTACGGGTTCCTGCAGGGCGCATGGCCGTTTGGGGCCGTGGAAGCGATTTGGTCCACAGTGGCGCTGCGGCGTTGGTGGACTGCGCCACCGCGCTAACGCGCCTTCAGGCTTTCGCCAATACTCTCTGATACCCGGCCAGCTCCGAGTAGGGAACGGTAACCAGCGTCCGCTCCATGTCCTCGGCCGTTTCGATCATGTGCTGGAGGTGTAGGGCGGCCAGCTTCATGCACCAGGCGTCGGAGAGGATGTGGCCCGACTCGCGGCTGAGTTTCAGCAGGTCGGGATGGCGGAGCGCGACGACTCTTTCCTGCTTCGGCTCACCGGCGGTCCAGACGTCGAATTTGACGTCCACGGTATCGGCGTGGCGGATGGTGATGCCGTTCTGCTGCCAGCGAAATAGCGCGTCCCAGGTGCGTCCAAAGGGGTCCGGACCCGCCTGAAAACTACGGAAGTTCATCCAGAACTAACTTAGCAGAGACGCGTGCGGGATCGTTACCCGCGTCCCCTGCCGATGAGGGTCAGGAACTCGTCGCGGGTTTCCTTCCGATTTCGAAAGTCTCCCAGCATGGAACTGGTCACCGTGCCGGAGTGCTGCTTTGCAACACCGCGCATCATCATGCAAAAGTGTTGCGCCTCCAGAATCACCGCCACGCCGCGGGGGCGGAGGATCTCCTGCAGGCACTCCGCGATCTCCTGCGTAAGGCGCTCCTGGACCTGCAGGCGGCGAGCGAACATATCGACCAGCCGGGGAATCTTGCTGAGGCCGATCACCTTTTCATTCGGGAGGTAAGCGACGTGGGCCTTGCCGTAGAACGGCAGCAGGTGGTGCTCGCACATCGAGAAGAACTCGATGTCCTTCACGATGACCATCTCGTCGTACTTCACTCCGAACATCGCCCCGTTCACGATCTTTTCAGCGCTCATCATGTAGCCGCTGGTCAGAAACTTCAGGGCCTTCTCGAAACGCACCGGAGTCCGCGCTAATCCCTCGCGCGTCGGATCCTCGCCGATCTCACCGAGAATCTCCCGCATGCGACGCGCGATTTCGCCCGTTCCCGGGTCCTCCGCCATCTTGGGTTGCATGATCAGGGTCTTGTTTGTCTTCACAGCAATAGCTCAAAGATGTTGCGCCGCGTCTCGTGAATGCGAATTTTTTCGAGCGCGGGCACATCCCCGAATCTCTCCTTCCAGGCGTTCCGAAGCCGGCGTCCCGCCGCGACCGCCAGATTTTCCGAAGTGGGCACGGTGCGCCCGAACTCCGGCACGTCCGTGTTCAAGTTTTTGTGGTCGAATGCGTCGACTACTTCGCACCGCACTAGGTCGTCCATGCTCCGCATATCGACGACAAGTCCCGTAACACCATCCACCGGACCGCGCACGACCACCTCCATCACGTAGTCGTGGCCGTGGCCGAAGGGGTTGTTGCACTTGCCATAGATGCGGATGTTGTCCGCGTCGGGCAGCGCGGGGGCGTGCAGCCGGTGGGAAGCGGAGAAGCGGTAGCGGCGCGTGAGCTTCATTCTTCCCCCGAGTAGTCCACGTACAGGTCTGCGGTCTCAAACAGCCGAACGTTCCGCAACCGGACCGGGCCGGAGAAATGCGGATGGAGCCTGCGCCAGATTTCGATCGCGACGTTTTCCGGCGTCGGAACGACGCGGTCGAACGGTTTCACTTCAAAGTTCAGGAACCGGTGGTCCATCGGCTCGACGACTTCGCGATTCAAAACTTCCTTCAATTCCTTCAGGTCGAACACCATGCCGGTGACGGGGTCTGGCGAGCCGTCCAGCGTTACCTCTAAAATGAAGTTGTGGCCGTGGCCTTTCGGATTTGCGGCCGCGCCGTAGAGGGCGTGGTTCTGTTCGTCCGTGAATGCCGGGTTCCGGCAGACGTGCGAAGCGGAGAATTCGACTTGGCGCGTGATCAGCATGGCTCCTCCATTGTTGGATGCCGGGAGGAATTGAAAGGATACCTATCAATCGTATGGCAACTCAAACGGCGGCGCTTCCCGCCAAGGACAACCTGGGTTGGGCGCTGAAGGCGGGCCTCGCGATCGCGGTCGTCGGATTACTGGCGGTGGTGGCGGGGACCCTGCAGGAGAGCGTGGTGGAGACCGGCGACAAAGCGCCGAAATTCACCGTGAAGACCGACCAGGGGCGGGAGATCTCGCC
>JANXRE010000012.1 GCA_025353165.1 Acidobacteriota bacterium | reverse complement strand
CTACGGTCGCGGCCCGGTGACTACGGTCGCGGCCCGGTGACTACGGTTGCGGCCTGGGTGACTACGGTCGCGGCTCGAGTGACTACGGTCGCGGCCCGAGTGACTACGGTCGCGGCCCGGTAACTACGGTCGCGGCTCGGTGACTACGGTCGCGGCTCGGTATCGGTGGAGCTATGCCACGGCCAGAACCCGTTCGGCGCGCCGCGCTGTCCGGACCTGCTTCTGTTTGTACATCCGCCGGTCCGCTTCCGCCAGCAGGCTCTCGGCATTCCGGCCATCCTCGGGGAAACTGGCTAATCCCACGCTCATGCCCAGGAAGGACTCCCCGAATTCTTGCAAACCCGACTGGACGGCGACCCGGTGGAGCTCCGCGATCCGGGTTTGCGCCGCCTCCGGGCTGATGCCGGGAAGGACCACCACGAACTCGTCGCCACCCATGCGCGCCACGTAATCGTATTGGCGGCAGAGGGCTTTGAGTCCGCCGGCCACGCGGGCCAGGACCTGATTGCCGACCAGGTGTCCGAAACGGTCGTTTACCTTCTTGAAACCGTCAAGATCGCAAACCAGCACGCTCAGGCCGGACTCCTCGCGCGCTGCCCGCCCCACCGCGCTGCCGAGATGAAGGAAGAGAGAACGGGCGTTGGGCAGCGAGGTCACGTAATCGGTGGTCGCCGAGGTCTCCGCCTTCGCGAACCGCAGCGCATTCTCCACCGATGCCGAGAGCTTGGAGCTAACCGCCTGCAGAATGCGGAGCTGATCGCGCGAAAAAGCGTCCCGCTCGGTGTGATACAGCGACAGAACGCCAATGACGCCGTTCGCCGTCTCCAGCGGAACGGCGATGGCGGACTGCAGGCGGCCGCCGGCATAACCCGGCTCAACCGCCGGATTCCCGTTGAGGATCGGCTTCCGGTTCTCGGCCACCCAGCCGCAGAGTCCCTCTCCCATGGGGATGCTCAGGGACGAGAGCATGCGGAAGTCCTCCCCGGCCGCGTATTCGGGGCACAACTTCCGTCCCTGGACTACATGAATCACGACGGCGTCGTAAGCGACCAGGTTCTTCAGGCGCGAGGTCATCATCGACAGCGTGTCGTTCAGGCTGAGCGAGCTGCCAAGCGTCTGCGCCAGCTCAAAAAGCGTCTGCGCCTCCTGGCGGGCCTTGGCGATGGACTGCAGGAAATCGGCCGATTGAGGCGAGGCCGCCGGCGGCCGGCTGCATTCGTAACCGGCGTCCGGAGCGTCCCCCTTCAGCGCCGGAGTATCGCTGAGCTTCGCGAACTCGCGCACCTTCTGACTCCGCACCATGGCTTCGAGCTTCCGGCAATTGAGCCGCAGGACTTCGACGACCTTCGGATCGTAGCTCTTGCCGGATTCCGACACGACGATCTCGAGCGCCTGGTCCAGGGACAGCGCCCGCCGGTACTGGCGGTCGGAGGCGAGCGCGTCCAGGCAATCCACCGCGGACAGGATGCGGGCGCCGATCGGGATTTCCTCTCCCGAGAGTCCGTTGGGATAGCCGGTGCCGTTCCACTTCTCATGGTGAGCGCGAACGACGGGGGAGACCGGGTACGGGAATTCGACCCGGTCGAGAATCTCCGCCCCGACGGTGGGGTGGATCTTCATCTTTTCGAACTCTTCCGGGGTGAGCTTCCCGGGCTTCGAGATGATATGTTCCGGAACCGCCAGCTTGCCGATGTCATGCAGCAGCGAGGCGGCCTGCAAGGCCTTGAGCTCATTGCCGGCCAGACCCATCATTTTTCCGATCTCCACGGCGTACAACTGCACCCGCTGCAGGTGCGCGTGGGTGGTATGGTCCTTGGCGTCGATGGCCAGCGCCAGGGCCTCGATGGTACGAAGGTGCAGTGCGGCTACCGCTTCGGCGTGGGTCTTCTCGTCTTCGAGCCGTCCCAGATAGAGCCGGTAGGACCAGAAGATCACGTAGGAAGAGGGAAGAACCAGCAGCGCAGTCTGCCACCCGGCCGCCTGGGTGATGAATTGGAACAGGCAGGCGATGGCGGCGCCGACCATGTAGTAGGGGAAACACCAGAAGTAACACTCTTTCCAGATTTTGAATGGCCGGCCACCTTCCGTCAACCCGATAATGATGGCGATCGGCGTGGTGTTGCTCAGGAAGAACACGATCGAGGCCAGAGCGACTTCCACCGGCAGGCTCAGCCGCAAACCGCTGAGCAGCGGGAGGCGATAAGCCATGTAACTGGCGGCCCCGGCGAGCGCAATACTGCAAATATTGAAAGAAACCTGGAGCAGCTCCGGCCGTTTTTTCGTGTGCCACAGACTCTGGACCGCCGCGGCGCCACAGGAGAGGCAAACCACTTCGGGCAGCGACAACTGCACGATGCCGATCAGGATGAAGACAAAGTACACGGACAACGTGCCATTGACGTCCGGGAGCCGCACTTTCAGGCTGGCCGCAATGAGGGTAGCCAGGAAGTAGGCCAAGAACCGGACGGGATCGTCCGAATTCCACCGGAGTAGTTGCACGGCGCACAGTGCCGTTCCCGATGCCAGGATGACGGTCAGATATGACTTCGTAAGGAGTGTCATGAGCCTGTCCGCCTGGGACAATCGCACGGGAGTAGCCATTCCCCGATGGGCTCTGCACAATATGTCAGGTTATTTTATTCAACGACATCCAAGGATTAGCAGAGAACTGGGAGCCGGACAAATTGTCTGGTTCCCCAGGACGGGCAGACAGTTTGTCGGCCGGCTCAGTTCACGCCGGCGCGCGTTCGGGCCTTGTCTTCGCACATGGCCTGGTCCGCGCGCTTCACCGCATCCATCGGATTTTCCCCGGCCCGCCAGACGGCGCTCCCAATCGCCGCGGTGACGTGTAGTGCGGCGCGATGGTGCCGCGCGGTTCGGCAGACGAACCTTCCAGGTAGCGGCCAGCCCAACGGCGCGCCAGGTACGCGGCGAACCGGAACGGATCCGCAACCTCTCACTTCCAGGCGGCCAAGTCCAGTATCGCTCCGCCCAGAAGGAGGAACGGAGGCGATGAAGATTCGCGCCGGCCGGGGAATGGCAGCGCCGCCGGCGGCAGATTGCGGGAAGCAGGCCGACCACGGCGACACCGAGCAGATCGTAGGGGAACGGCAAACCTCGCGCAGCCCTTCGCCCTGCAGAGGAGGCAGGACGCCGGACACGGTCACCGTGTTGACGACGAAGTAGACCGCCGCCGCCAACGCCAGCACCGCGGGGCGGGGCGCATGAATTTATCCGCTAAGAAGCTGGTGCGCGGCCAGCGAGGGGAGCGCCAGGCTGGCGGCTTCGCTCGAGTTGTGGAAGGCGATCTGCACCAGCGTGAGCTGCTTCGTGACGCGGAAGATCTGCTGGAACGTCATCGCCACCAGGGCGGCCAGAATGGTTTCGGGCACGGTAAAGAAGACGGCGCCGGTGATGGCCGGCAGGCGCAGCTTGACCAGCGACGTTGCGGCGGTCAGAGGGAGGTAGAGGCCGAAGGGCAGCGGATCGGACGACGACCAGCTCAGCGCCGCCGCGACCGCGCCGGCGGCGACGATCCGGCCGATCTAGATTTTGACTGGAGTTTCCTGAAGCGCTTTTTCGTGGAGAAGGATTGCACGAAGGAAGACCACTCGCTCCGATTCCCGCATTCTAGTGACTCAGCAGAAAATGGACCGGGTTTTACCGCGGCGCGCCGACCGTTTGTCCGGACCTCGTGGGGGCACCCAACAAGTCGAAGGGAGCAGCTCCGTGGAACGGAACTGCCCCCTTTTTTGGACGGCACTCAATCACTTCTGTCTACGCTTGCTCTAATCTAGCCTCCTTCCGATGATGAATTTTCCTGCGAGCGCTCGCATCGGCTGTCTCCATTTGGCAGTTGCGAGAAGGTTTAGTTTTCCCCGTTGCTGCCGATTCGGGCGGCCTCGCTTTGCGGCTGGGCGGTGCCCCAGATGAGACCCGTGCCCCACACCAGGCTCGTAGCCTGCGGCGAGGTACCGGTTCCCCACACGAGGCCAGTACCCCACACCAAGCCGGTGCCCGAGACGCTGGCCGTTCCCCAAACCATACCGGTGCCCCACACCACGCCCGTGCCGGTCACCATGCTCACCGTATGGTTCACGCTGTCGAACGCGACGGCGGGAGACGAGGCTTTGCCGGTGGCCAGTTGCGTGTCGTTGAGGGCGGCCATCACGTCGAGATAGCCAGCCCCCACCGTGAATGCGTCGTAGTACAGCGTATACGTGATGCCGGTAGTTGGGTCGGTGACGAGGGTGGAATAGGGGAAGGTCTTGGACGCGGTGCGCATCAAGCGGGCCTTAATCTGGTCCGGCGTCAACCACGGATCTTTCTGGAGCATCAGGGCCACGGCGCCGCTGACCACCGGCGCGGCCATGCTGGTGCCGCTGAGTTGGAAGTACCTGGCGCCGACGACGTTCGCGGGATAGGCAGTAACGAGACCGCTGCCGCCACTGGGCATCACGGAGACGACCTGGTTGCCGGGAGCCACCAGGTCCGGTTTCAAGATCTGATCGACCGCCGTCGGTCCCTTGGAACTGTAAGTCGTCATCACGTCGTCGGAGCGATCGTTGGTCCTCTTCATGTTCATGGCGCCGACGGTGATGACGGAAGGATCGTTGCCCGGCGAAGTGATGGTGGCATAGCCCAGGGTTCCCTGGGAGTTGCTCCGGCCTTCGTTGCCGGCCGCCACCACCACGACGATGCCCGCGTTCCAGGCCTGTTCGACAGCCTGGCAGAGGGGATCGTTCTGGTAGCTGCCCGACACCGGGCTCCCCAGGGATAGATTGATGACCCGGATATTGTATTGGGACTTCAACTGCACGGCGCGCTGGATTCCGGCGATGACGGAACTGGCGGTGCCGCCTCCGGTGTCATCCAGGACTTTCAGGTTCACGATGTTTGCGCCGGGCGCCACGCCATGGTACCGGCCGTTGGAAAATGTGCCCTGCCCCGCGACAATGCCTGCCACGTGGGTGCCGTGTCCTTCGACATCGCTCGAGTTCTGCCCCGCGGAGAAATTTTCGTTGTATACGACCCGGTTCCTAAGGTCCAAAGGCTGTGACACGCCGCTATCCAGCACGGCGACGCCTACACCCCTGCCGTCGTATCCGTAGACCTGGGCGGTGTTGGATCCGATCGTGGCGGTTACGTGGTCCAGGGTGTTCCGCACCAAGCGCTCAGGAGAAACGAACACGACATCGGGATCGGCTGCCAGATCCGCAAGAGCGCTCGCCGGCATTGAGTAGTGGGCGGACTTGATCAGCCAGAGATCGTGCTTGAGCGCGCCTCCCTTGTTACGGATCTTCTGGTGTTGGGTCGCCGTGGGCGCCCGGGTGAATTGAACGATGACATCCACCGTCGAGGTCGGGGAGACATTGCCCAGATCCCTGGCAAGTTTGTTTTGGCCGGTAAACGCAAGACCGGCCGCCGCGATCAGGGTCAGAAAAGGTCGAATTATTTTATGAGTCAGTTGCAGTCGCATCAGTCAGCTCCGGGGTGGTTCCCCGGCGAGGAGGAGTGCACGGCGAATACCACGGCCTACAATCCATTGCAATTTTCTGATTCAGAGGGAGAATCTAGACTAACCACACGGCGGAAAGCGAGACAACTTGTCGGGCATATCCGTTTGGATGGAGAGGTTGGCGGACAATTTGTCAGGTGGGCTCGTCACGTTGGACTGACGCGGCTATTCGATGTCGAGCGCCGTCTAAGTGAAGCGAGGTGTATACTGAACCGCAACTGCGTCCTATCGCGGTTTGTTGACCATAGGGGAGGACGTCCATGAAACGGTTGACGGTGTTCCTCGCCTCGGTTCTGACGATCGCCATGCCGGCTCAAGACAGTCCCCTCGCGAGCCCGTTTCTCTACGGCTCCTTCACTGTGCCAGGCTCGGTGGCCGTAGGCGTGGAGTCGATTAACAATTCCGGAACCATCGCTGGCTACTTTCTGGATGCGGCCGGGAACTATCGAGGATTCCTGCGATCCCCGGCCGGGATCCTGACCACCTTGACCGCGCCGGGCGCCACCCAGGCACCCACCTTCACACAGCGCACCAGATCAACTCACAGGGAGTTGTGGCCGGCGAGTTCTTCGACTCCGCCGCCGGACTCTATTCCGGTTTCTTTTACGACAGTGCGACTCAAGCCTACACCGGCTACGATGTGCCGGGCCAGCCGCCAGGAACGGCCACGGCGGTGCTCGGCATGGGCGACACAACGGCGCAGTTCTGTGGTTCCGTTTCCGCCCCGCCCTACACGGTGGTGAGCGCCTTCATCAGCCTGAACGGCCAGGTCACCGTCTATTCAGTCGGCGGTTCCTTCCGGACCGAGTGCACCGGGATGAATAAGCGGGGCGCCTCTGTCGGGTACTACAACGATGCCTCCGGCGTGTCGCACGGCTTTGAGCGGAGCACCGGCGGCATCCTTACAACCATCGACTTCCCCGGGGCGTCGAAAGTTGCGGCCGCGCTTCCGTGCGGTGGAATCGGCGGAGGCACCGTGGCGGCCGGCATCAGCGACCGGTTCGACATTTCCGGACACTTCTGGGACAGCTCGAACAACGAACACGGCTTTGCCCGCACTCCCGGCGGGTTCTTTCAGCCAATCGATTTCCCGGGGGCCTTTCAAACCGGGGGCGGGGGCACCAACAATCAGGGAACCGTGGTGGGGCACTATCGGGACAGCGCGTGCGCGCCATCGGGGTACATCGCCAGACGGGCGCCTCACTGATTCCAGGACCGTTCTTTCGCGCCAACCTTTCATCAATCGGATACAAACGTCCGAGATGCTTTTTACAGACCCGAGTTTTCAGAAGGAGTACGACCGCCCACCCAGGAAGAACTCCTATCTTCGCAAGCTTGCTCTGCGTCTGCGCACTGCCAGGCTTTGCTCAGAAAAATAACGTTGCGGGGATGTACGTATTGCAGTTCCCCGACCGGGATCTTACGCCCGTCACCCAGTACATCAGGAACCAGCCGGCGGTACGGAGCGGAAACGTTTTCGTTATCTGGAGCGCGGTCGACAAAGGAGGGGGGAAGTACGACTGGCCGGCGTCGACAAGCAAGCTGCAAAGGTTTGATCAGCCGGTTGTCTGGAAAGTAGGAATTAGCCGCCCGCCAAAAACTGCCACAGAATGGAAGGCGGTACCGGCTCCCTCAGCAGCGCCAACATCGCCAGGATAATTCGCGTTTGGAGCGCGGCGTCTTGTGGGGCGCCCAAGGGATAGCCCAGCGGGAAGTCCACAAACAGCGCCCGCGGCGGATCCACACGTTCCGTGACCTCGCGAAGCACCGAGACTGAGACCGTCGGGATGCCCGCCTTCTCGATGATGCTCTGTATCAGTCCGACCGACTGATGGCACATCGGTCACACTGGTGTGAGGAGAACAGCGTCCACATCATCTTCCAGCAGCACACTGGCAACTTCCGGAGCTGTTTGGGCCATCAGCCGGCCTGGCGCGGCGATCGAACCCATGAAACTGAAATGGCGCGGTGCGACTGTGCCAATGACACCCTCCCGCGCCAGGGACTTCAGCCGGTCGAGCGGTAAAGCCAGGTTTTTGTCCGACTCGATCCCCCGGATGTCGAACGCGTCGCTACGGTGAGCGATCTGCAACGTATTTAGATCGACATCGGCATCGAGCACACGATATGAATAATCACCTCCACGAAGGGAGGTGTCGAACGGTGGCTGGTCCGGCGCGAAGAACGCGGCGGTTGTGACAATCGCGATCCGCGCTTCGGCAAGCGGCTTGCGGAGTCTGGCGCCGGGTCGCCAGTCAACCCTGCGGTAGGGGTACGCTTTCATGAATACCCGGTAGGTCAGCTTGAGGTCGGAGATCTTCGCCACGCCGTTTTTCTCCTATCCATGTGTGCAACAATAAGCCGTTTCCTTACAGGCGGTTGTCCCGTTTTGTGTTTTCTGTAAGAATTCGAGCGTACATTGCCACTCACGTTATAGCAGGCCCATGACGATTATGGAAGAAGCGCTCCCCGATTCGCGGTCCAGCAACTCGCGGCGGAACTGACCTTCGAGGGATTGTTGTCCGGCATTCGGGCAAAGTCATCCGCTGGCTGTCCAGGTTGTCACATTAGGAGAATCATAAAACACGACGCCGATTATGTCTTTTATGAGCTGACGCGGAGTATCTGTCCCAGGTGCCGCAGGGTCATCGACGCTAAGGAGCGGCGCAAGAATAGATTCACGGATTGCGTCGGATTGTGTAGTTCCATCGCGGCAGTAGCTTGCCGCGTCTGAGGCGGAGGGACGACATCAGCCGTGGGTCTGGCTTGGGACCAGGCCAGTTGTGGTGCCGGTGGTTCGATTGAATTTGAGCATCTTTTCGTAGCTGTCGAGGGGCTCGGCAGACCAGTCCTTGGTGCCAGGTTCAAACGCCGACGGGGGTACCGGGAAGCTCACGATAAACGTTTCCAAGTGGGCATCGCTCAGGCCTTCCCGCGTCGCACTCCCTGCAAAGTAGGGCGAGACTGGTGTGAGCCTGAAGTTCCGTGCCGGGCTTTTGAATCGAGCCGATGTCCAGCGTACTCTCGCCGAGTATGCCGAAGCCGAAGCCGCCCTGCGGCTCGAAATCGCCAACCAGTATTTGAATATTCAACTGAATCCAACCCATGCGCTTCAGGAAGGATTCGCGGATTACACGCCCGGCGTCGCAGTCATTTCGCCGAGGCTTTCTTCAGGTAAGCAATGATGTCCTGGCGCTCATCTTGGCACCCGGAACGCCATGTCATTTTCGGGAACGAGCTCATCCGGTTCCGTGAGCCCCAGGTCGAGTAACTTTGCATTCCAGGTAATGTGCGCGGTTTTCAGTACATCCGAATAATTGAACGTCGAAACAGAAGCTGCCGCTCTGCCGTAAACGTTCTTAAGGCGCGGACCCGTTTTGTCGCGGTCCATCGAATGACAGCCCCCGCAACGCCGTTCGAAGAGCTCTTTCCCGTGAGTGGCGCCCTGGGGCGCACCAGCTGCGAAAATCGGACCGAAGCACACGATCGCACCAGCCAAGCCCAAGGCCGACGCGAACACTCGCCCCCGCATCACTCTGCCTGCAGCTTCACCAGTGGCGAGTCGACCACCGCGAGGCTGTGATTTTTCGCCACGTAATGAACATTAGTGATGCCAAGTACTGTGCGCAACACCCCAGCATCTACCTTCTTCGGACCGGGAGATGGCGCCGAGCCCGGAGCAGGTTGCGGAAACGCCGTCGACATCGCCGTGTGGAACGCGACTTTACCTTCCACCTTCTGCATCACCTGATGAATATGTCCGTTGAGCACGGTCACGGAACCGAACCGCTTCAGATAAGCCAGCGCCTGAGCGCTGTCAGCGGTGCCCCATCCCCATTCGGGATAGACGCTCGACAGCGGTATGTGCGCGAACACGACGATGGGCGTACTCGCGGAACGCCCCTTCAGATCGGCCTCCAGCCATTCGAGCTGTTCCGGGCCGAGTCTGCCCAGCCCCTCGAGAGCGATGACATTCACCAGCCCGACGTACGCTCCCAACGCGGAACGGCAGGTGAACCGCTGGGGAAAAGAGCAAGGCTAAGCGTGGTCGATGGACAGAAGGTTCCCATCGCCCGGACACGGGTTCGGAATAAGGCCAACCAGGAAGTGCGGCTGGGCAACTATGAAATGTTCCAGCGCGGCGGGCCATTCCAAGCGGCAGTTTGGGACAAGAGGATGCGGGGATTGGGCGTTGGGGTACTAAACACAGCTTACGCGCGCGGCTCGCTCCAGCCGCTTCCGAGCCGCGAACCCCGAGGATCAAATGGTTCAGATAATCGGTAATTTATTCTGATATTATGAACCCATAAGTTACTTATGTGACTTCGAACATTCTATGAAAGCCGCGATATCGTTCGCTGTTTACTTTAGAATCAAAAGCCGGAGATAGGAGTCCCATCCAAGACACTCTTAACTTGGGCGGCCGGTAAACCATTCCTAAGGACACCCGTTCAAGTCTTTGAAAATGCACCCATGGTATTGTTGTGCCCTGTTTTCGGCACTTTTGGCTCAGGGCGTCGTTTTCGCTCAGGCTACCGTAAACGAAAATCTCGAAACGGCATTCGTCTATGTAGACGTCGCTAAAGGATCGGATTCGAACCCGGGTACCCTGGCGCAGCCCCTGAAGACGATCTCCAAATCCATTACTATCGCCTTGGCGAACAACAGTTTAAATATCGGAACCAGAGTCATCATTAACCCCGGGATTTATCGGGAAAGCCTGGTGATAAATTCTAACCGCACCCAGAAGGCCATGCCGATGACCTTCCAGGCGGCAACCAATGGCACGGTGTTTGTCTCCGGCGCAGTTCCGCACACGAGTTGGGCTCCCTCTGCGCTCAACCCGAAGATCTATACGAGCGCTTGGTCGAACCGCTGGGGATTCTGCGTGGCGGACGGCGGGAACGCGCCGTACGAGCCGGAGATTGTGCTCCGGCGGGAGATGATGCTGGTGGGGGGCGTCGCGATGACCCAGGTGTTGTCTCTGACGCAGATGATCTATCCCGGCACGTTCTACGTGGACGAAACGGCGGGTTTGGTTTACGTTTGGCCTCCCACGGGAACCAACATGGCCACGGCCGATGTGGAGGCGGCTACGCTTCCCTCGCTGCTGACCGTCCAGAGCTTAAACGGGCAGACCTTCAATGGCATCGTGTTCCGCGGGCTGACCTTCGAGTACGCGAACCCCTGCCATAACGCCAGCGCCGTGAGCGTTGCGGGCACCGTAACCAACGCACTGTTCGACACCGACAGTTTCGTGTGGAACAACGGACACGGGTTGTATTTAAGTAATCCGATCACCAACTCGACCGTCGTGAACTGCACGGCCAGCCATAACGGGGGATCGGGGTTTCAGAGCTACCAAACGAAGCAAGCGCTCTACCAGAATTCGCAGGCGTCCTACAACAACTGGCGCGGCGCTCAAGGCGCCTATTACACCTGGAATACGGGCGGTTTTCACTTGTTTTCCGACCACAACGAGACCTTGTCCAATCCGACGATTACTTTCAACCAGACGCATACCATCCATTGGGACACGGATAACCAAAACATCACGGCCAGCGGGATCTTCGCTTCCGGGAACGTGATCGGGGTCTCGGTCGAGAAGAACGAAGGTCCCATCACCATCACCAACAGCAAGTTCTGCAACATCGCCGGGACGGCTACCGAGGGCGGCATCATCGTCAGGAACTCCGAAAACACGACCATCACGGGCTCCACGTTGTACAACAACTATCCGTATCAGATTCGCCTCACCGGCATCGCAGGAGGGATCGCGGTGACGAACTGGGAGACCGGGGCGGCTTACAACTTGATCACCCAGGGTCTAACCTTCCAGAACAATATCGTCGAGGACCTGGGCACGAACGAGAGCCTGTTCAAGGACGGGTCCTTGAGCGGCTCGGACTGGACGGCGTTTCACGCTACGCTGTCGTCCGACAACAACACCTGGTGGGACGCCTCGAACCCGACGCCGTTTACGGTGCCGACGCCGGCCTTGGGTACCACCGATACTTTCGCGCAGTGGCAGTTGTTGACCGGGCAGGATCTGCACTCGCCCTTCGCCGCGCCGGCGGTGGATCCCGGCCCGGCCTGCGCGGCGAAGGCCGATCAACCGGACTTCTGGCTGCTGTCGGACAACCAAACCGCCACGGCGGACTTGTCGGGCGCGGCGGTGTTCAACCTGACGCTGGCCTCTCTGGGCGGACTTACCGGAACGGTCACTTTATCCACGGACGGAGTAGCGGCGATTCCCGGCACTACGGCGACCTTCAGCCCGGCGTCGGCGGCGCTTCCGGGCGCATCCGTGTTGACCCTCGCCGCGGGGACCGGCACGCCGGCCGGCACCTACAACATCACAGCGCTCGCCAACAGCGGGAACATTACCCGGACGGCGGCGTTGACGGTGATCATACCGGTTTCATCGGTGCGGCTGTCCGCGACCGCGCTCAATTTCGGGGACCTGATCGTCGGAACCACTAGCGCCGCGCAGATTCTGACGGTCACGAACCCAGGCAAGACGGCGCTGACAGTGACGAGCATTTCCGCTCCTCCCGGTTTCACCGAGACGAACACCTGCGGGACGTCGCTGGCGGCCGGCAAAGCGTGCACGATCTCGGTCACCTTCGCGCCGCACAGCGTGATTGTTTACTCGGAGAACCTGACGATCACCGACTCGGATACCACCAGTCCCCAGAAGGTGCTTCTCACCGGCACCAGTCTCGGCGCGCCGGTGGTGTCGCTGACCCCCGGCTCTTTGAGCTTCGGGAACAACGTCTACCTCACCCCGAGCGCAGCCAAGACTGTCATCCTCGCGAACACCGGCACGGCCGACCTCGCCATCGCGTCGCTGACCGTGACTGGCGTCAACAGCGGCGACTTCACCCAAACCAATACCTGCCCCGCCACGGTGGCCATCAACGCGACCTGCACCATCACGGTGACGTTCACCCCGGCCGGCGCAGGCCAGCGGAATGCTGCCATCACGATCAACGACAACGCCGTGTCGACTCCGCAGACCGTCTCCCTCACCGGCGCGGAAACGGCCGCGATTTCGGCGTCGCCAAAGTCGCTGACCTTCTCCTCCACGACGGTGGGATCCTCCAGCGCCGCCAAGACGGTGACCGTCACCAACGCAAGCACGGCCGCGATCCCCGTGACCGGCTTTACGTTCACCGGCGCGAACGCCGGAGATTTCAGCCAGACCAACACCTGCGGAATCAGCCTGATGGGCTCGGGCTCTTGCACGGTGAGCGTGACGTTCAGGCCGGCCGCGACCGGATCCCGCGGCGCTTCGCTCGGCATCGCCGACGCCGATCCGTCCAGTCCGCAGACGGTCGCCGTTTCGGGCACGGGCGCCGGGCCGTCGGTGACGCTGACACCGACTTCGCTATCCTTCGGGGACCAAGTGTACCGCAAGGCCAGCACGTCTCAGGCGGTGACGCTGAAGAACACGGGCGCGAGCACGCTGACTATCGCGTCGGTGACCGTAACCGGCGCCAACACCGGCGATTTCACCCAAACCAATACCTGCGGCACGAGCGTGGCGGCCAACGCCAGTTGCACGATCAACGTGATCTTCACTCCCGCCGGCTTGGGGGCCCGAAGCGCCTCGATCTCCATCGGCGATAACGCGTCCGGAAGCCCGCAGACCGTTTCTCTTACCGGAACGGAAACTCCGGCGATTACGCTTTCGCCGTCCGCGCTGACATTCCCATCGACCAAGGTGGGAACCACCAGCGCCGCCAAGAAGGTCACGGTGACCAACTTGAGCACCGCTGCGATCGCAATGACCAAATTCAATTTCACCGGCGCGCACTTGGGAGATTTCCAACAGACCAACACCTGCGGAACGAGCCTGAAGGGCTCCGGGACCTGCACGGTGAGCGTGACGTTCAAGCCGGGAGCGATCGGAAGCCGACCCGCTTCGCTCAGCATCACCGACGGGGATCCGTCGAGCCCGCAGACGGTTGCCGTCTCGGGCACCGGGACCCGCTAGAGCGGCTGAAATCGAGGCGCCTGGCGTCTGTTGCGGCCCGGTTTGAAATCGGAAAACTTGAAATCCCGCGAGAACTTGGATACACTAACGGGTACTTTACAATTAGACCCGCAAGTAAACCCCAACGAAAGGACAACGTTAAGTTCCCTATACGATGAGGAGAAAGTACTGTTGTGCCCTGCTGTGGGCACTCCCAGCTATGGGTGTCTTATTCGCCCAAGCGACTGTGAACGAGGGCCTAGAGACGGCGTTCGTCTATGTAGACACGGCCACAGGATCGGATTCGAACCCGGGCACCCAGACGCAGCCCCTCAAGACCATCTCCGCCTCTATTGCCGCCGCATTGAAGAATAATGGTTTGAATATAGGGACACGGGTCATAATTAAGCCGGGAATTTATCGCGAAAGTCTGGTCATTAATTCCAATCACAGCCAGAAGGTTATGCCGATGACGTTCGAGGCGGCAACCAACGGAACCGTGTTCGTTTCCGGCGCGGTTCCCTACACGAACTGGGCACCGTACGCGGCGAACCCGAAGATATACACGAGCGCCTGGCCGCACGCCTGGGGATTTTGCCCGGCGGACGGCGGGAACGCGCCCCCCGAACAACCGATCGTGCTCCGCCGGGAGATGATCTTCGTGGGCGGCGCGGCCATGACCCAGACGCTTTCCCTGTCGCAGATGATCTACCCCGGGACCTTTTTCGTGGACGAAACGGCGGGGCTGGTCTATGTCTGGCCTCCCGCGGGAACCGACATGGCCACGGCCGATGTGGAGGTGGCTACGCTTCCGTCGGTGCTGCTCGTCCAGAGTTCAAACGGGCAAACCTTCGATGGCATCGTGTTCCGCGGGCTGACCTTCCAGTACGCGAACCCCTGCCATAACATCAGCGCCGTGAACGTTGCGGGCACCGTAACCAACGTTCTGTTCGATACCGACAGTTTCGTGTGGAACAACGGCCACGGGCTGTACCTCACCAATCCGGTCACGAATGCGACCGTCGTGAACAGCTCGGCCACCCACAACGGCGCGTCGGGGTTTGAGACCTTCCAGGCCAAGAACGTTCTCTGGCAGACTCTGCAGGCTTCCTACAACAACTGGCGCGGCGCTCAAGGGGCCTATTACACCTGGAATACGGGCGGATTTCACGTCTTTTCCGATCACGGCGATATCATGTCCGGCCTGACGATTACCTATAATCAGACGCACACCATCCATTGGGACACGGACAACCAGAACATCGCGGCGAGCGGGATCTTCGCTTCCGGGAACGTGATCGGGGTCTCGGTCGAGAAGAACGAAGGTCCCATTACGATCGCCGACAGCAAGTTCTGCAACATCGTCGGAGCGGCAACGGAGGGAGGCATCATCTTCCGGAACTCCGAAAACACGACGATCACGGGCACCACGTTCTACAACAACAATCCGTCTCAGATCCGTTTGACCGGCATCGCCGGAGGAATCCTGGTGACCAACTGGGAGACCAAGCAGAGTTATAACCTGATCACCCAGGGCCTGACGTTTCAGAACAATATCGTCGAGGACCTGGGTACGGGCGAGAGCCTGATCAAGGACGGGTCTCTGGAGGGGTCGGACTGGACGGCGTTTCAATCCACACTGCTGTCGGACAACAACAACTGGTGGGACGCCTCCAACCCCACGCCGTTTATCGTGCCGGCACCGGCCCTGAGCACGTTCGACACTTTCGCTCAATGGCAGTCTTTGACCGCGCAAGACGCGCATTCGAACTTCGCGGCGCCGGCCGTGGATCCCGGCTCGGCCTGTGCGGCGGCGACGGCCGACCAGCCGGACTTCTGGCTGCTCTCGGACAACGGAGCGGTCACGGCGGACGCGTCGGGAACGGCGGTATTCAACCTGACGCTGGCCTCTCTGGGCGGCCTCGCCGGAACCGTTGCGCTGTCGGTGGACGGACTCGCGGCGATTCCTGGCGCAACGGCGACATTCCGCCCGTCGTCGCTCGCCCTTCCGGGCGCGTCCGTATTGGAATTCGTCGCCGGGCCCACCACGCCGGCCGGAGTCTACACCATAACGGCGCTCGCCAACGCCGGGAACATCACCCGGACTGTAGTGTTATGGGTGACCATCCCGTCCACGGCAGTACGGCTGTCCACGACAGCGCTCGATTTCGGGAGCCAGATAGACAGAACCACGAGCGCGCCGCAGGCGGTGAAGGTGACGAACGAAGGCCAGACGGCGATGACGATCACGAGCATTACCGCCGCCTTCGGTTTCACGGAGATCGACACCTGCGGCACATCGCTCGCCGCGGGCGCCACCTGCACGATCTCAGTCACATTCGCGCCGCACAGTATAATCAGTTACTCGGGAACTCTGACCATCCGGGATTCGGACATCACCAGCTCTCAACAGGTGACGTTATCGGGAATCGGCCTTGGCGCGCCAGTGGTGTCGTTGACCCCTACCTCTCTTAGTTTCGGGGACAACGTCTACCGGACGCCTAGCGCATCCAAGAAAGTGACCCTTCAAAACGTAGGTACCGCCAATCTCAACATTAGCTCGCTTTCGGTGACCGACGCCAACAGCGGCGACTTCAGCCTGACCAATACCTGCCCGGCGACGGTGGCCATTAACGCGACCTGCATCATCAACGTGACATTTATCCCGGCCGGCGCCGGCAAGCGGACGGCAAACATCACGGTCAACGATAACGCCGTGGCGACTCCGCAGAAGGTTTCCCTGGCCGGCACGGAAACAGCGGCAATTACGGTTTCGCCGAAGACGCTGACATTCTCTTCCACGAGCGTAGGATCACCCAGCGCCGCCAAGACGGTCACGGTGACCAACGCCAGCAGCGCCGCGATCCCCATCGCCGGCTTCTCGTTCACCGGCAATGACGTGGGCGATTTCAGCCAGACCAACACCTGCGGAACCAGCCTGAAGGGCTCGGGCAAGTGCACTGTGAGCGTGACGTTCACGCCGACCGCGGCGGGAGCCCGCGGCGCTTCGCTGAGCATCGCCGACGCGGATCCATCCAGCCCGCAGACGATTACCCTCACCGGCACGGGCGTGGTGCCGACGGTCAGTTTAACGCCGGCTTCGCTGGCCTTCGGCAACCAGGTGTATCTCCAGCCCAGCGCGACCCAGAAAGCGACGCTCAAGAACACGGGCTCGACCACCCTGACCATTGCCTCGGTGAGCATAACGGGCGCCGACAGCGGCGACTTCACTCCAACCAATACCTGCGGCACGAGTCTGGCGGCCGGCAAGAGCTGCACCATCACCGTGACGTTCACGCCGCTAGGCCCGGGCGCGCGGAGCGCGTCGCTCTCGGTCGGCGATAACGGTGCTGGAAGCCCGCAGGCGGTCTCCCTTACCGGCACGGAAACTCCCGCGATTACGGTCTCGCCGGCGTCGCTGACGTTCCCGTCCACTAACGCGGGAATTACCAGCGCCGCCAAGACGGTCGCCGTGACCAACGCGAGCACCGCCGCGATCGCGATCAACGGCTTCACTTTCACCGGCGCGAACGTTGGCGATTTCAGCCAGACCAACACCTGTGGGACAAGTCTCAAGGGGTCGGGAACCTGCACCGTGAGCGTGAAGTTCACGCCCGCGGAGGGCGGACCGCGAAGCGCCTCCCTGTCGGTGAACGACTCCGATCCGGGGAGTCCGCAAACGGTGGCGCTCTCCGGGCAGGGACTCGGGCCGGCGGTCACATTAACGCCCGCTTCGTTATCCTTTGGGAACCAGGTTTACCTGAAGCGGAGCGCTTCGAGGCAGGTCACGCTCCAGAACTCCGGCACGGCCGACCTGAGTATTACATCGGTGGCCGTGACTGGCGCAAACAGCGGCGACTTCTCCGAGACCAATACCTGCGGCACGACGGTCGCCGCCAACGCAACCTGCACGATCACCGTGACGTTCCGGCCGGCCGGCCCGGGGGCCCGGAGCGCCTCCATCGCCATCGCCGATAACGTGATCGGAAACCCGCAGACGGTTTCCCTCAGCGGCACGGAAACTCCGGCGATTGCGGTTTCGCCGGCATCGCTGGCATTCCCGTCGACCAACGTTGGATCGGGCAGCGCGGCCCAAACGGTGACGGTGACCAACTCGAGCACCACCGCGATCGCCATGAATAGTTTCACTTTTACGGGCGCCAACGCCAGCGATTTCCAGCAGAGCAATACTTGCGGAACCAAGCTGACAGGCTCCGGCACGTGCACGGTGAGCGTGACGTTCACGCCGGGCGCCAACGGAGCGCGCGCCGCTTCGCTGAGCATCGCCGATAGCGATCCGTCCAGTCCGCAGGCGGTGGCGCTCACCGGGATTGGCCTCGCGCCGGCGGTGACGCTGACGCCGTCCTCCCTATCCTTCGGGAACCAGGTCTACCTGACGGCGAGCGCCGCCCAGACCGTGACGCTGCAGAACACCGGCACGGCCGCCCTCACCATCGCGTCGGTGACGGCGGGCGGCGCCAACCCGGGCGACTTCAGCCAGACCAACACCTGCGGCGCGAGCGTGGCGGCCGGCGCGAGTTGCATCGTCACGGTGCAGTTCAAGCCCACCGGCGCGGGCGGGCGGAGCGCGTCACTCCTCATCGGCGACAGTGCGCCCGGAAGTCCGCAGACAATCGCCCTCACCGGCACGGAATCTCCCGCGATTGCGCTTTCGCCGGGAGCGCTGGCATTCCCGCCGACGAACGTGGGCTCCACGAGCGTCGCCCAGACGGTCACGATGACCAACTCGAGCACCACGGCGATCGCGATGACCGGTTTCACTGTCAGCGGCACAAACCCGGGCGACTACGCCCAGACCAACACCTGCGGCATGAGCCTGCAGGGCTCGGGAACCTGCACCGTGAGCGTGACGTTCACCCCGGCCGGGACAGGAGCCAGCAGCGCTTCGCTCGCCGCCGCTGATGGAGATCCGTCCAGTCCGCAGACGATTGCCATCACGGGCACGGGACTGAAAGCGGCCGTGACGCTGACGCCGCCGTCGCTGTCCTTTGGGAACCAGGTCTACCTGTTGCCGAGCGCCTCGCAACGCGTCACGCTACAGAACACGGGCACCGCCGCTTTGGCCGTGACGTCGGTGAGCGTAACCGGCACCAACGCGGGCGACTTCTCGCAAAGTAATAGCTGCGGAACCAGCGTGGCGGCCGGTGCGGCTTGCACCATCACCGTGACCTTCACGCCGGCCGGCGCGGGCGCACGGAGCGCATCCATCTCCATCGTCGACAACGCGCCGGGAAGCCCGCACACTGTTTCCCTCGCGGGCACGGAGATCCCGGCAATTACGATTTCGCCGGGCTCGCTAGCGTTCTCGGCTACGGACGTCGGCTCCACCAGCACCGGGACGCTCACCTTGACCAACGCAAGCACCGCCGCGATCAACGTATCGAGCTTCGTTCTGAACGGCCCGAACAAGAACGATTTCAAGCAGACCAACACCTGCGGAACAAGTCTGGCGGGCGCGGGTACCTGTACGGTGAGCGTGAGTTTCACGCCGAAAGCGAAAGGCTCGCGGAGCACATCTCTCTACATAACCGATCTCGATCCGTCCAGCCCGCAGAACGTGGCGCTTACCGGAACCGGGAACTGATGCGCGCTCTTCTCTTCGCCCTGGCAGCCTTTCCGCTGCTCGCGCAGTACGACGTTCTGATTCGCAACGCCAAGGTGGTGGATGGCTCCGGGAGCCCGTGGTTCCGCGGGGACATTGCGATCCAGGGCGATCGCATCGCGCGGATGGCTCCGGCGGGGGTGCTCCGGCGCGCGACAGCGGCGCAAGTCATCGAGGCGGGCGGATTGGTTGCCGCGCCGGGGTTCATCGACATCCAGGCGCAGTCGGGAGACGCGCTGCTGGATGGCGACGGGCGGCTGGTCAGCAAGATCACGCAGGGGATCACTTCCGAGATCCTGGGCGAGGGGGAGAGCGGCGGTCCGGTGAACGAGCGCATGTTGTCGCTCTACCGGAAACTGGGGCTCGATATCCCGCGGCAGGTGGCGGATTTCACTGGGCCGCACGGCTTCGACGGATGGTTGAAGGCGATGGAGAGGCATGGTGGGTCGCCGAACTTCGGGTCGTTTCTCGGGTCGGGTACGCTGCGGACGCTGATCAAGGGCATGGATGAGGGCGAGGCGTCGGCCGCCGAACTCGAGGAAATGCGGACGTACATGCGCCAGGCGATGGAGGACGGGGCGTTCGGGCTGGCGTCCGCTCTGATCTACCCGCCGAACAGCTATTCGTCCACCGCCGAATTGATCGAAACGGCGAAGGCCATGGCGCCCTACGGCGGCGTTTACATCACGCACATGCGGTCGGAAGGCGACGGCTTGCTGGAGGCAATCGATGAGGCGATAGCGATCGGGCGGCAGGGCGGAGTTCCGGTCGAGATCTATCATTTGAAAGCCGGCGGGAAGCGGAACTGGCCTAAGATGGCGCAGGCGATCGCGAAGATCGACCAGGCGCGGCGGCAGGGGCTCGACATCGGGGCCGACATGTACGCCTATACCGCCGGGGCGACGGGGCTTTCGGCCTGCCTTCCGCCGTCGGCGTCGGAGGGCGGCAAGTTATTCGACCGGCTGGCCGACGCGAAGCAACGCGCGGCGATCAAAGCCGAGGCGCTGCGGGACGGCGCGGCTTGGGAACAGATGTGCAAGCTGGCCGGCCCGGAGAATGTGCTGCTAGTTGGCTTTAAGAAACCAGAGAACCGGAAGTACGCGGGCCAGCGTCTGTCGGAGGTTGCGGCGGCGGAGGGGAAGGACTACCTCGACGCGGCGATGGACCTGATTCTGCGCGACGGAACGCGCGTCGAGACCGTGTTCTTCATGATGGACGAAGAGAACGTAAAGATGCAGTTGCGGCAACCCTGGATGAAGTTCGGTACCGACGCGGGCGGCGTGAATCCGGAAAAGCCCGAGGGCCTCGTTCATCCGCGATCCTACGGGAATTACCCCCGGGTGTTCGGCAAGTACGTCCGGGAGGAGAAGGTCCTGTCGCTGGAAGACGCCGTCCGGAAATCGAGCGGCGCGGTGGCGGCGCGGCTCAGCCTGCACGACCGGGGGCTGCTGAAAACAGGCCTGTTCGCCGACGTGGTACTGTTCGACGAGAACACCATCGGGGACCGGGCCACCTACGAGAGTCCGCACCAGCTTTCGACGGGGGTGAGGTGGGTATTCGTCAACGGGGTAGCGGTTCTCCGGGAGGGTGTGCCAACCGGGGCCAAGCCGGGGCGAATCTTGCGCGGTCCGGGCTATCGGCTATTGTAATACATACCAAAAGGTGTTTAACTCTTCACTAGGGGGAGTTATGGCGCACGAAGCACTCAGCGTTACCGATCTCCGAACTCAACTTACCTACGAGCTTCCGATTCAGGACGGCGCGATCCGCGCGATGGACCTCCGGAAGATTAAATCCGGCCCGGACGACTTCGGGCTGATGACCTACGACCCGGCGTTCCTGAACACCTCGTCCTGCCGCAGCTCGATCACGTTTATCGACGGCGAGAAGGGAATCCTGCGATACCGCGGTTATCCCATCGAGCAGTTGGCGGAGAAGTGCACCTTCCTAGAAGTCGCTTACCTGCTGATCTTCGGGGAACTGCCGACCGAGCCCGAACTGCGGGAGTGGGTGAACGCGATCACCCACCACACCATGATTCACGAGACCACCAAGAAGTTCCTGGAGGGATTCCGGCACGACGCCCACCCGATGGGGATGCTGATTTCGACCGTTGCCGCGCTCTCGACGGTGTACCCGGAGGCGCGGAACGTCCACGATCCGGAGGCGCGGATGCGCCAGGTTCACCGGCTGGTGGCGAAGATGCCGACGATTGCGGCCTACACCTACCGGCACACACTGGGATTCCCCTACGTCTACCCGGACAACGATCTTTCCTTCACCGGCAACTTCATGAACATGCTGTGGCGCATGGCGGAGCCGAAGTACGTGGCGAATCCGGCGTTGGAGCGCGCGCTGGACATTCTGTTTATCCTGCACGCGGACCACGAGCAGAATTGCTCGACCAATGTCATGCGGTCGGTGGGGAGCTCGCAGGCCGACCCGTTCGTCTCGGTCGCGGCGGCGGCGGCCGCGCTGTCGGGCCCGCTGCACGGGGGCGCGAACGAGGAAGTCCTCAAGATGCTGGACGAGATCGGCACGATTGACAAAGTGCCGGCCTATATCGAAGGGGTTAAAGCCGGGCACCGGAAGCTGATGGGCTTCGGACACCGGGTGTACAAGAACTACGACCCGCGCGCCAGCATCATCAAATGGGCCGCGGACCAGGTGTTCGAGGTGACGGGCCGGAACCACAAGCTCGAGATCGCGATGGAGTTGGAGCGGATCGCGAGGCACGACGACTACTTCGTCAAGCGGAAGTTATACCCGAACGTCGACTTCTACTCGGGGATCATGTACCAGGCGATGGGGTTCGACCCGGAGATGTTCACCGTGCTGTTCGCCATTCCCAGAACCGTAGGATGGCTTGCTCAGTGGCTTGAACTGGTTCAAGACCCGGAGCAGAAAATCGCGCGGCCGAGGCAGGTCTACACGGGCGCGGAAGAGCGGTCGGTGCAGCCCATCGCGCAGCGCGGCCGGGCCGTTCTGGCGACGGTCACTTCTTCTTAGCCGGAGCAGCCGGGGCCGCCGGCTTGATGGCCGAGGCGCCTTTGATCAGGTCGTCGGCCGCCTTGGGATCGAGCCCGTAGATGGCGGGCTCGTTCTCTCGCTTCGCGAAGTAGTTGTCGCCGTTTTTCGAAATCTGCACCCGCTCGTTTCGCTTGCCCTCGTTGGACGTGACGGCGAGCTCGAACGTGGCCGTTGTGAACCCGGTGTCGACGAACTTCGTGGCTTGCAGGTCGCGCGCCTTGTCGATGAACTGCTGGATGCTCGAGTTGTCCATCTCCTTGCCGTTGGCCCACCACTTCTCGCCGGCCTTTGAATAGGCCAATCCACCGAGAGCGAACTTGTTCGGGTCGGAGAAGCCGAAGTCGAACAGCTTCTTGTTGCGCAGGTCGTCGAGGCCTTTGTCGAGGCCGGTGCCGAGGTCGCTGGAGACCTTGAACACGCCGTCGACAACACTGGATTTCGCGTAGTAATCGTCCTTGTTCTTGCGGACATCGAGCGTCTGGCTTCCCGACGCGTCGGTCACCTTCACGGTCGCGAGGGGAGCACCCGACGCGAAAGCTGTGGCCGCTTTCTTCGCGTCCTCTTCGCTGATCGCCGGATCCAGCTTGGCATCCTTCACCTTGCGGATCAGCTCTTCCGCCTGGAATCCATCGGCACGGTACGGTTTCGGCTTGACGATCTGCCATTCGTTCTGGGCGTTCCTGCCCAGTTCGACGGTCTGCTTCTTGGCTGTAAGCTCGAGGCGGCTGAGCTTGTCGGAGTCGAAGGTCAGGAGGCGCTTGTCGCGCAGGTCCTGGGCCGTCTTATCGAGCGACGTTTTCATCGACGTGGAGAGCGCGTAGACTTTGGGATCGCCCGCCACCTTCGCGTAGACAAGGCCCGAGGTTGGGGCTTCGTCGCCGAAATCGAGCTGCGAGGTCTTGCCGTCCTTCCTGGTGACGATGATACTGGCGGCGGGGTCCTTCAGGCCGAAGGGAGCAAGGTCGCCGGGTTTCTCCTCCACCACCTGATCGGCGGTCAGCGAGGTCAAGGTGCTGGTGACGTTCTGCACCGCGTCGGCGTCGGCAGGCAGGGTTTTAGGAGCGGTGATCTCCCACTTCCCCGCCCCGTTCTTCTTCACGATGGCGGGCTCCGCGCCCTTGCGATGAAATTCGAGTTGAGCGATCTGGTCCTCGGGCACGGCGAGAACCTGGATGGTTGTCGACGCGGCGGGCTTGGCCTCTTCGGCTTTCTTGTGGCGGTTGGACCACCACACGCCTCCGCCAAGCACCACCACCGCGAGCAAAGCGACTAACAGCCGGCGGACAGGCATGCTATCTCCTGCGCCACCAGACGCCAAGGCCCGAACCCACGACGATTAGCGGCAAGGCGATCACGCTTAAGTAGAACAACAGGCGCATCTGGCGCACCGTCAGCGTGAGCCGGCGATCCTCGGGCTCCTTCGGGCGGATGGAGATGAGGTCTTCGTCCGAAGAAAGCCAGTTCATCGTGTTCAGGAAAAGGTCGCGATTGCCAAAGTTGCGCGAGCCCAGAATATTGTTCTGAAGCCAGCTGGAAGAACCGACCACGACGAAGCGCCCGTTGTTGCCTGGCTGGCCGTTATTGTATGTACCCGCCGCGCCGAGTGTCAGGGGGCCTTTCTTATTCTTGGGATCGTTCGCGTTGACCGACGGCGAATTCAGATTGGGCGTGCCGAAGCTGTCCTGCGAGGTCTGGAACATCTTCTCCACCGTCGACTTGCCCACGTTTTTGGCGTCCAGCGAGCGCGAGAGCGGGAAGGCCGTCGCCTCGTCCTTCAACTCGCGAACGATGGCCTGCGATTCATACTGCGTGATGAGCACCACCGCGGCGCTGAATCCGAACAGGCGGTTGACGGGGTTGAGATCGACGACCAGATCCTTGTCGGGAGTGATTCCCCACGCGGAGAGCTGGCTGGCGAGAAGCTGATTCTCGCCGGTCGCTTCGCCTCTAAGCTGCAGCGGAGGATCGAGAGCGAAGAGTGCACGGCCGCCGCCTTCGACATACGCCTTGATGGCGGTGACGACTGGCTCGACGTAATCGAGCTTCGGTCCGCCGACCAGCAATACCGTGCATTCCTTGGCGATTTCAGGTTTCTGGAGGAGGTTAAGCGCCTGCGTCTTGTAGTTGTTGCGCTCGAGGAGTTCCTTCACGATGGAAAAGCCGGAGCCTTCCGAATCCGTGAGGTTATGCTCACCGGTACCCTGCACCACGCACACGTTCCGCTCATTGCCCTTGACGGCGCGGATGACTGCGCCGGTAACGTCTTCCTCGGTGAGGCCCTTGGCTTCCTGCCGGCGTCCGGCGGTTTCGACGATGATGACTCCCGTCGTGCGAATTCCCGCAGCCTTAGCGACCTCCGGCTTGCGGACCGGGTCGATGTAGTTGACGTGAAGCTTGGTGGAGATCGCGGAGTAGCGGTCCAGCAGGTCCTTCGCGCCGCCCGCGCCGCTGAAGTTGGACTGGCGGTCAAAGTAACTGACCGTGACGTCCTGCTTGAGGTTCTTGACGATCTTCACGGTCTGGTCCGAGAGGCTAAACTGCTTGTTGGCGGTGGAGTCGAACGACTTGTTGTAGCGGTTCGCCAAGTAATTCGCCATCACTAGCGCGGCGACTACGATGACGATGTAGACCGCGGCGTACGCGGTGTACCGGGTCTGTCGGGTCTTGATCCAATCGGCTCTCATTACGCCCTCCACCGCAGAGACTCCATCGACCTGGCGGTAAGGAAGAGTCCCAGGAAAATCATGGTGACGTAGAAGACTACGTCCTTGGTGTCGATGACGCCTTTCGAGAACGGCTCGAAGTGGGTCAGCACGGACATGTACGCAACCACCTTGGCCCAGGGGGCGGTCTCATAGGCGGACACCCAATCGAGGACCCAGAGCAGCAGGCAGACGGCGAAGGTCGCGACGCCGGCCACGATCTGGCTGCGGGTAGTGGTGGAGATGAAGGTCCCGATGGCCAGCAGGCAGCCGCCCTGCAGCAGCAGGCCCAGGAAACCGACCAGCAACGGTCTCCAGTCGGGCTTGCCGAAGCCGAACAGGATCAGGATGTTCAGCAGCGCCAGCCCGAGAATGCAGGCATACATGATGACCGCGGCGAACCATTTCCCGAGGATAATCTCGATGTCGCGGATGGGCGATGTCACCAGCAGCTCCATGGTGCCGGAGCGTTTCTCTTCGGCGAACAGGCGCATGCTGATCATCGGGATGAGGAACAGCCCGATGACGCTAACGTTGGAGAGAACCGGGCGGATGACCCATTCATTCACGTTCATGGGCATCCCGCGGCCCGACATGGCGGACTCCATCCCGCGCGATACAAAGATCGCGGTGGCCACGTAAAAGAAGTAGCCGGCGATGAGCGCGAAAAAAGCCATCAAGCCGTAGGCGATGGGGGAAACGAAATAGCTGCGCAGTTCCTTGCGGAGAATAATCCAGATGTTCTTCATTTCTTTTCGGCTCCCTGGGCCGGGTCCGAGCTGGTGAGTTGGAGGAAGACCTCTTCGAGGCTGAGGCCGACGGCGTGCAGCTCGTTGAGGTTCCAGCCGGTCTCCACCACGGCGCGGGCCACGTCGGCACGGACCGAGCGGCCTTGCAGGCTCTCGACCTCGAAGACGTGGCGGCCGTCCTTCTCGTGACGGAAGACTACGCGGCTGACGCCGGCGACCTGTTCGAGTTTTTGCTGAATAACCGGGGTCTCAAGCGGGGCGGCGTCGCGCGCTTCAATTTCGACCAGCACCGCTTCCGAGCCGCGCAGCCGGCGCGTGAGATTCGCGACGGAATCGGTGGCGACCAGCTTGCCTTTGTTGATGATCAGCACCTGCTCGCACATGGCTTCGACTTCGGGAAGAATATGGGTGCTGAGGATGATGGTGTGATCGCCGGCGAGTCCCTTGATCAGATCGCGGGTATGAATGATCTGATTCGGGTCTAGGCCGGAGGTCGGCTCGTCGAGGATGAGCACGTCGGGATTGTGGATGGTGGCCTGGGCCAGGCCGACGCGCTGGCGATAGCCTTTCGACAGGCGCCCGTTGAGCTTATTGCGAACGTCGCCGATAGCGCAACGCTCGGTGACCTCGTCGATGCGGCTGGCCAGGTTCTTGCCGGACAGTCCCTTGAGGCGGCCGACGAAGGTCAGGTATTCGTTAACCTCCATCTCGGGGTAGAGCGGCGGCGTTTCGGGAAGATACCCGATGCGCTTCTTGACCTCCATCGGTTTCTGGATGACATCAAAACCGGCGACGCTCGCGGTTCCGGCCGTGGGGGGCAGGAAGCACGTGAGTACGCGCATGGTAGTGGTTTTGCCGGCTCCATTGGGGCCGAGGAATCCGACGATTTGTCCTTTCTGGACCTCGAAGGAGATGTCGTCCACGGCGACGTTGCGGGCGTAGCGCTTGGTGAGCCCTTCGACTTTGATCATAGTGATTTTGGAAAAACTGCTGTGGGCACTGCTATGTGGCTGAATTCATAATGATACCAAGGGGCGCGGGTTGGTGGGTAGTGCCCGTCTTGTCCAATACAAGATGAGCCTGAAGCGGACATGCGTTTCCAACACAAGATGAGCCTGAAGGGACCGGGGGCGGGCATGCTGGGGGTTGATCATCAGCATGGAACAGGAAAGGCCGATGGGACTGGAGCAGATCCGGGCGTTCCTGGCAGCCAGCCAG
>JANXRE010000006.1 GCA_025353165.1 Acidobacteriota bacterium | reverse complement strand
GGACATCTACGTCGCGAACGATTCCATGCGGAATTTTCTGTTCGAGAATCTCGGCGGCGGTAAATTCCGCGAAGCCGGCCTGGAATACGGAGCGTCGCTCGGAGACGCCGGCCGCGCCATCGCCAGCATGGCGGTCGATTTTCGCGATTACGACAACGACGGAAGGCCCGATCTCCTGGTCAGTGGAATGATCAACGACGGCTTCCTTTTATTCCACAACACGGGCAGTCCGTACTACTTCGAGGACCGCGGCGCGCTGAGCGGACTGACGGCTTTGACGCGCGGTCTCACCGGTTGGGGCGGTGGATTCGCCGATTTCGACAACGACGGCTGGAAGGACATCTTCTCCGCCAACGCACATTTTCCCCAGATGGGCCGCCTGATCGGCAAGGCAGCGCCGCTGTCCAATACCGTGTTCCGCAACCTCGGGAATGGCCGCTTCGCCGACTTGAGCGTGGGTGCCGGACTGGGTGGACCCGCGTATCACCGGGGCGTTGCCTTTGCCGATTTCGACGGCGACGGCCTGGTGGACGTCGTGGTGGCCCGCATCGATGAACCGGCGCGGCTCTATCGCAACGTCACAAAAGGCGCGGGCCGCTCTATCGTATTTAATGAACCGCTGGGGACTCAAGTCGAAATCGAACTTCCGGACGGCCGCAAGCTATATAACCACGCAAGCGCCAGCGTGGGCTATGCGAGCAGTAGCGAGCCCGGCGTCCGTTTCGGAATCGGCCCGTTCGCGAAGCCGAAAAAAATGCGGGTCCGCCGTCCGGGCGAGGACTGGAAACCCGCACCGTAGCTTCGGTCTTCTGTCGTCTTACAACCGCAGCCGCACCGGCCGGCAAGTCCACATGTTTCCCATATCTTCCCGGGCGATATGGTGAGGGTACACTTCGGCGGCGGGCGAATGCATGTACCGGGGCTGAACCCGGAGCTTCTCATCCGGCGACTTTGACCGCCAGGCCTGCGCCATGAGCCCCAAGAACTGAGCGGCGTTCAGCTTGAGACCGTCCACGGTAATCTCAACTGGAGTCACATTGGACGGAACCAGCTTCCACGCCGTGTCCACCAGCTTGGGCGCAAGCTCCGCGGCGGCGCGCCGGACTGCTCCGGCGCTGACCTCGCCATTCACGGGTCCATTTCCTTCCAGGAAGAACAGCGGACCGTACAATTCCGTCAACCGAACCGTCTCCGGATTCTGTTTCGCGAGCGATTGAACCAGTAGGGAAAACATGTCCGCGAGCGAGAAGAACGAATCTCCGGAACGAACCCAATTCGGCGGACTCGCGCCGATGCGTTCGTAGCTGGCGAGCAGATCGTCCACCGCTCCGGCCAGTTCCTTTTTCGATACTTCGGTGTTGAGCGGCGTCACGGCCATGCGCTTCAACTCCGTCGCGGAAACGAACCGGCTGCCGGGGTTCGCCGGCAGGAATTCCTCCAGCAGCCACTTCATGGTGGCTTCCTCCGCCTGGTACTTCGGCGTAATTTCGTTCATGCCCAGCATCGCGGGGATGGCGTTCGGCATCACCGGCTCCTGGGGGTGATCCCACAGCCAGAACAGCGGATGGAAGCGCGGCTGCCCATCGGCATTCAGGCGCAGATACCGCAGGTAGCTCCCGTACTCCATATGAACGACGCGGACGTGGGAGCGGTCGATCTTGCCAAACGCTTCCTTCAACTTGGCGAGCTCCTCGGTAGTCGAGAACACCCGCAAATCCGTTTGCCCGAAATCGGAGCTCCGCAGGTAGTTTTCCTCCCAGTAGACTTCGGGAGAGGTTTCCGCGATGGGGCTCATCGCCTTCGAGAACCCGGTCACGCTCCCCCCGTAACCGTGAATGCCGCGCGCGGGATTCGGATCCGGCAGGCCCCATAGCACCCCGTCGATCTTCATGCGCTTCAGTTCGTGAACAAAAGCGGTGTCGGAGCCGAGTTTCAGGCTTAAGCCGCTGAGGATCGCGGGCGGTCCGAAGATCTGTTGTTCTGCTTGGACGCCGCCCGTCAGGCCAACCACCGGAGCGCCCGTGACGGGGTCCTTGTATTCGGTGAGAAAGCGATGGGCGGCCTCATAGCGTGCCGTCCACCGTTCTTCCACGCTCTCGGCCGTCAGCGTTTCGGGCAAAGGCCGATTGCGCGGGGTCGGTTCCAGATCTCCCGCGTACCCGTACTCGAACAACCCTTTCGCCGCGCCCTCCCGCAGCAACTTCTTGATTTCGTGCTGCTCGCTAAGACTATGGATCGCGTTGCTCATCGCTCCGCTGAACTGAAACACGGGGGTAATAGGCTGCCGCGGGTATTGCTTCCGGAATCTCTCCACCTGGGAGAGCAGACGAATCACCCGGTCGGCCGCCGGGTACATCTGGGAATAATCCTCAAAACGGCTGTAGAGGAGGATCAGAACCGGTTGTTTGGAATTCGGAGCCTCCGCGCCGACCAGGCGCGCCGCCGTGAACGCCGCGGCAAAAGGTATAAAGACGCATAGAAGAGCTTTCAGTTTATTCATGACCGTACCTCAACCAGAGTACACAAAGAAAAAAGGCCCCGGCGATACTCGCCCGGGGCCTTGCAGTTTACTTCGCAGTCGGACTAACGGCCTCCGACCGGAACCTTCACCTGCGACGTCTGGGGCGACGAGCAAGTCTCGGTGTCATTCGTCGTGGCCGGAGACACGCGGTAGTAATACACGGTGTTCTTCGAGACCGTGCCGTCCGTGAGGTACACGACAGCGCCCATCACTGCCGGGACCTTCACTGGAGGATACGTCCCGTTGAATCCCGCGACCTGAACGAACGGTATAAAGTTCGCGTTCAGGCTCCGATAGACGTTGTAATGGTCGATCGGGAACGCGGCTGAATTGGTGTCGGTCCAGTAGAGCTGGACGTTAGAAGGCACTCCGGGTCCGCCATTCTTCACCTTCGCCTGAACGCCGGTGATGCAATGCGTGCACTGGAAGTCCGTCGTGGCGTGCACGAAGACGGGCGTCGAACCCACACTGGACAGACCCTGTGTGAGTCCGGCACTGGGGAACGCCAGGTTGTCGTTGTTGGTCACCTTCAGGCAGATGTTGAACGTCTGCCCAGCGAGTGGCGCGAACGCGGAGGTAGCGTCTACCTGCGCGCCGGAAGCGGAGCCGAACGTGTTAGCACAACTGTAATCCCACAAGTAGGAGACAATCTTGCTCGGTGGGGCGCCGGGCGTCCCATCGGTCTTGCCATCGTCCGGATTGGTGGAGTGCGAGCCGTCCAGCAGGAACGGCGCATAAATCAACTTGCCCGTAACGTCTTTGTTGGGACAGAAGTTGTACGGGCCGCCTGGATTCGATTGCGGCGGATTGGGAGGGGCGCTGATCAGAATGCCGATGACCGTGTCGGCGCTAAGCGCCGGATTGGCGTTATCGGTCACCCGCAGTCGTACCTTGAAGGTACTGCCCACTGCCCCGGTGGCGTTGATCTTGATCTTCACGCCGGTCTGCGTGAAGTTCGTGCCGCCGGTGCCGGAAACGTCCCACTGGTAGAGGACGATCTGTTTACCCGGGTTCGGATCGAACGAGCAGGATCCGTCGAGTTGCACGGGGCCGCCGTTGGCGACTTGAGGCGGATTGGCGGTCGCGCACGCCACCGGCACGGTCTGAGTCACCGTGCTGCGCAGCATGATAATCGCCCAGGCGGTTGTAAATGGATATTGCGAGCCGGTGTAGCTGGGACCGAACCACGAACCGTCCACCAGTTGCTCGCTGATTAGCGTGCGAGCCACGCCGTCGGTCGGATCGGTGCCATTCGGCGGAGCCTGTGCGGCGTACCAATCAATGGGCGGATGCCCAATCGGGTTGTCCAGGGATTGCAGCAACTTGATCGGCGAAGCTACCAGCCCCGCCCCATCGTTCGAGTGTTCCAGCATGGACTTTGTGAACGAGAACATGCCGTAGGTGTAAGCTTTTAGCGAGAGAGATGCGCCCGACGAGGGCGGAACGTCGAAATTGTCGCGGATGTAGGTCTCCGACAGATCCCATCTCGGGTCCCCTCGACCGATGCCATCCATTGCGCCCTGCACCATCCCGGAAGGCGTATCGGCGAACGGGCCCCAAATCGGGCTGCTGTTCGTATAGCCATAATACCCGGCCGCGTTCTGGGCGAAGGTCAGCCAATCTTTGTTGTAGTCGAGAACGGGCTGTGGAACAGCCGCGCCGAAATTACGCCGGGCCGCGATGATTCCAATCGCGCCCCACTGCGCCACCGAGCTGTCGGGCGCCTGCTGGCAACTATACCGCCACGCGCCTCCGACGTTCCCCAGCCAGTCCGCCGCGGGAGCTTGGCACCAGGCGTAAAAGTCCACCATGTCCTGAACAACGGTGCCGTAGTTTCCGCTTCCGGCGTAAGGGCCCGTCATGACCGAAGCGGCGGGAGTGCCGGATGCGACGAAGGCGTCCATCAACATACCAGTCTGATAGAGCTGGTTGCCGGTATTCGGCGCCGTCGCGAGCCCGTTTCCGTTCGAATCCGGATTAAACGTTCCATGTGGATTCGTGATCGACGCTGGCAGACCGCCGGCGGCGTTGGAGGTTATGAGTTTGCTGAACAGGTACTTCAGCGCTCGCGCTACCGTCTCCTGGTACGGATCCGGGAACGCCGGAGCAGTTTCGTGATGGCCTGCCACTTCGAACGCATTGACGTTCGCGGCCGTCATTCCATACGCGCTGGGATCGTAGCAACCAATGGTGGCGTTTCCGGCGCACTGCTGCCAGTCGCCCACCGGTAACCCGGTGCCTCCATCGGTTCCGCGCTCCATGTAAATGTGGAGATACCACAGCCCTTCGTCTATCGCGTAGTTGACCTCCGACGGCAAGTTTGGCGGCGGATTCTGCAATTTTACGTAGAACTTGTCGGAGGCCGTGAACGCGCCGTTCTTGACCGTGACCGTCGCCGTGAAGGACTGCCCGGTTACGCCCACGTAAGTGTGCGAGACGCCGAGATTGTAATTGTCCGTCACCGCGGTCGGGCCTATCAGGCCTGTACCGTCGCCCGGATCCCAGGTGAAGGTTCCGCCGATCGCGGCGGCGTTTGTCACCGCCTTGAGCGTAATAGGCTTACCCGACCACGTTACATGCGGGGTGAGAATAGGATTTTGCGTCGGATCCACCGGTACCGCCGTGGCCGTGACTTGGGCCAGAGCAACTACCGGGATTACCAGCGCCAGAAATATGAGCAACGCAGATCTAGGCTTCATCGTACCCTCCGAAAGGCTAGCAAACCGGCCAGACCCGAGCCCAACAGAAGCAAGGACGCCGGCTCGGGAATTCCCCCGCCGCCGCCGTTGATTTTGACTGACTCGCTCAGATAGATCGATTCGCCGCTAAACTGATTCGTTTGTTGCAGCCGGAATCCGCCGGGGTCCGTGCTGCTGATCACAAACGTCACCGTCGCGGTTTGCCCCGTCGGAACGTTGATCCCGTTCACGCCGAGCGCCCACGACACGTCGCAGCACGGGCCGTTCGGATCGTTCACTCCCAACGGTGTCGAGACGTTATTGGCGTTCAGCAGGTTGTTCGCCGCGAAATCGGCGAAGATGCCGCTGGTGTTCGGATCGTCCAGTTCGTAGGTGATCCCTGCCGGGACGCCTCCCAATACTGAGCCGAAATCCGTGAACGAGCCGGCGGCGGCATAATTCAGGTCGTAGTCCATGTACGCCAGAGCGTACTGGTTATTTCCCGCGCCGAGCGTCACCATGGCCGATCCCAGAGTGTTCGCCGCCGGGGATAAAGTCGTGTCGAAACTGCCGCCGGGCGATCCCCCGCCGCCGTTGCAGTGCGATGCGGTATCGCCGTTGATGTTGAAACACCAGTCGCTGAGGACAGCTTCCGCGCTCGCGCTGGACGCGAACAGTGCCAGAAAGGCCAGTGCGGTAAGGAATATGTTTAGTTTTTTCATCGATAGATCCTCCGTTGCGTGTTCGGGTGCGCCCGGAACACTAGCGCTTCACGTCCACATCCCGCGCGACGCCCTTGTCGGTGGTGAGCTTGCCCCTCAGGTGATCGCCGCTCGTCGCGGCGTTATAGCTCAAGGCGCCGGTCACAACCGTTTCGCCTGTATTCAGCGAAAAGGTGAGATTACCGTCCTTGAACTGTCCGTTCTCGATTGTGTACGTCTTGGTGTTGATGGTTAGCGTGCCCGAAACCGCCGTACCATTCGTTGTCAACTGCAGCACCAGTCCGTGCTGCACCTTGCCGTACGCTAGCTGTTCCGCCGCATTCCCCGACC
>JANXRE010000136.1 GCA_025353165.1 Acidobacteriota bacterium | reverse complement strand
GCGCTCTTCTTTCCGACGCCTCCCAGGCCGTACTTCCCGGCGATCCCGCCGAGGGCGGTTCCGCCCACACCGATGCTCTTGTCGTCGCGGCCGAACTGCGTGATGCTGCCGATGATGATCGCATCGACGCCGAGGATCTTGCCGATCTTGGCGGCCGAAGACGCGTCGGCGCGATCGCTGTTGGAGAAGTTCTGCTCCGCAAGAATTTTATCGAGCGCCTTGCGCTCGATGACGCTGTACACGCCGGTTCTGACCAAGCGGTCGACCAGCAGATCGGCGATGCCTTTGCCGACGTCCTGATTTCCGCCGAAGATCGCGCGGATGTCGCTCTGGACCGTGCCGTAGTCGAAGTTCACGACGGCCACTCTTTTCTTCGTCTGCGCCTCCAGCGGAAGCAACACCGCCATGCAGAGGAACAACGCACTCACTCGCCTGCGCACTCTTCACCCCCCGTAATTCAACACTAGTATAGGCCCGCGCGGGCGGGCCGATTCATCGCCGGTACTATTTTGCTAGGTCGGGGACACAGACCATCTTCGAAAGATAACCTTTCTGGAACACCGGCGGTGCACCTAACATATCAAGTTGGAAGCGCACCGTCATCGGCTTGCCGTTGGACAACATCATGGGATCCTTGCCAGCACGCACGATCCAGTCCAGATTGGTTGCACTGCCGGCCGGCTCCCAGGTTTCAGCGTCGGCGAAGAACTTCCAGATCGCCCAGACACCATCCTTGTTCGCCCACCCCAAGTCCTCGGTGCCGAATTTCAGGGTGCCTTTGGCGCTGTGGGTGGCGGAAGCCCGCCAGGTAATCGGCTTTGCATCCGCCGTCGACTGCCCGTCCAACATCGCGACTCCCTGAATGGTTCCCAGCGGAATCGGCTTTAGCGTGAACGTGACGTGGGGGTCGTCCGGGGAGCCGCCGGCGTAGATGGTGTCCGAGAATGCCGCGGCCTGATTGAAGAAGTTAACGAACCTGCCGGTCAGCGGGAAGGGGCCGGAAGCAGCTTCGTACTTGGCCCCGTTCTTTGTCAGCAGCTTCTTCAAGCTGTCTTCGTAGAACTTCCACAGAGCGCCTTCGGGTTTTGCGAAGATCGCGTTTACATCCGTCACGGTGGCCTGTTGAGCGGAGGGATTGGAGGTGAACGGATACTTGGCCAGCAGTTGTCCATATGGCCGGCAGAATTCCTTGCCTTTCGCGTTCAGTTCCTCGGGCCCGGCGTTCTTGAACAGCCTTTCGACGTCGGTGATGGGATCCTCCATCAGCCTCTGGACGGTCTGCTCTACATGACCTTCGGGATCTACCACGAAGGTCTGCGCTGCCTGCTTGGTCGCGGTCCTTGCGTCGCTCGCGCTCTTGAAGACCGGGCCGGTGACGGCGTCGTTCAGCGGCTGCACTTTGGCGGCCGCATCGACTGTGAGTTGGAGACTCAGCAGCGCGCCCATGTACGGCTGGTTCGATGGACCGACCAAGCGCTCGCTTCCGGGCGTCACCACGGTCTGGACGGGCTGGAAAACGCTCTTCACACTGGGTTCATCCACGTTGGTGTTCGCAGATGCGAGCGAGAACAACTCCAGAAGCGGCGACCCCGCCCCCTGCAATACGTCGAGCTTTTTCGCCGCATCCTGGATATTCTTGTACCTCTGGACAGATGCGCCCTTCAGATACGCGCGCCACTGCTTGGTGAAGTCCAGGTTGTAGCGGTCCGTGAGTTCTTTGACCAGATTCGCTTGGCTCGCACCTGGAGCACCCTGGTCGGGGAGCACCCACTGCTCTTTCTTGAAGTAGGTGCTCGGATTCTTGAAGGCATTCCTCATGAACTCCCAGCCCCCTTTGGTGAATTCCGCGGGCACCTCGTGAGTCTCCAGCACCGTGTCGACTGAGCCCGGAAACCTATTATTGAAATTGATGGCCGAATTGATTTTCGCCGCGTCGGCCCGCATGGCCGCGTAAACTCGCTCTGAGCCCCCGCATTGGTACAAGTATCTCCGCGCTTTCGCGATCGCGTCGGCATCGTTCACGGACGAGAGGGGGTTCTTGATCTTCAGCTCGTCGCTGTAGAAATCGAACTGCTTCCGGGCCAGTTGCATCCGCTCCGGATCGACGTTTTGATTCTGGCTCCAGCGATCGATCAGTACCGGCGGCAGAAACTCGCGCGTGCTCTCTTCGTGATTCGAGGTCGTAATCAGATACGCTTTCAAACTTTCGTAAGTGGGAGAACACCCGGAACCCGCCGTGGGAGGCGGATTGCTCAAGGCGCCCACCAGGCTGGCCTGCGTTTGTCCGAGCAACACCCGCCGGAAGCTTTCGAAGTAGACACGGCTCACATCGGGGTAGAGGTCATCGCCGACATACAGACCCCAGTGGTAGCTCATCGGAGCGCCTTCACGGCTGTAGCCGGCGAGCGTCGCCAGGGACTGGCGCAGCGCATCGAGCCGCCGCAGCGCATCGAGCGATGCGAGCTTCACGCCGCCCGACTCGACGGTCTGAATATTTCGCGCCGCGTCCAGGGCTCTGGTTTCCAGCGCGTGGTTCTTGGAATACGAAACGATTAGGAAGATGCTGTAAATCAGGCACAGGAACGCGGCGGACGCGAACAGGATCCGTCGCAGCAGACTGGTCTTTGCGCTGCTGCCGCTGACCCCCATGGCTACGCCATCGGCTAGCAGCAGATCGTGGAATAGCTTGCTCAGGAACACCCATTGCGGCACCTTCCGGGAGCCCACTACGCGAGGCGCAGCGGCCTGCACGGCCGCCTGGGCCATGGCATCGGCGCGGAAGATGCTCGTCGCTCCAAAGGCGGCATCGCGGTCCTGTTTGGCGGGAGCCTGAATCACCTGAGAGGGCGCGACCTCGCTCACGACCACCGGACGCACTCCGGAAAAGTAAAAGCCTCGCAAGAACGGACCGACCGTCAACTGGCTGGGCCGGCAGAGATCCACCAGAAACTGCACCAGCGCGGGGCGGAGCTTCCGGAACTCTCGCGGAAACTCGTAGACGCCGGGCAGTTTGGGCGCGTCGTTCTCGCGCGCCAGGAAGGGGGGGCGCGCGCCGCACAGCGAACGAAACAAATCCTCGAAAGCCGCGCTCAGCCGCGCCGCTTCCTGTTCGGCGTAGACCCCGCTGCGGCCAAGCGCCACGGGCACCGTCACGCCCAGCACCTGCGCGGCCTCCTCGTTGGTCAGGTTGCGCACGAACTCGGTGAAGAACGGCACTCGGTCCATCTTCGTGAACAGGACATAGACCGGGAGATTGACGCCGATCGATTGCGAGATCTCGCCGAGGCGGGCCCGCAGCGCGCGCGCCGTTGCGGTCACCGCGTCCGCCGCGCCGGGGCGAATCAGGCTCTCGGCTTCCACCATCACGAGCGCGGCCCGGGGAGGCTGGGTGCTCCCGCCGAAAGCGGAGCTCAGCCTGCCGGGCTGCAGCCGCTTGGCGATGTTGGCCCAGACACCGGACTCGGCCACGCTCTTACCCGCCGCTTCGACGAAGACCGCGCGGTGCGCATACCAGATGTTCGCGGCCGGAGTCGGGATCAGGGCGCTGTCGCGGTAGACTTGCCCGGCGAGCAACTCCGGATCGATGCCCGAATTCACGAGCGTGCTCGTCTTCGCGGAACCGGTTTCCCCGATCAGGAAAATCGCCGGCAGACTGCTGACTTTTCCGCCCTTTTCGGCTTGAGCGGTCGCGAGCTTTGCCCGGGCGTCCCGAATCAGCAGATCGATGTCGTCACTGGCGGCAGCGGCAGATTCCGCGCGTTCCTCGGGGGCCGCCCGCTTCCGCTTGTCCCACATGAACCAGACCACCGCGACCGCCGCGATGATGCCCAGCAGCACCAGCAAACTCCGCAGAATCCAGAGACCCGAACCGTGGAGCCCGAGGAGACTCCCCATGAAATAGGACGCTGTCATCCACAGGGCGAGGGCGCCGGCGGCGACGAGCAATATTTTGCGCATCGGGTTTCTCCTAGGATTTCCGCTGCAAAGCGAGTGCGCTCAGGCTGGCGGCATCCGACCCGAGCGAAATCTTGAAGGCCACCAGCAGCGCGACGGTGATCGCGAAACACACGATGGCGGCGATCAGCAGCCGTCCCACCCAGCGGTCCTTGGAAACCCGGACCGGCTCCGCGGCCGGCGCCCAGGCCGGAGACAGGCCGCCCGTTGCGCCGCGAATCCGGCGGATCTTATCCGCGGTGGTGTTCATAATCGCCTGCAACTCGCCGCCCCGGCCGCCGCTATAGCGGCCCGTGAATCCCAGCAGGAGACACAGGTAATGCACCTCCAGGAGATCCGCAAGGTCGACCGAATCGTTGCGCCCCAGCAGTTGTTCCAGGTTCTGAAACACTACTTCGCCGGCCATGTGGGTGCCGAAGAGTTCTTCCTGCAGCGGTTTCCTGGGCCAATCCGCGAACAAAGGGTTGCGCGTTTTCAGAACCGACTCATCCAAAAAGCCGACCACCGCCAGCGTAGCCATCCGGATATCCTCGCTGGAATAGCCGGCGCGGTTTCTGGCCTCCTGAGCCGCCGATTTCAGGGCCTCGCGCATGTGATATCGGAAGGACTCGGCGTCGGTCAGAGGCTGGCGGTCCGATCGAAGCCGGACGATGGCGGTCAGCGATTCCTGAAAGAGCAGCGCCAGGTTATCGGGGCGAGCAACGTTGCCGGTGGGTGTCATACGAAAATCCGTTATTTATCGAGCACAATCAGGAGTTCCAGTTCCGCATTGGGAAAATCTCCCGGAACGTAGATGCCGACCTGCTTGGTCCCCGTGATGTGATGCCAGAACGGGCCGTCCTTGGAAATCGAGAAGTACTGGGTCTCCACCCGCTGGGAGATTGCCGTTGGTGGGACCGGCAGGTGGGTCAAAGCCAGTCCGGCCATGGCGCGCCTCACTAATTCTTCCACGAATTTGCTGGAGCAGATTTTGACAACCTGCGGCACCCTGGAAATGAGTTCCGCTTCGCCCAGGCTCGAACGGATCCCGAACACCCACCGCGATCGGCCAAAACAACGGGTGTCGGCAATCTCTCCTTTGTAGAAATAATCCGCCGTCTTGCGAAGGGGAATCGAAATGCAGTTCGTGGGAACGATAATCTCAAGATGCTCGCGAATGTGCCGGTCGAGAGCCTCGAAACACGAGCCGAGGTTCAGGTGATCGTAGGTTGGCAGATTGGACGGATGCGACTCGAGCGAGAAGGTACACAGAGCCCCGGCGAGGCGGGACATCTCGACGAAGAGTTCCTCGGGGTGCCCACGCTTGGCAATCCACAAATGCCGCAGCGGCGCGAGCGTGGAATTGACCGTGTGCAGCAGCCAGAAGTTCGCGATCTCGCGGGAGGAGAGATCGCCGCCCGCGCCCGAGCGTCCGAGGGTCGCGCTCTTCGACTCGAGGATTTCGATGAGCCGGCGCAGCATCAACATCAAGGACTCGCTGGCGCTGATCTGGAGGCAGGGCGGAACAAAAGCCGGGTCGAAGATGAAGTTGCCGGAGCCGTCCCTCCGGACGCGCGCCAGTGGGAGCGAAATGCACCCTTCGCTCGAGTCGGTGTCGAAAAGCAGTTGGATGTTCTTGCGCCCGATCTGGACGGGACGCTCGTCTCCTCCGGTATTCTCGTCGTGGTAATTCCGGACTTCGGCCACGAAACGGGCGCGGCCCGGTTCGCCCGACAGCGCGCAATTGGGACCCCGCGGCTTGCGTTCCTCGATGGCCAGAGACACCGTCACGCTGTCGCTGGTGGGCGGGAAAACCGCGGCGATGGACCGTGCCGGGGGAAGCGCGTCGCAGTCCGGCATATGAAACGGCGTCCCGTCCGGCAGAATCCCGCGGGCGTGGAGCAGCGAAACCGTCCCGTTGCGAAGAGCTTCCGCGTCCAGCGCGCCACCGGCCAGCCCGAATCCGCGAAACCAGAGGGCGGATGTCGCGAACTGAATCGAGTCTTCGAAGAAACGGCTTTGCAGCTGGAATTGATGCGGGCCAAGGTACATGCCCTCGGACCAGACGACTCTAGACAAGAATTTCATGAGCCCATTCGCGGCGGCCTCCAGGCCGTCGCAGACTACCATTCGGCGTACTGGTATTGGATACTGTATCATGGGTTTCCGCGGAACGTAAGCGTGGGCGATCCGCGACTCCCGGGGGTGCAATGAGCTTCGACCAGAAATACAGGCTTTTGGAAACCATCCCTGAATTCCCATTGGCTTCCGATCGGGAACTGCTGGCGCGGGAGATCGCTTCAGGACGTCCGGTGGCAGTCCATCTGCTCTCCGGCGGGCAGGGCCTTCAGAACGAGGAACTGGCGCGCCGGGCCAGGACGCTTGAACCGGAACACGCCGCGTACATCCTGGAGGCCGGCTACCTTCACGGCGCTCCGTACATCGTCACGCAGATGCTGCCGCAAGGCCTGCCGCTGCGAAAGTGGATGGACTCGGTCGCGCCGGCTGAGAAGACGCCTGGGGAGTTTACGCGGTTCTTCGGGACTCCCGTGCCGGAGGTTTCTCAGCCGGCGGCTCTTCCTCCCACCGGTCCCGCCGTGGCCGAAGGCGGGGAGTTTACGCGGATGTTTGAGGCGCCGGTCGAGGTGAAGCCCGCACCGCCGCCGGAGCCGGCGCCGGTAAAGCTAGAGAGTCCGCCCGTCGAGTCAAAGCCTGCCGTACCAGCCCCTCCGGTTCCTCCCGTGGAACCCCCCTCTGAGCGCGGGGAATTTACGCGGATGTTTGAGGCGCCGGTGGAGATGAAGCCCGCACCGCTGCCCGAGCCGGCGCCGGCCAAGCTAGAGAGTCCGCCCATCGAGCCAAAGGCTGCCGTACCAGCCCCTCCGGCTCCTCCCGTGGAACCCCCCTCTGAGCGCGGGGAATTTACGCGGATGTTTGAGGCGCCGGTGGAGATGAAGCCCGCACCGCTGCCCGAGCCGGCGCCGGTGAAGTTAGCAAGTCCGCCCGCCGAGCCGAAGGTTGCCGCAGTAGCCCCTAGGGTTTCTCCGGCGGGACCTCCATCTCAGCCGGGTGAGTTCACTCGTTTGTTCCAGGCGCCCGTCGAGTCCGCAGTTCCGAGGCCGCCGCCTGCTCCTGCCCCTCAGAGTCTGGCCGAGACCCGGGAAATTGCGGCGGAACCGGACCGCGCGCCGCCCGCGCCTCCGCCGGTTGTCCCGGCGCCTCCGCGCAAGCCATTTCCGCCGGCGGTTACCATTGCTTCGGTGCCTCGTCATGTGGCGGGTCCCCGGCCCCCGGGCGACTCCAAACCGGCGCCGCCTGCTGGACCCGTACGCCCCGCCGCCAGTTCTCCGCCCGGCGAATTCACGCGCCTGTTTCAGGCACCCGGCGCATCCGGAGAGCCCGCCGCGCCACCGCCCGTCCAGCGTACTCGCCTACCGGAAGACTCGGGGGAGTTCGCGCGTCTGTTCCAGACTCCCGCGGCGAGCTCGCCTGCACCCTTTGGGCGAGGGACTTCGGCCGCTCCTCCCGGCGAATTTACGCGGATGCTGGACCCGTTTGCCCCGCAGGAGGCACTCCCCGGCAGACCCGCTCAGCTTGCGGCGGCACGACCCCCGGCGCCGGCGGCCTCCGATGCCGGTGAGTTCACTAGAATATTCGGAGGCGTGGGCGCGCCCGGCGCACAGACTCCGCCGCCGGCTCCGCCTTCCGCGGGAAGCGAAGCCACTCGAATCTTCTCGACGCCGCCTCAACCCGCCACGCCTCAGCCCGCCGCGGCGGGTCCGAGCCAATTCACGCAGATGTTCGCGCCGCCCGCCGCTCCCGCAGTCGCGCCGGCGCCAAAACCGGCTGTCAAGACCGCCGGCAAGAAGCCGGCGAAAGCGTCCGGGACGTACACTGTTCTAATCGTTGTCCTGGCCGTGCTGTTCCTGGCTGCCGTGGCCTTGATCGTGTACTTCGCGCTGCGCTCTTAGACGGCCTGCGATAGCAGGATGATGAGTTCCATCTGCGGATTCCGGAAATCGTCCGGTACATAGACGGCCAGGTTTCGGGCCCGCAAGATCGCCTCCCACGGCCCACCGCTCTGGCTCACGCTGAAGTACTGGTAGTTCATCTTCACCGGGATGGCAGCCGGGGGGCTTACGACGTGCGTCAGCGGGACGCCGGCCAGCGCTCTCTGGACGAGGTAATCGATGTAGTCGGCCGAGCAAACCTTAACCAGATGCGGAACCCTTCCGATGAGATCCGCCTGCGAGGTCTCGGCGCTGATCGCCAGGTACATCTTCGTGTTCTTCAGATAGTCGTCCCGATCGATGGACGTGGCGTAGATGGAAGTCTGCACCTTCTTGAGCGGCAGCGACACGAAGTTGCTCGGCACCACGGTTTCCAGCAGGAACCTGAGCTTCTCGTCGAGATCGGTGAAACAGGCGCCCAGGTTGTCGTGATCGTACAGGGGCAGGTCGCGCGGATGAACTTTGAGTGAGAATGTGCTCAAAGATCCGGCCAGCGAAAGCATGGCCGAGTACAGGACTTCCGGGTGGCCGCCCCGGACCTCAAAGATGTGGCGAAACATCGGGAAGAAGGTGTTGATGGTGTACAGGAGCCAGAAGTTGGCGATGTCGGAAGCCGTAAAATCGGCGAGGGTCTGATTCTTCTGTCGGCGCGTTCCCGCTAAAGTACTGCTCTTGGCGGAGAGGATCTCCACCAGACGCCGCGCGATAGAGGTCAGATAATCGCTCGCGGCCAGGTCCAGCAAAGGCGCCACAAAGTGCGGGTCCAACTGGAACAGGCCCGCCGGCGTTTTGCGGACAGTGGCAACACGAAGCGACGAACTGCCTTCGCGGTTCTCTCCTTCCACCAGCAGGCGAAAGTTCTTGCGCGCGACCAGCACCGGCTTCTCCGATTGCCCGGTGTTGTCGTCGCTGACCATTTCCACTTCGGCGCGGTAGCGGGCATCGCCCTCGCGCCCGGCGCTCGCCACGTTGAGGCCGCGTTCCCGGTAATGCGGCACCGTGAGGTACACGTCGAGACTGTCCTGATCCGGGCCGAATTGATCGGCGAGGGGCCTCGGCGGCGGCGCGGGATCGGATCCGGGGATGTCGAACGGCATGCCGTCCGGGAGCATGCCCGAAGCTTGCGAAACGGCGAAAACGCCGGCGGCCAGGGCCTCCTGGTCCAGGCGCAGGCGTACAAAACCCCACGGCCGAAAACTTAGGGCGTGCGCGTGGAAACGCAGAGACTCCTCAAAATAGCGGTCCTGAATCTGCAAGTGCTGCGGACTGAGGAACGTGCCTTTGACCCAGATCACGGGCTCAAGGAGGGGCATGGCGTTACGTTAGCAGAATCGCTGGTCGAGGACAAATCGGAGTCAGTCGCCGAGCATCTTCATCGCCTTCGCCAAGCTGCGGTGCATCCGGTTGAACGCATCCGCGAGCACGGCGATCTCATCCCGGCCCTGGACCGGCAGTTCCGGGATATCCAGGTTGCCCTTGCTGATTTCATCCGCCGCCTCCGACATCCGGGAGACCGGCCGCACAACGGCAAAGACCAGCGCGACGTTAAGAAGAACGAGACTCGCCAGCGAGATGCCGGTCAGCCAGAACATTAAGCGCCGAAAAGCCTCCTCAGCCGTTGCGATGGGGACGGACTCAGGCACGGAAATAATCTGCGCGCCGACAATCTCGTTCACCTTCCAGCCGAAGCCGTTGCTGGTCCCGTAGATCTTCAGCATCGCGGGAGGCGCAGCCTCGGGCACGCTGTGACACACGAGGCAGCTCTCAACAGCCTGGATCGGCTTCGCGAGGTAGAGCGAGCGTCCCGTGGGGGTGTCCCGCTCGCCGGTGAACTCCAATTTCGAGGGATCGTTCCGGAACACGTTGACGACGTCGGCCTCCCAGTCCACCGCCCTGTCGGCCAGGTTGGTCGGGTTCAACGTCGCCTCCTTATACGTGTAGTCCGGGTAGCGTTGGCGCAGGTAGCCAAATACCTGCGTCGCCGAGTAGGCGGGGACGGTTTGAGGAAGGAACGTGTTCTCGGCTTGCTGCACTGCCTCGAGCAAAGGGCGAATCTGCTTCGACGTGTAGGCGCGAGTGGAAGAGGTGGCTTCCATCATCAGCCGCGACTGCTGCTGCACCTGGTCGCGAGCGTTCGCATGGAGAAACCGCCATGCCGCATAGCCGGTTGCTGCAAGCCCGAGGCTGAAGGCCAGCAGGAAGATCACGTTGAGTTTGATCAGAAGTCTCATGGCGTTCCCTCAATCATTTCGAATGGCCGAGCGACGCGACAAACCTGCGGCGGTCCGGCGGGGAGTCGATCTCCGAGCTGAGCAGATCGGTGAGTTCCTCGGCTGTCCGGGCTTTTTTCTGCGCGTGCCGGACAATCACGTCCGCCATCGGCCCAATGTACGATGCGAGTTCTTTTTTGGCGCGTTCGATCAACGCCGGGTCCCAGGCCGCGGCCGGGGTTGGCGGGGGCGCCGGAGACGGCGTCTTCGCCTTGCGCGATCCCGAAGGAGTAAGCAATTCGTCGCCCAGTTCCTGGCGGCATTTCCTGAGGAAGGCGGAGCGGTCCGCCTCCGAAGTGATGTGGCCCGCCAGCGAATCGCAGAGATCCGTGGCCGTAGCGTACTTCCGGCTGGCTTCCTGCACTAGGCGCCGCGCGATGGGGCCGACGTGCGGCGCGAGATTTCGCGCGACAGTCTGCAGGGTAATCGAGGACAGGGGTTCCGTCTCAGCGCCCAGGCCTGCATAAGTGCGCGTGGGCAGATCGATGGCCTCCTGCCGGAAGGGTTCCAGCGCCAGACGGAATTCATCGGCCGTTTGATATCGGTGGCCGGGATCTTTGGCAAGTGCTCGAAGGATGATATCAGACAGTCCCGAGGGAAGGTCCGGTTTGAGTTCCGATGGAGCCGGGGGCGCCTGGTTCACCTGTGCCCGCATCAACTGGTATTCGTTCTCTGCCTGGAAGGGCAGCCTTCCGGTGGCCGCCTGATAAAGGGTGACCCCGACCGAGTACAAGTCCGACCTGCCATCCACGGCATCCCCGTTCACCTGCTCGGGCGACATGTAGTTGAGGGACCCCACCACCATTCCGGCCAGCGTGAGCCGCTCTTGTTTTTCGCCGTGAGCGATACCGAAATCTACCAGTTTGACGACGCCGTCCGCGCCGATGAGGATGTTGTCGGGCTTCACATCCCGGTGAACGACTCCCCGCTGGTGCGCGAACGCCAGCCCGGACAGCGCCTGGCAGATATGGGCGACGCTCTGTCCCGTGGGGACCGGACCGCGGCGCAGGAGTTCCGCCATGCTGACGCCGTCCACGAATTCGATCACCATAAGGAGCCGGTTGTCGAGGCGAAAGGCGGTGTAGAGCTGCGCGATGTTCGGATGCCGGAGGCTCGCGTGAACCCGGATTTCACGCAAGAAGCGATCGGCGAGGTCCGGCGAGGATTCGAGGTTGGGAAGAAGGACCTTCAGCGCATCGATGCGATCCGAGATCCGGTTGCGGACTCTATAGACGGTGCCCATCCCGCCCTTGCCTATGTGGCCGACGACTTCATAATCGCCGACCACCTGGCCCACGTCGAAGCTCATGGAACCATGACAGTGAACTCGCCCGGCGTCACGAACGTGATCACGCCGGCCCAGATGCAATTCAATGTGCTGATGTTGTCCAGTGTGGGGAAATTGCCCAGCATCACGGTCGGCGCTCCAGCGACCCAGGGCGCCGGCGTGGCGGGAATGCAAGGCATCGGGGTGAGGACGCCCAGCGCGGCGGCTGTGGCCGCGGCTACGCTTGGATTCGCGATCGACATGCACGCGCCGAAAGGCATGATGTTGACCATCGGAATGTGATCCATTATGTTCGCGTCCGGCACCTGGCCGGTCATGACCCTGTTGGCCGGCAGTACGACCAGCGAACTGGGCGCCATTCCGAAGCTGCACATCATGTTCGCACCCATGCACACTTGCATTGGCATAATTCGAGATTCTAGCAGGGCGAATGACGGAATGCACTGCGCCGATTCTCAAATCCGCGAAACAGGTTGTCGAATTCCGTCATGTGGATGGCAGGAGAATATCGATACGGCACACAGCAGCGGCGCGGCGACGGGACGCACGACGATGGGCGATACAGCGCTTCTCGTTGCGGCGACTGGAACATCGCACAAAACTGTTAAACCACTTCCGGGTTCATGACCGGAAGCCTGGGGAACCAGAATACCGGGCGCAGGTCGATCCCGTAATCCCACCGTCCATTTAGAGACTCGCGATGCCGGCGGAAGTCTGTGGGCCGGGCTCGGGCTGTCTCTACCGGCACGTACTCAGCAACCTGTTTTGGCCCGGTCCCACGGAGAACCGCGCATTGGGTAATCGGTGGAGGATGAGCATTGCTGAAATCGTCAATTGACCGTTGAACATGTTGAACATAATGATAGGCCGTTGCGGTGTATCACCGGACCGTCCGTCTGTATTAGCATTGAACGACAAAACATGAAGATTCAGGACATCCGGGCAACGACGGTCACGGTTCCACTGGAGGCTCCGCTAGTCGAGATCGAGTCCGTCTTCCGCGCCATGAAGAGCTACCTGGTGGGGCACGATCCGGCGCGGCTCGAAGAGATGCGCTTCAAGATCGCCAACCCGACCACGTCGCTATACAACAACCGGACGCAGGTTCTGGCGGCGCTGGAATTCGCGTGCCTCGACTTGCTCGGCCAAAGTTGGGGCGTGCCGGTTCACGCAATTCTCGGCGGCAAGCTGCGCGATCTGAAGGCGCGCTTCGGTTTCACAACGCACAAGATGAAGGCCGGGGTGTTCCCGCCGGACTACGAACTCGACGCCTATCGCGCCCTTGCGCAGGAATTTCCCAACGACCGCGTGCGCTTCGATCCGAACGGCGCGTTATCAACCGAAGAGGCGATCCGCTTCAGCCGGCACATCGAGGATCTGAACAACGACTACCTGGAAGATCCGGTCTTCGGCCTGAACGGTATGCGGCGCACGCGGCAGATGACTCGCGTCCCGCTCGCGACGAACACGGTGGTAGTGAACTTCGAGCAACTCTCGGCGAACGTGCTCCATCCGGCGGTGGACGTGATTCTCCTCGACACAACTTTCTGGGGCGGTATTCGCGCGTGCGTGAAGGCCGCCGGCGTCTGCGAGACACTTCAATACATGCCGCACCTCGGCGCGGTGATTCCAAATCTCACGTTTGCCGCCGACGCGCATTACCACGACCTGGTCGACGACATCATCGAGGGCGGACCGATGCGATACGAGAACGGCTGCATCGGCGTGCCGGATGCGCCCGGACTCGGGGTTCGTCTCAATCGCGACAAACTGCGCCAGTACTCGGAACTCTACCGGGAACTCGATGGCTACCCCTACGATCAGGATCCGCTGCGCCCTGGTTCGGCACCACTGGTGCCCAATGATCGTTGGGTCGATCCGGACGACGCGCGTACGCCCGCGCTCGACAGGACCAACGGCGCATGAACGCCACGCTGCCATTTACGTGGCGCACGCACTCGTGCGTGTCGCGTCGCCACTCTTGGCGACGCCCATTTCCCGGGCGAAGAGGTGTCGAGAAGAGTCTCGACACGGCACGCACGAGTGCGTGCGCCACGGGTCGGATCCAATGATCCGCAATTTGCGTTGGTACATCTGCGGCCTGTTGTTCTTGGCGACAACGGTCAACTATCTCGACCGGCAAGTGCTAGGCGTTCTCAAGCCGACGCTGACGGCAGAACTCGGGTGGAAGGAGTCCGACTTTGGATGGATCGTGTTCGCATTCCAGGGCGCTTACGCGCTGATGATGCCGTTGGCCGGGCGTTTCATCGATAGTCTGGGCACGCGGATCGGCTATGTCTGCGCCGTGTTGGTGTGGAGCGTCGCATCCATGTCGCACGCAGTCGCGCGCAACGCCTGGCAGTTCGGCGTGGCTCGCTTCGGTCTCGGCCTGGGAGAAGCCGGCAACTTCCCCGCCGCGATCAAGACCGTTAGCGACTGGTTCCCGCCTTCTGAACGCGCACTCGCAACCGGCATCTTCAACAGCGGCTCCAATTTCGGCGCGGTGGCCGCGCCGCTGCTGGTCGCCTTCTGCGCCGGCCATTTCGGCTGGCGTTCCACGTTCCTGTTCACCGGCGGCCTGGATTTCGTCTGGATCGCGCTGTGGTTGATCATGTTTCACCTTCCCCGCTTGCACCCGCGTCTCGCTCCGGCCGAGTTGGCCATCATCGAGTCGGGCCGAGAGGAGACTCGCGAGACGCGCGTACCCTACCTCCAGTTGCTCCGCCGCCGCGCCGCGTGGGCGTTTCTGCTCGGCAAGTTCATGACCGATCCCGTCTGGTGGTTCTATCTTTACTGGCTGCCCGGCTATTTGAATCGCACCTATCATCTCGACCTCCTGCACATTGGCCCGCCGCTGATCGCCATCTATCTGCTGGCCGATGTGGGCTCCGTCGGCGGAGGTTGGATCAGCATGCCGCTGGTCCGCCGCGGCGTGAGCGTCACGCGCGCCCGTAAGACGGCGCTTCTCGCTTGCGCGCTGTGCGTCCTCCCGCTCACCGCGATGCAGTTCTTCCTGCACAACATGTGGCTCACCGTCGCGTTCATCGGCCTCGCCGCCGCCGCGCACCAAGGGTGGTCCGCGAACCTCTTTACGACCGTATCGGACACGCATCCGCGCTCGGTGGTCGGCTCGGTGACCGGCCTCGGCGGCGCTAGCGGCGCTATCGGCGGGATGCTGTTCTCCGTGGTCATCGGTTACTGGTTGGACTTCTCGCATGGCGCCTACACGCCGCTGTTCTTCGCGTGCGGGATGGCTTACGTGGCCGCGTTCTTCGTCATTCAACTGCTGGCGCCGCGCATGGAGCAGGACGCAGCCTGACGTTCCGCGTATACTGACCGTCAGATGGAGATCCTTTCGAACGCACTCCTGCCCGCTGTTCAGCGCGTCCTGAACGCGACTCCGTTTATCGACGTGCACACGCACCTCTTCATGCCTTCGCTTGGACGTTTGGGCCTATGGGGCATCGACGAGCTGCTGACATATCACTATCTCGAAGCGGAGTTGTTTCGCTCTTCGGCGGTAGCGCCGGAACAGTATTTCGCCCTGTCCAAGCGGGAGCAGGCCGATCTGATCTGGCGTGCCCTTTTTGTCGAAAACGAACCCATTTCCGAAGCGACGCGCGGAGTGGTAGCCGTACTCCATGGGTTCGGCCTGCCGGTGACGAGTCCGGACCTGAAGGCGGCCCGAGAGTTCTTCGCCTCGCGGACGCTCGACGAACACGTGTCGCAAGTCTTCGAACTGTCCGGCATCGATATCGCGGCGATGACCAACGATCCGCTGGATCTCGCCGAGGCCGCCCTCTGGAAGGCCGGCGCCGGATCCGATCAGCGATTCCTGCCCGTTCTGCGGCTTGATCGCGTTCTTCGGGACTGGAGCGAGCATTGGGGCGCGATCCGTGCGCAAGGCTTTGACGTCGATGAGCATGCCTCGCCGGCCTCGCTCAAGGGAGTGCGGCGTTTTCTCGACCACTGGATCGGGATCATGCGTCCCGTGTACCTGGCGTGCTCGCTGCCCGACACCTTCGCCTTCCCGGAAGACTCGCCGTGCGGACGTCTGCTCGCGGGCGCCGTATTGCCGGCCTGCCGCGACGCGAAATTGCCGCTCTCGCTCATGATTGGCTCTCGCCGTCAGATCAACCCCCGACTGCGACTGGCTGGAGACGGCGCCGGAAGGGCCGACCTGCGAGCCCTGGAGCGGCTACTCGCGGGATTCCCGGACATCCGGTTCCTGGTGAGCATCCTGTCGCGCGAAAATCAGCACGAGTTCTGCGTCTGTGCCCGTAAGTTCGCCAACCTGATGCCGTTCGGCTGCTGGTGGTTCCTGAACAACCCCTCGGTAGTTGAGGAAATAACGCGCGAGCGGATCGAAATGCTCGGCGCGAGTTTCATTCCGCAGCACTCCGACGCGCGCGTTCTGGAACAGCTCATCTACAAGTGGAGGAACACGCGCCGCACCCTCGCGCCAATTCTTGCGAACGCCTACCGGCTCTTGGCCGAGGACGGACGGGCGGTGAGTGAGGACGCCATTCAACGGGACGTCACTCGTATGTTCCGCGCCAATTTCACTCTTGCGACGGGTATTCAATGAAAGACGGAACTGTCGGACGACCCGTTCAAGTCCATTCGGACGTCCAGCAGGTACCCTCATCGAAAACGATGATTACCCGCCGCACGTTGCTGGCTTCCTCCTTCGCAGCGCTTCCCGCGGTCGGCAAACAAAAGGGTCCGGGCCCGTTCGGCCTGCAGATTTACAGCCTGCGGGGCGAGGCCGCCAAGGACCTGCCCGCCACGCTGGCCCTCATTCGGAAGCTCGGGTTCAACGAGGTCGAAGTGCCCGAGTTGTACGGTCGCACCGCAGCCGAGTTTCGCCGATTGTTGGACAGCGCCGGTTTGCGGGCGACCTCCATGATGGTGGAATACGAGCGGCTTGGAAAAGATGCGGACTCCGTGGCCGCGGAGGCCCACGCGCTCGGGGCCGGGTACGTGGTTTGCTCGACGATTCCGCACCGGAAGGAACTCAGCGATGACAACATCGCTCGCGCGGCGGAAGACTTCGCCCGCTGGGGAAAGACATTGGCTGGCGCAGGGCTGCATCTTTGCTACCACACGCACGGCGTCGAGTTCAGCAAGTCCCGGGACGGAACCCTGTTCGACACACTGGTGCGGCTGACCGATCCGAGGTACGTCAATTTCGAGATGGACATCTTCTGGATCGTCTTTGCTTTTCAGGATCCCGCGAAGTTGCTGCGCAAGTATCCCGGGCGCTTTCCCCTGATGCACGTGAAGGACATCCGCAAGGGCGCTGTCCTGGGCCGCGCGCCCGCCGACGTAATGGAGGAAGAGAGCGTGCCGCTTGGCGCCGGCATCGTCGACATCCCCGCCGCGTTGCGCGCGGCGCGGGAAACCGGCGTGCGGCACTATTACATCGAGGACGAAGCGATAAATGCCGCCCAGCAGATTCCCGAGAGCTTAAAGTACCTGAAGAGCATTCGATTATAGCTGCCGCGGGCGGCCGGAATGGCCAGGGTTGGCGGCGGTCTATTGCGACGATCCTCCCAGGTAGCCTAGGCTGCGGAGTTGCTCGATCGTTCGCTGGTCCAGGGTGGATGTTCCCGTATGGCCAAGAATAGCGCGAACTTTGTTTTGCGCATCAATCCACTGCACCAACTCGCCCGTCATGCGCTCCACTTCGCGCGGGTGCTGCCCGGCGACATCGTGCTGCTCGGCACCGTCGACCGCGCGATCGTATAGCTCCACCTTCTTAATGCCTGCCTTCTGCGCCTTGTTCCGATAGATGAATTTCCACTTCGAATCGATGATGGCAAAGCTGTCGGTGCTGTTCTCCGGGACCAGGCCCGCCGGCTTCACCGCGCCGAAACGCGACGACATCACGAGGCCCCTCCGGCGAAACGCCTGTCCCCTCGTCAGTGGAACCAGGCTCTGCCCTTCGGCCATCTCCGGAGTCTTCAGGCCCACCAGATCGAGCACCGTCGGCATCACGTCGATCAACTGCACCGGGTTGTTGACGCGGTGGGGCGCCGGCAACAGTCGCGGGTTCCACATCATCAGCAGACAATGCGAAAGCTCCTGATACACCGACTGCCCGTGTGCCGTCCAGCCGTGGTCCCAGAATTCCTCGCCATGATCCGACAGCACCACGATGAGCGTGTTGTCGAGGACCCCCAGTTTCCGGAGTTTGTCCATCAGCAGCTCGAAGCTGTGATCGTTATGCAGGATCTCTTCGTCGTACCTTTCGACGGCTTCCCGAATGAAGCGATCCGGATCCACGCCGGCCCTGGCGCAGATTGCGCGGCTGATCACCGCTCCGCCCCCATACTCGTGCTTGGTCGTGAAGCCGCTGTAAATCCTGTCGAACTCCGCGGTGTGCGCGGGATTATCGAATCTGCCCTCGAACGGTGGAGGAGGCCGGTACGGCGCGTGCGGATCGGTGGAGTGCGCGTACAGGAAGAACGGCTCGTCATGATGACGTTCCAGCCAGGGGAACACGACCTTATTCAAAGCCGCGGAATCGGTGCCCCGGTCGGCCTGTTCGGTCCGATTCCGCAGGATCACCGGAGACTCCAGCAGATAGTCGAACCCGCGTTCCAGCCCGGTTGCCCGGCCCACCCAGGGACTGGCGACGATGCTGGCCGTCACGTATCCGGCCGCGCGCAGTTGCTCGGCCAGTGTCGCGGCGCCGCTCGGGATGGTGTCGGCATCCGCCGTGATCCCGTGCGTGAACGAGTAAAGGGAGGTCATCAAAGATGCGATGGACGATTTCGTCCAGGTCGCCTGGGCCTGGCAATCGTCGAAGACGATGCCCGCCGCGCCCAGTTTCTTCAGGAACGGAGTCGTGTCACGACCGTATCCGTACACGCTGGCGTGGTCCGCCCGCAAGGTGTCGATCGTGTAGATCAGGATGTTCGGCCGGCTCTTTGGCGCGCCGCTCGTCAGAATCGGATTGGCCCACAGGCCCACCACGCCTTCGGTGTCCGCTTCGGTGCGGAACACCAGCCGGACGCTTCGGCCGGCCCAGCGCGACAGATCCACATCGGCATCGTCCCACTGATCGACATCGTTGAGCGTCTTCGACCAGAGATCGCTCTGCGAACCGTCCACCGAAACGCGGAATCGGACCGGCGTGTTCTTCGCCGTGGTTCCAACGCCGAAATGCAGCCGCCCTCCTTTCGGCACCGTAACTGGAAACTCGATGACCGAAGGCGAATGCGCGTACAGCGTGTTGCGATACTCATCCCGCTTGCCTAACGGTTGGCGCCCCGTTGGCTGGGGGAATTTCGCGGGCCGGGGTATCAGGCGAATCGAGCGGATCGCCGCGACATCGTGAAAGCTATCGGTCGGCATGATGGCCAGCGTCCGGCTCCCTTTCGGCGCATCAACATTCACATCGAAGTGGTAGACGTTATACTGTCCCGCCGGGCCGAGCTTCTGCTTCGCATCGAAACTTCCGATTTTGATTTTTACTTCATTGCCGCCTTGGGCGGACATGCGGATTTCCACCGCCTGGAAGAGCTTCCAGTCGATGGGCGGGTCTTTCGGCGACAGGATGACGGGCGTGGAACCGTCGCCGGTCACCATCAGGTCTCCGTTCCGATACCCGACCCTGCCGCGCGCCAGTTGCCAGGTAATATCAGTCTCGGAAAACCAGTTCTGCCAGACAACCGGTTCAGCCGCCATCGCGCCGGAGGGGGCTTTGGAAGCCTTCACCGACGCGGACGAAAGCCGGTCGTCGAGACGGATGAAGATGGCTGGCGGCGCGGCACACCACGCAGCGGCAGGCACCGCCAGCAAAAGGACTCTGGAGAACCGCAATCCCTATATGTTAGCCCGGATCAGAACTCCACCCTCGCGCCGACCTGTATGATGCGCGGCGCATTCGGCTGTGAACTCATATTGATGAGCCCGGTGGTCGAATTCGGATTATTCAGCAAAGGGTGATTGAAGACATTGAAGAAATCGCCGCTCATGCGCAGCCGGACTTTTTCAGTGAACCGGAAGTACTTGTACAGCGACGCGTCCTGGCTCCACGCCGGAGGGCCGAGTAAAAAGTTGCGCGCATTCGAGCTCACGTTGTCGGTGATGCCGGTCTGCACCACGCTTCCGTTGGCCAGTTTCTGAGCAACCCGATTGTCGAAGTTCGGTCCGACGGGATGGATGCGCTGTGCCGAGCGGTCGATGGGAACCAGTTGTTGGAGCTTCGACGAGTCGACATTGCTGGCCAGGGTGGGATCAAAGGAGCCCGCGAACCACAGGATCTGGTTCTGGCCGGAGTAGGTCAGCCTCAGCCGCTGATCGGAGCTCAGCGCCGGATTGGCGAAGATATAATCATTCGGGTTCACTCCCATCCAGAAGCCATGGTCCCAGGTGCCGAGAAAGGCGATCTGCCAGCCGCCGGCGAAGGCATCCGCGAGCCGGCTGCCGTTGCCCAGGAATTTCTTGCCTTTGCCGAAAGGCAGTTCGTAAATGCCATTCCATGTTATACGCTGTGGCGGGACTTGGCTGGAGTTCGTGTAGACGAGCCGCAAACGCTGGCTGTCACTCATGTTCGGCATTCCCAGGATTTGGTTGACCGCCGGCACGGAGACGGATGTTCCGCCGCCCTGACTCCCGTTGCCGGTGGCGACGCCATTGAATCCGCCGCCGCCCGATGAGGATCCGCCGGCGTCATTCGTTGTCATGGCGTGCGAATAAACATAAAACCACTGGAACTGCAAGCCGTTCGCGAAGCGTTTGTCAATCGCGGCCTGGAATGAGTTCGCGTTCGAATATCCGTTGTGCTCCAGGATGCCGTAGCTGCCTGTTAGGCTCCAGTTCGGATTCACCTGGCGGCGCTGCGTCAGCGATGGAGCGACCACGCCGTTCAGGGCCTGATAGTTGTATTTTGACGTCGGGGCGTTGTAATCCCAATTTTGCTGCAAGGCACTGCCGTGATTGCCGGTATACGAGATCTTTACCAGCATGTTCCGTGCCAGCTCCCGTTCCACGGTGAGCGTCCATTCCTGGGCTTTGTTATCGGACCAGTGATTCACGTCCATCGCCAGGAACCTGAACGCGCCGCTCGAGGGAGGGACCGGGGTCACCGTCGCGCCGCCGCCCAGCTTATCGGTGGCCGCCGGTACGTTGCTGTAAGCGTACACGCCATTGGTGCCATTCTGGTCGGCGATACTGTTCTGATACCGGAGATTCAGCGGGGGGTTAGTGCGCATCGACTGTAATAACTGCGACAGCGGCATCGGCCAGAAGTAAGTGCCAAAGCCGCCGCGGACCACCCACTTATCGCTGATACGATAGGCTGCCGCGAAGTGCGGCGCGAAATCTTTCCAGACGTTCGGCGTGAGCGCGCTCGGGAAATTGCTGGAATTAGCCGATACCCCAGTCAATCCGCGGGCCGCCCACTGCGTGATCACGTCCGCGGGCACTCCCGGGATGTTGGACAACGTCGTATTCCCCGGGAGCACGACCTGCATGGACGCCGGATTATTTATCACGTTGCCCAGGTTCAGGTTCAGCAGGCGATTGTACTTCTCGCTGTAGGGTGACCAGGCTTCCCAGCGTAAACCCAGCGTCACGGTGAGCTTCGGCGTCAGCTTCCATGTATCTTGCGCGTAGGTTCCGATCTCCTTCTGTTTGAAGTAGAAATAGCCCCGGTTGTACTGGTTCGAGAGATAGGTGGGAAGCCCCAGTTCCAGGCTGGCAAGCCCCGATCCGGTGAAAGGAACCGCCTGCTGCCCAACCGGATCGAATTGCGCCGTCCAATTCCCATAGAAGCTGTCCGAACCCTGTGACTGCTGGAGTTCTTCGACGTTGTTGTATTCCTGCCGCCCTTTGAAGCCGAATTTGAATGTGTGCTTCCCCTTGACCCAGGTTACGTTGTCGTCGATCTGGTATTGCGTAAGCTGCTGGCCCTTTTTGTTGTCGCCGTCCCAGCAGCCGTAATAGAACATGCTGTAAGCGTCGGTGCAAACCGTCGGCCAGCCCGTCGCGCCGAAGGGGTTGGGCAACCCGAGTTTGTCCGCCCAGTTGATGTTCAAGCCGCCCGTGCCGCTGAAGTTCGAGGAGCGATGGGCCGAGAGTTGCAGCTCGTTTATCAGGGTCGGACTGAAAGTATGAGTCCAGTGCGCGGCGATGGAATATACATTCGGCTTCTGGGATAAGGTCCCCGTACCGTTGGTTGCTCCGGGCCGCGGATAGCCGTACCTGCCGCCGGCCTGCAGATAATTGGAAGATGCCTGCGTGTAGCGGCCGGAAACGGTGTCTTTGTCGGAAAAAACCTGATCCACGCGGCCGGTGATGGTATTCGCATCGGTCGTCAGGGGATAGTACGTCTGGAAGTTAAATCCGGTCCAGGGATTCGCGCTCGCATTCGGCCCTGAGGGTATCGGACTTATGGCCTGAAATATGCCCGTCACAGTCGTGTTCAATAAGTTGGAGGGGATGATGTTCCCCGGCAAGGGTTGGCGCACCCCCTGAGCATTCGTTGAGTACGGATTGTAGAGAGTGGTGCGGTTGCCGCTCGTGTCGATTATGTTGCTGAAATCGCCGCCCCACATCGCGGTGGTCGGCACCGAGGTCTCGGCGAACAGCTTTTGCCGCAGCTTCGACAACTCCTGGTCGTAGAAGAAGAACGTCTTGTTCTTCCGGATCGGGCCGCCAATAAACCCGCCGAACTCGTTGCGGATATACTTCGCCGGGCTATTGCCGTCCTGCACAGCGCGAGCCACCAGCCCGCCGGAGTTATCGCGCAGCGTTTCAAACGCCGCGCCATGAAACTGGTTCGTTCCGCTCCTCGTAACCAGTTCGATGGTGGCTGGCCGGTCGAAGGCGGCTCCGGAACCCGCGGTTTCGACGCGGAATTCTTGAATGGTGTCGAGTCCGGGTTGCACGCGCGAAATTCCGCCGCCGAAACGGTCCACGTAGGAAATGCCGTCCAGCAGGATCTCGGTGGATCCCACCATCATGCCGTTGGTGCGCGGATTGCCGCCGCCTGCGGTGTTCTGTCCGCCTTCCACGCCGGGAGTCAGCGTGAACAGGTTCGAGATTTGGCGGCCGTTGAGCGGCAGGTCGTGTATTTGCATCGCGGTTTTTGAGTCGCTGAGTTGTGCGCCTTCGGTCTGCACCTGAGTCGCAACCTCGGAGACTTCAATCCTCGTTTCCACGCTCCCAACCGTTAGAGTCGGGTCCACCGTGACGGTTTGACCAGCCGCAACCGGGAAAGAACTCTCCCATCTGCTGAAGCCGGGCGCTTCCACCGAGAGGCTGTACGGCCCGATCTGTACACTGCCGAAGTAGTAAACGCCCGCGGAGTTTGCGCCCGCCGTTCGCACCACTCCCGTCGCCGTATTCGTCAGGGTTGCGGTGGACTTCGAAATCGTCGCCTCCGAAGTGTCTCGAATCGTGCCCGTGACGATGCCAAGCCCCGTCTGGGCAATCAAGGGCGCCAGCCCCAAAAAGGCGAGAGCGCATAACTTTCTGACCTGCCGCAAGGAAGACACCATGACTCACCTCATCCTTAAAAACCGCAATTCCGCTGAGAATATCAGACGTTGGCAAGGATGTCAATCCCAGTTTGCACGCTATCGGCGCCAAATAGAAATGTTTTATTCCTGCCAAGTAGAAATGTCCGAAGCGTCACGGTTTCGCGCATCCCCCCCTTTCCCTCATCTGAGAACGTGTCCAGAAGGGCGCGGAGCTGTCAACGGCGCGCTGTTCTTGCGCGGCGAAGCGAACTTTATGAAAGGGAGCACCGTTCTACACAGTGGGCGCGGAGGAAAAGGGGGGGGCCTGCCGATGAGCATTACAGCCCTTCCAAAAATAGGACATTTCTATTTGGCGTTGACGTCCCTGTTTGCACGCCCGCGGCGATACTTAGTTGCGATGCGGCGGGAAGTCACACACGGGCGGGAACCGTTAATGGCGCGCGTTACCATGCGGTTGTACTGGCGCGATGCGGCCACCATCTGCGTGCCTTCGAAGAGATCGTGACAAACCGGCTTCTCGACATAGACGTGCTTGCCCGCCTGACACGCCCAGATGGTTGCCAGCGCGTGCCAGTGATTGCACGTGGCCACGGGTAACCGCGTCGATGCCGGGGTCGTCGAGCACGCGCCGCAGGTCCTGCTCCAGCCACGGCTATTTGCCGCCCAGTTTCTCCCACTTGACGCTCTTCTCGTCCAGCCGCGCCTGATCGGGATCGCAAAGCGCGGCCGCCCATGCCGATCATGGCGACGCGAATGCGGTCGCTCCCGCGGATGCGGCGAGGAACTCTCTGCGATGGATAGTCATCTCAGAGATAGAGATATAGTAACCACAATGCGCCTCACGTCTCTTGGCCTACTTGCGGCAACAACCTGCCTTTGCCAGACCGCGCCGCCAAAGCTCATCGACTCCCACGTGCATCACAACGGCAGTGCCGCGTTTCTCACGAAACTCGCCGCCCGCCTCGAAGCGGCCCAGGGCATGGCGCTGCTGATCACCGCGCCCAAGGACCTCGTTCAGGTGACCGGGTTCATGAAGCAGCACCCCGGCCTGCTCCTCGGCCTTGGCGAGATTCAGCTCGATGCCCCGAATGTTCTCGCGACCATCGATCGCTTCCACGCCGCCGGATTTCGCGGCCTCGGCGAACTGACCGGCCCGAAGTACCCCTACGACGATCGCCGCTATTGGCCGGTGTACGAGCGCGCCGAAGCGTACCATATGATCCTCCTGTTTCACACCGGCATCGTCGGCCGCGCGAATCCCGAGGAGCCCATCGATGTCAGCTCCGACCGCATGCGCGTGGCCACCCTCGACCTGATCGCCCGTCGCTTCCCGAAGCTCACCGTCATCGGCGCGCACCTCGGCAATCCCGACTACTCGTGGGCCGCCGAAATCGGCCGCTGGAATCCGAATCTGTATTTCGATGTCTCCGGTTCCACGCTGATCAAGAAGCAGGAGGACTACACGTTCTTCCGCTCAGTGTTCTGGTGGAGCAGCGTGGCCAGTCCGCACACGCCGAAGGGCGCTGGATCCGCCTTCGAAAAACTGGTCTTCGGCTCCGATGTCTTTGACGGCGAGCTGGAGGAATTCGATCGCCAGTTGGCGCGCTATCACGCCATGCTCGATGCCTGCGGCGTCCCGGCGGAGGCACAGGCCAACATCTTCGCCGGCACCATGTGGCGCATCTTGAACCAGAAATAATGCTTGACGGACGTCCCGGAAACGAGGTACGTTCTAATCTCATGACCTCAGTGGCGCAGAGCATTAGCACGGCGCCGGCGATTATTATCGCCGGTTTCGCCTGAGCTGGCCTGCGCGACTAAGTAGTCTGAATCATCCACAGGCTCCGGGCGGCGATCAGCCGCCGCGGGGCCTTTTGCTTTATAAAGGAGGCGGTAATGAGACAGGTCATGGACCTGGTGCTGGAAGACAAGCCGGGCGTGCTGATGCGGGTCGCGGGCATTCTGAGCGCAACTGGCGCAAACATCGAAGCTCTCGTCGTCGAGCCTTACACGTTGCGCCCCGGGCTTTCGAGGATGACGATCGTCGCCGACGTCGAACCGCGCCTGAGCGTTCGTGTCCTGCGGCAGATGAATCGGCTCGTGAACGTGCTCTCCGCGGCCGACGTCACCGGAGCGCTTCAGCGGCAGCACCCGCTTCTGATAACATCGACTGCACATGCGACGACGCGATGTTCTTCTTTCCACCGCGGCAGCCCTCTCGATGGGCGCGCGGCGAGTTCTCGGCGCGAATGACCGCGCCCGTGTGGCCATCGTTGGCCTCGGCGGGCGCGGCACGAATCACCTGGACGAATACTTAAAGCTCGGCGGCGCAGAGGTGGCGGCCATCTGCGATGTCGACGACAACGCGCTGGAGCGCGCGCAATCCCGCATCGTTCGCGCCGGCGCGAAGCCCGTGCGCCAGTTCAACGACATGCGCAAGCTGTTTGAGTTGAAGGACGTCGATGCCGTTTCCCTGCCGCTCCCCAACCACTGGCACGCGCTGGCCGCTATCTGGGCCATGCAGGCCGGCAAGGACGTGTACTGCGAGAAGCCGGCCAGCCATGATCCGTTCGAAAGCCGAAAAATGATCGAGGCTGCGCGGAAGTACAACCGCATGCTCCAGATCGGATCCCAGGGCCGCACCATGCCGCACAAGATCGAAGCCATCCAGCTTCTGCGCAGTGGAGGCATCGGCCAGGTCTACATGGCCCGCGGCCTCTGCTTCAAGCGCCGCCCATCCATCGGCCGCAAACCCGATGCGCCCGTGCCGCCCGGCGTGAACTGGGACCTCTTCCTCGGCCCCGCTCCCATGCGGCCGTTCAACGAGCTCCGCTTCAAGTACAACTGGCACTGGTTTTGGGACACCGGCAACGGAGACATCGGGAATCAGGGCGTGCACGAAATGGACCTCGCCCGCTGGGGTCTGGGGATTCCCGACTCGCACGGCACCCTGAAAGGCGTTACCTCCTCCGGCGGCAAGTATGTTTATCCGGACGACCAGGAGACGCCAAACACCCAGATCGCGCGGTTCGACTACGGCGAGAAGGAGCTGGTCTTCGAGGTGCGCGGTCTCCCCTCCGGGCCTGAAGGCGGTCTCGAGATTCGCGGCGGCAACACCGTCGGCAATCTGTTCTACGGAAGCGACGGATACCTCGAAATGGATGGCAGCGGCTACACCGTCTACGACGCCGCACGCAAAATCCTGAAGCAGCGCCCGGTTGCAAAGGGCGACGAAACCGCGGCTCACATGGCGAATTTCCTTTCCGCGGTGAAGAGCCGGAATTACAAAGACCTCAACGCCGATATTCAGATCGGCGCGACCTCCGCCGATCTCTGCCACTTCGCGAACATCAGTTATCGCGTGGGCCGCGGCCTCAAGTGGGACAACGCCGCGCAAGCCTGGCTGAACGACTCGGAGGCCAACAGCCTCATGCGCCGCGATTACCGCCAGCCGTACGTCATCCCGGAGGAGGTATAGCCATGCTCCGTCGCCTGATCGCTGCCTGCGCGCTGTTTTCGTGCGCCCTCACCGCCGCCCCGTCCGTGCTCTTCTCCCGGGGATACACCGTCATTCCGGAACCGCGGCAGGTCAGTCTCCAGCCGGACGATTTCCCGTTCGGCGTCGGATGGACCATCGAAGTCGGCCCCGGAGTGACGGAGAAGTCGATCGCCGTCGAGAGCCTGCGTGACGATTTGCGGTCGCGCTTCGGCATTCGTACGGGCGGGCCCGCCGCCGCGGGCGTGATCCGCCTGGAAATGGCGCCCGGCTCGGTTACCCCTGGACCCGCGCAGGACCGCGACAATTCCGCTATCGCCTCGCAGGCATACCGCATCGAACTCTCGCCCGCGCGCATTCGCATCGCTGCCAACGCGGACGCCGGCCTGTTTTACGGCGTCGAGACGCTGATTCAGTTAGTCGCGGCCCATGATGGAGCGCACTGGCTGCCAGCCGGTGAGATCGTTGACTGGCCCGACCTGCAATTGCGCCAGATGTACTGGGACGATGCCCATCATCTGGAGCGTCCGGAGGAGCTGAAGCGCGCCATCCGCCAGGCTGCTTTCTTCAAGATGAACGGTTTCGCGATCAAGCTGGAAGGCCATTTTCAGTTCCGGGGCGCGCCCGCCGTCGTCGAGCCCTACGCGCTTACGCCCTCCGAACTGCAAGACCTCACCGACTACGGGCTCCGCTATCACGTGCAGCTCATTCCGTACCTCGACGGCCCCGCGCACGTGGCCTTCATCCTTAAACATCCCGAATACGCAGCACTCCGCGCCTTCCCCGGCAGCAACTACGAGCTGTGTACCACCAACCCCGATTCCTACAAGCTCATGGAAGCGATGTTTGGCGACTTGCTCGCAGCCAACCGCGGCGTGAACTACATCTATCTCTCGACCGACGAGCCGTATTACATCGGCATGGCGGACAACGCGCAATGCAATGAGCGCAAGCGCGCGCAGGAACTCGGCAGCGTCGGTCGCTTGCTCGCCGAGTTCATCGCCAAAGTCACGACGTACCTTCACGACCACGGCCGCACGGTCATTTTCTGGGGCGAGCTTCCACTCAAGACCAGCGATATCGCGGCGCTTCCATCCGGGATCGTGAACGGAGAAACCTACGGGCCGGAGTTCGATCCCGTCTTCCGCGCCCACGGCATCCGCCAGTCGATCTACACCTCCACCGAGGGCGAAGAGAAAATGTTTCCCGATTACTTCGTCCTCCCGTCTTCGCTCCTCCTGCATCCAGGGTCCACCGGAGACGCGCGCGTCCCCGGCGCGGTGGCGCAGATCGCCAACGATTCCGCGCGCCGCAACGCCGACCTGATGGGTCTGTTCGTCGCCGGGTGGGCGGACATGGGCCTGCACCCCGAAACATTTTGGCTTGGTTACGTTACCATCACCGCCGCGGGCTGGAACCCGGGCGGTCCCGATCCCCGCGAAGCGATGAACTCGTTTTATCCGCTCTTTTACGGGCCGTCGGCGAGTGGCATGGACCGTCTGTATCAACTCATGAGCTATCAGGCTCAGCTTTGGAACGACACCTGGGACACCGTTCCCTCGACCTCCCGTAAGCCCATCTGGGGCAATTCGGAAGGAATTTTCAAACCGCCGCATCCGGCGCAGGATCAGGCTGTCCCGCTCCCCGGCATCCCTTCCGGAGCGGATCTTTCGTACGACGGCGCGTGGTCGCGCGACAACGCCCAACGCCTGCGAGTCGCCGAAGAAGCGCTGCCCGGTAGCGAGGAGTTGCTCGGCCTGCTGTACGATGCCCAGCGCCGCGCGGAATTCAACCGCTACAACCTTGAAGTGTTCGGCTCGCTGGCGCAGTTGTTCCGCCAGAATCTGCACCTGCTCGATTCGCTTGGCCGCATGGACCGCGCTCTCTCGGACGCGTCCTCGGCCGCCAAGAAAGGCGAGCACGCCGAGGCCGTGGCGGCCGTCGATCGCGCTCTGGAACTTGCGCGCGGCAACCGCGACGATCGGAACGCCGCGCTACGCGATGCGATCGTCACCTGGTACAAGACCTGGTATCCGCGAACCGCCGAAGCCAACGGCCGCCGCTTCCTGCACGAGGTCGACGACGTGAAGGATCACCTTCCGGATCGCACCGTGGACATGAGTTATCTTGTCTACCGCGAGTTGCTGCTGCCCGTGGACGACTGGTACAAACGTGTGCAATCCGCCCGCAACCAATACGCGCAAGCGCACCAATTACCCACGCGCACCGAGCCGCTGAACTGGAAGGACTTGGAGTAAAGACTGCCGGACACCCGTGGCGGCACGCACTCGTGCGTGCCGCGTCGCCACTCTTGGCGACGCTTGGCGAGCCGAGCGGAAAAGCGTGACATGCCCTAAACTAAATCGCCAGCCCCCAAGGCGCCCGGTGTTCCCGCCGCAGTAACTCGCGAGCTTCGGTCTGCCGCACCGTCCGGCCCTGTTCATCCCAGTCCAGCCGGGTTCTCGCGCGCATCGACACATTCCCCAAAAGGCACGCCGCCGAAGATCGGTGGCACGTCTCGATATCGCTGTTCGGCTTCTGCCGCGTGCGCACGCACTCCAGGAAATTCGCCCAGTGCAATGGATGCGGATCGGCTACCCGCTTCATTTCGAATGGCGCCAGCCCCGAACCCTTTTCCGGGGTAACGCGCAGCACCTGCCGGTCCACATACAGCGTGCCGCGAGAGCCGTGGAACGTCGCGCCCATCAACCGGCTGGTGTGCTCCTCGGCGTTGTTCGAGCGGTGCTCCCACGACGCGACAAATCCCGGATACTCGAACGTTACCTGCATCGTGTCCGGTGTTTCGGTGTCGTCCGTGAACCAGTACTTGCCGCCGCCCGAGGATACAGACAGCGGCATGGGATCGCCAAACGCCATGTGCACGATGTCGATCATGTGCACGCCCGAATCGGTCAGTTGCCCGCCCGCGTAGTCCCAGAAAAATCGGAAGTACGAATAAGCGTCGGGGTATACGCCGAACCGGTTGGGATTGAACGGCCGCGCCGCCGCCGGTCCGAGCCACATGTCCCAGTTGAGCCCCGCGGGCGCCGTGCCATCAGGCGGATTTCCGATTCCCTGCGGCGGCTGATTGCTGTAGATCCACGTTCGCGCCATCGTCACCTTGCCGAGCGTGCCGTTGCGAACCAGTTCGCATGCCTTTTGGAAATGCGCGCCCGAGCGCTGCCACGTCCCCGCCTGCACGATGCGGTTATACTTCCGCGCCGCCGCCACCATCGCGTAGCCTTCGTCCACGGCCACGCCCACCGGCTTCTCCACGTAAACATCCTTGCCCGCCTTGCACGCCTCCACCGCGATGTGGGGATGCCAGTGGTCCGGGGTAGAGATGCAGACCGCATCGATCGACCGGTCCGCGAGGATCTGCCGGAAGTCGCCCGTCGCCTTCGGCTGCTGCCCCGCGCGTTGCGCCATCGCCGAGGCGCGTTCCAGGTGCGGCTGATAGACGTCGCACACCGCGGCCACCGCCACTCCCGGTTGCGCCATCGCCGCGCGCAGATTCTCCGTGCCCATCGTGCCGACGCCGATGAACCCCAGCGCGATGCGATCGTTCGCGCCTCTGCCGATTGCGGAGCCAATCGCGGCAACGCCGACCGTCCGTAGAAACTCGCGGCGATGTGAAGTACTCATACGCGCCACTGTATCACCCCGGCGCACTGTTAGAATATCCCACGATGAAGAACATCCTGCTCACCCTCGCATGCACCCTCTCTCTTTTCGCCCAGTCGAAAACGGTCTTCCTGATCACCGACGCCGAAGGCGTGGCTGGAGTTTGCCGCCAGGATCAAACCGACCCGAAGGACGCCGAAATGCGCGAGCTCCTCACCGGCGAGATCAACGCCGCGGTCGCCGGTTTTTTCGATGGCGGCGCAACTGAGGTCTTCGTCTGGGACGGCCATGACGGCAGCGCCACGCTTTCTGTTCTCACCATCGATCCTCGCGCCCGCCTCATCATGGGCGGCCTGCCCAAGAACATGCTGATGGAGCGCCACTACTCGGCCGTCGCCTTTGTGGGCCAGCACGCGCGCGCCAACACCCCCGGCGGCGTCCTGGCTCACAGCTACAGCTCGCTCGGGATTCAGACCATCCGCATGAACGGCCGGCCGGTGGGCGAAATCGAAACCAGAACGGCCCTCGCCGGCTGGTTCAACACGCCGGTCATTTTTCTCAGCGGCGACCGGGCCGCCGCTCAACAACTCCGCGACATCGACCCCGATGCGGAAACCGCGCCAGTCAAGGAAGGCATCGACAACTACACTTGCATCTCGCTCTCGGCGAGCTTTGCGCGCAGCCTCATTCGCGAACGCGCCCGCGCAGCCATGGCCAAAACCGCGGCCATTCGTCCGTACCGCATCGAAGGTCCGGTCACCATCGAAGTCGAATACACCAGCAGAAGCGCGCTCACGCCCGATGCCGGCTTGCAGCCCGGCGCGGAAATCGTCGACGCCCGGACCATCCGCTACCAGGGCGCAAATTTCCTCGAGGCCTGGCAGCGTGCGCGGCTATAGCTGCTCCAGCCGCCGCGGCGCTACGCGAAAGCCGCGCGTGATAATCGCCAGATAGACCGCTCCCAGGGCCAGCCACGCGAAGCCCACCAACTTCGCATTCCTGCTGAGGCTGAGCCACACATAAGTGCAGACCAGCGCGCCGCACGCCGGAAAGACGAGATTGGTAAAGAACTCCACCCCGCTGCGCCGCCGCAGCCGGAAGTAATAGTGCCGGATGACGCTCAGGTTCACCAGAATAAAGCCCACGAACGCGCCGAAATTCAGCAGCTCCACCGCCATCTGAAAGCGCATCAGCACGACGCCCGCGAGCGACACCGCGCCCATGAAATATATGCTCCGCGTCGGCGTCGAGAAGCGCGGGTCGATGAACGCAAACAGCCGCCGCGAGATCACGCCATCGCGTCCCATCCCGAACAGCAGCCGCGACGCGCCCGCCTGCCCAGTGAGCGCGCTGGCCAGCCCCGCCACCAGCAGCACGAAGGTGATGAACCCGAACATCCACCCGCCGCCCACCATGCGGCTGATGTCCAGGATGATCGTCTCCGCTTGCGGGAACGTCCGGTAATCCGGCCAAACCAGTTCCGCCAGGTACACCGTGGTCACGCAGAAAACCGTCTGCAGCACGCACACCAGAACGGTGGCGAACGCGATGTCCCGCTCCGGATTCACCGTGTCCTCGGCCAGCGTCGAGATCGCGTCGAAGCCAATGTACGAAATCGCCGCGATGCTCGCGCCCAGCATCAGCGGCGAGACCGCGAACGTTTCCGGCCGGAACAGGCCGCGCCCGTCGAACAGACCCGCGATGCCGTGCGCCGCCGTCACGTATCGCGCCGCCAGCGCGATGAAGAGCGCCGCGCAAACGCTCATGATGACCATCATCACCGAGCTCGCGCGAGCGGTCACCCGGATTCCCGGAATGTTCACCGCCGTCAGGGTCACCGTGAACAGGATCGCCCATGCAAGGTACGGCACCTGCGGGACCAGCCGCGTCGCCGTCAGCGCGGCGTAGATGATGCTCAGCAGCGGTATTAGAAAATAGTCCAGCATCATCGCCCACCCGGCCAGAAAGCCCACGTGCTCGTTCAGCGCGCGTTGCGCGTAAGTGTAGGTGGAACCCGCCGCCGGAAACGCCCCCGACATCTTGCCGTAGCTCGCCGCCGTGAACAGCATCGCGGCCATTGCCACCAGGTAGCTGAGCGTGGCGTGCCCGCGCGAGGTCTGCTGCACGATGCCGAAAACCGGATACGCGGCGGTAGGCGTGAGGATCACCAAGCCGTAGACGATCAGATCCCGCCGCGACAGCACTCGCTTGAGCGAACCCTGGGGTTGCTTTGGCTTCACGCCGCCGCTCCGCCGGTGCGCCGCGACACACCGGTGGCGAACACGGTGGTGAAGGGCAGCGTCGCCGCGCCAATTAACGCCGCCTCCCCGCCCAGCGTTGAGGGACGTAGAAGCACCTGAATGCCCGCCAGGCTGCTCTCCTCCGGCAGTTGCTCGCGGATCGCCGCCTCGATCGCGTGCCAGGCGCCGGTCATCGCTCCGTCGATCACCACCACATCGGCGTCCAGCCCCCACACCACGTTCGAAATCCCCACGCCCAGGCAGCGGGCCGTTTCCCGCAGGCTCGCGAGCGCCGCTTCATCGCCGTCCACCGCCGCCTGCACGATGCGGCGCACTCGCGCCGAGGTCCCGCCCGAGCTCGCCGAACGCCGCGCGCCCGCCAGCGCCGCATAACGACCGCAGAGGGCCGGGTCCGACGCCAGGCGCTCCAGGCACCCCGGCCGGTCATGCCGCTCCCTCCCCGGCGCCATCGCGATCACCATCTGGCCGAACTCCCCCGCCGCCATGCGGGGCCCCGCGTGTAGCCGGCCCTCGATCAGAATGCCCATGCCCACGCCCTCGTCCACCTTGACGAAAACAAAACAGCGCGCGCCGTAGACATCCGGCGAGCCGTAGTTGTATTCGGCCAGCGCGGCCCCGCGGACGTTGTTCTCCACGTACACCGGCTCGCTCACTCTGGCTTCCAGAATCTCCCGCAGATGTACGTCGATCCAGTCCGCGCGGCTGCCCAGCACGACTATGCCGGCCTCGCTGTTGACGATCCCCCGCGCGCACACACCGAGCCCCGGCACGCGCTGCGATCCAAATTTCTTGCGGTATTCGAAGAACGCATCCGCGATCAGGTCGAGCGTCTCCTCGACCGCGGACGGGGTGCGAAAACAACGGCTCTCCACGATGCGGCCGCGCATGTTGCTGACGGCCACGCGCGTCTCCCAGTTCTGAATATCGGCGCCGAACGCCACCCGCCGCGAGTCCAGTTGCAGGCGCCGCCCCGGCCGCCCGCCCGTCGAGTTCTCCTCCCCGTGCTCCCGCACCAGCACGTCCGCGATCAGCCCGGTCATGATGCGCGAAACGGTCCCTTCCGACAGTCCGCTCTGGCGCGCGATATCGGCCCGCGACATGTGTTCGTTGTGACGCAGTAATTGCAGCACGGCCGCCCGGTTGGCGCCTCGCACCTGAGGCGGCCGGAGCACGCGCCTCTTCGCACTGGCGGTACGCATAGCTTTGTTGACGATCGGAGGTAAGTCTACCACTTCCGGGGTCCCACCAGCCGCCGCCACTTTCGATCCCGCCATGGTTCGCACTCGCGCTCCGCACCGGCGGCTCGCGTTCACTCTCCTCGCCGGGTGACAGATTGCGATATATTACTTGCGATCCACAATAAACTCGCAATCATGACCGGCTCCAGCAAAAATCTCCACTCCACCGTCCTCGACTACGTCGACCGGCATCGCTCCCGTCTGATCGCGATCGTTCGCGATCTGATTCGAATTCCTTCCGAAAATACGCCGCCCACCGGCGCGGAACGCTCGTGCCAGGATCACATCGCCGAGGTCCTCCGCGCGGCTGGCTGGCAACCCGAGTTGTACGAGCTCGCCGCCGTGCCCGGCCTCCGCGAGCACCCGCTGTTTGAGCCCGGCCGCGACTATTCGTCCCGCCCCAATATCGGCGCGCGGCGCAAAGGCGCGGGCGGAGGCCGCTCGTTGCTGCTGTCCGGCCACATCGACACCGTCCCGCGCGGAACCCAGCCCTGGACTCGCGACCCGTTCGGAGGCGAGGTGGAGGGCAATCGCATCTATGGCCGCGGCTCGAACGATATGAAAGCGGGCATCGCTATGAACCTCTTCATCGCCGAAGCGCTGTCCGCTCTCGATCTGCGGCTCCGCGGCGACCTGGTCTTTGAATCTGTCGTCGACGAAGAGTTCGGCGGCGTCAACGGCACCCTCGCCGGCCGCCTTCGCGGTTTCAATGCCGATGCCGCCGTCATCGCCGAGCCATCCTTCCTCCGTGTCTGCCCGGCACAGCGCGGCGGACGCATCGTTCAAATCACGTTTCGCGCGTCCGGCGGAATCCTCACCGAAGGCGCATTCCCGGCCGGCGTCATCCACCAGCTTACGCACTTCCTGTCCGCGATCCCCGCATTCGCCGCCGCCCGCCGCCGTAAGGCGACCGTCCACGAGCTGTACGCTCACCACACCGACCCCGTCCCCGTTTCCGTTACGAAAATCTTCACCGCGCCGTGGGGCACCGGCGAGCCGATTACGGTTCCCGAGGAGTGCAAGGTCGAACTGTATTGGCAGCTCATGCCCGGCGAGACGCGCGACGAAGTGGACCGTGAATTCTTCGAATGGTTCGACGGCTTGTTTCCGCAAAGGCCCGCAATCGAATTCCCCATTCGCTGGCTCCCCGGTTCCGCCATCCTGAACTCCGACCCGCTGGTTCGCGAGTTGGCTGACTGCGCCGAGGCCGTGCTCGGCGCGCGCCCGCCCATCGTCGGCATCGAGGGCCCGTGCGACATGTACGTTTTTCATCAGGCCTTCGCAACGCCCGCCGTGCTCTGGGGACCGCGCGGCGGCAACACGCACGCCGCCGATGAGTACGTGGAAATCGACTCTCTCGTCGATGCCGCGAAAACCCTGCTGCTCTTCGTATGCCGCTGGTGCGGCGTGGACTGAGATTCAATAAACCTCAATCGCCGCCATTTGCGATTCGCCGCTCAGCATATCTTTCACGCGGACGTTCCACTGCCCGCTAACGTCGTTGAACGCGATGGGAAGCGGCCATTCCGCTCGACCCCGCGGAGCGCGAACGTTCCCGGAGTAGACCGGGACAGCGCGCCCGCCCGGATCGGTAACCTCGACATGTAGAACATGCACCGCCGCCGGAGTATCGCCGTCGAAGCGAATGCCGATGTGACCCGTCGCGCCGCGCGCGATCCGCCCGGGCGCGGCGATCACCAGCGCCGGCAACGGTTCCGAGGAAACGGCGTAGATCGCCGGCTCGTACGGATCGAGCTCCACCTTCCACTCCTTCTGCCGCCCCAACTGCTTTCCCGCGCGAACGTCGTAAACCATCATGGGTTGCGGAAGCGTCACCTTCAGCGACCGGCGAACCGCGAACTGCTCGTTCGAATGAAAGTCCGGCGGCCCGAGTTCATCCACGCGCAGCGACGGATTGCTCAGCAGCCCCGCCAGGAACACGCCGCCGTTCCGGAACACATGCGTCTCCACGCCTTGCACCGGATTGCCGCCGGGATCGGTGACAGCGAATCGCGGGCGCACACCCGCCCGCTCCAGCATCCGCGCAACAACGTCGCGAGTCTCGCCGCCTTTCCCGGTAATCCGTTCCAATTGATAACCCAGCACGTTCGCATTCAGCGAGACCATGCCGTCGAGTTGTCCCTGCCCCAGCCGCCGCCCATGCTCGTCGAAAGTTCCCGGCGTCCCATCGGCGATCACCGCTCCGCCCTGTGCCACGAATTCTCGAATCGCGGAGGCCTCCGCGGCGGACAACGCGCTCGACCGCGGCAGAATCAGCGCCCGGTACCCGCCCCGCGCCAGCTCGCTCTGCTCCACCTGCTGGTACGAGACAAAGTTGTACTGCAGACCGGCGTCCTCTAGCACACGGCACCACGATTCACGCAGCCGCATAAAATCGTTATCGGTTCGTTCCGCTTTCGCCGAGCGCATCGCCCATCGCTCGCCGCGCGGACGAGATTCCAGCAGCCACTCCACGCGCAGGCTCGGCTGCGAGTAATGAATCGCGATCGGATCCGCCAGCCTGCGGCTGTTGATCAGCAGCGCGCCCAGTCCGTTGCGAATCTCGTTGTAGTAGCTCTCCGCCTCGCGCCCCCGCTCTTTTACGTTGCCGGACGCATCCAGGTACTCGCTCTTGGCGTCCCACAGGATCAGCCCCCGATTGCCGTGCAGCAGTTCGTACCACACCCGGTGCCTCTCCCACGGCCCGTGCGCGAACGCCGTCGTAAGCACCGCCATCCGCGGATTCAGAGAACGGATGATCTCGATGTTGTTGCCGATGTCGTACGGCTCGATGGCCGTCAGCGATTGAGTAATGCGCGCGTAATCGTACCCGCCCCATCCCGGCATCTGCCCGCCGCCGATGCCTACGTACGCCTCCGGGTCCACGGAGTGAATCGCGTCCGTGCCCATCTTCAACGCGCCGGCGTAGCAGATGTCCATCCATTCCTTGAAATCGCTCCACGCCGAGAAATTGTCGTCGGCCCGTTTCATCGCCTGATCGGTGGTCGCCGGCATCACCGAATTCCAAGAGGCGAACGGCGTTCCCCATTGCCGGTTCAACGCCCCGAGCGTGCCGTAGCGTTCCCGCAGCCACTCGCGCATGGGCACCAGCGACTGGTCGGAGAAATCGAAATCCCACGCCGCTTCCAGCTCCCCGATGCCGGTCTCGTCTCCCAGGCTGTAGAAGAACGGACGATACGGCGAATGGGCTCGCGCAGCTTCAACCAGCCGGTCGTGGACTCTTGCCAGCCACTCGCGGTCGCTCAAACTCGGATGCCGCTTGAACGGTTCCAGGCTCGCCGGATCGTTCTTGTGAGCCTGCCTCGCCTGGATGAATTCGTAGCCGTTGTTCCGGTCGGGATAGGCGCGGTGATACGCCGAAAAGAAGTCGGTGGCGATGTTCTCCGCGTACCAGCGCAGGTCGTTCTTCAGCAGGAAATCCGGCAGTCCGCCGCCGCGGCCAGTGGATTCGCCGCCATCGATGCCCAGCGCCGTCAGCTTTCGAAACAGCTCCGGGCTGTAGTGCTGCCACATGATGACGTCGTAGTCCCACCAGGTGTGGGCCGGCGGTTTGGCCACGAACGAAATCCGCGCTTCCTGATCCCGGTGATCGGGCCGGCCCTGCATGTCCCGGCCGTCGAAAAGAAAATGTGCGCGCAGCTCGTTCTGCATCGCCTTCGCGCGGCGCAGGTCGATGTCGAAGCCCGCGTCCGTCTCGTCTTTCATCTCGATGGGAATCGTGCGGCGGTCCACGACGCGTCCGTGGACATCGGTCCATTCGATCGACAATTTCCCATGTCCGGTAGCCAGCGGAGCGGTCCGAAAGACGGCATGAACCATCCCTTCGCGCTCAAGCGCCAGGGACGGAAGAACCAGCTCCGCGCTGAACGCGCACGCCGAAGCGAGGACAATGACGCAACCGGTACGCATCAGCACGTGATTATACCGCTAGCTGAATTTTCGATATGCTGTCCCCATGCCGCGACACCTGCTGCTAACGCTCCTCGCCCTCGCCGGCAGTGCCGCCGCGCAGGACGGCCTCGACTTCCTGCACGGCCTCGACGAATACGAAAATATCCGCCGCATGCTGCCCGACTACATGCAGCGGAGGGGCGAATCGCTGGTCCAGGAACGCAAGCGGACGCTCGCCATCCACACGCCGGAAGATCTCGCCCGCCGCCGCCAGTTCGTGCGCGAGCGCATCCTGCAGGCCATCGGCGGCCTGCCCGAGCGCACACCGCTGAACGCGCGCACCGTCGCCACCCTGGAGCGCGACGGCTACCGCATCGAAAAGGTCGTCTTCGAAAGCCAGCCGAAGTTTTACGTCACCGCCAATCTTTATCTGCCGGCGACAGGCCAGGGGCCCTGGCCCGCCGTGTTGTACCCGCTCGGCCACGAAACCGGCGGCAAGGCGCACGACGCGTGGCAGCAGATGCTGGCAACCCTGGCGCGCCGCGGATACGTGGCGCTCACCTGGGACACCGTCGGCCAGGGCGAACGCATACAGCTCTACAGCCCCGAGTTGAACGGCTCGTTTGTGCGCAGCTCCACCACGGAGCACACCATCAACGGCATCCAGTCCTGGCTCACCGGACAACACATCGCGCGTTACACCATCTGGGACGGCATCCGCGCGCTCGACTATCTTCTCTCGCGAAAGGAAGTCGACCCGTCACGCGTGGCCGTCACCGGCAACTCCGGCGGCGGAACCCACAGTGCGTACCTGGCCGCTCTGGATGACCGCTTCAAAGCCGCCGCTCCCTCGTGCTTCATCACTTCCTGGCACTGGATGCTAAAGACCATCGGCCCGCAGGACGCCGAGCAGGTGTTTCCCGGCTGGCTGGGCAACGGCCTCGACTATCCCGATTTCATCTACGCGGCTTCCCCCAAGCCGTATCTGATGCTCACGGCCATCCGCGACTTCTTCCCGATCGACGGCGCGCGCGAGACGTTTCAGGAAGCGCACGGTGTCTACGAAAAGTTAGGCCGAGGCGCGGACATCGCCATGTTCGAAGCCGACGACGGCCACGGCTATAACCAACCGCGCCGCATGGCCGCCTACGACTGGCTGTCCCGCCAACTGCGCGGCAAACCCGACACCGCGCCTGAGATTCCCATCCAGCCCGAATCGGCCGAAACACTCGACTGCGCCGCCACCGGCCAGATCGCCACTTCGCTCGGCGGCGAAACGGTATTCACGCTGAACCGCGCGCGCGCCGAGCGCCTTCGCGGTAGCCGTCAACCCGGCGGCGCCGACCAAGTGCGCGCCGCCGCCCGCCGTCTCAGCGGATACGAACCCCCGTCCGGTCCCGTCCCTGTGACTCCATACGGCGTGATTGCGCGTGACGGCTACAGCATTCGCAAGCTGGTGTACGAGAGCGAGCCGGGCATTCTCATCCCCGCCCTGCTGTATGTTCCCGCCTCGGGCGCGGCCCGAAAACCGGCCGCCGTTATCGCCGACGGGAACGGCAAGTCGGCGCCTGCGATGGTGGCTGAGCAACTCGCGCGCGCCGGTGTCGTCGTGTTGTCGGTGGACCTGCGCGGTATGGGCGAGACCCGCGTCACGCCCGACCTGAACGACTCCGAGTTCTACCGCTACTTCGGCGACTACGAAGACGCCATGACGGCCATCCTCATGAACCGCACGCTCCCCGCCATGCGCGCGCGCGACATCGTCCGGGGAGTCGATCTGCTGGCGTCCCAACCCGAGGTCGATCCCGCCCGCATCGGCGGCATCGGCAGAAACGGAGGCGCGGTGCCGCTGCTGTACGCCGCCGTGTTCGACCCGCGCTTGCAGTTCGTCTCGCTGGAAAACATGATCGTCTCTTACCACGCGGTGGCCACGACGGCCATGCAGCGGAGGGTCTTCGAAGACATCGTGCCCGGCGCGCTACTCGAGTTTGATCTGCCGGATCTCGCCCGCGCCATCGCGCCGCGCAAGGTATGGATCTCGGATCCCGTGACGCCCAACGGAACCCCGGTATCTCACTCCGAACTGGCGCACCCCCGCGGAGCTGAATACTATCATGCCCTCATCGATCGCTAAGCTGGCGCTCTTACTCGCGCTGACCCCGCCGCTGCCGGCGCAAGTTTACTCGCCCCGGGTATTGAAGGAAGGTCAACCCGATCCCACCGACGTGCGAAGCTTCGCGCGCACCATCTGCGCCAACGCTCGAACGCCGGGCGAGAAGGCCGAAGCGATCTGGCGCTTCTTTCTCACCGACGGCCGGTTCGTTCGCCCGGGCTATTGGTATCACATCGCGGGCTGGACCTATGAGGAGCCTAAAGGCGAAGTGCTCGATGCGTTGAAGCTCCTCAACAGTTACGGCTTCGGCCTCTGCTATCACATCGCGCCGCTGCTGGAAGCAATGTTCGACGCCGCGGGCTTCGAGGATTCGCGCGTCTGGTTTCTCACCGGCCATACCGTCGCCGAAGTGTTCTACGACGGCGCTTACCACTACTACGATTCCGACATGATGGGCTACACCACGCTCGGCGACGGCCCGCCCCGGCAATCGGTCGTGGCGTCGGTGCGCGACATCGAGCGGAACGCCACCGTCCTCACCAGCCGTCTGAAATCGCCGCGCGAGGTGAACGCGGCGCTGGTCGATCCGCCATGGTATCCGGCCGACGTGGGCGAAGCGGCCATCGGCGACCTCGCCGAGTTGTTCACCACGGCCTCGGACAACCGTCTGTACTCCGGGCGCCGCTATTCGCTGGGACATGCCATGGATTACGTGCTGCGTCCTGGCGAGCGCATCATCCGGTATTACCAGCCGGAGGAACCAGAGCTCTATTACTTGCCGTACAAGTTCGACGGAAAGACGTGGAGCGAATTCCCGCAAGAAATCGCGCAATACGGCATCCGCACCGCAGATGGACCGCGCAGTCAGAAGGACGCGCGGCTATGGGCCACGGGCCGGATTGAGTACGAGCCGGACCTCGCCGGCGCACCCGCGGAGATCGTAATCGACATGCCCAGTCCATACGTGATCATCGATGCCTCAGCCGAAATGCGCCTGCAACTGGCGAAAGGCCAGAGTCTGACCGCCGCCACGTCAGTCGATAACGGCCGCACGTGGAGCGAAGCCGGCCGCGCCGCCGGCCCCTATTCCGGCGCATGGAAAACCGAAGCGGCCACCCTCACCCGTTCGGAGCACGGCCGTCGCACGGCGGTGAGTGGAACCTATGGCTACCTTCTCCGCCTCACCCGCAACGGCGGCGCAATCGCGCGTCTGCGCGTCACCACTCGCTTTCAACTAAACCCCCGAACGTTGCCCGACCTGCAAACGGGCGACAACAACCTCCTCTACTCGGCCGGGCCAAAGGAGGAGCGGCATCCGCTGACGGCCCCGCGCGCGGCAAAACTTTCAAACGCCGAATACATCGAAGAAAGCGGCCAGAGCTTCGTGCGTCCAAAAGCGAACGGCGCGGCCACGCTGCTGTTCGAGCTTCAGGCCCGCAACGGTTTCACCGCCGGAGGCCGCTTCCTCGACATTCGCGACGGCCTGGCGCCGGACAAGCTCACCGCGGAGGTCCGCACCGCCTCGCACCCATTTCCGCCGTGCCCCGATCCGTCGGCCGTCATCGAGTGGTCCGTCGCGCCAGACGGTCCGTTCATGCCTTTGTGGACCTACCGGCCCACGGTGAAGTGGCGCGACGGCGACCGCATCGATCGTCTGCTGCGCTGGCCCGAAGTGGATCGCGCGGTCCCATCGTTGCCGCCCGGCACGAAGACTGTGTGGGTGCGCTACCGCCTGTGCGGCCTGGCCCTGGACGACATTCGGCTGAGCGCAACCAGCGCGGCACTGGGCTCTTCCGCGCTGGAGATCACGCACGTATGGACGCAATCCGGCCAGCGGCATGAACACAAGCATCGCGTGGAGGCGGGAGCGGACACTGCGCGATATGCCATTCCGATCGCCACCAGCGATCGCGTGCGGAATGAGGCCCTGATCCTCTCCTGTCCGCGATGAGTCACAGGTTCCGCCAGCTCTCGGCTAAATGAGGCAGGACGAGCGCCAACCTGGAACCGTCTCACGCCCAAGTGGACCGAAATTATAGAGTAAGCTGGCATGGTCTCGCTCACTCTTTCCGGTTCTACCATACCGGCTATCCGGAACGAGACTGCGGTTCCGATGTCTCTAATGGGGCATCCTTGATAGTGTTCCCATTATGGGGCTCGTGAGGCCAGAGCACGGCTCTGGAAAATGCCGATTAATTTAATCAGGCGGGGACGCTGGCATCCGATCACCGCCTGGATCTACAGGATCGGCGCCTTGGTGTAAATACGCGATCCCACGTTGGACGAGGCCGACAACAAACGCGACCTGTCAACCGGAGAAACCGGAGAACTTCGACGAGACGCCGCTGCCTTTGAGGGAGCCCGCCGGCGAGCATATCCACTGGGTCGATCCCGACGACTGCCACTTGGTCCTGATAATAGGCATGGAAATGAGGCCCGTGGTGAGGCGAACCGGGTTCCGAGAACAGTCTAATTACGATGCCGAAAAATCGGCTGAGTTCCGGCACAATCTCATCTTATGCCACTGCTCGCCCCTGGACCGGCGCGTCCCGAAAATTACTCGTGTGGGATGTTCCAGGACCGCCCATGCAGAGTCGCCGCCTGTGGGAAAAGCTTGCGGCACTGCGCACGAGTGCGTGTGCCACGCTACCAGTCGGAGTACGGAGTGCCTTCCAGGCTCTTGGACTCGGACCCGCTGCGCACGTCGAATATTCCCGGCTCGTTCTGGCTGGTGGAGTTCATCGCGTCTTCCATGATGATCCGCCACGAACTGTCCGTTCCGGTCATCGGATCCACCGGGATCCCCCGCAGATAGCCCTGCTGGACGATATCCTGCAGCGATTGCGGTGCTTTCTGCTTGTCGTAGGTGTACTCGTCGATCACTTGGCGCAGCGTGAACAGGTTCTGCTTGAGCACGCTCTCCTTCGAGCGGATGATCGACTTCTGATAGATCGGGACCGCCATCGAAATGATGATCCCCATGATCGCCATGACGATCATCAGCTCGATCAGCGTGAATCCGCGATTACCACTCCGTGTAGGGCGTGCCATCGCTTCCTGTGTTGGTGCTCTTCGAAAAAACGTCGAAGACATTTTGCCCGCCATAACTCGTCGATTTCGGATCGTCCTGCATGCTCCGTTTACCCCAGTCCGTGGAGTTGGTCATGGGATCCTTGGGAACGCGGCGCAAGTATTTCAGCTTCACGTCGACCTTCCCCGCGGCCTTCACGCCTTCGACCAGTTGCTCCAGGCTCTCGGGGTAGTTGTAACTTTCGATCTTGCCCGGCGCGAGTTTCCCCGCGTCGGCATCGTCCTTGTACTTATCGATCGCGTTTCGCACCTCGTGCAGCGCCCAGCGCAGGTCGCGCTCCTTGTCGCGCTTCACTTTGTAGCGGGCCAGCGGGACCGCCATCGTGCACAGCAGCGCGAGGATCGTGAACGCCACGACCATTTCAACCAGGGTGAATCCGCGTTCCGATCGCCTTTTCATAATTACTGAATAGTGACGGCGACCTGGGGCGGCGCGATGGTGATCGGACTATTCTGCGAGTTCTTCAATCCGAATTCCGTCAGCATCACTGCCCCGTTGCCTTTCGAGATTGCCGAGAAGGAAAAGGTCGCCAGCGGTCCAGACCCGTTGACGCCCTGCGTGCCGGCGACCCGGGAGACACTGAGGGTTGCTTCTCCGGTATCGTTGCGTATGTCCTTGGCCACCGTCGCCTGCTGGCCGTCGCTGGCCAGGAAGCTCCCCGGAACGATGTCGTCCAGGCGAAGCACTCTCGGATCGAACTTGATCCGGATCGGCGCCAGCGACGAGAGATCGGTGACGCTATCGACCTGGAGCGTGAGCGCGATCTTATTCCCGACACCGCTTTGGGTGGCGGGCGGAATGAATGAGAGCCGGGGCAGCGTCTGCGCCGCGGGAGCGGCCGCCGGCGCCGGATTAGCCGGCACGACCTTCTCCGCCGGCGGCGGGACGATGTCGGTCTCGGGTTTTGGCGCATAGCTGACGTGCGGCACCTGATCGGTCCCCGCGAACACGCCCTTCAGGTTCTCCGCCGTGTAACCGGGGGTGCGCACGATGTGCGGAATCACCGCGATTAGCAGTTCCCCAATTTCCCGGCTGGTATGCTGGCTCCCCATCAGCGCGCCGAGCACCGGCACATCCACGAGTCCGGGAATTCCCGATAAGCTCTTTGTGTACTGATTCTGCGACAGCCCGCCTAGTATGTTCACTTCCCCCTCGCGCATCCGGAGTTCCGTCTCGGTCTTCCGCTGCCCGATAATCGGCTGGCTGACACCGCCGATCTCCACGTTGGATCGGACCTGCGAAACCTCGACCGCCATCTTCAAGGTCACTTCGTCGGTTCCATGGATCTGGGGCGTGATGTCCACGTTGACTCCCACCTCGGCGAAGCTGAACTGCGTGCTCACCAGCGGGCTGATGCCCGCGCCGACCCCGCCGAAGCCGGGCTGGAAGCTGCCGGTCGCGTAAGGGATCTTATCGCCGATCCTCAGCGTGACTTTTTGCCCGTCGGACGCGCGCACCGACGGGTGCTGCAACACTTTCGACCGCGTGTCGGATACAAGAAGTTTCAACAGAGCGCCCGGCAGCGTGGTGGAGAAGTCGTTGGTGGAAACATGCCCCAGCTGTTGCAGGGAAACCGCCGTACTCGTGGTAGCGGCCGGTGTCGTAGTGCCTCCCCCGGTGGTTGCCGGTGGCGGGGTGCCGGACAGGACCGGATTCCGCGGCGTAAACTGGAGCGGCAGGTTGAGTCCCGGAGACCCGCCGGACATGATCGCCGCGGCCAGGTCCTTCGTTCGGGAACTGTTCGCTTCCATGACAATGATTTCCACCACCACCTCGCCCTTGGGCTTGTCCAGATCGTTGATCACCTTCTCAGCCAGCGCGATCTGGTCCACCGTGCCGCGCATGACAACGGCCTTCTGCGCGTTGTAGGTAAACACCCGGCGGATTTCGACCAGGCTGCGGACCGCGGTCGCGATTTCCTGGAATTCCTGAACGCTGGTCGCGTTCTTGATATAAAACACCTTGACGACGTTATCTTCGTAATCCCGCCGTTTCGTGACGTTGTCTTCCGTCACAAAGATGGTATTCCCCGAGATCGGCTTCCAGAACGTCTTGGTGAGCACACCCAGGTAATCGAGCGCCTGCTCCAGAGACGAATTATTGAGGTCGATGTTGAACATCTTGCCCTGGCTTTGGTACGCCGGGTCGAACACGACGTTGATCCCCGCCAGCTTGCCTACCGTGTCGAACAACACCTTTGGCGGCTGATTGTTCATCTTCAGGTTGGAGATCACCCGGGTGATGGGCTTCAGCTCGGGCGGCGGAAGCATCGAATCCAGACGCTGCTGCCCTTCTTTCTGCGACTTCTCGGCGGGTGTCAGCCCGCGGTCCGGATCGTCCACCTTGCCGGTCTTCTTTTCCCGCTCCAGCATCTCCGCCGTGCGCTTCCACTCCTGCAACGCGATCGCGGAGGAGGGGTCCTTAGCGATGGCGTTTTGAAACTCAGCCAGCGCGGCATCGAGCTGTCCCTCCTTGCGGAGTTTCCTGCCCCCGTCGACGTGTACCGCCCCCGCCTGGAAGCGGCTGCGCTGGACTCCCATCATGAAGCGGGCGTCCACGGGATCGGTCGCGGCGGCTCTCTCGTACAGTTCCAGCGCCTCGTCCCAGCTTTTCCGAGCCTCAGCCTCCAGGCCGGCCTTGTAAGACTTCTCCGCTTTCTTGTCCTTCGCCTGGATGGGCGGAGCAATGAGAAAGAGGGTCAGGAGAGACGCCAGGAAAGTACGTAAATGATTGCTGCGCATCGATTTAAGTTCCGAACATGGCGTGCTACACTGGTGTTGCCCGCCACACGGTGGACCCTCGAAGTTCGGGACACCACATAACAAGTGACGTTCCCTGGCTTGGAAGCGTGTAGGACAAAATGCCGACGGACATCAAGGTCAAGATCCTCAGCGACAACCGGCAGGCGGGGCACAATTACCACCTCTCCGACCGGGTCGAGGCGGGCATCGTGTTGACCGGCACCGAGGTGAAGGCCGCCCGGGAGGCAAAGATACAGCTGAAGGAAGCCTACGCCGAGGTGTTGAACAACGAGGCGTGGCTGGTGAACGCCCATTTCAGCCAGTATTCGCACGGCAACCGGCAGAATCACGAGCCGGTGCGCCGCCGCAAGCTGCTGCTGCACCGCGCCGAAATCGACAAGCTGGCGAAGAAAACACAGGAGAAAGGGCTGACCGTCATCCCGACGAAGATCTACTTGAAAGACGGCCTCGTGAAATGCGAATTGGCGGTCGGTAAAGGCAAGAAACTGCACGACAAGCGGGAGTCCGAGCGCAAGCGCGAGACCGAGGCTGAGGTGCGCGCCGCCATCGCACGCCACCAGCGAGAGTAAACCGACAAACCATGCGAATCTCATTCTCTTCCGCGTCCATTGAAACGGTTGAAGCCGACGTTCTCATCGCCTTCGCGCCCGAGAAAAAGGAGCAGCCGCTGGCCGCCCATCTGGCCGGCCTGAACCAGGCGACCGGCGGCTGGCTGGACGAGATTTATGCCTCCGGCGAGTTCTCCGGTAAAGCGTACGAAACCGCGCTACTGCACCGGCCGCAGGGCCTGAAGGCGAAGCGCCTGCTGGTGGTGGGCGCTGGCCCGGCGGACAAGTTCGACGACGCGCTGTTGAGCCGGGCCACTGGCGCGGCCATTCGGGCGGCCCGCAAGAATGCCTCCTTTGCGCTCTATCTGCCCGACGCGACGCCCGAACAGGGGAAGGCGGCGGCCGAGGGCGCGGTACTTGGAGAATGGGAGCCCACCCGGTACCGCACCAAAGACGAAACGAAGCCAATTGAGGCGTTGATCGTGGTGTCGCCAAGCAGCGACGGGCATGCCATCGAAGCCGCGTTGGAGCGCGGCCGGATTATCGCCGAGTCGGCGAATTTCACGCGCGATGTCGCCACCGAACCGCCCAACGTGCTGGGTCCGCAGGAGTTGGCGCAACGCGCGCGGGACATGGCCGCGGAGCAGGGCCTCCAGTGCGAGGTCCTGGACCAGGAGCAGATGCGCGAGATTGGCATGGGTTCGCTTCTCGCCGTCGCCGCCGGCAGCGTCCGCCCGCCGGCGCTGATCATTCTCCGCTACCGGCCCGCGAACGAGCCCGCTTCCCAGGATCACCTCGGCCTGGTGGGCAAGGGCGTCACGTTCGATACCGGCGGCATCTCGATCAAGTCCGCCGAAAACATGGACAAGATGAAGTACGACATGTGCGGGGGCGCGGCCATGATCGGAACCATGCGGGCCCTGGCGCAGTTGAAGCCGCGGATTCCCGTCACCGCCTTCATCCCGACCGTGGAGAATATGCCGGGCGGCGCGGCCATGCGTCCCGGCGATATCGTGACCTCGCTTTCCGGCAAGACCGTCGAGGTGTTGAACACCGACGCCGAGGGGCGGCTGATTCTGAACGACGCGATCACTTACGCGAAGCGGCAGGGCTGCACGCACCTGGTGGACGCCGCGACGCTGACGGGCGCTTGCGTGGTAGCTCTCGGACACATTTACACCGGCGTGTTTTCGAATAATTCTACTTTCGAAGACAGATTCCTTTCTTTTGCAAAAACAGCGGGCGAAAAGATGTGGCCGTTTCCCGTGGACGATGAGTTTCGGGAGCTTCTGAAATCGCCGTTCGCCGATATCGCCAACATCGGCGGGCGCTGGGGCGGAGCGATCACCGCGGCGTACTTCCTCAAGGAATTTGCCGAGGACACCCCGTGGATTCATCTCGACATCGCCGGCACGGCTTCGTACGACGATGGGAAGCCTTGGGCCGCGAAAGGCGCGAGCGGGATTCCCGTGCGAACGCTGGTCGAGCTCGCGATGAGCTGGTAGGGCCTACCAACCCGGCGTGTAGCGCTTCAGGAAATCGAGCAGGAAGGCATCGCGGCGTGCGCGCATGGCGCCGATGTCGCGAGCTTTCCAATCGTAGAAGCTGGCCCCCGCCTCGATCTTCTCGCGCAGGATCCCGGGCACGCCGGTCTGGTTGCACAGATCCTTCGAAACGTAATCGACGATGGAGCCCACCATGGGCAGGCCGACGTTGTCGGCGTGCTCGAAGATCCCGTACGCCGGCAGCCGCAGACCGAAGCCGGTGCGCGCGGCGAGGTCGACGTCCGCGACGTCGGCGATTCCCTCCTGCACGATAAACATGGCCTCGCGCACGAGCGCCATCTGCAGGCGATTTCCCAACTGGCCCGGACGGTCCTTCTTCACCAGCACCGGGACCTTACCGCAGGAACGCAGAAAATCGCGCAGCCGGATCGCCACCGCGGGGTCCGTCTTTTCGCCGCGCACGATCTCGACCAGCGGCATCAGGTGGGGCGGATTCCAGAAGTGCGTAGTGAGCACTCGCTCCGGCCGGTTCACCGCCGATGCGATTGCGGTGATGCTCAACCCCGAGGTGTTGGAAGCGAGCACGGCATCCGGTTTTACGATGGCGTCCATCCGGCGGAACAGATCCTGCTTGAAGGCCATGTCCTCCGGAGTCGATTCAATGACCAGGTCGCACGTCGCGAAGGCTTTTTCGAATTCGGTGGATTCGTCCAGGTGTTCAAGCGCCCAGTTGGCGCGTGCGGTGGGCGTGAGCCCGTTCTCTTCAAGCGAGAGGATCGCCTTGCGTGCCATGCTTAAACCCTGGCGCGCCGAATCGGCGGTCCTTCCGAGAATCGTCACGGGAACACCGCCCAGGGCGATGGTCGAGGCGATGCCGGGACCCATTTGTCCGGTGCCCAGTACCGCTGCTTTTTGGAAAGTCATTTTAACTCGATCACCAGGGTACGGTAAGGCTTCGTACCCAGGTTTTCCAGAACGGGCGCATCCTCGCCCTTGTTATGCCAGAGGACTTCGCCGGACTTCCGCTCGCGAACTGTCTTTTCGCCGGTGTTCGAATCGGTCCGGCGATACTTGCAATCGTCGAGGAAAACGATCACCTCGTCGGTCGGGCGTGTGAACCTGTCGCGCGGAACGCCAGCCGGGTAGGTGACCTCACTCACTTTCACTCTGGCGTTCTCTAGCCTGATCCGCGCCGGGAGCGAGTCCGCTCGAGCAAGAACGAACGTGAGAAAGGACGATGCGACGGCGGTCGCACAACACAGTCCCAGTGCTGTTTTCATTCCACCCAGTTTACGACCTCCGCGCGGGTGGGTTGTGACGCCTGGGCGCCGGCACGCGTAACCGAGATCGCCGCGGCGGCGTTCGCGAATCGCAATGCGGCTTCCAATTCGCGGCCTTCGGCGAGCGCCACCGCCAAACCGGCATTGAAGGTGTCCCCCGCCGCGGTCGTGTCGCACACCTCCACCGCAAACCCAGGCACGTGAAGTTCGCGCGTCGAATCGGAGTAAAAACAGCCCTGGCTACCAAGTTTCAGCACCACCGCGGCCGGCCCCATATTCCGGACCGCGCGCGCCATCTCCGGCGCTTCCGCCACAGACACATTCGACGGCATCCGTCCGAGAAGGATGCACGCCTCCGTCTCATTGGGGGTCAGAATATCGATGCGGGCGAGCAGGTCCGGCGGCAGCGGTTGCGCCGGAGCGGGGTCCAGAATAATGCGAGCGCCCTCTTCGCGGGCCAGTGTGACGGCCGCCTCCATTGCATCAAGCGGCGTCTCCAGTTGGAACAGCGCGAAACGAGCGCCGCGGAACGCGGGCCGGGTACCCTCGATTTCGGACGCCAGGAGCGCATGATTCGCGCCCGAAGCGACGACAATCGAATTCTGGCCCGAGCTATCGACCCAGATCAGCGCTACTCCAGTCGGCTGCGATCGGGTGGCATGCACGAAGGCGACGTCGACGCCGGCCGCCGCCAGGCTGGCCTTCAGTTGGTCGCCGAAGACGTCGTACCCGACGCGTCCGACCATGCGTGTCAGGCCGCCGAGTTTGCCCGCCGCGCAAGCCTGATTCGCGCCTTTTCCGCCGGGGATCATCCGGAAATTTTCGCCCAGCACGGTTTCGCCCGGCGCGGGCAAATGCGCCACGCGCACCACGAAATCCATGTTCAAGCTGCCGAGTACGACGATGGAGTGGTCCACGACTGCGATTCTACATGCACGGGGGACGCTTCGTACACGACGCCTTCGCACGGAAGACAGGCGTCGCCATGAGTGGCGACGCGGCACGCAGAAGTGCGTGCGCCACGGGTCTCATGTCAGACGTGATTCGTTTCGCCGACTTAGCGATTATCGCGGCCGAGGTCGATGCCGAGTTTCTTCAACTCTTCGGCATAGTAACGCCGGTGCAAAAGGTCCCATTCCTCGGTGCCTTCGGGGACTTCGCGCTTCTGCGTGCGGATCTTCAGGCGGGAGGCTTTGTCCACACGCTCCTCGATGGTCAGGAACTCGGTCATGTGCTTGACGATTTCCAGGCGAACGTCGTTGGGGTCTTTTTTCAGGCGAAAATCGCGGGACTTGCGGATATTCGTGACAATCTTGTGCGAGATGTCGTTCACTTTATCCCGCGAAAGCTTCATCGCATCGCCAGTATCGCGGCCGGACGCCCGGATGACCTTGCGCTGGGTGATCATCGTGTTCTTGATGCGGCGGAACATCTCCTGATACGAGATCTCGTTCTGCCGCATGTAGTCTTCATACTGGCCGAGAAGGTCGCGCACCTCGTCGTTCAGCCGGTCTTCGACCGCCAGTTCCTCTTCGATAATACCTGCGATGATGGCGGAGGCAGCCTGTTCGTCAGTGGTCTCGATGACCTTGGGAGTTAAGCGGCTAACAACTTGGCGCGATAAATAGCTGATAAACTCTCGAGCTAGAAGCATCCTTGAGACATCAGTGTAACAGATGCCCTCAAGAAGGGCGTTCTCCCTCGTGATTCGCTAGAAAATCGTCGTCTATTGGTTTTCGCCCACGAAACCCCTCGTCGACGCCGTGCCACCAGCGAATTCCATTCTCGCCGAGTTTCCAGCACAGCAGGACTTCGCGGCCGTGGAGGCGAGTCGGGAAGTCGATCATGCCTACATCTAAGTCCTTCACATGACAACCGTAAGAATGAATACTTTCGATCGCGGCCTCGAATGCCACGGCGCTGGCGTCCCGGCGTTCCCGCTCAGCGAGGATGGCGTCGCGGTCCACGAAAGAGCCGCCCAGCATGGTGATGCGCTGCAACACCTGTTGAAGCCGACGCTCGGAGACCTCGTGCTCCCGGCGAAGGCGGATGGCCTTTTCAATCGCTGTTTGGACGTCGGGCAGCAGACGCTCGGCCTCTTCTATCCGGAAGTAGCGAGACATGTTGGTTTCAAGGAACGAACGTTCCCGCGCGTTCGTCAGATATTTGATGCTACCGCACTACTTCGGGGATAATTGAGTAGAGGCGTGCCGGCGCGTACACATTTCCGAAGACTGACGGTTTTGTTCGCCGTCGTAGTGTTGGTTGGCGCCTCGGCCATCACTTTCATGGCCGCTGAGACGGGACACGGGCATGCCCGGTCGCAGCCTTGCGCGATCTGTCAATTGGCGCACCTGCCGGCGATTCAGCCGTGCGCGGTCAGCGTTGTTTCGTCCTCCGAAGCCGTTTCTATCCAGACCGAACCCCTGGAATCCGTTCCCGCGAGGGACGGAGTCCGATCCAACGCACCACCGCGAGCCCCTCCCGCATCGATCCTCATATGACGTCTGTCCAAAAATAAACGTTGATTGGGAGGGTTGATGCGCAGTTTTATCTATTTGCTGATGGTGGGGGCCCTGGCTACGGCCGGAGCGGGCCCGCAGGCTTCCGGGACCGGCGGGACAATCGATGTCACCGTGCTGGACCCGAGCGGCGCGGCGGTTTCCAACGCGCAAGTCACGTTGTCGAATAAGGTCTCCGGCTTCAAACGTTCCGTGCAAGCCGACGCGGCCGGCGCCGGCAGGCTTACGAATCTTCCGCCGAACCAGTACCACCTGGAGGTATCCGCGTCCGGCTTCCAACTTTACACGCAGGACGTCGCGGTGCGCGGCACGGTGCCTGTCACGTTGAGTGTCTCGCTGCAGCTCGCGGCGGCGGCCACCCAAGAGGTGGAGGTTCATTCCGATGCCGCCGATCTGGTGGAAAGCGTGCCCACCGCGCACGTCGACGTAGACCGCTCCCTGTTCGCCGATCTGCCCCGGCAGTCGCCGGGCGCCGGTATGAGCGACGTGATCACGATTGCTGCGCCCGGCGTGGCCGCCGATTCGAACGGCATGTTTCACCCGGCGGGCGACCACGCCGAGACCGGGTTTTCCATCGACAATCAGCCCATTACGGACCAGCAGAGCAAACAGTTTTCCAACCAGATGCCTCTGAATATCATTCAGTCCTTCGAGGTGATCTCGGGCGCGGCGCCGGCGGAGTACGGCGACAAGGCAAGCCTGGTGATCAACGCCGTCACTCGATCGGGCCTCGGTTCCACCAAGCCATTTGGCGACTTCCACACCAGCTACGGATCGTTCGGCACGCCCGCCCTCGAGAGTTCGCTGGGCTGGGGCGGCAAGCATTACGGGGAATTCGTGGCGTTCAACTCCACCCGTTCGGGACGGTATCTGGATACTCCCGAATTCACACCGCTGCACGATGTCGGGAACAACCAGCAATTCTTCAACCGCTTCGATATTCAGCCGGACCAGAACGACAGCTTCCATCTGAACCTGTTCCTCGCGCGGACGTGGTTTCAAATTCCGAATACCTGGGACCAGGCGGTAACCGGGCAGGACCAGCGGCAGAAACTGCTGTCTTATAACATCGCTCCCGGTTGGGTCCACACTTTCGGCGCCGCCATGGTAGTTACGTTCAGCCCTTATTTGCGGCAGGACCAGGTGAGTTACTACCCCAGCGATAATCCCTTCTCCGATCTTCCGGCAACGGTCGCGCAGAGACGCAGGCTGATGAATCTCGGCGCCAAGACCGACGTCTCGGTGGTGAAGGGCCACCACAACGTGAAAGTGGGCGTTCAAGCGGGGCGCTACTTCCTCCGCGAGAGTTTCGATTTGGGCGTTACCGACCCCGCATTTAACGCGGTGTGTGTGGACGCGCAAGGTCAGCCGTCCGCCGCCCCAGGGATAACGGACCCCGGCAATTGCGGCACTGCGGGCTTCGTGCCCAACCAGGGCTTTCTGCCCGGCCTGCTTCCCCTGGATCTGACCCGCGGAGGCTCGCTGTTCCATTTCTTCGGGCGGCGCGACGTCGACCAAGCGGCGGTGTTCGCGCAGGACTCCATCACCTATGGCGGCCTCACCGCGAATGTGGGCCTGCGGTGGGATTGGTACAACGGCCTGGTTCGAGACACCGGCTGGCAGCCGCGAGTGGGCCTCTCCTATCTGTTCAAGCCGACCTCGACCGTTCTTCGAATCTCGTACTCGCGGTTCTTCGAGACTCCGTATAACGAGAACCTCATCCTCTCGAGCTCGACCGGGGTCGGTGGACTCTCGCAGAACCAGTTCGGCGCTTTCGGAGTGAACCCGCTCAAACCAGGGCGACGCGACCAGTACAACGCCGGCTTCCAGCAGGGAATCAAGAAATCAGTCGTCATCGACGCCGACTATTTCTGGAAATACACGCACAACGCATTCGACTTCGACACGCTCTTTAATTCGCCGATCCAGTTCCCGATCGAATGGCGGAAATCCAAGATCGACGGCGTGTCCGTGAGAGTGAATCTGGCTCCGGTGCACGGGTTCAGCGCTTATACGGTTTTTGGCCACACTCGCGCGCGCTTCTTCGGGCCGGAAAACGGCGGGATTCTTTTCAACTCTCCGCTGGTGTTCGATGTATTCCGTATCGATCACGATCAGGCTTTCGAGCAAACGACGAACCTGCGCTACCAGCGCGGAAAAGATGGCTCGTGGATTAATTTCACGTGGCGTTTCGATAGCGGACTGGTCGTGGGCAGAGTTTCCACGGCCGCGGACGCCCTCGCTCTAACTCCCAATCAGCAGACCTCCATCGGCGTTTACTGCGGAACCCAGGTGGCGACGCCCGCCGCGCCGATCACCGGATGCCCATCGGGCCAGCCGTTCGGCTCGACTTTGGTCCACATCCCGGCTCCGGGGACGTTCGACCCCGATCATAACCCCGCGCGCGTCGCGGCGCGGAACCTGTTTGACTTGGGCGTTGGGAACGACAACCTGTTCCACTCCAAGGACAGCCACCACTGGACGCTTCAACTGTCCGCTCTGAATCTCACGAACCACGTCGGACTATACAACTTTCTCTCGACCTTCAGCGGAACGCATTTCTTGACGCCGCGGTCTTATCGGGCTGAAATCGGCTACGTTTTTTAGCGGCTCGCTGAGAAATGGGGACAGACACCCTTTTCCGCCTGCGTTCGAACTCAGAATCGACACGTCAGAGCGGCGGAAAAGGGTGTCTGTCCCCATTTATCAATAGGCGTGAAGCAAGCCGTGCTTGGTACGATGGCACTTGAGCTGGGAGGCTCTCATGCAACTTCGCGTCCTTGCATTCGTGCTGGCAGGCGGTAAGGGGACTAGGCTTTACCCACTGACGAAGGAGCGAGCCAAGCCCGCGGTTCCGTTCGGCGGCAGGTACCGCATTGTCGATTTCGTACTGAGCAACCTGATCAATTCCGAGATTCATTCCATCTACGTGCTGATCCAGTTCAAGAGCCAGTCTCTGCTCCAGCACATCCGGGAGGGCTGGGAAACGGGCGGGCTGCTGAAGAGCCACTTTATAATTCCGGTGCCGGCGCAGATGCGGATGCCGGGCGAGGAATGGTACCGGGGCACGGCCGACGCCATCTATCAAAACATCAATCTGATCGAACAGGCCGCCCCCGATATCGTCATCATCTTCGGCGCCGACCACATCTACCGCATGAATATCCGCGACATGATCGAGTTCCACGTCGCGAAGCGCGCCAAGGTCAGCATCGCGGCGATCCCGGCTCCGAAGCAGGAGGCCAGGGAATTCGGCGTCATCGAGACCAATAACGAAGGCGCAATCGTAGGATTTCACGAGAAGAAGGCCGACGCGCCGACCATGCCCGGCGATCCTAGCCGCGTGTATGCGTCGATGGGCAACTACGTTTTTTCGACCGAACTTCTGCTGCGGGAGTTGTACGCCGATGCCGAGCGGGAAGACTCCTCGCACGATTTCGGGCGCGATATCCTGCCGGGCCTGATCGGGCAGGCGGAGATGTTTGCGTACGATTTCCAGACCAACCGGATCCCCGGAGACCCCGCGGAGCAGCCGGTATACTGGCGCGATGTCGGGACCATCGACGCGTATTATGAGGCAAGCATGGACCTGCGGTCGGTGAAGCCGGAACTGAATCTGTACAACCGGCAATGGCCGCTGCGCACGGCCGGGTATCAGGATCCTCCGGCGAAGTTCACGTTCGACCTGGAGGGCAGGCGCGGCACGGCCGTCGATTCGATCATATCCGGGGGAGCGATTCTCTCTGGCGGCTCAGTGAAGAACTCGATCATCGGCCGGGGTGTTAAGGTTCATACCGGCGCCAGCATCGAGGATTCCGTGATCTTCGACAATTGCGACATCGGGCGCCACGCGAGGGTTCGCCGCGCGATCCTGGACAAGAACGTAAAGGTCCCGGCGGACGCGACGATCGGGTACGACCTCGAGCGGGATCGCAAATACCACCACGTGACCGAAACGGGAATCGTCGTGGTGGAGGGCCACCGGTCGCACGTCGATTTGTCGACGATGCAGTTCTAGGGAAGGAGAGGCCCGAGCGGGCATTCATGGAGAAAAAGCACCCGACAGGGCAGGAAATCACGTTGCCGGCCGAGCTCATCCAGCAGCGCATACTCTTCATTCGCGGGCATAAGGTGATGCTCGATTCCGACTTGGCGTCGCTCTATGAAGTGCCAACCGGCAATCTGAACAGGGCGGTGAAGCGCAATATCGACCGCTTTCCGGAGGACTTCTCCTTCCAGCTCACTGGCGACGAGATCGATGCTTTGATTTGAGATTCCAAACTGGCATCTCAAACAAGGGCCGCGGCGGCCGGCGATATCTTCCTTACGCCTTCACGGAGCAGGGCGTCGCAATGCTCGCCAGCGTCCTTACCAGCCCGCGGGCGGTTCAAGTTTCGATCGGCATTGTGCGGGTGTTTGTGAAGCTGCGGGCAATCCTCTCCGCACACCAGGAACTCTCGTACCGCCTTGACGACCTGGAACGCAAATTCGAGAAGCATGACAGCGAACTTCATCAGATTTTCGAGGCGATCCGGGAACTCATGGCACCCGAACCCGTGCCACCGAAGCGTCGCATCGGATTCCAGGCAGTGGAAGAATAGCGGCGCGTGTAATCACGTTAGCGCTCCAGCTTGTAGATCGTCAGGCCCGAAAGCAGCTTGGGATAGAAATCGGTCGATTTCTGCGGCATCACTCCGCCCGAGAAGGCGAGATCTGCAACCTGCTGGATCGGCGGGGGCTGCAGAAGAAATGTGATCTGAGCGCCCCCCTCCCGCACGGCCGCGATGGCCGGATCGATTCCGCGCACATACGAGATATGCCGTTCATCGCGGACAGCCTCTTCGCTGATCCCCAGCATCTCGCCGAGCAGCGTCCCGTGAAGAATCCGGACGTCGATTTCACCCGGCTCCCGTTTTGCGCTCAGCAGGAAACACACAGCCGAAGAACTCGACACCACGCCGACCTTGACGAGAGAAGGTTCAACCTGCTCCAGCGCAGTGCGAAACTCGTCCGCCGAATCGATCTCAGAGATCTCGAACCGGCGGCGCGCCGTCGTAAGGAACCCTTCGAAATCGAAGTCCTCCAGGTTCCGCAGCACGCGATGAGTCGCGAGGATCTTCAGCCCCTCCGAGTACATGTTGACGAAGGTCATCATGACCTTGCCGGCGTCGTCGAGCGCGGGATTCGCGTTGCGGAAATTCAGCGCCGTCTCATAGCGGTGATGGCCGTCGGCGATCAGCAGCTTCTTGGCGCCCATGAGCTTCTGAATCTGCGCGACGCGAGCCGGATCCGAAATCCGCCACAGCCGGTGCACGGCCTCATACTCGTCGGTCAGCACAACGTCCGGCTTGGCTTGCGCCGCCTCGTCGAGGATGCGATCGACGGCCCGGTCCGCGTCGGGATAAAGCATGAAGATCTGCCCGAAGTGAGCGTGCGTGTGCTTCAACACCTCCATGCGGTCCTTCTTCGGGCCGGACAGCGTCTGCTCGTGCCGGTGCACCACGTTCGCGGAGTAATCCTCCACCGCCCCCAGCCCGATGAAACCCTTGCGGGTCATCCGCTCGCCGGTATCGGGCACCGTGAATTCCTGGAAGTACACGTAAAGACTCGGCGAATCTTCGCGCGCGAGAATGCCTTTGGCAATCCAGTCCTCCAGGTGTCCCGCCGCGCGCGTATACACGTTGTCTGAATCGCTGTCGGATTCCTTCCGCTCGCCCAGGATGATTCGCACCAGATTATGCGGGCTCTGCGACAGATAGCGGCTCCGCATCGCGGGGCTGATCTTGTCGTAAGGCTGCGTCACGAGGAGACCAATATCGCCTGCGGAATGCGCATACCGGTACGGTTGAAAAGGATAGATCTTGGCCAAACCTCGACTATATCAATTCACGCCGCGGGCGAGCGTATAAGACCAGCGCGCCCGCGACAATCAGAACCATTGAAATCCACTGCGTCAGCGACAGCCCGGCGATGAGCGGCTGCTCGTGGGCCCGGTAAAACTCGATCCAGAATCGCAGCACCGACGAAACGATCAGGTACAGCCCGATAATGTCCCCCGGCCGGTGGGCCTTGCGGAAACGCCACCACAGCAGCGCGAAAACGAACAGCTCCGCGACGCTCTCGTATAACTGCGTCGGATGCAGCGGAATGCCGACCGGCGTGCCGAACATCGTGTTCGCTTCGGGATTCATGAACGTGACCGCCCATGGCACGTTGGTGCGAGCGCCCCAGCAGCAGCCCGCCGAAAAACATCCCAGCCGTCCGATGGCGTGGCCCAGAGCGATGCCCGGGGCGAACGCGTCCGCCGTCAGCAGTCCCGGCATCCGGAAGTGCCGCGTGTACAGATACGCGGTGAGGATCGCCAGTACCAATCCGCCCTGGAAGACGCCGGCCGCCTGCAGCGTGGTGAACGAGAACACCTCACCGGGATGCGCCGTATAATACGTCCAATCGAACAGGAACATCGCGAGCTTCGCGCCCGCCATCCCCGCGAGCGCGCAGTAGATGCCGAGATTCGTCAGCCGGTCCGTATTGAGCCCGGTCCGTTTCCCGAGTTTCACGATCACCCACAGCGCGGACAGAAACGCCAGCGCGGTCAGCACGCCGTAGGTCGGAATGAAGAAACCGCCAATGGTGATCAGTTTAGGCAGCACGGTTATGCGCCCCCTCTCGCCCAGTCCTCGTGTGCCACATCTCGATCAGCAGCAGGCCCGCCCCGATCGTGATCGCCGAATCGGCAACGTTGAAGGCGGGGAACACGTACGATCCGAAGTAGAACTCCAGAAAATCCGTGACCGTGCCGCGAATCGCCCGGTCGTAGAGATTGCCGGCCGCCCCGCCCAGCACAAACGCCAGCCCGCAGCGCGATAACCAGCCGTTGCCCAGCCCGGCTCGAACCGGGTTCCACAGCAGGCCGCAGATGAAAAGCATCACTACCGCGGAAAGCCCGATGAGGAAGAACGTGCGCAGCGGGTTCGCCGAATCCGACAGGAAGCCGAAGGCCGCCCCGCGGTTTTCCGCGTGCACGATGTAGAAGAAGCCGGGGACGACGGTGATGTTTTCCCACAACGAGACACCGGACCGGATTGAATGCTTGGTCAGCCGGTCGAGGACGAACACGCCGATCGAGAAGAGAAACGGCGTCAGGCGGGTGTTCATCAACCCTCGTTCCGCATTTCCTTCACGGTCGCCGCGCACGGCGCGCAAGCGGTCGGGAATTCGGGATCGCTGCCCACATCCGTGGTGTATTTCCAGCACCTCTCGCACTTGGTTCCGTCGGCTCTCTCCACCCGCACGCCAATGCCGTCCAGGCCGTTGCCGATCGAGACCTGCGAAACGATAAAGAGCGCCGGCAGGTCGGCCGCGTACTCGTCGAGCAGGGAATACGTCTCCGCGCCGGCATCCACGTGCACCTTCGCCTCCAGCGACGCGCCGATGAACTTGTCAATTCGCGCCGCTTCCAGGCTCTTGAGCACCTGATCGCGAAGCGGCAGCAGCGTGTCCCAATTGGCCAGCCTTTCGCGAGCGCTCGCCGGGATGCCCGCGGTCAACTCCTCGGGCTTCGGGAACAGTGTCAGGTGCACGGAGGAGGCCGGCGCACCCTCGGGGTGCTTCATGTATTGCCAGACTTCGTCCGTCGTGAACGCCATCACCGGCGCGAGCAGACGCACGAGCGCGTCGTTGATCCGGTAGAGCGCGGTCTGGGCGCTCCGCCGGGCCTTTGAATTCGGCGCCGACGTGTACAGCCGGTCCTTCAGCACGTCGAAGTACACCGAGCTCAGGTCGATGGTCGCGAAATCGTAGGCCGCGCGATACACCTTGTGGAAGGCGTATTCCCGGTACCAGTCGAGGCACTTCCGCACCAGGTCTTCCGCGCGGGCCAGAATCCACTGATCGATCTCGACCAGCTCGTCCGCCGGCACCGCGTGCTTTGCAGGGTCGAAGTCGGACAGGTTGCCCAGCGCATACCGGAACGTGTTGCGGAATTTCCGGTACGCCTCCGCCAGCCGCGTCAGGATCACCGGGGAGAGCCGGACGTCGTCGCTGAACTCCACCGACGCGACCCACAGCCGGATCACCTCCGCGCCGTACTGCTTGATGATCTTCTCCGGTTCGATCGTGTTGCCGAGCGATTTCGACATCGCCCTGCCGTTGGCGTCCTGCGTGAATCCGTGCGTGAGGCATTCGCGATATGGAGCAGCTCCGCGAAGACCCACGCCCACCAGCAGCGAGCTCTGGAACCAGCCGCGATACTGATCGCCGCCTTCCAGGTACATTTCGCTGGGCCACGGCAATCCGTTCTCGGGAGTCAACACCGCGAACTGGCTCGATCCCGATTCAAACCACACGTCGAGAATATCGTTTTCCTTGCGGAACTCCGCTCCGCCGCATTTCGAGCAGCGGACGTCTTCGCCAATCAGCTCCGCGACGCTCATCGTGTACCAGGCGTCCGACGAATGCGTCCGGAACTTGTCCACCGCGCGCCGCAGGACCGCGGGGTCGGTCATCGCTTCGGTGCATGTTTCGCAGTAGAAGACCGTGATGGGCACGCCCCACACCCGCTGGCGCGAGATGCACCAATCCGGGCGGGTGTTCACCATGCCGAGCATTCGCTCCTCGCCCCAGGCCGGCACCCACTTCACGTTGCGCGCGGCGTCGCACGCCGCGCCGCGAAGATTGTGACGGTCCATACCGATGAACCACTGTTCGGTGGCGCGGAAGATCGTGGGGTGGTGGCATCGCCAGCAGTGCGGGTAGCTGTGCCGGAGGTCCTGCTGTGCCAGCAAAGCTCCATGCTGCTTCAGCAGATCGATCACGATCGGGTTGCCCTGCCACACGTTCCTGCCGATCAGTTCCTCCGGCAGGTGGCCGGCCGCGCCCTCGGCATGGAAAAATCGGCCGTGGCTATCCACCGGGGTGTAGGGCTCGATCTGGTACTTCCGCCCGGTCAGGAAATCCTCCTGGCCGTGGCCCGGTGCGGTGTGGACCGCACCGGTGCCGGCGTCGAGCGTCACGTAATCGGCGAGCACGCCCACGGAATCGCGCTCCAGGAGCGGATGCCGGAAAATCGCGCCTTCCATTTGCGATCCGGGGAACTTCGCCACGATCCGGTATTCGGCCCAGCCGGCAGCTTTGGCGGTCGCGTCCACCAGTTCCTCGGCAACGATGTAAGTATCGCCGCCCGTTTCCACGGCAGCGTACACAAATGTTGGATGAAACGCGATCGCCACGTTCGCGGGAATCGTCCAGGGCGTCGTCGTCCAGATCAGCCCGTAAACCCGCTTCCCCGCCAGCGCCGGGCTGATTCCGGCCGGGTCCGAGGTGAGTGCGAAACGAACCCAAATCGACGGACTGGTGTGGTTCTCGTACTCGACTTCCGCCTCGGCCAGCGCCGTGCGGCAATGGATGCACCAGTTGACGGGCTTCAGGCCTTTGTAGACGTAGCCCTTCTCCAGGAAGTCGACGAACGCTCCCGCGATGACGGCTTCGAAGTCTGGCGACATGGTCACGTACGGCTTGTCCCAGCGCCCGAAAATCCCTAGCCGCTGGAAATCGGCGGCCTGAAGCCGCACGTATTTCTCGGCGTACTTGCGGCATTCGCCGCGGATCTGGGCGGCGCTCATCGAAGCCTTCTTGGCTCCGAGTTCGCTGTCCACTTTGATCTCGATCGGCAGCCCGTGGCAGTCCCATCCGGGAATGTACGGCGAATCGTAGCCCGCCATGGTCTTCGTCTTGACGATGAAGTCCTTCAGGATCTTATTGAACGCGTGCCCCAGATGAATGTTGCCGTTGGCGTAGGGCGGCCCGTCGTGCAGCACGTACAGCGGAGCCCCGGCGCGCTCCGCCCGGATGCGTGCATAGAGGTCCATCTCTCGCCATCGCGAGAGCGTCCGCGGCTCGCTCTCCGGCAGGTTGGCCTTCATCGGGAAAGCTGTGCGCGGGAGGTTTACGGTCGTCTTCAAGTCAAAATTATCGGGATCCATTGAATTCCATCTCAACTGGGGCCGCCACTACCGCGCGGTAAACGCGAGCCAGATCAGCAGGCCGACAACGCCGGGCAACAGCAACTCCAGCCACGCATTCCAGTTCATCAAACGAGAAGGCGGTTGCGCGTTGGCGCGCAATTCCGTCTTCACGCGGCCTTCGAGTCCGGTCGGGAGGCCGCGCACGGCGCGGACAATCTCCTCCCGGCCCTTCTTATCCGCAATGAAAATGGTGGCCGCGTTGATGCCGGTCGTGGATTGCTCCAGCTTTTTCCGCAGGGTCGGCGGAATGTCGCCGAGCGACCGGTACACGCGCGTCTCATCACCGACCGACACGAAGATGGTCGACGTTTTGACTGTAACGCGGTCCATTTGTTCCAACTCCTGCGCCCGCGGATTGTTCCTCGCCGGCGTGCGCCAGGGTCACCTGGATAAACCCCAAAGCCGCCTTGGAGAGCGCCTTGTCCTTCCTATAGATTAGCCCAAGGTGCCGGATCATTGGTTCCGGCCCCAGCGAAATGGCGGCCAGTTTCCCGGCGGAGATTTCCTCCTGGCAATGAGAACCGGCGAGGAACGACAGCCCGAGTCCGGCCATGACGAAACGCTTGATCATCTCGGTGGAATCCAGTTCCATCGAAATCTGGATGGAGTCCTCGATGGTTTCCATCCAGTGGTTTAGCCTCGCGCGCGTCGTGCCGGACTTCGGCAGGAGCAGCGGCATGCCAACCAGATCGCGCGGCAGAACCTGAGCCCGGGCCGCGATCCGGTGATCCGCCGGCGCCAGCAGCTTGATCTCGTCGGAGTGAATTTTTGCGACTTGCAGCCGCTTCTCCTGAACCGGCAACTGGGTGATCCCGAAATCGGCGAGATTATCGACCACCGCCTGAACCACCCGCGAACCGTACGAACGGTCGACGAGCAGCTGCACCGCCGGGAACTCTTTCTTGAATTCGGAGAAGACCCGGGGCAGAACGTAGATGCAGGTGGCCTCGTTGGCCGCGATGACCAGTTCGCCCCGGGGCGTGCGGGCGAGCTCGTTGATGGAGTCCTGCGCGCGCCGGCGCAAGTCGAGGATCTGCTCGGCGTATTCCGCGAAGATCTTACCCGCCGTTGTGAGCGCGATGCGGGTTCCCAGCCGCTCGAACAGTGCCGTGTTCATTTCCTGCTCTAGCTGGCGCACCTGCGCACTGATAGCGGGCTGCGTCCGGTAACATGTCTGAGCGGCTTTCGAGAAGCTTTTCAGCCGGACAATTTCCAGGAACGTGTGAAGTTGGTCAAGATCCATAATGGGGCGCTCTTCTCCCCGCACGCCACTGTGCAACGCACCAGCACTCCGGCGCGCGCGCGTTCGACGGGAGACTGCCGGATCTTGTTTATTGTATCAACAGCAGACCGTCGATCCGATGGTACCGGACGAGGCGAGCCTGGGCAAGCCCGCGCAAGTCCTGAAGCTCTCAAATTTGTGCGACATATGCCACAAATTAAGTTGACTAAGGTTATTAAATAAGAGTAGTATTAGTATTATAAGAGGGAGTTTTACATCGATCCGGGACCTTCCCAGCGACCCGGACCCAATTGCGACCAATGCGATCCTGGAAAGCACTTTCCCGCAGGTCGACGCCGGTAAAAGGCTTTCAGACGGCAACCACCGGCACAGTAATGGTGTCGCTCGCAATCCCCTCCGCAACGTGGAGCATCCACGGCGGCCCGCGGGGGTTGTACATGTTCTTAAACAAGATGCGTATTCACGTATCTGGGAGTAAATTCATGCTCATTAGGATCGTATTCCGTACTGTCGCCGCACTGTCTCTATTCGCGGCATCGGCCTGGGCTCAGGCCACGGTCAACGAGAGTCTAGAGACTGCATTCATCTATGTGGATGGAACCAATGGATCCGATTCGAACCCTGGGACGCAGACGCTGCCCCTGAAGACGATCGGAGCAAGCATCTTAATCGCGACGGCTAATAACGTCGCCGGAATCGGCACCCGCGTGATCGTCAATCCGGGCACTTACCGCGAGGTGCTTACGGTCGCATCCGCACCGAACCAGGGCTCGATGCCGATGACCTTTCAGGCGGCGACGAACGGCACCGTCCTGATTTCGGGTGCTGTCCAGTATACCGGCTGGAGCGCCTATACCGGCAATTCCAGTATCTTTACCGCCTCGTGGCCTAACCAGTGGGGTTACTGCGCCGCCGATGGGAACGGCGCGCCATATGAACCGCAGATCGTGCTGCGCCGGGAGATGGTTTTCGTCAACGGCGCCCAAATGACGCAGGTGCTGAGCCTTGCCGAGATGATCTACCCCGGCAGCTTCTTCGTCGATGAAACCCACTCGACGATTTACGTTTGGCCTCCGGCGGCGACGGACATGCAAACGGCGGATGTTGAGGTGGCCACCAATCCAACGCTGCTGAATGTCGTTAGCAACAATGGGAAGCCGATCAATGGAATTGTGTTCCGGGGCCTTACCTTCCAGTATGGCAATCCGTGTCACGACGCCGCGGCGGTGAACGTTTCAGGGCAGATCACGAATATTCTTTTCGATACGGATTCGTTTATCTGGAACAACGGACAGGGAATCGCCCTGAACAACCCCACATCGAACATCACGGTCACCAGCAGCATCGCCGATCACGATGGCGCAGCCGGATTCCAAGCCTTCCAGTTGAAGAATATTCTCTGGCAGCATAACGAGAGCTCCTACAACAATTGGCGCGGCGCTCAGGGAGCATATTACACCTGGAACAGCGGGGGAATGCACCTGTTCTCGGATCATAACGACGCTATCGCGGGACACACGGCTGTCTACAACCAGACGTTCAGTATCCATTGGGATACCGATACGCAGAACGCCTCCGCGGATTCCGTATTCTCGGCCCAGAATTTAGTATCCGCGCTGAACGAGAAGAACGAAGGACCGCTTTCAGTCACCAACAGCAAGTTCTGCTCCAGTAGCTTTTCCGCCAGCGGCTATGCCGGTTTCGTCCTGAGGAATTCGGATCAGACGACGATTCATAACAACCTGTTTTACAACAACGCGGTATCGCAAATTCTCGTCACTGGCGTGGCTGGCGGAATCGCTGTTACGAACTGGGAGACAGGGCAGAATTATAACCTCCTCACCCAGAATGTGACGATCACCAACAACACGATAGTAGGGGTCGGGGCGTCTCAGCAGGTCTTTAAGGATGGGTACCTGGGAGGAACGGACTGGACGCAGTTTCAGTCTACGCTCCATTCAGATTTCAACGATTGGTGGAATGCCTCGAACTCAACGCCGTTTACGGTTCCCACGCCTAGCGCGGGCACGGCTGAGACGTTCGCCCAGTGGCAGTCGACTTCGGGGCAAGATGCGAACTCCAGTTTTGCCGCTCCCGCGACGGATCCAGCCGTAGCCTGTGCCGTCACCTTCACGGCGCCGGTTCGCCACGGAGCGAGCGCAACCCCACCCGACTACTTTCTTCTGGTTGACAGCGGCGTTAATACGATCGACCTCTCCGGCGCCACTGTTTTCAATCTCCAAACAGTTGCGCTGGCCGGGTTTACCGGGAATGTTTCATTTTCTTTCGACGGGGTGTCTGCCATACGGGGCGCGACGGCTACATTCAGCGCCAACCCCGTGGCGGCCGGCGGTTCCGCGGCGCTCACGTTCACCGCTGCGACGACAACGCCTCCCGGAACATACTTATTCACGGTGCTGTCGAATAGCGGAAGCGTGACGAGAACAATAGCGCTTTCAGTGACTGTTCCCACGCAGACGATACGGCTGACGCCGTTGAGCCTCAATTTCCCCAATCAGGTCATCAACACCAGCAGCAAGGCGCAGGTAGTCAAGTTGACCAATTTGAGTAAGGTTCAGGCTCTGCACATTGGCGCCATCACGACGACTGCCGGGTTCACCGAGACGAACACTTGCGGCCTGTCGCTCGCGGCCAACAAAAGCTGCACCATAAGTGTAACGTTTTCACCCCATAGCCTCCAATCGTACACCGGGCCCTTGACCATCAACGATGGCGACCCTAGTAGCCCTCAAGTGGTGGCCCTCACGGGCACGGTCCTTGGCGCGCCGGGTGTGTCCTTTAATCCGACGCAACTGTTTTTCGGGAATGAGTTTTTCAATCAGAGTTCCCCGCCGCTCAGCACCACGATGACAAACAATGGCACGGCAACGCTGAACCTATCGTCGATCGCGCCCACCGGCACAAATGCCGGCGATTTTACGCAGTCGAATACCTGCGGCAGTTCACTCACTCAGAACGCGAGTTGCGTGATAACCGTGGTGTTCAAGCCATCCACGACGAAGAAAGAAACTGCGAATATCAGCGTGACCGATAACGCCGGCGGCAGCCCCCAAACTGTTTCAGTGACGGGGGCAGGGGTCACGGCCGTCTTACTCTCACCGAAGACATTCACATTCTCTTCGCAGACGGTCGGGACGACCAGCAACCCGAAGGTCTCGACCTTGACGAACCTGAGCGCGGTCGCGCTTTCCGTCGCTTCGATCACCCTCACCGGGCTGAATGCCGGAGACTTCAGCCAAACATCCACCTGCTCCACCGCGCTGGCAGGCGGCGCCAATTGCACGGTCAACATAACGTTCACTCCCCGGGCGACAGGAACCAGGACTGCCACGGTGAGCATCAACGATTCCGACCCGACCTCGCCGCAGAAGATTACCCTGACCGGCACTGGGAAGTAGGGCGGCGGCGCGATATGCTGGTTGGGCCATGCCAGACATTTCCCGCCGCGGCCTGCTGGGCGCGGGTGCAATCGCCGCATCGCTCGCCAGCGCCAAGAAGAAGCCCGGCTACGATAAACCGGTCGGTGCGCAGCTATACACCGTCAGGAACGTGCTTCCGAAGGACCCCGACGCCACCCTGAAGGCCATCTCCGAGATCGGCTACAAGGAAGTGGAGGCCGGCCGCGCGGATGTGGACAAGCTGTCGCCGCTGTTCGACAAGTACGGCCTGAAGTGCCGCAGCGTTCACCTGGAGACCCCGCTGATTACCGGCGAGGGAACCCAGCCGGAAGGCGTCACTCTGGAAAGCGCGCTCGACGACTTGAAGTCGCACGGCATCGAGTTTGTCGGCTGCCCGTACAGCGGACCGCAGAAGTATGCCGACGCTTACAAGCGAATCTCGGAAGCCATGAACCGCACGGGAGAAGCGGTGCAAAAGCTCGGGATGCAGTTCTTCTATCACAATCACGCCTACGAATTCGGGGGCGAGCCCGGCAAGCGCGCCTGGGATTACTACTTGCAGTACTGGGATCCGAAACTGGTGGCGCTGGAAATCGACGTGTATTGGATGAGCGTGGCGGGACAGGATCCGGCGGAGCAAATTCTCAAGTTCGGGCGCCGGGCCGTGCAGTTGCACCTGAAAGACAAAGCCTTTGGCACGCCTGTTCACTACGACCAGAACATGCCGGGGTATTCGTTCAAGGAAGTGGGCACCGGCGTGGTCGATTTCCCGGCGGTACTGCGGGCGGCGGAGAGAGCCGGCGTCCAGCACGTGTATGTCGAGCAGGATCAGACGCCGGGCGATCCGATTGCCAGCCTGCGGATCAGCTACAAGAACCTGCGTTCGTTCAAGATCTGATCAATGAAATCCGCCGAACAGGCGGATGACCGAGGATCCGGCGACGCCGGCGAATGCCGGCAGCAACGCGGGCAGCACGCCCCGGCGCCGGTACTCGGCGTGAATGGCGTGATACCCGAGGTACAGGAAGCTGCCCGCCGCCAGGGCGAGCAGGCCGTAAATCCAGGTCAGGCCGACGTAAGGGTAGAGGGCGATCTCCAGCGCGGCGCCGGCCAGTGTCGCCGCTTCGGCGAGCGAACAGCCCACCAGCGCGGAAACGCGCGACTGCGTAGCGGCGCGCACGATCACGCCGAGAGCGATCCCTTCCGGCAGTTTATGGATGGCGATGCCGAACAAGAGCGCCGTGCCGAGGGTGTGGGTTTCCCGCGAAGCGGCCAGGGTCCAGCCATCGAGCACGCTGTGCAGCGCGGCGGCAGTGAGCAGCGGCCCGGCGAATCCGTGCAGCCGGGTGGCGCAGTGATCGTGATCGTGGTTGTGCGAGCAGGTTGGGCAGACCGAATAGACGTAGCGGTCGACGGCCCAGAGCGCCAGGAATCCGGCAGCGGCCCACGCTAGGGCTAGCGGCCAACTGAACAGACTCGCCATCTCGGGCATAACGAAAAAGAGCGCCACGCCCACGAGGACGCCGCCGCTGAATGGCACCGCCCGGCTCGACCATTTCGCGACGCCGGTGAGATACACGCCGACTGCTACGCCGGCGAGAGCAACCAGAGTGACGAACACCGGGATGAGCAATTCAAACCCACTCTAACAGAGGCAGTACACTTGGATAAAAGTATGGTGGAAGAATCGCTCGCATTTGAATTCGTAAGGGTGGTGGAATCGGCGGCGCTCGAGTCGGCGCGCACCATGGGGCAGGGCGACGGCGAATCCGCGGATCGCGCGGCGGTGCAGGCCATGCGCGCGGCGTTCGAACAGATTCCGATTCGCGGCACCATCGTGATCGGCGAAGGCGAGCGGGACCAAGCGCCGATGCTGTATATCGGCGAGGTTGTCGGCGCGCCGGCGCAACCGGGCTTCGAATACCCCGCCGTCGACATCGCGGTCGACCCGCTCGAAGGCACGAATCTTTGCGCGACCGGCGCCGCTAATTCCATCGCCGTGCTGGCGGCTTCCGAGCCGGGCGGCCTGCTGCACGCGCCGGATTGCTACATGGAGAAGATCATCGCCGGGCCGGCCTGCAAGGACGCGTTGGACCTGGATGCTCCGGTCAAGTACAACCTCAAGGCCATCGCCCACTGCCTGGACCGCCAGGTTAAGGACCTGGTGATCATGGTGCTGGACCGGCCCCGCCATCAGGAGCTAATCCAGCAGATTCGAACCGCCGGAGCGCGCATCCGCCTGATTGGCGACGGCGATCTTTCGGCGGGCATCGCAGCCGCGGTCCGCGGCGCGGGAGTACACGCGGTGATGGGGACCGGCGGCGCGCCGGAGGGTGTGATCACGGCGGCGGCGCTGAAATGCCTGCACGGCGAGATGGTCGGGAGACTCGTCGTCAACACGCCCGAACTTCACGAGCGCGTCGCGAGCATGGGGATTCGGGACCCGAAGAAGATCTACACGGTGAACGACCTCGCTCCGGGCCAGCAGGTTATCTTCGCGGCTTGCGGCGTTACCGACGGCGCGCTGCTGCACGGGGTCCGGTTCTGGGGCGAGGGCGCGCGAACGCACTCTCTGGTGCTGACCTCGGCATCGAGAAAGGTCCGTTTCGTCGATACGGTGCACATGAGCAAAGCGCCGGGCGGGCGGGGGGTCCGGCTGTATTGAGCACCCTGGCCCGGCAGTTGCGGGAATTGCATCGTCTCAGCACTTCGGTGTACGAATCCGAGGGCGATCTTTACTTCGCCTATCTGGCCGGCGGCAAGCATGCGTTCGCGATGCCATTTGGCGCCGCGTTCGGGCTGGACGGCGCTCTGCTCCACGGCGATGCGGGCTTCGAACCTTCTCTCCGGGCGGCAGTCGCTTTAAACGGGCACGCTATGGGGACCATCGCGTTCGGCGGGGCGCCGGCCTCCGAGATGGATTCCGAAGTCGCGGAAATGATGGGGCGCGGTCTCGCCCACGGAGTGCTCGAAATTCGCTCCCGGCGAGAACAGAAACGACTTTCGAACAAGCTGAAATGGCAGGCGTGGCACGATCCGCTCACACGGCTTCCGAACCGCGCGCGCCTCGGCAAGTGGATTGAAAGCGCCATCGCAAAAGCGAACCAGACCGGCGGGCGAATGGCGCTGGTGTTCATCGACCTGGACCGCATCAAGCCGGTCAACGACACGCTGGGCCACGCGGTGGGCGACGAGATTCTGGTGGCCGTGGGCGCCCGCCTGCAGAATTCGCTGGCGCCGGGGGACCGGGCGGTGCGGCTGGGGGCCGATGAGTTCGTCATCATTGTCCGCGACATCTCAACGCCGGAGAAAGCTGCGGGAATCGCCGGCGGGTTGATCGAGACGCTGCGGCAGCCTTATCTGCTGTTCGGCTATGAGCTCTTTATCACCGCGAGCATCGGCGTCAGTCTGTACCCGGATCACGGGCGGGATGAAAAGTCGCTCCTGCAGGCGGCCGACGCGGCCATGTATCGCGCCAAGAAGCAGGGCCGGAACGATTACCGCATTTTTTCCTCGGAACTGATCGCCCACGCGCTCAACCGGTTTGAGCTGGAGAACCAGCTCCGGCGGGCGCTGACCAGCGGCGAACTCGAACTGCTGTATCAGCCGATTCTTCGCGTCAGCGGCGAGCTGGACAGCCTGGAGGTTCTGCTGACCTGGAACAGCCCGCGCCTGGGCAGGCTTCCTGCCGCGCAGTTTATCAACATAGCCGAAGAGACCGGCATGATCGTGACGATCGGACCGTGGGTGCTGCGGAAAGCGTGCGAGCAGGGGGCTCGGTGGATGGGCGAGGGGCGCCCCATCCGCATTGCCGTGAACGTATCGGGGCTGGAGTTTGCGCGCATCGATTTTGTGGAATCGGTAGCGGCCGTTCTCCGGGAAACCGGCCTGCCAGGGAGCCTTCTGGAACTCGAGGTGACGGAGAGCACCATCCTGCTGGACGTCGGCGACACCGCCCAGTCGTTCTCGCGGTTGCGCGAGTTGGGCGTCAGTCTCGCCATCGACGATTTCGGAACTGGATATTCGTCGCTCAGCTACTTGAGGCGGCTGCCGGTGAACGCGCTTAAAATCGACCAGTCGTTCCTTTCCGATCTGGACGCGAATGGCACATCCGTTCCGTTGGTGCAGGCCATCGTAACGATGGCGCACAGCATCGGCATGACGGTCACGGCGGAGGGCGTCGAAACGAAGGAACAGCTCGGCATCCTGCGTCTGGTGGGATGCGACAAAGCGCAGGGTCACTATTTTGGCGGATCGCTGCCGGCGGCCGAGGTGGAGAAGTTGTTCGGTAGACCTTAGGCGAGCGCGAGTTCGGCTTCGAGTGATTTTTCGAGTTCGGCGAAGATCTCTTTCGGGGCCTTCGCGCCGTCGAGCGGGTGAAAGCGCTCATTCCGGAAGTAGTCGACCGCCGGGCCGGTCTGGATGCGATAGGCCTCCAGCCGGGCCCTCGCAACGGTACAACAATCGTCCTTGCGGCGGCTCAGTTCACACCCGCAGTCGTCGCATAGCGTTTCGGTTTTCGGCTTCTGGAAGACGAGGTTGTAGATCCGGCCGCATTGCGGGCACGAGCGGCGGGCGCAGACGCGCTCCACCAGGATTTCATCGTCGACGTCGAGGTGGAAGGCCAGTACCGGCGTAATCGCCCTTCGCTTGAATAGCTTGTCAACGAATACGGCTTGCTCCAGCGTGCGCGGATAGCCATCCAGAAGAAAGCCGTTCCGGCAGTCGGGCTGTCCGATACGGTTCACCAGCATCTGGTTGACGAGGTTGTCGCTTACCAGGGCGCCGGAGGCCATCACCTCCTGGGCCTGCTTCCCGAGGGGCGATCCGGCCGCCATCTCGGCGCGCAGTTGGTCTCCGGTGGAGATCGCGGGAATGTGCAGGGTATCGACGATCAGTCGGGCTTGTGTACCCTTGCCGCAGCCTGGGGGACCGAACATTAGAATGACCATTTTGACCCTCTTGCTATATATCGGATATAAGTACGTCTAAATCCGATAATAGCAAAGAGAAATGTCAGCCGAAGACCGAACTGTTGCTGTGGCTCCCCTTTGCGTGCGCGGCGCGCAGCGGACCTGGTCATGCCGTCATTGCCGCCCGGGACCGAAGGAACCTGACAACCATTAGGGTGCGATCGTCCGGGGACGTGCCGGCCCGTGCGAAGGAAGAGACTTGCGTCATGATCTCGTCGCATATTTCGCGCGGAAGGCGCCGGGATGATGCCGAAACGATCTCCGTGACACGCTCCTCGCCGAATTCCTGTTGCTTTTCGTTGGCAGCCTCGTTGATCCCGTCGGAGTAAACGATCAGCAAGTCGCCGGTTTCAACCTGGACAGCGCCCGCCGAGTATTTAGCTGCCGGCAGCAGTCCGAGGACAGGTCCGCCTTCACCGAGTCTCTCGCTTCCACCCTCAGCGCGCAGCAGTAGGGGAGCGGCATGTCCCGCATTGACGTATCTGAGCGTCGCGGTCAGCGGATCGAACACGCCCCAGAATAGAGTGACGAAGCGTTCCGCGGCCGTTCGCTCGCACAGCATGCGGTTCATCCGTTCACAGGCGGTTTCATGCTGCACTGCGCTCGAGGAGCGGATAGCACCCTGCACTACGCTCACCAACAACGCGGCCGATACGCCTTTTCCCGACACATCGCCCAGCACAATTGCGATCCTGCCGGAGTCGGTTTCGAAGATGTCGTAAAAGTCGCCGCCCACGTGATCGGCCGCAGCGGCCGTGGCCGCAAAGTCAATGTGCGGCGATACGGACACCGCCTTCGGCTGCAGGTCGTTTTGTACGCGCCTGGCCAGTTGAAGTTCGCGCTCCAGGTACTTCCCACGGAGGTAGTTCGGCGCACGCAATCCGATGACGGCCATCGACGCCAGCAATGCCAGAGAAGCGAAAACCCCGAAAACAAGGTTCTGGCGCAGTCCGCTAAAAGCCCCAGTTACGGCATCGATGCGGATGGCCAGATCGAGCACATAAACCGGCGATCGCCGGATACCCTGCGGCGGGCGTTCGCGAACATCGGGCGAACCGGCCTGCGCTTTCGGCGGGGCGGGGCGCGAGGGCCTCGGCATGCGAAACGGCAGCAGCGCGCCATAAGCCTTACCGCCAGGCGTGTCGAGCACACGCCCGAGGCTTTCGTGCTTTTCCACACGCTCCCACCATTTTGGCGGAACCTTTGCCTGGCCCACAGGCGCTCCCGCCTCCGCCAGAACCGCACTGTCCTGGTCCAAGAGCCGCATCCAGATCGCACTGCGTGAGCCAGCCTCTATTGCCCGCTCCATCACCGGACCGAGAGCGTGCGGGTCTGTTACTCCCGCCACTCGCACGCTGCTCATCAGCGCTCCCGCCTGCCGTTCAGCCTCGCGTTCCGCTTCCTGCGGAACCAGCACAGTATCGACGTAGTAGTATGTTCGCACGCACTCGACAAAGAGAAGAATGGCCAGGGTCACACCGATTGCGAGCGACAGGCCCAGGCCGAAATGTGAATACCTACGTAAAGCCCTCATTTTCACTCCGTCCCTTTCGATTATCGCGTCAGATTGGCTTCCGCTCCCGGCGCAACTATAAAATGGGCGGACGAGGGGATCCACGATGAAGAGACGAATGTTCTGCGGATCGCTGGCTGCCGCGGGAGCCGCAATCCCGGCTTCCGGACAAACCCGCTCCTTGCCGCTGCCGGAAACTGCCACAACGCTGCCCTTAGCCAGCTCCGATGGAGAGAAGCGAATCCTCGCGGTGATAGACCGAGCGCGAAGAAGCGGCGAGGTTTACCTCGAAGTCCCGGTCGTCGACGGTCGGATGCTGCGCGTCCTTGCGGAGACGGCGAACGCCAGGCAGGTAATCGAATTCGGAACATCGACGGGATACTCGGGCCTGTGGTTCTCGCTGGCGTTGCGGAGAAGCAACGGGAGATTGACCACCTTCGAACTGGACGCAGGCCGGGCGGGTCAGGCACGGAAACATTTCGAAGCGGGCGGCGTTTCCGGTCTGGTCAAGGTGGTGGAAGGAGATGCGCACCGGAACGTCCGGCAGGTCACCGCACCCGTTGACGTGGTCTTCATCGACGCCGAGAAGGGAGGCTACGTCGAATACCTGCAGGCAGTGCTGCCACTGGTAAGACCAGGCGGGCTGATCCTGGCCCACAACATCGATATGGTCGCGGATTACGTGAAGGCCGTTACCAGCAACCCGACGCTGGAGACCGTCTTCTACATGCAGGGCGGCGGATTGGGAATCACGCTCAAGAAGCTTTGAACCGGGGCGGCGTGTTCTACACTGGTTTTTTCGCACTATGCCAGCCTCGGTTGCAGCCTCCGCGCAAAATGTCGCGCATTCCCGGATTCGCGAACTTGCCGAAATCGCGATGACGATGGATGGCGTTTATAAGCTCTATTTCGGCGAATCCAACCTGTCGACCCCCGAGTACATCAAGCGGGCGGCCCAGAAGGCGATGGCCGACGGGTTCACGTTCTATACGGAGAACGCGGGGCTGCGCTCGACGCGCCAGGCGCTGGCCCGCTACTACGAAGAACTGCAGGACGTGCGGCTCGACGCGGAATCGGAGATCGTCGTCACTGCGTCAGGAGTGCAAGCGCTGAATGTCGCCATGCGGTGCATGCTCGACCCCGGCGACGAAGCCATCGTGCTGACGCCTGCTTGGCCGAACGGCCCGGCGAACGTGCAGATGGCCAATGCCGTCGTCCGGGAGATCCCCCATCCGCTGCGAGGAACGAATTACGAGATCGACTTCGATGCGATCGAGGCGGCGATATCTCCGCGCACGAAGATGCTGCTGTACACCTCGCCGTCAAACCCGCTGGGGTGGGTCGCGACGGAGAAGGATCAGGAGCGGTTGCTTGAGTTAACAAGGCGGCATGGCCTCTGGCTGATGGCGGACGAGGTTTACGACCGCCTGTATTACCCGGATGGTCCGCCCAGGACGCAGGTGTTCGCGCCGTCGATTCTGCGCAAGGCTACGCGCGAGGACGCCGTGGTGGTGGTGCAATCGTTTTCGAAAGCGTGGTGCATGACGGGGTGGCGGTTGGGCTGGCTGGTGGCGAGGAAGGATCTGGCGGCGCGCGCGACGGTGCTGAACGAGTTCATCGTGTCGCACGCGCCGAGTTTCGCTCAACGGGCGGGGGAAACTGCGCTGTTGTGGGGAGAGACGGTGGTGCGGGAGATGCTCACGCGGCTGCGCGAGAATCGCGATCTGTGCCTGGCGGCGCTGGCGAAGATGCCCGGGGTCACGGTGCCCAAACCGGCGGGCGCGTTCTACCTGTTCCCGAAGATCGAGGGGCTCACGGACTCGTTCGATTTCTGCAAGCGGCTGCTAATGGAGACGCAGGTGGGGCTGGCACCCGGCGTGGCGTTCGGGGCCGGCGGCGAAGGCTCGGTGCGGATCTGCTACGCGGCCGAGCGGGAGATTCTGGACCAGGCGATGGCGCGGCTGGCGATGTTCCTACAGGCGCGGTAGCTACAGCAGCCGGAAGTTCACTTCGATTTGGGTGGAAACGTTTACAGGCACGCCGTCTTTCATCCCCGGGTCGAATCTCCATTTGCGGATAGCCTCGACGGCCTTCTCGCCCACTTCAGCCCTCAACAGGTTCAGGTTTGGGCGGCACTGAACCGTCAATGATACCGGATACGGTATCATTTCGGCATGGCTGCCGGTAGATTGCTGCAGAAGATCGCAAGCATCAAATCGGCTGGCGCATCGAAGACCTGCAATGCGTAGCGGCAGCGTATTTGGTTGAGTGGCGCACGCCCGGTCGTGGCGGCAGTCACGTGATTCTCAGCGCTCCCGGTGTGCGCAAATAGTATCGGTGCCGGCGAACCACCCAATTAAGCCGGTCTACATCAAGCAGTTTGTGGCGCTAATCGACGCCGTTGGCCGTCATTTGGGCCAGCGCCTCCATCACGTCGCCGAAGAGAATCGGGATCTTCACTACCGCCGGCTGCAGCGCCAGACGCACACCCCCCAACTGCGTCAGCGGACAAGTTGCCCACCCCGCCTCGTAATTCTCCGCATACCACCGGTGCGCCGCCAGATGGTGGACATGTGTCGGCCACGCCAAAGCGAGCAGGACATTGACATCGAGCAGGGAAACGGACACTGTTACCGTCCCGGCTCCAGGAATTCCCGCGCCGCGTCAAGATCCTCTCTACTGGCGGCCGCCGCAACCTCATCCGAACCGAAACCCGGCGTGCCCGGCGGCACCTGGAACACCGGGAAACCGTTGCGGGCGCTCAACGGCGTTCGGGCCGCGACACCCGGCCGCGAGCGACAGCCAAAACCCTTGCGGCATCCAGGACATCATTCTCAACATCCAGCGTCGTACACATCTTGATTCAATGATGATGAATGGTCGTTTCGACGTGCGACCCGGCAGTGTGGAGCAAGGAGCAAGAACCATGACCACCCTCGACCAATGACCGACCGGTCCAGCCTGGCGACTATCCGAGAGGGCTGACGGGGACGTCGGCAGCGGTCCGGGAGGACCGCCCCACTCACTCCGGCTTGTCGTCCTTGCGGGCTTCCACCGCCGCGATCATGTCGCGCCAGTATTGCCGGAGAAAGGGAGGATTCTTCAGGCTGTCGAGCGGATACGAGCGGTCGGCCCGGCTAAGATCCAGCACTGCCGTGATCATCTCCTCCTGGTAATAGCCGGCTTCGGCGAGCGGGATGCCGTTCGGCTCGCGAATGAACGATGCGCCGCTCGAGGTCTGCTTTCCGTCCGGCGATTGCCCCACGGTGTTGGCCACGCAGTGGAAGATTTTGGAGTTCGGACCAACCGGCTGCTGCGCGCGGCCCGACATGCGTTTCCACGCTACGGCTTCGATTTCGTCGGAGCTGCACGATGGGTGAAACAGGATCTGCGCGCCCGCCATCGCGGGAATACGGTACAGCTCCGGGTGACGGCCGTCGCGGCAGATGACCAGCGTACAGCGCACTCCGTCGATTTCGAATAGAGACAACTTGTTTCCGCCGCGGCAGTATTGCTTCTCGTCGAGGCCGGCCAGGTTTACCTTCGCGTATTCGTGCGCGATCCGTCCTGAAGGCGCGATCACATGCGCCAGGTTGAGAAAGCGGTCGCTGGTTTTGCGGATCGTGCCGGCGATGACCCACAGGCCCGATTCCGCCGCCGCGGCGCACACTTGATCGAGCGCGCGCTGCACTGCTTCGGCGGGCAATTCGAGCAGGTGCGGGAAGTAGTAGCCGGTCAAATTCGCTTCGGGGAAAAGCACAACGCGGCTGCCGTCGCGCGCGGCTTGCCGGATGTAGTGAAGCGTCACCTCGAGGTTGCGTTCGAGCTTCGCGGCCCAGCGCATCTGCACGCAGGAGATCTGCATCCCAAGAACCTATCACACGATTTGGGGCTAACATGGAACACAGTGACGCCGGGCTCCCGAACAGAGTGGCGGAAAGCGCTGATCATCCGCCCGCAGGATGTCGTATGGCTGTTCCTGTTCGCGGCACTCGCGTTCTTCGGCGAGCAGACGCCAGAGGCGATCGCCCTGCTCTCCCTGCTGGCCGTGTTTCAGGTGCTCGAATCGAAGGTCCCCTTCTTCGCCACGGACCGGGGCAACATCGCTTCCATCCTGATCAAGCTGGCCTTGGCGTACCTGCTGATCGGGAAGACCGATGGGATCGCGAGCAGCTACTACTTTGTGCTGCTGGTTCCCGTCGTGTCCGCGACCACGACGCTCGGCGCGCTCGGAGCATTCGCGGTCACTCTGATCGCATCGCTCGGATACTTGTCCTTTCTGCTGTTCATCGACTGGGACCGGCAGTTCATTCCCACCGACCAGATCAAGGAACTGTTGCTGCGGCTCGTTTTGCTGCCCGTGGTCGGACTGCTGACGCACCAGCTTGCCGGCGCCACGCGCGAAAGGGCCCGCAAGTACCAGGCGGTCGCGGAGCAACTGGCGGCGGCGAACGTCAGCTTGCAGGATGCCGAAGCAGCTGTCCGCCGCGCCGACCGGCTCGCCGCGCTGGGGCAACTGACCGCCGGCCTCGCCCATGAATTGCGGAATCCCATGAGCACCATGCGCACCTCGGCCGAGATGCTCGGCCGAACGCTGCCCGCCGGCAACGAGGTGGCCCGCGAGCTGGCGGGCTATATCTCCAGCGAGGTGGACCGCACGAACTCGCTGATCACGCGGTTCCTCGAATTCGCCCGGCCGCTGAGCCTGCGGCTGGATCCCACCGATATCGGGGCCGTGATCGACCGGGCCGTCGCTCTGGTCGAACGCGAGCGGCCGCCCTCGAACGTGGCGATCTATAAGAACTACTCGCCCGACATCCGCCCGTTCCCGCTGGATGGGGAGCTGATGGAGCGCGTGATTTATAACCTGGTGCTCAACGCGGTGCAGGCCTCGCCGCCGGACGGCGCCGTGACGGTGAAAACGCGGCCGGCTGACGGGGAGGTCGAGATCTCGGTCATCGATCGGGGATCCGGCATCGATCCTAGACAGGTCGAGAGCGTCTTCAATCCGTTCTTCACGACCAAACCCGACGGAGTGGGGTTGGGGCTGGCGATCGTTTCGAAGATCGTCGACGAGCACGGCGGCAAGATGCTGGTAGAGAGCCAGCCGGGAGAGGGAAGCGTGTTTCGGGTCTATCTGCCGATGAAGGGGCGAGGCGAATGAAAACTTCTATTCTCGTCGTAGAGGACGAAGACAAGCTGCGCCGCGTGATTGAGCTGCAGCTGCGGGGCGCGGGCTATGACGTTCTGCAAGCGGCGTCGGCCGAGGACGCGCTGCGGATATGCGACCAGGCGCAACTGGTGCTGACCGACCTGCGGCTGCCGGCGATGGACGGCTTGGCTCTGCTCGATACTCTGCGCCGGCAGAATTCGAACACTCCCGTAATCCTGATGACCGCGTTCGGCACCGTCGAGAATGCCGTGACGGCGATGAAGTCGGGCGCGGCCGATTTCCTCATCAAGCCCTTTTCCCTGGATCACCTGACGACCGTGATCGCCAAGGCGCTGGAGGTCCGCGCTCTACGGGATGAGAACCTGCAACTGAAGGAAGCGCTCGACCACAAGTACGCGTTCGACAACATCATCGGCCGGAGCGGGAATATGCAGGAGATCTTCCACACCGTCGTACGGGTCGCTCCGACGCGGGCCACGGTGCTGCTGTGCGGCGAGAGCGGAGTGGGCAAGGACCTGATCGCCCGCGCCATTCACCATCATTCGCCCCGCCGGGATCGCCCCTTCGTGAAGATCAACTGCTCGGCGCTCCCGGAGAACCTGATGGAGAGCGAACTGTTCGGCTACGAGAAGGGAGCGTTCACGGGTGCGAATACGACCAAGCTGGGGAAATTCGAGCAGGCGGATACGGGTACGGTGTTCCTCGACGAGATTGGGGACGTGCCGCCCGGTATTCAGGTGAAGCTGCTGCGTATTCTGCAGGAGCGGGAGTTCGAGCGGCTCGGCAGCAACAAGACGCGGCATATCGATGTCCGGGTGCTTGCCGCCACAAATGTCGATCTTCGGGCCGCGCTGGAAGAAGGGCGTTTCCGCGAGGATCTTTACTACCGGCTGAACGTGCTTCCGATTAACATTCCGCCGCTGCGCGAGCGGAAGGAGGACATTCCGTTTCTGGCGCGGCATTTCGTGGTGAAGCTCGGCCCTGAACTGGGCAGCGCGGCTACGGGCATCAGCGATGCCGCCATCGAGAAGCTCATGTCGTATCACTGGCCGGGGAATGTCCGCGAAGTCGAAAACGTGATCGAGCGGAGTCTGGTGTTGAGCGCGGGCGAGACGCTGCGGCCGGAGGATATCCGGCTCGACATGGCGCCGATGTCTTCGCGGTCTGCGGTGGCCAGTTCCTTCCTGCCGGATGGGGTGACTCTCGATGAGTACGAGCAGTCCATTATCCGGGAGGCGCTGAAGCGGGCGAGCGGGAATAAGAGCCAGGCCGCGCGGTTGCTCGGCCTGACCCGGAATGCTTTTCGCTACCGGCTGTCCCAGATGGGGCTGGATAACGATAAAGAGAATTAATTGGCCGCAGCTTGAACCGGGATAAAGCCCGGCTTCACCATGGGCCTTGTCAAAACCCATATGCTTAAGCGCCGCTATTTTCGGCGAGGCGGCCAACTTATCTTCGCGGTAAGAATTCGGGTTAGGCGAGGTTGACGAGGAGATCGAGCCGCCAAAGGAGGGGGAGCTACGATGGAGAGCGTTGTTGAGGAACGTGGTTCGGCCAAATCGACCGGGAGTGCCGCGTCGGCGCTTGCGCCCAAACAGCCCCTTCAAACCGGTGAAATCTCAACCTCGGTTGGCAAAGAAACCGATGGTAGGGTGGTTTTCGCGCGAGTACGGTTTGACGCCGATCTTCGCAAGGAATTCGTAGCTAGTCTGAAGAAGTACCTCGAATACCTGGAGAGCACTCTATAAGGGGTGTCCCACTTTTCACTTTTCCCGATCAACCAACTTTTAGCGCACTACCGGGAGGCAAAAATCAGACGTTCTCTTCAGCCAAACTGGTAGTGCATCAACTTCGATACACTACCGCCAAACTTCACGTGACGCGCCGCTTCCAGGCCTCGTCAGACCGTTAAGGCGGATAGCCATACTCGTGCATAACGGATCCGATGAGCCCCGAGGTTGTAATGTCGACCACCAATCTCCTGAGCCGCTTTGTCCAAAATCAAGAGCCTTCGGTCCGTGCATTCCTCATAAGGCGCGCCACTCTCCGGCCGGCTATATTCCGCATTTTAATGGTGTAGCGTTGGCAGCCGGAATCCAAGGTCTGCGAGACCGCATACCAGGTTCTGGCAATTCTTCAGCTTGTCGACGAAGAAGTAAACGTCCTGGGCGGTGGCTGAGAATCGCTTTAGGATCGCTTCGGATTTTCCATGAGGAGGATCGGACGCCAGGACGCTGAGGGGCTGGCCCAAGCTCCTGGGCTTTTCGGAAACCAAGTGGCGCGCGACCTTGACTTGGTTATCACGGGCTGATAACATCAACAGGTGGGTGAGCAGATCCGGGACCGCAGCCTTGACACCCTTGGACTTGGATGGCCAGGTATTCGTGGTCGATCCCGACGGGAAGCATTGGGTGAGATTCGCGGTCCGACGCGTTGACCCGACACTCGAGCGGCCCCACGGGTTGAGCTATTCACTGACCCTACATACCGAAAGCGGCGAGCGCCTTGTGGGATTCGATAACGCTCATCCGGTACAGCCAACGGCAGGGCCGGCCGGAAGATCGCGGAGGCGGCACGACCATAAACATCGCTTGCGGACGATGAGGCCTTACGATTACAAGGACGCCGCGACGCTCCTGGCGGATTTCTGGGCTGAGGTGGACGCAGTGCTCAAACAACGAGGAGTTATTCCATGACGACGCTAAGGGTAGGAATTGCCAAGTATGAACAGATGAAGGCCCGCACTCTTGCGGTTGCCAGCGGCAAGCGCGTTGCCCGCAGGGACGACCCGAAAATCTGGTTCGTCTCGATGGAGAGCTTTGCGAAAATCCTCTCCGACCGCAACCGTGCCCTTCTGGCGCTCATCGCGGAAACGCAACCGGGCTCGCTGGCCGAACTCTCCGAACTCTCGGGCCGGGCCAAATCGAACCTCTCCCGGACGCTCAAAACCATGGAGAGGTATGGTCTGGTCCAGCTACGGAAGGGACAGGGCGGGACGATTGTTCCCAGGGTTCCCTACTCGGGAATCGCTTTGGCCCTCCCGCTGGGCTCTGGCCGGCAGGCGGTGGCGTAAAGGCGAGCCGGATCGGGAATTGTGAATGAGCCGCAGATCCTACAGACGGACGATTTTCTTTGATTGGAATTTCTTCATGGCGTTTCGCGTGTCCACGATTAAGCTGGACGCGTCAAGCAAAGCCTGGTAATCGAAGTCGGAGTGATCGGTGATGATCACTACGCAGTCGGCTTCCGCGGCGGTTTCGAGCAGATCCTGCGACTGCGCCGTCCGGTGATCCAGGCGCACGCTCGGGATGAACGGATCGCTGTAGGTCACCTTGGCGCCGCGCTTCTCCAGCAGCATGATTACGTCGAGAGCCGGCGATTCGCGGACATCGTCGATGTTGCGCTTGTACGCGATGCCGGCGACGTGAACATGGGAGCCCTTCACCGGCTTCGTGTGTTCGTTGAGAGCGTGCTGTACTTTGTCCACCACGAAGTGCGGCATGTTCCCGTTGATGTAGCCGGCCAGCTCGATGAATCTCGCCTCAATGCCGGATTGCTTGGTCTTCCAAGATAGGTAGAACGGGTCGATCGGGATGCAGTGCCCTCCCAGGCCGGGGCCGGGATAAAACGGCATGAAGCCGAAAGGCTTGGTCGCGGCCGCGTCGATCACCTCCCAGACATTGATCCCCATACCGTCGCACATCAGCGCCATCTCGTTGGCGAGCCCGATGTTGATCATGCGGAACGTGTTCTCGAGTAGCTTCACCATCTCGGCCACGCGCGTATCGCTAACCGGGACGACGTGTTCGAGCGCCTGCGCGAAAAACAGCCGGCCGACCTCCGTGCAGGCCGGCGTGATGCCGCCGACCACCTTCGGCGTGTTCAACGTCTGGTATACAGGGTTGCCGGGATCGACGCGCTCCGGCGAGAAGCACAGGAAGAAGTCTTCGCCTACCTTCAGTCCGGACTGTTCGAACATCGGAAGCAGCAATTCGTTCGTGGTACCCGGATAGGTAGTCGATTCCAGGATCACCAGCAGTCCGGGATGGAAGTATTTGGCGATTTCCTGGGCGGCGGACACGATGAAGCTCATGTCCGGATCCTTGGTTTTCCGCAAGGGAGTGGGGACGCAGATGTTGATGGTGTCCAGCTCGCGAATGACCGAGAAGTCGGTGGTCGCCGAGAACTTCTTTTCGGCGACGAGGGGTGCGAGGGTGGAAGTGGGAACGTCCTGAACGTACGACTCGCCCTTGTTCAGCATCTCGACTTTGTTCGCCAGCACGTCGATGCCGGTGACGGTAAACCCAGCCTTCGCGAATTCTACCGCCAGGGGCAGGCCGACATAACCCAACCCGACAATACCGACGCGGGCCGTTTTCGCCGCAATCTTCTCTTCAATTTGCATTCATGACTCCCATATAGAATTGGCCTCCGGCCACGATCTCCGCCGGGCCGGAGAGATAAAGCTCGCCGTTCTTGTCGCTCACTTCGAGCGGGCCGGCAGGCGTGAGTACACGCACGGGACTCGTCGCCAGGCCGCGCAGCATCGCCGCCGCCGCCGCTCCGGTGGAGCCCGTACCGGAACTCATGGTTTCGCCGGCGCCCCGTTCATAAAAGCGCACGTCGATCGTGTGGGCATCCACTGACCGTATAAATGACACATTCGTGCGGTTCGGGAACTGCCGGTGGGATTCGATCTCGCGGCCCAGTTCCCGCCACTCGAATTGGAAATCGCTGACGAACACGGCGCACTGCGGATTCCCGACGTTCAGAATCGCGACCTCGCGTACGCCGCCCATTACCTCCAACGGGAAACGCAAGTCCTCCTGAGAATAGTGCGGCGTGCCCATGTTCATCTCGAACAAAAAGCAGCGGCCGCGGCGCTCGAGAAGGCGCAAGCTCTTCAGGCCGGCTCCGGTCTGGATTCGCACGTCCGTTTGAGCGGCGCCGGCTTCAATCAGGAAGGCGGCGGCACATCGCGTACCGTTGCCGGACATCTCCGCGACGCTTCCGTCGGAGTTGTAGAGGTGAATGGATCCGTCCGCGCCCCCGGCCCCGCGCTCCACCAGCAGCCAGCCGTCCGCTCCCACCCCGGTGTGCCGGTCGCAGATGGCTCGCGCCGCCTCGGGGAAATCGGACACGTCGACGTGGTCGCGCCAGGTTAGAAGGAAATCGTTCTTTGCGCCGTGCGCTTTGGTGTAGGGGATGTTCATGGGGTTCGCTCGTAAATCTGAACCGGGCCGGCGCCCTTAACCACAACCGTCTTTACCAGCGTATACTGCGGCCCGCGCAGGAACGTTCTCACCATGGCGGTATCGATCGCGTCCCCGTTCAAAGTCACGGCCCAACGTTCGCGCAGGAACAGATCCGGCCGGTTCACCGCCGCCAGGAAGGCGGGGTTGTTGCCGACGTGAAGAACCTCGCGAAGCGGAATGCGAGCCTCGCGGAGGATCCCGATCTGATCGCCGAAAGACAGGAACACGCCGTCGCGCGGGCGATACCGGTCGCGGAAAAAATCGGCGGCCTGTCGGGTCCATTCGCGGCGCGCGTCGGAGTTGACCCGCGACTCCTTCCAGCAGATCCAGGAATCGGCGTGAGGATAGTAGATCCAGGGCGCCACCGCCGCTCCGATGAGAACCACGGCGGCCGCCGTCCGCGCGGCGCGCGGGGTGCAAGCCACGATCGCCGCCCCCGCTATTACGAGCAGCGGCATGGCTGCGAGTCCGTAACGGGTGTTGTAGTAACTCCTAGTCCAGAGGTCCGGCAGGAAGATGGGGTTGCCTTGGCCATGGATGCCCAGCAGGTAGAACACCGGCAGTAACGCGCAGAGCGCGACCGGCCAGAACGCCCGTTTCCAAAGCGCGGCTAAAATGCCCGCGGCGCCGATCCAATACAGAGGAGCGCCCGCGCACCACCACGCCGCCGTCCGGAAATACAACCACGCCTTCAGCCACTCGTTCTGGCCCGGATAATACTTTCCGCCCTGGATCGCTTTCGCCGAGTACGGGCCGTTGTAGAAATCGAGCGGGTTTCCCGTGTACCAGCCATTGTGCGCCATCCAGGCGAGGGGGCCCAGCGATGCGAGCGCGGCAAACAGGCCAGCCGCGAACCACCGGTCCCGGCGCGCTACCAGGAAAATGTACAGGGTGACGAACGGGATCAGGAACCAGCCCTCGTACCGCGTCAGCGAGGCCCAGTTCGAGAAGAACGCAGCCAGCAATATGGCCCACCACGATCCCGTGCGCCGGAACCACACGGTCGCGAACAGGAGCCCGAAGAAGCCCAGGAACATTACGGGTTCCGTCATGGGGATCGACGACAGGTAGAGCACGTTGGGGTTCAGCGCGAAGAGGGCCACGGCCACACAGGCGGCCGCGCGCGATTCCAGCGCTATCCGCACCGCGCCGAACAGGAAGACTCCCGCGAGCGCGAAACAGATCGCGGACGGGAGGGCGCCCGCCAGGCCCGAGTGCCACCAGGCGTCCCGCGTTACGAACGGGATCATCAACAAGTGCGGGACGGGCAGCCAGACGGTGCCGAGCTGATCGAGGCCCGGCGTGCGGGAATCGAGGATGCCGCGGGCGATGTTTAAGTGCGCCTCGGCATCGCCGTAAGACAGAGTGTATCCGTGGCTTAGGAAGAACCACGCGGCCAGGGAGACCACTGCACCGAGCGGCGGCAATACCGCCAGCATTTCAAGCCAGGGCAGTTGGACCCGCTTAGAATTCCGTGAAGCGCCTGAATTCTTCAAATCGCCCGTCGATTTCCGCTCGAGTGAGCGTGCGGAAGCGGTCCACGCCGAATTTCTCACAGCAGAAGCTTCCCATTACCGAACCGTGGATCACCGCCCGGTGCAGAATCTTCGGATCGAGGTTCGGATCCCGCAGGTCGAAGCCGCACTGCGCCAGGTATCCCACGAATCCGCCGGCGAAGCAGTCGCCCGCGCCCGTGGGATCGAACACCTCTTCCAGCAGATAGCCGGGCACGACGAAATAAGAGTCGCCTCGGAACAGCATCGCGCCGTATTCTCCGCGCTTGACGACCAGCGTGCTGGGGCCCATGTCGAGGATCTTCCGCGCGGCCCGTTTCAGATTGGACTCGCCGGAGAGCGATCGGGCTTCGCTGTCGTTGATCAGCAGAAAGTCCCAGCCCTTGAGCGTTTCGAGCAACGCGGCGCGCGATCCGTCGATCCAGTAGTTCATCGTGTCGCCGCCCACCAGCCGGGGGTTGGTCATTTGGTCGCGGACGGCGCGCTGAAGGTCCGGCTGGATGTTGCCCAGCAGCAGATACGACTCCGCGCGGTAGCTGGCGGGCAGCTTCGGCTGAAAATCCGCGAAGACGTTCAGGTCAGTCTGAAGCGTCTCGCGATCGTTCATGTCGTCAGAGTATTTTCCGGACCAGAAGAACGTCTTTCCGGGCGCGCGTTCCAGCCCTTCGAGATCGATTGCGCGGGAGGCGAGCAGGTCCACGTCGGCTTGCGCGAAATCCTCGCCGACCACGGCGACGATTCCCACCTTCGTGTAGTAACTCGCCGCCAGGGATATATAGGTGCAGGCGCCGCCGAGCATGCGGTCGATGCGCCCGTGAGGGGTTTCCACCGCATCATAAGCGACGGAACCCACGACAATTAATGACATAAACTCCGATCGTACAAGTAGGGCTGGAGCCACGAGTCGGAATTGAACCGACGACCTGCGGTTTACGAAACCGCTGCTCTACCAACTGAGCTATCGTGGCATAGGGCGGGCTACATAAACATAATCGCATTCGGGCCTTTCGGGGCGCAACCAAGCAATTTTGCGTACTGCGGCGGCGGGGCGGCGTATACGTTACTGTGAGGACGGCGTTCACGCTTGCGCTGCTGTTTTGTGTTCCGCTCGCCGGCGCGCAGGAACAACCCCGCATCCGGGTAAATGTCCGGCTCATCAACGTCGCATTCACCGTCCGGGACGCCGCGGGTACGCTCGTGACCGGCCTGACGAAAGACGATTTTGAGGTTCTTGAAGACGGGATTCCCCAAACGATCGCTTTCTTCGCCCGGCCAGCGGAGCTTCCTCTCACCCTTGGCCTGCTGGACGATACCAGCGGGAGCCAGGATAGCTTCGCCAAGTCTCATCAGCGGGACCTCGAAGCCTTTCTCGACAGCGTGCTGACGGCCCATGATCGCGCGTTCCTGCTGTGCTTCGGAAACCACCTGCGGCTGGCCAGCGATTTCGTCTCGTCGGCCGCACCGGTCCTCGACGGGCTGAGGCGCTTCGAACATAGGCGGGAACGATTTCCGGAGATCGGTCCTTCCGAATACCGGGAACTCGGCACGGCGTTCTACGACGCGATTTACTATTCGACGACCGAGAAGCTCGCCTCGGTGAAGAACGGCCGGAAAGCGCTCATCGTTTTCGGCGACGGCGAGGACAACTCCAGCGCGCATCATATGCTCGAGGCGATCGAAGCGGCCCAGTTGAACGACGTGGTGGTTTACGGTGTCCGCTACACGGAGAGCCGGCACGGGGTCTTGACGGCGCGGAATAAGTACGGAATCAGCGTGATGGAAAGGATCTCGCGCGACACGGGCGGGGCCGACTTCGACGCCCGGAGAGAGGATCTTTCAAAGTCGTTCGGCCGGATCGGCGAAGAGCTCCGTTCCTCCTACGAACTCGCCTATCACGCGGCCAGCCAGCCGGCGTCGGGCGGCTACCACAAGCTGGTGGTCCGCGCGAAGCGGCCCGGGTTGGTGGTGCGCGCGAAGACAGGTTACGTCGATAAAGGGGACTAAAGCGCGGCGGGCTCCAGAATGGCCCGCATGGAGCCCTTTGAGCGGCCGGGCATTCTCGGATCGGCTCCGTAGGCGTGGATCTGGTCCCGCGCGAACTCGGCGGCGGCCAGTTCGCACGTGATCACGACGGTTCTGCCGGTGGTATCGACTTCAACCGCGTGCTGGAAGGCTTCTGCTGTGGAGTAGCAGAACAATTTTTGGAGCATCTCGATGACGTAATCGTAGGTGTGCTGATCGTCGTCGAGCAGGACGGCGTGGAACTGGGGTACGCGTTGTTCCTGTCCGGCAGTTTCCAGCCCAGGGGTGGCTACGGTTTGGGGCACTGTTTAGCTTAATTGAAACACCCATGCAGCGGTTCGGCAAGGCGGCATCGTAAACGGTAGCCCGCCGGGGAACCAGGGCGCGTTCGGGGGCCGGCCTCGATCAGTAGATCGAGGCCGCTGTCCACCAGCGCTTCACCTCGGGCAAAGGAACCGAATACGCGGACGCGGCGAACGCCGTGCTTTTCCGCGGTGGCAAGAATTGCGGCTCGCCCGGAGTCAGCGATAGACATCCACGTCGCACCGGCCGCTCAATTGCGTGCGCATTTTGAATGGAGGTGGGTTACACTGGAGGTGTAGTATTCCCGAATGGGGGCGTAACGGCTTCGACGGGATTGAATCGTTGTGGAAAGGCGTGCCGGGTTCCGAGCTCCCGTAAAACGATCGGAAAAACACAACTGCCAACACGCAGTTTGCATACGCTGCCTAGTCAATAGGTAGCCGCCCCGGCGGACAGGTCTGCATGTCCGTCGTACGGCGTCATATGGCAGTCTGGGCCGTAGGCTTCTGCTCGTAGCCGAGGGCCGAGATCAATCGGGCTAAGCGGTTGTTTTCTTCGCCGGTTCTAAGGCGGCCGCCGACAATCCAGAAGCGGACACGCACGTAGTTCTTTTCATGGCGGGCTTTCTCGGACGCGGGTTCAACTCCCGCCGCCTCCACCAGCCTTCGCCAAGGCTTCGGCTGGCAAGCCGGAGAATTGAAGAAGGCTGCCCGCCATAGATCGAAGAGCGAAGGAGGGCTCCACATGCACCACGTCTACCTCCTCCAAAGCCAATCCAGCCCAGACCAGCGCTACGTCGGCTTAGACAAGCGATCTCAAAGCCCGCCTCGCCAAACACAATGAAGGCGGAGTCCCGCACACCTCCAAATTCAGACCTTGGAATCTACGGACTTACATTGCGTTCTCCACCCGCGCGGACAAGCGGCCCGGTTCGAACTCTACTTGAAATCCGGCTCCGGACGAGCTTTTGCGAACCGTCACTTGTGGCCTGAGCGACGACATGATTGGCGCGCTCGTGGCGTATTCGTACTTCCACTTGCGAAGATCGCGCGCCTACTTCACCGGCGAAACCCGCGCACTTCAAATTCGTAGGATCCGGAATCGATCTCGATAATTTTTCCCCCCGATGACGGTAAATGAACGCCGGCCGTCATCCCCGGCGGTACGCCCACGGCGATTCGAAACACATCGCCGTCGATCCGCCATCGGACCGTCACCGGTCCCCGGAACGTTTCCCACGAAGCCTCGACCGAGGTCAAGTCGCCGACGACTTCGGGCTGTATCTCGATCCGCCGCAAGCCGGGCCGGTCGGTGTCCGGCCGGATGCCCGCGAGCCCGCCGTAGAACCACTGCTCGATATGCCCGAGCATCAGGTGATTCTGCGAGCTGTGCGGATTGGCGTCCCAGGCCTCCGTGAGTGACGTCGCGCCGGCCGCCAACTGCGCCCCGTAACTCGGCGGCTCGACCTGATTCGTCATGTCGAACAGCACGTCGCTGCGGCCGCCGTCGAGCAGCGCCCGGATCACGTAGCTGTATCCGATATCGCCGGCGCTCGTATGATTTCCGCGCTTTCGGATGTCGGCGACCAGTTTCTCGACCAGTGCCGCGCGCGCGAATTCCGGGGCGAGACCCAGAGCGAGCGGCATTGCCAGGGCTGTCTGGCTGGACGTGTCGAATGTGTTTTCGGCGGGCTTGAAGAACGCCGTTTGAAAAGCCGCGCGGACTCTGCCGGCCTGATCCGCAAACGAGCTCGCGTCGGCTTCGTACCCGAGCGTGCGCGCCGCCCGCTCGATGGCGCGGAGGTCGGCATAGTAAGTCGCCGTCGCGGTGATCCCTTGAGATGTCAATTGCGACGCGCCCGGACCGGCGGGTCCAATGTCGTACCAATCGCCCAATCCGTAGGAAAGCACGCCGTCCCGCGACCGGGAGGCCAGATATTCCGCGTACCGCTTCATACATCGATAGGACTCTTCGAGCGGTGCGCGGTCGCCGTACCACTGCCAGTCGAGCCAGGGCACGAGAACACCCGCGCTCCCCCATTCCGGCGAATCGCGGAAGCCCTCCAGCCCCCAACCGAAGGTGACGTACTCGGGCGCGATTCCTGGAATGAGCCCCTGCGCCGTTTGGGCCTCGCGCGTGTCGCGGATGGCCTTGGGAAGAAATGTCCGGAGGTCCCAGTTGTACAGCAGCGACGGCCCCATCAGGTATAGCTGCTCGAGCCAGCCCAGCTTTTCCCGATGGGGGCAATCGGTGAGCACGTGCTGCAAGTTGCTGCGGACCGCGAAGTCGATCAGGGTGTGGATGCGATTGAACAATTCATTCGAAGTCCGGAAGTGCCCGGCCCGCGGCGCATCCAGGTGAATGAACTGGCCCTCCAACGCGTCGAGGACCGGCCCTTCCACTTGCACGTAACGGAATCCGTAGTAGCTGAAGCGCGGTGCCCAGGTTTCGCGCCCCGAACCGCGAAGAGTATAGTTGAACGACTGCGGGCCGCCAGACGAAGCCTGGCTCACAAGGCCGGATGCGTCCAGCAACTCGCCGGGGATGAGCCGGACTTGCGCGCCGGCCGGGCCGCTGACCTCGATCTTCGGCCAGCCGGAAAAATTCTGGCCCAGGTCATAAACGAAAATGCCCGGCTTCGGCTGTGTAACCTTGACCGGCCGGAAGGTCTCCTGCACCCGGATAGGCGGGCTGGACTGCGCGCGGAATTCGCCACCCGCGGCCTCCCCGCCGCTCGCCTTTACCCACCCGGAGTCGTCGAAGCCCGGCCGGTCCCATCCTTCCGGCTCCAGGCGGGCGTCGAAGTCCTCGCCGCCGTAAATGTCGGAGAACGAGATTGGGCCGTGCCGCACCCGCCACGAGTCGTCGGTCGCGATGTCCGTGCTGGAACCGTCCTCGTACTCGAGGTGCAACTGGAAGTACAGGCGCGGTTGGCCGAACGACCCCGTGAACTTCGAGTACCGTCCGCCGGCGACGTTGTAGAAACCGTTCCCCACCATGATCCCGATGGCGTTTGCTCCCGGCTTCAACTGCGATGTGACATCCAGGACTTCGTAGAGCACGGTATCGCGATAATTCGTCCAGGCTGGCGCGAGCACATGATCGCCGGCCTTGGCGCCGTTGATCCGAAGCTCGTGAAAACCAGCGCCGCACACAAACGCGAGCGCCCGCTTCACGGGCCGGCCGATGTTGAATTCTTTCCGGAAAATAGGCAACGGGCCGGACGTGAGTTTTGTATCCGGATACGAGATCCAGCCGCCTTTCCAGTCGCCTCGGGAGAGAACGGCCATCGTCCATTCCGCCGGCACGCTCCAATCCGAGGCGGCGCCGGATGCGTTCCATACGCGAACCCTCCACCAGTAGCGGGCGAACGGCCGCACGGTCGCGCCGCCGTATGGGATCCACGCGCTCTCATCCGAGTTGACGCGGCCCGAATCCCAGGCGTCTGCTTGGCCCGGACCTAATTTGTCCGGCGCCGTCGCAACCAAAACCTGATACGCGGTCTGGCGCTCGCTCCGCGCGTTCGAACGAAGTTTCCAGCTCAGGCGAGGGTGCGCCGCGTCGATGCCGACCGGATTGCGGCGCGCTTCCACCTCGAGTTCGTAAGCAGTCAAGTCGCTGCCCGCGGCGCTTGCAAGCCAGGCGCACGCGAGAAGAACGGCGATAGTCTTCATTCGGAAGCCACGGTCACCACCGCCACGCTCAGTCCGCGCAAGGTAATCTTGTCACCGCTCAAAGGCTCCCTGGCGGGAGGCGCAGCCTTGGTTGTCTGGTCGACAAACTGGATGTCCGTGGCACGCTGCGGTAAGGTCAGCTCGATATCGCGATCGCGTTTATTCACCAGCAGGAGCCGGCGCTCACCCTTTGAGTTAATCGTTCCGAGCGCGTAGACATAGGCGTTGCCGCTCGCCGTCTTAACGATCTTGTCGCCCGGACCAAAGTTGTTCTTCAGCAGCTCCAGGATTCGGAAGCGGGCATTCGGCGCTCCGGTCGTCCAGTCCACCATGGACACGCTCGGAAATTGCGTCGGATATCCGACGAGCTGCGATTCTCCGGCGATGTCGATCCCCATCGCGGCCAAGTTGCCGAACACGTAGGCATAGGTAGCGCCTGAAAGATGCCAATAGGAGTCGGGGATCGGCGTCTTGAGGTTGGGATCTCCGGCCAGGATCGAACCGATTTCGTTCACGGTCGTCCGAGTGGCGGGGCTAAGCCGCTGCCGGATCGATTCGATGTAGCGCGCGGACGACAGAAAACGATCGGCCTGCTCGAAATATGTATACTGCTGGATCTCGGGCGTCTGGTCCTCTGTCGGCGAGGCGTAGAAGTGATACGAGATCATGTCGAGCGGAATGCCCGGCTTATGATTTTTGTGGTTGAGAAAATACTCGAACATGCGAGGGTTGTCCGAGGGGAACGCGAGCCCTAACCCGACGAACTTCATTTTCGGTGCAACCCCATGGATGGCGCCTACAATCGCGTCGTACCGCGCCGTGTACTGCTCCGGCGTCGTGCTGTGCTCGATGTCGGGTTCGTTCAGCACTTCCCAGTAGTCCACTTTGAATCGATGGCCGGACGCATGCCGTTTGCCGAGCTCGTCGGTGAACCCGCCGTTCACGTACCAGCTCACCAGCCGCTTGTAGTAATCGCCTACTTCCTTGCCCGTAGGATCGCGGAGTTCGGTGCCCTGCGTGTAGTCCCAAAACACTTGATCCGGGTCCACCGGGTACGTGACGGGCTTGGGCGTCTTGAACATCCACTGCGGGATCGTGCTGAAGTTTAGTATTACCGGATGCCCTTTGGTGGCGTTGAGAAAATCGATGGTCATCGGGTCGATCACCGAGAAATCCCAGGACGTTTTCTCCGCCGTGGGCGGTTCCAGCTCAGCGACGCCCAATCTCGGATAGGGCACCCAGGGGACGTAGCGAACGTAGTCGGCGCCCAGCTTTTGCAGCTCCGAATAGACGCGGCCGTGGATCGCCGCGCCGGGCCGCAGCAACGGGTTCACCACCACCTGCAATGTGGCAGTGGTCTTAGACACACGTTCGACCTTGTCCCACTGCACGTCCACCTTTTGCGCTGACACTGCGGCGGCTGACAATAGCAAAATTGCAATAGCTTTCATGATTGTGACCCTCACTCAAGAAAAAACACCGGCTCCAGCGGCGCCATCTGCCGATCCGCGTCTCGCCCCTGGGCGTCTTCAAAAAAATCCCGCATCTCGCGCTGCCATCGGGCGTTCACTTCCAGCCCCGCCATGCCGTCGAGCGCCTTCTGGAAGTCCGGCGTTTCGACATAACCCACCAGCATGCCATCGTCGCGCAGGAACAGCGAGTAGTTATGCCAGCCCGTGTCCCGAAGCGCGTCCCGCATCTCCGGCCAGACCTTTTTGTGGCGTTCCTTGTACTCTTCCAGCCTGTCTTTTTTCACCTGCAAAACAAAACAAATCCGCTGCATGTTGTCTTTACCCCTTTCCCAGGAAAACCCGGTCGAGTTCTTCAATGACTCCCGCCGGCAGGTTGGACAGCGGCCCGATAGCGCGGGCATTGATGATCGCTTCCGCCGTCGATTCCAAAACCTCCAGCCGGTCGAACGCATCCAGCACGCTGGATCCCGTCACCAGCACGCCGTCGTTCTCCAGAAGGATGGAGGGGCGGTCGCCGGAAATCATCCGCACAATTTCCTCCGGCTCCTGGAACTGCACGCCGAATGGCGCGCGTCCCACCTCGCGCAGCACCACGTAACTTTCCGGGATGGTGCGGCTGTCGAGAGTTTGCCGGGTGACGCTGAACGCGGTGGCATTCACGGGGTACGCGTTGATGACGGCGGCGGTTCGCGGGTGTGCCCGGTAGATGGCGTCATGCAAGTGGGCGGCGCGGCTGGCATGCTTCCCGCTTTCCGCCGCGCCATCGCGCACCAGAACGACATCCTCCGGCGATATCAATCCGCGGTCGACGGCGTACGGCGTGATCAGGAACGACGCCTCGTCCAGACGCGCCGAGAAACTCCCTTGCGTGCTGATGAACAGGCGCTGCCGGTACGCCCTGCGGACAAAATCGCAGAGTGTTCGCCGGACTTCCTTTTCCGCGGTCGACGGCGCCGGCTGCTGGAAGTGCGGCAGGGACGTAGCTGCTCCATCCGCAAGCGCCAGATCCGATTCGCTCAGGAACTCGGGGCGATCCAGCAGCCGGGCCTTGATGAGGATCCGGGCCGTGAACTCGAGCGTCTCGAAGCGGTGGAAGGCTTGCGCGAGATCCGCCGCGCCGGTAATGACGCCATGGTTCTGGAGAATGACGCAGTCCCGCCCGCTCTCGAACACGGCCGCCACGGTCCGCCCGAGTTGCTCGCTGCCCGGCAGCTCGTACTTCGCGAAACCCGCCGTGCCGCAGACGTGCCGCGCCTGGTGGAACAGTTTTGTATCCGGGACCTGCTGGGCCATGCTGAAAGCGACCAATGCCGCCGGGTGAGCGTGGACCACGGCGGTGTAGTCCGGCCGCGCGGCGTACACGGCCGCGTGGAGCGGAAATTCCGACGAGGGCCGGTGCCGTCCTTCCACGCTGCCGTCCGCGCCGACCAGCACGATGTCTTCGCGCCGCAGGCTGCCCTTGTCCACGCGCGCCGGGGTGATCCATAGATCGCCGCCGGGCTCTCGAACCGAGATGTTTCCGCCAGACGTGGTCGTCATCCGGTAGCGATAAATACGCTCCATAACCTGGAGGATTTCGTCGCGTGGATGGGTGTATTCACTTCCCAGCATCGGCACCACAGTGTACTCGGGCGGCGCCCGTGGAACAACTCAAAAAGCACGGGCCGTTGCCGTTTTATAATGCGAAACACCCGGTCCACTCGTCCGGGATGCCATCCCCCGTCGAATCAGTTGGTCCGTGCGCTGTTCACTAGCAGCTACATCGTTTCCCTCAATACGCCACGATTCTCATTGCGAAACAAATGTCCTTGCTTCGAAGCTCCCATTGGCCCATAATGGGCGTAATTAACCAGGCCACGTAGCCTTGAAAACGACACAACCTAGCCGCTATCTTGTGAAATCGGTGGTGCACGCCTCCGAAGTGCTGTCCGCTTTCCAGGCACCAGGCGAAATCCTTCGACTTCGAGAGGTTGCCGGCCGGACCGGCCTGAACAAGTCCATGTGCTTCCGGTTCCTGTACACGCTTCACGAATGCGGGTTCCTGGATAAAGTCGGCGAGAATCAGTACCGGCTCATCTCGCAGAAACAGCCTACCAAGCGGTATCGCATCGGTTACGCTTCCCAAGGACAGGATTGTTCCTTCACCCGCGAAGTGCTGGCGAGCTTGGTCCGGGCGGCGGAAGTGGCCCACGTCGAGTTCATTGTGGCGGACAATCGCTACGACGCGAAAACCGCCCTGCGTAGCGCCGACCAACTTATCCATGAGCGGGCGGATCTGGTCATCGAATTTCAGACTGACGAGGCCATCGCGCCGGCCATCGCCGCCAAGTACCTGGAGGCCGGCATTCCGTTCATCGCCATCGACATTCCCCACCCGGGCGCCACATATTTCGGAGCGAACAATTACGAAGCCGGAATGATCGCCGGCCGTCACCTCGGCCGCTGGGCCAAAAAGAACTGGTATGGCACGGTCGACGAGATCCTGCTGCTCGAGTTGTCCCGCGCGGGCTCTCTTCCGCGGGCGCGGGTCCGCGGCATCGTCGCGGGCATCCGGGAAGTGCTGCGCATCCCGGATGCGACGCCCGTCATTAAGCTGGACGGCGACGGGCAGTTCAAAACGGCTCTCGAGGTGGTTCGGAAACACCTTCGCAGTTCGCAATCGAAGAACATTCTGGTGGGACCGGTGAACGACCCCAGCGCTCTCGGAGCGCTGCGCGCCTTCGAGGAATCGGGCCGCGCCGCTCACTGTGCCGTCGTGGGCCAGAATGCCGAACCGGAAGCGCGCGCCGAAATGCGCGAGCCGCGAACGAGGCTGATCGGATCGGTGGCCTACTTCCCGGAAAAGTACGGCGACGGACTCATCCACCTGGCGCTCGATATCCTGGCGCAAAAACTCCTGCCGCCGGCCTGCTTCACCCGGCACCAGTTGATCACGCCCGAAAACGTGGACCACTACTATCCGAACGACAGCCTCTTCGGAGTCACCAGCGCGCTGGTCTGATGGGCTTGCTCCATGAGAGAGGGCAACTCAACCCTGCACTCCCTCGAACGGCCAGACCTGTGAAATTGTCTTGCTCAACATCCATTGTCTGTCTTCCTCATTCAGGAAGGCCATGTCATCGCGGACCAGCGTCAGAGCCTGCGCGTACGCCGCCCCGGAATTCTCGATAATGGGCCAATCGGTCGCTCACATCAATCGTTTGGGTCGCCCACGTTCACCGGCTCGGATCACGTAACGGTAGTTCGCGGGACGCATACCATGAAGGGCGGCATTTACGGGACGACTTTCGACCCGGCCCAGGCGGTTCAGTTGTATCGGCCGGTACTCAATGCACAAGGTCAGCAGGTTGCGCAGAACCCCCTAACTGGGCAACTCTTCCCACAAGGTTTTATCGGGTCCATCGTGGTTGGCTCAGGCAATCTGAAAAACGGCCTCATCGCGGCGAACGCGCCCGGCGTGCCGCTGGGTTTCATGGACAATCGCGGGGTGCAGTACGGTCCGCGATTCGGCTTCGCATACGCGCTGACGGGTGACGACAAGACCGTACTGCGCGGCGGCTTTGGAATTGCCTATAGCGGCCACGACAAACAGGGCTTGATCGTGGGCACCGTTCTCAACACCAGTCAAACCGCCCCAGCTCGTTTAATGCGATCAATCCTCACATGAAGTATCCGACGGTGATGAGCTACAGCCTGGGAGTGCAACGTCACGTCGGCTTGGGAACCCGCGTGGACGTGGCATATTTCGGAACGCTGACCAGGCACCTCGACCAGCCGCAGAGCGCGATTAACGCGGTTCCGCCGGGAGCGCAGTTTCTGCCGCAGAATCAGGATCCGACCAATCCAGGCCTGCCGTTGCCCGACGATTTCTTCCGGCCGTATCGGGGATATTCGAGTCTCACCGTACAGCAATTCGTGAATTCGAACTATAATGGCCTGCAGGTTTCAGCGGTGCATCGATTTTCCACAAACCTCGATATCAGCGCTAATTATTCCTGGTCGGAAGTTCCTTTGCACTTGTCCAGAGGCGACCGGACCTTCTATCGGTTTTACAATACCGGCGTGATCCAACCGCCGACTGCTGCAATGCCGGGAAATGCCGCTGCCGGTGTGGTCCGCGGCCCTGGCGTTGAGGACTTCGCCATCAGCGTGTTCAAGAATATTCCATGGGGCGAGAAACGTTCCGTGCAATTCTGCGTGGAAACATTTAACACGTTTAACCATCCTCAATTCAATGCGGTTGACACCAATCCCCACTTCGACCAGTCGGGCGCCCAGGTGAATGGCCGCTTGGGACAGATCATATCGGATTACCTGCCAAGACAGATGCAGCTTGCCCTGAAGGTCATCTTCTGAGTCGTGACTCCTAATGAAGCGCAGGAATTTCTTTCAATTTGCCGCGGCGGGCGCTGCCGCGGCAACCCGCCCGGCCCGGGCCGCGCCAACCACCACTCCCTCGCGTTCTGTCCTGTTTCACGCCGGCACGCAGCAGGGCCACTCTCCCGACGTGCTTCGCGCGATGTCCGCTTTCGGACTGAAGCACATTTGCAGCGGCGTGATTTCGGCGCGACTAGATGAGAAATGGTCCGTGGATAGCTTGTCGCGTTTTCGCGAGCAGGTCGAATCCTTCGGTCTGAGTCTCGCGATGGTCCCGCTTCCCATGCCTTCGGTGACCATCAATAAAGCCAGTTACCCGAATATCCTGCTCGGCAAGAGCCCAGAGCGCGACCGCGAGATCGACGAAATCGGCGCCATGATCCGCAATGCCGGGAAGGCCGGCATTCCATCCATGAAGTACAACCTGACTTACCTGGGGGTCGTTCGCTCGGGATACACGCCGGGCCGCGGCGGCGCGCGCAGCAGCACCTTCGTCTTCGAGACGGCCACAGTCGATCCGCGGGTATTCGAAATGGTCCAGGGCGACGACGACATGATGTGGGAACGAATCGAGTACTTCCTCAAGCGTATCGTTCCGGTTGCGGAGGAAGCCAAGGTGAGAATTGCCTGTCACCCGAACGATCCCGGAATGCCCAAAGGCGGCTTTCATGGCGTTCCTTCCGTTCTCAGTTCCGTGGAGGGCCTGAAGAAATTCGTCGGCATCGCCGCTAGCCCCTACCATGGCTTGAATTTCTGCCAGGGTACGGTCTGCGAAATGCTGGACCATCCGGCCAAGGAAATTCCGGACGTGATACGCTACTTTGGCTCGCGTAAAAAGATTTTCAACGTGCATTTGCGCAACATCCTGGGGCATCGCCTGAATTTCCGCGAGGCGTTTCCCGACGAAGGCGATATCGACTTTCTCGAGTGCGCCCGTGTATACCGGGAAGTCGGATACGACGGTATGCTCATGCCGGACCACGCCCCGCAAATCGAAGGGGACAAATCCGGGCTCGCCTTTGCCTTCGAGATTGGTTACATCCAAGCCATCATTCAAACCGTAAGAAGCGAGGCCTAATCTGAAACAAACGACTAAACATTTCCTGACGTCTTTACCGATCCTTCTGTTTGCGAGTCTGCTCCCGGTTCAGGCGCAGACGGACTGGCGGGTCGAGAAAACATTTCACGTTGGCGGGCAGGGAGCGTGGGACTATCTCACCGTCGACCCGCAAGCGCACCGGCTCTACGTTCCGAGGAGCACTCACACCTTGGTGATCGACTCCGAATCGGGCAAGACGATTGCCGACATCCCTGGTCAGAAGATAGCTCATGGTGTCGCCATAGTTCCCGAGGCCGGGCGTGGATTCATCACGGACGGCGGCGGCAACGGCGCGATCGTGATTTTCGATCTGAAGACGAACGCCGTTCTGGGCTCGATTGTCGCGCAGCCGGATGCCGACGGAATCATTTACGACCGGTCAAGCGGTCGCGTCGTAGTGGTATCGGGAGACAAGGGAACGCTGATGTCGATCAAACCGGACATCGATCCCAAGAGCGGGAAAATCGATGCGCCGGTCGATCTCGGAGGAGCTCCGGAGTTTCTCGCGTCCGATGGAGCCGGTAAGGTCTACGTGAATCTGATGGACAAAAACGAGGTGGCGGTCTTCGACATGAAGGCGAGGAAGGTGGTGGCACGCTGGCCCGTGGCGCCCGGTGGCGCACCGGTTGGGATGACCATAGACACGGCCAAACACCGGCTGCTCATCGGGTGCCGGAAGCCTCGGAAGTTAATCGTGATGAGCACCGATAACGGCAAAGTGCTGGCGGACCTCCCTATCGGCGATCACGTGGATGCGGTCAAAATCGACAACGGCCAGATCTTCGCCAGTTGCGCCGACGGCACCCTCGCGGTAGCCGGCGAAGCCTCGCCGGGAAAATTCGAAATCGTGCAGACGGTGAAAACGCCGCAGGGCGCGAGAACCATGGGAGTGGATCCAACAACCCATAGAATCTATCTACCCACCGCGGGGTCCGGGCCGGGAACATTCATGATCGTCGTGGTCTCGCGCTGAGTCTGAATGACTCTTCTCATATTGACGTTGGCCGCCGTCGCTTTTCTTTTGTTCCTGATTCTGATTGTCAAGCTGCACGCTTTTTTGGCGCTGCTGTTGACCAGCATGGGCCTGGGGCTGGCAGCGGGCATGCCCCCGGCAGCCGTACTGAAATCCATCCAAGGCGGATTCGGCGAAGCGCTGGGTTTCATCGCGATTGTGCTCGGGTTGGGCGCAATGATTGGCGGGTATCTCGAGCATTCGGGCGGCGGCCGCGTTCTGGCCGATTGGCTCCTGTCCAAATTTGGCCGCGAACGGGCCGCGTGGGCGATGCTCGCCGCGGCCTTACTGGTTGGATTGCCAATCTTCTTCGAAGTGGGCTTCATCATTCTGGTTCCGTTGGTTTGGAGCTTGGCCCGCGAATCCAAGCGCTCTCTGCTTTTTTACGGTTTGCCGATGGCCGCGGCGCTCACCGTGACTCACGCGCTGGTGCCTCCGCACCCCGCGCCCGCCGCCGCGGCCCAATTGCTCGGCGCGGATTTGGGGCGTGCGATTCTCTATGGCGCAGCGCTGTCGGTACCCATGGCTATAGCCGGCGGCATTGTATATGGGGGTTGGATCGCGCGCCGAATGTACATTCCGGTGCCTGAGAATTCGCCCAGACTGTTCGACATTCCCTCCCATGCGGGCGCCCCGCCCGTTCCGCTCGTACTGGCCCTGCTTTTGCTTCCGGTCGCGCTGATTCTAGCCGCGACGTTGGCCGGGCCCGGAGCTCCGCCGCTGCAATTCCTGGGGCACCCATTTACGGCGTTGACCGTCACGCTGCTTGGGTGCATGATTTTCTTCGGCTGGCGGCGCGGATTGCGGCGGGAGCAACTGCTCAAGCTCGCCACCGGATCCCTCGCCCCAATTGCATCGCTACTGTTGATGATGGGGGCAGGCGGCGCTTTCAAGCAGATCATCGTGGATACGGGCGCTGGCGCGTATGCGGGGAAGCTTCTGGCCGGCTCGCCCATCTCGCCTTTGCTGGTTGGTTATTTGGTCGCCGCCGCGATGCGCGCCGCGCAAGGCTCGGCAACGGTCGCGATCATCACCGCCGCGGGCATTATTGCGCCCCTGATGAAGACCATGACCGGAGTGCGTCCGGAGATGATGTACCTGGCGGTCTGCTGCGGAGGCACCATGCTGTCGCACGTGAACGATGCCGGCTTCTGGCTTGTGAATCAATACTTCGGACTGACGGTGCCGCAGACGCTGCGAAGTTGGACGGCGATGAAAATCGTCACGTCCATCTGCGGATTTGGACTGCTCATGGCGGTGCAGTTGTTCTTGTAGGATTAGAGGCTCGACTGGAACGCGTAGTCGCCCGAGCCCACCTCAAACACCGCCGCTTGCCCCTCGCGCCGCAGGAACTTTACGCCCGCGGCCTTCTCCGCTGCCTTGCCGGATTCCGTCACCGACCCGTCCGATGACGGAACGTACACCAACGCGGTGGTGTTCGGCGGCACCGTCACGCGAGGCGACAATTGCTGCCCGGTGCGCTTCCAACTCGTAGCGATCTTCCCGTACATCGATTGATGCGACGCGTCCACGAATTTCAGCGCCTTCGGAATGACCGGCTTGATGATCGAACGCTCGAATCCCGGGCGCTCCGGGTCCGCGCTGATGCCGCCCAGGTAGATCGCTTTGTCCGCCTGGAAGAATTTCTTCTCGAACGCGGCCTGCATGCGCCGGGACAGGGCTTCGTAATCCTCCTCCAGGCTGAGCCGCTCCCCATCGAAGCGCTCAACAGGACACGCCCGCTGGTGGCGCCCAGGCCGATCGCGGCGAAAGCGCGGGGCTCGCACATGGCGCTCTAGGCGTAGCTGGCGACGGCGCCCCGGTTCTTCTCCGCCCGATCCCGTTCCGCCTTCTGGAGGTAGCCGCTCTCGCGAAACGCGGCCATCGGATCCTCGGGTAGGCCTTTCGACCTGCGCCATTCCCGAAGCAGCGGCCGCACATCGGTGAAGAACGCGTCGCGCAGGGTCTCCTCGGCGTCGATCAGATCGCCCTTCATCTGGTGCGCGGCGATCTTCTCGTGATCGACCAGCGCCGCCTTCGCGAACATTTCCTGGGCGTTGTTGGACGTCTGGATGGTCTCTTCGATTTTGTTCTTCAGGTTGTGGCTCTGATCCACCATGTAGGCGATGTCCGGAGCGTGGCCCGTCTCCCACGTGAAATAGCAGATCTCGTGGAAGATGCGGAACACCTGGTAGGGATCCATGCAGCCGAGCGTCAGGTCGTCGTCGGCATAGCGGCGGTCGTTGAAATGGAAACCGGCCAGCATGTTCTCGCTGAGCAGCCAGGCAACAATCTGCTCGATGTTCTGCGCCTGATAATGATGCCCGGTATCGACCAGCACCTTCGCCCGCGGCCCGGAATGCTTGCAGTAAATATACGACATCCCCCAGTCCGCGATGTCGGTGGCGTAGAAGGCCGGCTCGAACGGCTTGTATTCGACCAGCATCCGCTGGTCTCCGCTCAGCGCGCCGTGCAGCGTCCTGAGGCCTTCCACGAACCAGTCCTTCCGCGCGCGAATGGAGCCTGTCCCGGGATAGCTGATGCCGTCCGCGAACCAGAGCGAAAGGTCGCGCGATCCGGTGGCGTTCTGGATCTCCACCGAATCGAGGCAGTGGGCCAACGCGATCTTGCGAATCTCGGGATCGGGATTGCCGAACGATCCGTTCTTGTAGCACTGGTCCTGAAAGACGTTGGGGTTGATCGCGCCGATGCGAACGCCGTGCACCGCGGCGGCCTGCATCACGGCGGGAACGTCGGCCGCGCCATTCGGAAAATCCCACAGGACGTGAACGGCGACGCTCGGGCAGCAGCCCGTGCACCGGTGGACCGCGCCCGCATCCGCCAGTTTCTCTTCCGTCGTAGTCGCCGCCGACGATTGTACGAACTTCCCGAATCTCGTGCCCGTATTCGCGAAGCCCCAAGAGGGGAGTTCGATTGCGAAGTTATCCAGAGCGGCCCGAGCCTGCTCCATCTGTTTTGAAGAAGTCATCTCATCTCCTTTCCAACTTCAACGTGGCGCACGCACTCGTGCGTGCCGCGTCGCCACTCTTGGCGACGCATGTTCTTACTGCGCGGCCTTCGGATCCATCTCCTGTTTCGTGACCTCTCGCGGCGAAAGCAGGTCCTTGGGCTGGCTGGCCTTCCGCGTCTGAAGCCGGCGGAACTCGGCGAAGGCTTTCTGCTGCGCCTCGCTCTGCCCAAGCGCCCCGTAGACCTGAGAAAGCTGGTACTGCGCGACGTCATTCTCCGGATTCAGCGCGGCGGCCTGCCGAAGATGCGGCAGCGCAGCGTCCGGCTTGCCGAGCGCGAACAACAGCCGGCCGAGGCCCAGGTGCGCCTCCTCGAAGTCCGGGTAATGTTTCAAAGCGGACTCGAAGAATTGCCGCGATTTTTCGAACTCTCCCGCCTTGCGGTACGCTTCGCCCAACTCGTAGGCCGCGTTGGCATTGGTCGGGTCCAGCAGCAGTTCCCGCTCGAATTCCCGCAGAGCCTCCGGAACGGTCTGGTCCGGCGCGGTCGTTTTCTTTCCCTGCAACAGCAACGAACGGCCCACGCGGTAGTGGATGCCAGGATGCGCCGGGTCGAGGGCGAGCACTTGTCTATACTCCTGAACCGCCAGCTCATAGTTGCCCTCGCTCTCATACGCCTCGCCGACCGCCTGATGAGCCCACACCGAATCCGGCGCGACCTTGGAGAGCCTCACGATATTCAGATAGGCGTAGTTCCCGTACAGCCGGCCGGTGTGATATAAAATCTCGGGATCGTCCGGGTAAAGGCGGCTCAATTCCAGCGCGACTTCCACGGCCTTACCGTCGCGGTGCAACCCCGTATAAGTCCTCTGTAGCTCAAGGCCCGTCATACGCTTCAGCACCGCATCGGCCGGTCGCCGGAACCCCTTCTCCAACCCTGGCAGCGCCTCGCTGTAGCGGCCCAGTTCCGACAAAGACATAGCCAGAAGAACATCGGTGTTCGGCAGACTAGGTTTCAGCTTGAGTGCCTGGCGCAACACGGGAACCGCCTCCGGGTATTTCTTCTGCTGGTAGTAGATGAGGCCGAGCCGGCCATAGACCTCGGGCATTCCCGGCTCGAGCCGCCGCAACTCCTCGTAAGCCGCCTCCGCCTCCGGATAGCGCCCTTCGGCCAGCGCTCTTTCTCCCCGATCGAAGAGTCGCTGCCGGTCCGGGCCGGTCTGCTGGGGAAGCGCGGCGGAGGCCGCGAGAAACAGAAATGCCAATATTCTCCGCACACTGTATTCTCCCCGGATTTCCTGCCCGGAAAAAGAGACCCGCCTCGCCCATCCCCGGGGCAAGGCGGGTTGAGTGGAATTCCGCCTAGAAGAGTACTTTGAGCCCAACCTGGTTTATGCGGCCGTCGCGAGCGCCGGTAATCTGCCCGAACTGAGGCGATGAGGTGTTATGGTCCGGCCCGCCCCACTGAGTGTGGTTGAAGGCATTGAACGACTCCAACCGCATTTGCACACTTAGCTTCTCGCGGAGGTTGAAGTTCTTGAACAAGGAGGCATCCCAATTGTTAATCCCGGGCGCGCGGAGAATGTTCCGGCCTGCATTTCCGACCACGCCGGCGGCAGGCTGAGCGAACGCCGCCGTGTTGAACCACTCGGCGATATTCTGGGTGAATCCGGTGGTCGGATTTCCAACGAGGTTGGCTCGATTCGAAAAATCGTCGAGCAGGCCTCCCAGGTCCTGAGCGTAGATGGAATAGGGGAAGCCACGCTGGAAAGTGGCAATGCCGTTCACCTGCCAACCGCCGATCGCGGTGTCCGCGGCTCTGCTAATGCTGCTCGCGTACTTCTGGCCCCGGCCGAAAGGCAGGTTGTATACAAAGCTCGACACCAGCCGGTGGTTCACATCGAAATCCGACAGCCCATGGTCCAGCCGGACATTGTGATTGTCGATGAATCCCTGCCAGCCGGTATCGGCCCCGCCGATGCCCGCCGCCGCGGATTTGTTGTCGATACTCTTAGCCCATGTATACGCGGTTGTGAACAGCAGATTGCCGGCGCGGTGCTCGATCTTCACGTTGGCCGACTGGTAGCTGGAGTTTCCTGACCAGTCGCTGTTGATGAAGATGCCGAATTGAGGATACGGCTTTCGAGAAGCCACCGTCGGAATGAGACTGATGTCGGTCGGAACAGGCGCCGTCGGGACTAAAGCCTGCGCGAAGTTGCGACGCATGAGCAGGTGTGTTCCTTTGTTTCCGATATAGTTCGCCTCCAGCTTCGTGTTCGAACGGAGCTGGCGCTGGATGGAAAGCGACCACTGCTGCACATAGGGATTCCGCGGGGCTTCAGAGATATTTACAGCCAGAAAGCTGTTCGCCGCCGGAGTTACCGGACCTGGTTTCGTGAAACTGGGGAACAGCGAGTCCGTCGTTTGCAGGGGCGTGGCCTGGTTCGCGGTTTGAGCGCCGGCTCCACGGCTGACATAAGGATAGATGTCCGCCGAACCGTCGATCTCGCGTCCTTCCGCGGAATCCCAGAAGAGGCCGTAACCGCCGCGAACCACGGTCTTGTCTCCGCCGAACGGGCGATAGGCAAAGCCGATGCGGGGAGCGAAGGGCGTCATGGGATTGTCGATTGGCCTGTTCTTGCCGCAATACCGGTAGAATCCATTGCCATCCGGAGCGATACCACTGGTCACCAAAGACTGATCGGCGATACACATGCCACCCAGCTTGTTGGTAACGTCCCACCATCCCATGTGATTGTGCGTCTCGAACGGTACTGTGCGGAAATCCCAGCGCAGGCCGAGATTGACCGTAAGGTTGGGTCTCACTTTCCAGTCGTCCTGGAAATACGGCGCGAAGTACTGGAAGTTGAACTGGCGCGGATTGCCGATCGCGCCGGTGCTTATGGGGGTCGGCTGGAAACTCTGCCATTGCTGGTAGTAGCCGAGCAGCATATCCGATACCGGATTGCCGGTCGCAAAGCCGCTATAACTGAACACGCCGAGGAAGTTGTTCGCGAGGTCGCGGTTGAGCTTCCACCGCCGGTAGTTCGCGCCCACGGTGAAGGTGTGGTTGCCGCGAATAATGTTTAGCGAGTCGCTCATGTCCCACATGGGTTGGTTGCTGGCCTGGTAGGCGTTCACCGCGCCGCCAACACCAGCGTAGCCGGTCATGCTGAGAAGAGGCCAGGTTCGCTGAATGTCAGGCATGTTCTGGAACACGCCTGTTAGCGCAATCGCATCCACGGCGGCTTGGGGCGCGGCCACGCCGAACTGATTGGCGGTGGCTTCGAGATAACCGAGGCGGAATTGATTCACCAGGTGGGGCCCGACGTTTACCGTGTGAGTCACCTGCCAGTTGGTGGCATCCTCGAGAAAGAAAGTGTCCCCCAGCTGCGTGATCGTGTTTCCGGCAGTGTTGGTGTAATGAGTGAGCGTGCCGCGGGCGAACACCGTTCCGAACTTGCCCAGGGACTGGTCCATCCGGTAGGTCACCTGATGCGAGTCCAGCGGAAGCGGAATGGCGCCACGATAGTTACCCTCCGGCCCAACGCGATTCGGGGCGGGCCAGAAATGATTATCGAGGGCGGCTTTCGAGAGTCGCGCGATACGGCTTGTCGGGATACTGTTGCCGGGGAACGGCGCCCCGGTAGCTGGATCGGTGATTGCCGTGTTGAAGTTGCCCGCCAGCATGTCGGCCGTAGGAACGTTGCCGAAGAAATCGGTCCCCTGACGGACCTTCAAGGCTTCCCAGTTCACCAGCCAGAACGTCTTGTTACGCCCGTGATAAAGCTTGGGAATGTAGACCGGACCGCCCACCACAAAACCATATTGATTTTGACGCAGCGCCGGAATCCCGGCCTGGAAATAGCTCCGGGCATCGAAAGCGTTATTCCTGTCGAACCAGAACAAAGCGCCGTGCAGGTCGTTGGTTCCGCTCTTGCTGATGAGGTTGATCTGGTTGGCGCTGAACCCGTACTCCGCCGAGTAGTTCGCGGTCTGCTCCTTGAACTCCTGGATAGCGTCCACCGAGAGAATGACGGCCGGAGTGTTCAGGGACGTGTCCGTGTTGGTGGTTCCGTCCAGCATATAGTTATTCGAGGTAGGCCGGGAGCCGTTGATACTGATGGCATCGCCCACACCCTGCCGCATACCACCCTGTTCGCCGCTGAGGGTGACCGCGCCATTCCCGATGAAGAGCAATTGCAGGAAATTGCGCCCGTTCAGAGGGAGGTCGGAGATCTGCTTTTGAGCGACCACCTGCCCGACCGCGGCGTTCTCGGTGTCGATACTCACGGCGGTCGCTTCCACATTGACCGTTTCAGTGGTGGCGCCGACGGACAAATCGAGGTCGATACGCGCAACCTGATCCACGTTCAGTTGAATGTCCGACCGCTTGGCCGTGCGGAAGCCTTGCTGCTCGGCGGAGACCGAATACACGCCCACCGCCAGTAGAGGGAAGGTAAAGGTGCCGGTTTCACTCGTCCTCGCATCGCGGGTGAGACCAGTCTGTTGGTTCGACAAGGTGACCTTGGCGTTGGGCACCAGCGCTCCGCTGGCGTCCTTCACCGTCCCGGTAATTTGTCCCGTGGCTGACTGGGCCTTCAGCGTACCTGCCAGCAGGAGCACAACCACGAGGCTGAACAACGTTGTTTTTCGCATACTGGGCGTTCCTTTTCGCAAGAAGTCCGAACCGGGGAGAATCGCCGTGCAGTCACATACCCAGCAATCCCAAACAGCGAGCCCCTCGATTAACGAGATTCTCCTATTGAAACTCGTTTCGGGGAAGGATTCTTATGTTTTGATCGCGTATTTCGCACAGTGAGACATTCTGAGCTGGCCCGAGCCGGGCGCTAAGTCGCTGCCTTTGCAGAGGAATCATGCCCGGAAGTACCCTGTCGATGAGTCGCGGGGAAGTACTGGCGGGAGATCGGCGCGTTTTACATCGTGAAATACAGTTTCACGGAATCTAGTGAAGGACGGGCTCTCGTCCCGCGACGATGACTACCTGCATATCCTTGGCAAGAGCGACGATCCGCTGAACGAGGTTGCGGGCGAACAGCGGGCGCCATTCGCGAGGCCGCGCGACGAAGATCTGCGTAGCCTGATTTCGGCGCGCGAAATCGACCAGCACCGGCGCAATCTGCGTACCATCCAGGATCCTCGTCACCAGGTGCAGATTTCGGGCGAAGTTCAGGTGGCGCTCGAGGGCCTCGCGTTCGATCTGCGGCAAATGACTGAGTTCACCCGACGGTTGGACCGCGACGGCAAAGCACTCCGCGTTGAGAAAATCGCCGACGCGCTTCGCCCGCCGAATCAACATTGCGGTTTCGGGGTCCGTCGTGATCAACACAACGATCTTCCGATGTTTCGGCTCGGGACCGCGGACCTCGTGTTTCTCAACTTCGTGCGCCGTCTGCCGCAAGGCGAGCTCGCGCAGGCCGACCAGCGTCGATTCACGGAAGAAATTCTGTAACGCGCGCTCCGCTTTTTCCGGTCCATAAACGACCCCGCGCTGGAGACGGTTTAGCAGCGCCCGGGGGGTGACGTCCACCATCACCACTTCGTCCGCCCGTTCCACTACCCAGTCCGGAATCGTCTCCCGCACTCGAATGCCCGTGATGTGCCCCACCTGGTCGTTCAAACTCTCCAGATGCTGAATGTTCATGGTGGCGAGAACGTCGATACCAGCGGCGAGCAGGATCTCAACATCTTCCCAACGCTTGACGCGTTCGGAACCTGGAACATTGGTATGGGGGTATTCGTCCACGACACACACCCGCGGACGCCTGTTTAAAATTGCGTTGGTATCCATTTCCTCGAAGACGGATTCCCGGTACTGCACCTTCTTTCTGGGAACAAATTCCAAGCCTTCGGTCTTAGCGATCGTGTCTTTGCGGCCATGAGGCTCAAAATAGCCGATCACAATGTCGATGCCGCGCGTTTTCAAATCCTGGGCTTCCTCCAGCATCTGATAGGTTTTCCCCACGCCGGCGGCGTACCCAAGATAGATTCGCAGCTTTCCGCGTTCTTCCTGCATCTGTTATTGAGGAAAGACCCTCACGTCGATGGAACGCGCCCGGCGGATCAGGTTGTCCACCGGGTTCCCCAGCAGGCGGGACCAGATACCGGAGCGCTGGCTGTGTCCGATGAACAATTGCGTAATGCCGCGCGACTGGGCGAATTCCAGAATCGCGTCCACGGGGTCCTCACCCTCCAGAATCTCGATGCTTGCGCCGGCGGCTCGAGCTGCCGTCAGTTTTTCCTCCAGCGCAGCCTGGTCCGAAGCGGTGATGTCCGACTGGGTGACATAGGCCACCATCAGTTCACCATGAAAGCGGTCGGCGATGGCCCTGCCCGTCTCGATCATCTCGGTAGCATTCGCGCGCGGCGTAATGCATATCAGGATGCGCTCGTGGGTGCCGAAGTTCTGCTCGAGGCCGTGGCATCTCAGGTACTCCGTCAATTGGTGATCGACAACGTCGGCGGCCAGTAGCAGGGCTAGTTCCCTTAATCTTGACAACCGCTGTTCGCGTTCGGGTGGGGCGTCGACGATCTCGATCTCATCGGCGCTCTTGAGAAAAGAGACCGGGACTGTCTGAGTGACACGTTTCCCCGAGATCTCCTCAATCTGCGTGCGCAGTTCCTCGACGTAGTGAATGTTAATGGACGAAACGACGGAGATCCCCGCGTTCAGCAGTTCCTCAACGTCGCGCCAGCGGGTCGGGTTGCGGGATCCGGCAGGATTGTCATACGCCAATCCATCGATAAAGCAGACTCCCGGGCGCCGGCGCAGGAGCGTTTCCAAATCGATGGCGGTCCCCTTCAGCGGCACGATCTCGATTCTTTGGAGAAGGGCCGCGGCTTCGGGGGGAGGCTCGGGCTGAACGGCCCCGACGACGACATCCTGACCGCGCTCCCGCCTCCGGCGCGCCTCATCCAGCATTCGAAACGATTTTCCGACGCCAGACGCATAGCCGAGAAAAATCTTGAGCCGCCCCCTGGTGCTGGCGGCCTCCTCGGCTTGCGCCTCGCGCAGCAACTCGTCGGGCGTCCTGCGCCGTATTCCGGAATTCATCGCCTACCAGGCACCCTCCTTCTGGCCGAACCACAAGACTACACCCAACGTCGCAGTGTTTTGTTCCTTCTTTAGAACGCCTTGTCTGGACGTCAGAAAAAAGGGCTGGTTGGAGAAATCCCGACGCCATTCTCCCCGTATCAGGAAGCCTGGGGCGAATTTGTACTCAGAGGTCAGAGTAGATTCCTTCAGAGCCTGGGTAGCGCCGCTAAAAAGCCCGCCACGATCGGAAAAATACTCGGCTCGTCCGGCGAGCGCGAATTTGGGTGTCAGCTGGTATCTGGCGTAAACGGCTCCGCCGATCGTATGCGCGGGAGGTGAATTGGTGGCTAGGCGCTGCAGGACATAATCCGCCTCGAGAGCGAAGGTGAGCTTCGCCGAAGGCGCCCACGTGCCGTAGGAATCGAGGATGTGGAGGCGGCCCGTCGGCGAGTTCGGAATGGGCTGGAACGGCAGCCCTTGCAGTTGCGGCAGGTTCGGCTGGCCTGGATTGGCGAAGAAGATGGCGTCCGGGTGCTCCTGGCCGAGGTAGTAGTTCATGGTCCAGTTGATGGTTTTATGCGGCGCAAGCGTCAACCCAAAGAGTTGGTCTCTAAATCCGCTGAACGGCTCCGTCTGGTTCGTGCCGTTGGTGATCCAATAATTCACTCCCACCCGATCGTTCAACTTATAATTGGCCCGCAAGCCCATGTGATAGTACGGGAGGAAACCGAACCAATAGGACCGGGAGTAATTCATCTGGTCCTGCGTGTAGTTACCTTCCAGGCCCAGGGAGCTGGCCCACTTACCAAAATCTACGGTGAGTCCCGTGCCCGCGGGAATAATGTAAGTTCCATAAGCTTGGAACACATTGCGGTATATCCAGGGTCGCGGTTCGTTCGCCGCATTCCCCTGCGTCGACTGGCTAGCCTGCCCGAATTGAAGGTCGAGACGGGCGCCGAAGCGCTTGCCCTTCGAGAGATCGGGCGCGTTTTCGATGACGATGGCGGATTGATTCAGGCTGAATCCGTTACTGGTGACGTCGTATGCCCGCAAGAGATTGGCGCGCCCGATCGGAGCGTTGAAGTTGTAGCCATAATACCCGTCCAGCAGAAAATTCAAGGTCGTGCCGTGAAGGGGGCTGGTTGCCACGCTCGGAGTCGGCGCTTCCGCCTTAGCAGGCGTTACCCTCGCTTCCAGGTCGTCGATCCGTTGCTGTAGTTGTTTAACAATCGCGCGCAATTCAGCGATTTCCTGTTTCGGGTCGTTTGGGGTTTGAGATAAGAGAGACGCCGACAATAACGCTACAGCCATTCCGTACTTCCGCATGCGGGTATTATCTACCGCCATATTCGCGGTCGAGGGCCAAGTTTAGTAGCAGAACGTTCACTCGGGGCTCGCCGAGGATTCCCAGATCCGGCTTTTCGGCGAACCGGGAAATCAGCCGATTCGCCTCGTCCATCCCGATGCCGCGGGCCTTCGCCACGCGCGGCGCCTGCGCCAGGGCCGACGCTGGACTGATGTGCGGATCGAGGCCGCTGCCCGACGCCGTAAGCAAATCGGCGGGGAGAGACCCTGTGTAATCGGGATTCTCTTTCCGGAACTTCTCAATGGACGTCTGGACGCGCTTGATCAGATTCTGATTCGTCGGGCCGAAATTCGATCCCGTGGACGCGGTCGCATCGTATCCGTCATTGCCCGCCGCCGACGGGCGAGGCTGGAAGTACCACGGCTTCGCAAAATTCTGGCCGATCAGCTCGGAGCCGATCGCTTTCCCGCCGGATTCTATGAGGCTCCCGTTGGCCTTGTAAGGAAACAGGACCTGGCAAATGCCGGTGATCGCCAGCGGATAAATAACGCCGAGCAGGACGGTCATGAAGACCTTGAGTCGAAGCCCGGGCAGGATTTGTTGCCACATTGTGATTTCTCCTATGCGAGGTGAAGCAGTACCAACAACTGGTCGATGACCCAGATGCCGGGAAACGGAGCAATAATTCCACCGACGCCGTAGATGAGCAGGTTGCGCCGCAGGAGACTGGCCGCGTCGAGCGGACGGTATTTCACGCCTCGCAGCGCCAGCGGCACCAGGGCGATGATGATCAGCGCGTTAAAGATCACCGCCGCCAGCACCGCGCTTTGCGGCGTATGCAATCCCATGATGTTCAGCTTGCCGAGCGCGGGATACATCGCCATGAACATCGCGGGAATAATTGCGAAGTACTTGGCGATATCGTTTGCAATCGAAAACGTGGTCAGCGCGCCGCGCGTAATCAGCAACTGCTTTCCGATGGCCACCACCTCGATCAGCTTGGTGGGATTGCTATCCAGGTCAACCATGTTACCCGCTTCCTTAGCTGCCATGGTGCCCGTATTCATCGCCAGGCCGACGTCGGCTTGAGCCAGCGCCGGAGCGTCGTTGGTTCCGTCCCCCGTCATGGCGACCAACCGGCCGGCCGCCTGCTCCTTGCGGATGTATTCGAGCTTGTCCTTGGGCGTGGCCTGGGCGAGGAAATCGTCCACGCCGGCCTCGGCCGCAATGGCTGCCGCCGTCAGCGGGTTGTCGCCCGTAATCATGACGGTGCGGATGCCCATGCGGCGCAGTTGAGCGATGCGCTCCTTCATTCCGCCCTTAACGATGTCCTTCAGGTGGATGATCCCCAGCACGCGGCTGCCCTCCGCGACGGCCAGCGGAGTTCCTCCGCTCCTCGAAATGCGATCGCTCATTTCCTGGAAGGAACGGGGGACATCGCCGCCGCGCTCAATTACGAATTTGCAGATGGCCTCCGTCGCTCCTTTTCGAAGCTGCCTGCCCTGCAGGTCCACTCCACTCATCCGGGTGTACGCGGAGAACGGGATGAACGTCGCCTCGTCCTCCGGGATATGACGGCCCCGCAGACTGTACTTTTCCTTGGCCAGAATGACCACCGAGCGGCCTTCGGGAGTCTCGTCCGCAAGGCTTGAAAGCTGTGCCGCGTCGGCTAGCTCGGCGTCGGTTACGCCAGGCGCCGGGAGAAACTCGACCGCCTGCCGGTTGCCGAGGGTGATCGTTCCGGTCTTGTCCAGCAACAGCGAGTTCACGTCTCCCGCGGCTTCCACTGCCTTGCCGCTCATCGCCAGTACGTTGTGTTGCATCACGCGATCCATGCCGGCAATGCCGATGGCTGAGAGCAGTCCGCCGATGGTCGTCGGGATGAGGCAGACCAGGAGCGACACGAGAACCGCGACGCTCGGGATCTGGCCGGAACCTGCCTGCGCGACCGCGAAAGCCGAGAAAGGTTGAAGCGTGATGACGGCCAGCAGGAAGATCAGCGTCAGTCCGGCGATGAGGATATTCAAAGCGATTTCGTTCGGCGTCTTCTGCCGCTCCGCGCCTTCGACCAGAGCGATCATGCGATCCAGGAACGTCTCCCCCGGATTCGAAGTGATTCTGATTCGTATGTGATCGGAAAGCACGCGAGTGCCTCCGGTGACTGCGCTACGGTCGCCGCCGGACTCTCGAATCACGGGTGCGCTCTCGCCGGTGATCACCGATTCATCGACGGTGGCAATGCCGTCGATCACGTCGCCATCCCCGGGAATCAGATCGCCGGCGTCGCAAACGACGACGTCGCCGGAGCGCAGCGCTGAGCTCAGGGCCTGCTCGATCTTTCCGGAAGCGGTGACGCGCTTGGCGAGCGCGTCTGTTTTCGTCTTCCGCAAGCTGTCCGCCTGCGCTTTCCCTCGCGCCTCCGCCATCGCCTCGGCGAAGTTGGCGAACAGCACCGTGAACCAGAGCCATAGCGCGATCTGAAAAGAAAAGACGACCCCTCCCGCGCCCGTGAACCCGTCGCGAATCAGGAAACCGGTCGTGAGTACGGCCCCGACTTCCACGACGAATATCACCGGGTTCTGCAGCAGCGTGACGGGATTCAGTTTCGCAAAGGACGCGCGTACGGCACGGCCCGCAATTTCCCGGTCGAAAAGCGGGCGGGAGTGCGCCAGTTTCTTCGGGAGGAGGGACGTCGCGTCATCCTGACCTGTCATAACAGCTTTTGGCTCTTTTACGGTAGTTGACATATCAGCTCCAAATTCTGCCGCTTTGCATCAGGTAATGCTCGACGATGGGTCCCAGCGAAAGCGCCGGGAAAAAAGTGAGTGCGCCGACGATGAGAACCGTGCCGACGAGCAGGCCGACGAACAGCGGACCGTGGGTCGGGAATGTTCCGCTCGTAACCGGAATCTTCTTCTTGGCAGCCAGACTACCTGCGGCCGCTAACAGCGGTATCAGAAAAAGAAAGCGGCCCATGAGCATGGCGATGCCCAGAGTCAGGTTGTACCAGGGTGTGTTCGCGCTCAGGCCTGCGAAAGCGCTGCCGTTGTTACCGGTCGCGCTTACGTACGCATACAGAATCTCGCTGAAACCATGCGGGCCGTTATTGGTGAGGTTTGCGATCGCAGCGCCCGGGGCATTCCAGTACCCGTTCTTCGCGAACGGAATAACGGAGGTGATGCCGCTAAAGACGAGAATGCTTACGGCGGTCGCGATGATGGCCAGCATCGCCATCTTCACCTCCTTCTGCTCGATCTTCTTGCCGAGATACTCGGGTGTGCGCCCCACCATTAGACCTGCTATAAACACCGCGACAATGCAGTAAAGGAGAATGCCGTACAGCCCAGCACCCACGCCTCCAAAAATAACCTCGCCGGTCATGATGTTGAACATCGGAACCAGGCCGGCAATGGGTGTCAGGCTGTCGTGGGCGTTGTTGACCGCGCCGCAACTGGCATCTGTTGTCACAGTTGTAAAGAGAGCTGAATTCGCGATGCCGAACCGCACCTCTTTACCTTCCATGTTGCCGCCAGCCTGTCCTGCCGTGGAAGCGGTCTGGATCCCGAGCTTTCCTAATATCGGGTTACCCGCCTGCTCAAACCCATAGCAGACAAAGACACCGATCAGGAACATCACAGAGAATGCGGCAAAGATGGCCCAACCCTGCCTGGTATCTCCCACCATCCGTCCGAACGTGTAAGTCAACGCTCCGGGGATCAAGAAGATCAGAAACATCTGGAACATGTTAGTGAGAGGGGTCGGGTTCTCAAACGGGTGCGAGGAATTCGCATTGAAGAAACCACCCCCGTTCGTGCCCAGTTCCTTGATCGCTTCCTGTGAGGCGACCGGACCCTGTGCAATCGTCTGCTTAGCGCCCTCGACGGTGGTCACGGTGGTATAAGGCTTCAGGTTTTGAATCACGCCCTGGGAGCACAGGAACAATGCGCTGATAATCGACAGGGGCAGGAGAACATACACAGTGGCTCGCGTGACATCGGCCCAGAAGTTGCCGATAGTCCGTTGCTCCTGCCGGGCGAAACCTCGCACCACCGCGATTGCGATCGCGATTCCGGCTGCCGCGGACGCGAAGTTCTGAACGGTGAGACCCGCCATCTGCACCAGGTAGCTGAACGTCGACTCTCCCGAGTAGGACTGCCAGTTCGTGTTCGTGATGAAGCTTGCTGCCGTGTTGAAAGCAAGATCGGGAGTGACGTTCGGCGTACCGAAGTTTTGCGGGTTGAACGGCAGATAAGCCTGAGCGCGCTCCAGCAGGTATACGATGAGAAATCCGAAAATGCTGAAGCTGATCAGGGACGCCGTATATTGAGTCCAGCGCTGTTCGACATCTGGCTTGACGCCCATCACCTTGTAAGTCAACACCTCCAGCCAGCGCAGGGCCGGATGGAGGAACGTGCGCTTACCCTCGAATACTGTCGCCATGTAAGCTCCTAACGGCTTGACACAGACGAGAATCAACACGTAGAACAGCGCAATTTGGGCAATACCTAGGCTAGTCATGTTGTTAAAACTTCTCCGGACGCAGCAGCGCGGCAATCAAATAGATGAACAGCCCTAGAGCCGCAATCCCGGCAATGATGTAATCCATTTAGGTCTCCTTACAACTTGTCACAGGCCTTTGTGAAGGCCCAGCATAGATAGAGGAACACGCAACCTAGCGAAACATAGATAGCATCCAGCATAAAAGTTACTCCGTTTCAGTGAAGATGACGTCATGGCCAGCCCGGCGCAGACGCCTCGCCAGGCTCCGTTCGGGGTTTGGCCACCAGCGCTTTCGCCCGCCGATAACCACGAGAGAACGCGGCTTCAAAACCATGGGCAACGTTACCTGCGCGTCGCGGCACAAATACAGAAGAACCGTCGTCTCCACCGGACTCTCCTCGGCGATGGCCCGAACCTGCGATTCGCTGAAATCGAGCAGCACCGGCGGGCTGGCGAGCGGCAAGGGGTAGGGCACGACCTGCAAGACTACCAGGGAAATGCTGGCGCTCAGCGTATCAGCGAGAGCGGCCGCGCTCTTCAGTGCCGCGGAAGTCCCGCGAGCGGACGTAAAGACGACCGTAATACTCAGCGCCGCCTCCCTGCTTTGGCGGGGCGCCGGCACAATGGTCTTCTCCATCGCAAGGGACATTTCGTCTAGCACTCCCACAATTGAGATTAGGCAGAAGGGCCTGAAGAAGTAATGGAAAAGGCGTGAAGATTTTATAAAGACTCAACCGGTCCGTTGAAGCGATAGCCTACCCAGGGCTCGGTGGTAATGTACTCCGGATGCTCGGGGTTAGCCTCGATCTTCTTCCTCAGGTTCTTTATGAAGACCCGCAGGTAGTCGACCTGGTCTCCGTAGTCGGGCCCCCACACGGCTTGCAGCAGCGCGCGATGCGAAACGGCTTCGTTTGAATGCTGGGTGAGGTATCGAAGCAACTCGAGTTCCTTGGGTGTCAGGTGGGTAGTCGTCGAACCGGTCGCCACCGTTCGGGCCGCAAAGTCGATGGACAGATCGCCTATCCGGATCTTCGCGGGCGCCGTGGAAGGAACGGGAACCCGCCTCAGGGCCGCGCGAATGCGCGCCAGAAGCTCCGGCGTGCTGAACGGCTTGGCAATGAAATCGTCGGCTCCGGCATCCAGGGCGTGCACCTTGTCCGCCTCGGAGTTGCGAACCGTCAACATGATGATGGCTACTGTCGCGTTCGTCCTCATGACCCTGCAGGCAGCCAGTCCGCCCATGCCGGGCATATTGATATCGAGCAATACGAGGTCCGGCCGAAACACCCGCAGCTTCTCCAACCCCTCTTCGCCGGTCTTCGCGTCGTCGATTTCGTATCCCGCGCCCGTCAGCGTAGTCCGCATGATGCGCCGGATCTGCGGTTCATCGTCAACGACCAGTATTCGGCCCGCGCTCATGGCAGAGTTACGCGGAACGTCGTTTCGCCGGGTCGGCTGGTCACGGCCAGATCGCCCTTGTGCGCGCGGACGATGCTCTGGGCGATGCTGAGGCCGAGTCCCGATCCGGGAATCTGCTCCCGGACCGAGAGACTTCGGTAGAAGCGATCGAAGATACGACTCTGCTCTTTCACCGGTATTCCTTGGCCATAGTCCGTAACTTCCATTAGGACGCCGCCGCCAGCTTCGCTCAAGCGAAATGCAATCGGCGTTCCCGAAGGCGAGTATTTCAGCGCGTTATCGACCAACTGCCGGATGGCGAGTTTGAGCAGCCTGCGGTCGAACGCAACGCTTGGAAGTTGGGGGTCGCACGCAATCTCCAGCGGCCGCCCATCCATCTCGATCTGCATGGATGCGGCGATCTCCCGAACCAGATCGGCGAGACTTGCGATCTCGGGGTGAAGCTCGATCTGTGCGATTTCCAATCGCGCCATCTCAATCGCGTCGTCGATGAGTTCGCGCAAATGCTCCGCTTCTTCGTCCGCGATTCTCACCAGCTCATCCCTGCTTTCCGCGGGCTGGCCGGGGTTGGCCAGCAAGGAAGTCGTCGCCGCTTTGATAGAAGTCAAAGGCGTCTTGAACTCGTGGGCCATGGCGTCAATCAGTGTGGTGCGCAGTTGTTCGCTTTGCTTGGCGACCTCAACCTGATGGGCCAGATCCTGCGCACGCTCGCGCTCCAACCCGATGGCAACGAGATTGGCAATCCCCTGCACGACGGGATCCGCCATTCGCGGTCCTTGCAAGGCGAGGCTGGCAATCGGCTGGGAGCCGAGCCGTATCGCAGTGATCACGCGATGCCCGCCGGGGTCGGAGTACGCGCTTCCGCTCATGGCCGCTTCGCGAATCTGGTCCTCGAGGCCGTCGAAATCCGAGGGCCCGGCCCGGTAGGCCTCGCCGGTCCGCCGCTCGTACAGCACCGCGGCGCTCACATCGAAGACCTCGGCTATTCTCCGAACCAGTTGCAGGGCGAAAGGTTCGCCAGTATCGATCAACAGGATGGCTCTGCTGAACGTGTAGAGGCGCTCGAGGTCGTTGCGCCGCTCGATCGCGTCCAACGCCCGCCGTTTGGCTATGGCAGACAACCGGCTCGCGGTCAGCGCGACGGCCAGGAAGCTGAAAAGAGCGATCCAGTTTTGCGGGTCCGCGATCGTGAGGGTTCCGATCGGCGGCAGGAAATAAAAATTGAACGCGAGCGTGGCCGCCACCGAGGCGACGGCGGCCTCCGCGAAACCCCAGGCTGTCGCAACGATCAAAACCAGCAGAAGGTACGCGAACCCCACCGTGGTCGCGTTGACTGGAATCAGCTTGAACGCGGCGACCGTCACGACCGCGACGGCCGCCAGCGACAAGAGAGACCGAAAAATGGGGACAGACACCTTTTCCGCCGCTGTAACCTTTCGACTCTATGTTCGCACTCTGGCGGAAAAGGCTGTCTGTCCCCATTTTTCGACACCGCGATCGCCCTCAGGCGGCGACCATGTGGTGCGGGTCGAGGATGAACTTCCGGGCCGCGCCCTGGTCGAAATCCTGGTAGCCCTTCGGCGCTTCGTCGAGCGAAATGACCGTCGCATTCACAGCTTTGGCCACTTGTATTTTGTCGTGCAGAATGGCCTGCATCAGTTGACGGTGGTAGCGCATCACGGGGGTCTGGCCGGTCGCGAACGAGTGCGATTTGGCCCAGCCGAGTCCGATGCGGATGCTGAGATTCCCCGTCTTGGCGGCGTCGTCTACTCCGCCGGGGTCGTCGGTGACGTACAGCCCCGGAATACCGAGAGCCCCGCCCGCGCGGGTAACTTGCATGAGCGAATTGAGCACGGCCGCGGGACGCTCCACGCCCGCATCGCTGCCGTGCCCGCGCGCTTCAAAGCCAACGCAATCAACGGCGCAGTCCACCTCGGGCGTCTTAATGATTTGCGCGATCTGGTCGCCGAGCGAGGCATGCTTCTTCAGATCCACGGTTTCGCAACCGAAGCTGCGGGCCTGATCCAGGCGCTCTTGAATCAGGTCGCCGACAATTACCACCGCGGCTCCCAGTAGATGACAGGCGGCCGCGCAAGCCAGACCCACCGGGCCAGCGCCAGCCACGTAAACGATCGTGCCCGGCCCGACGCCCGCCGTTACCGCCCCGTGATAGCCGGTAGGGAAAATATCGGACAGGAGCGTCAGGTCCTTGATCTTGGCCATGGCCTGGTCCTTGTCTGGGAACTTCAATAAATTGAAGTCCGCGTACGGGCACATGACGTACTCGGCCTGACCCCCGACCCAGCCGCCCATGTCTACATAACCGTAAGCAGCTCCGGGGCGGGACCCGTTGACGTTCAGACAAATACCGGTCTTCCCCTCCTTGCAGTTGCGGCACCGGCCGCACGCGACGTTGAACGGCACCGACACCAGGTCGCCAACTTTAATGAATTCGACATCGCGGCCGGCCTCGATGACCTCTCCCGTAATCTCGTGACCCAGGATGAGACCTTTCGGAGCAGTGGTGCGGCCTCGCACCATGTGCTGGTCGCTTCCACAGATGTTGGTGGTAACGATCTTCAGAATTACGCCATGCTCGCATTTCCGATCTCCCATCGCGAGCTTTGGATAATCCATGTATTGGATTTCGACTTTTCCCGGGCCCATGTAGGCCACCCCTCGATTCGATGCCATATGCTGAGACTCCTTTTGTGGATAGACTGCGGCGGCCTTCATTCTCAACACTTCCACATCGGGCTGTCAAGGCCCATGCCACGAATTTGCTAACTACCACGGCCGGCATTTGTATTAACTGATAAGGTAAGCGATGCTTGAATCGATTCTGCAAGACGTGTCCAACGGCATCCGACAGCTCCGGAAGAGCCCCGCATTCACGCTGGTGGCGGTTTTGTCCCTGGCGCTCGGAATTGGCGCAAACGCCGCCATTTTTGAGCTCGTCGAAGCCATCCGGCTGAAAACGCTGCCGGTCCGGAATCCGCGCGAACTGGTATCGATCGATTTCGAGAAGGGCTCCATGCGCGCCGGCTGGTTTTCGACTCGCAGCGCCCGGTTGACCTACGCGCAATGGAACCAGATCCGCGCGCAGCAGCAAGCCTTCAGCGGCGTCTTGGCATGGGGCGCTCTTGCGTCCGGCGGAGAAGCGCGGTGGGCCGAAGGCTTATACGCCAGCGGTGACTTCTTCCATGTCCTCGGAGTGAATCTCATCCTGGGCCCGGGCATTTAGCGCACAGGAAGACACCGACACGTGCGGCAGTCCAGGCGCCGTGCTCAGTTATGGATTCTGGCAACGGGAGTTCGGAGGCGACCGCGGGGTTTTGGGCCGCACCGTTAGTCTGGACGGGCATCCTATCCCGGTGATCGGCGTGACGCCGGCTTCGTTCTTCGGCGTGGAGGTGGGAAACAGGTATGACGTAGCGATTCCACTTTGCCCACCTGCACGCCCTTTCGCCGGGTATTACGCGGGCGACATTCCCCATCTACAACCCAGCAATGGTGAAGCGATACTTGGCTAACAAGATCGGCGCGAGCGAGGGAGGGACCGGCGTATCCGGTCTGCGGGAAGACTACGAGCATCCTCTGTGGCTGTTGATGGCGACCACCGGCCTGGTGCTTCTGATCGCCTGCGCAAATCTCGCGAACCTGCTGCTGGCGATTGCCGGAGCCGCGGTGGGGTTGGTCGCCGGCTATGGACCGGCGCGGCGCGCGGCCGGACTGGAACCGATGATCGCCTTGCGGGACGAGTAAAGCCACCGTACACTACCTGATAAGGGAAGGCGGCTATGAGCACAATTCTCGTTACCGGCGGGTCGGGCTTTATCGGCAGCCATTCCATCGTGCAGCTCCTGGCCGCGGGCCATCGGGTGCGCGCCACGGTGAGGAGCCTGAATCGTGAGGGCGACGTGCGAGCCATGCTGAAGGAAGGCGGCGCCGAACCGGGCGACCGATTGTCCTTCATCGCCGCCGATCTTGAGAAAGACGCTGGCTGGCCGGAAGCGGTCGCCGGCTGCGAGTACGTGCTGCACGTGGCGTCGCCGTTCCCCCAGAACATGCCCAAGCACGAGGACGAACTGATCGTGCCGGCGCGCGAAGGCGCGCTCCGCGTGCTGCGGGCCTCGCGCGACGCCCAAGTCAAGCGAGTGGTGCTGACCTCCTCGTTCGCGGCGATCGGCTATGGCCATCCGCCGCAAAGCGCGCCGTTCGACGAGACGAGCTGGACCGACCCAATGGGCGACGGCGTGACGCCCTACGTGAAATCGAAGACCTTGGCCGAACGCGCGGCTTGGGATTTCATCGCCAGAGAAGGCGGCGGCCTGGAGCTATCCGTAGTCAATCCGGTGGGAGTGTTCGGCCCGGTCCTGGGGCCCGATTATTCGACCTCGATCCTCATTGTGCAGCGCCTGATGGACGGCGCAATGCCCGGCTGCCCGCAACTCAATTTTGGCGTGGTCGACGTGCGCGATGTCGCGGACTTACACATCCGCGCCATGACCCATCCCGCCGCCAGGGGCGAACGCTTCCTGGCCGTGGCCGGAGACTTCCTGTCGATGGTAGACATCGCCAAGGTGTTGAAGGCCCGCATGGGCGCGCGGGCCCGGAGAGTGCCGACCCGGCAACTGCCCAACTGGCTGGTGCGCATCGCCGCGATGCGCGATCCGGCGGTGAAGCAGATCCTGCCCGAGCTCGGTAAGGCCAGGAATGCCACCAGCGAGAAGGCCAGGCGCATGCTGGGCTGGGCGCCGCGTTCGAGGGAGGAGTCCATCGCCGCCGCCGCCGAAAGCCTGGTGCGCCTCGGGCTTCTGAAGTAATCCCTTAGTGTAGGTAGAACGGCGGCGTCAGACCCGTGAAATCGCCGATGACCTTCGCATCGTAGGGCCCGTTCAATCGATTGAATCCCTTTCCCTGCACATTCAGCGCGCCCTGCCGAAACACGATGTGGCCTTGCATATCGACTTCGATCACTCGCTCGTTGTATTGATCGCTGATGAGCGTGTTCCCGTTCTGTAAACGGATCCCGCGCGTCGGCAGAGGAGCAGGGTTGCTCCCGGGCTGAAGATTCGTGACGTACTGCCAGACCACGTTGTCCGCGGAATCCACCTCGACGATGCGGTTGTTGTTCGAGTCCGTGATCAGCGTGTTGCCTCCCCGCAGACGGCTCGCAAACGCCGCGCCGCTCACCGTGCCGCCCGCCGTGAACGTCTGCACGATCTGAAGGCCAAGCGTGACCTCGATCACGCGGTTATTGTTCTCATCGGCAATCAGCACGTTGCCGTTCTCGAGCAGCTCCGCGCTGTTCGGGTTGCTCAACTGATTCTGCCCGTTCCCCACCACTCCGGTCGTGCCGTATTGCCACACGATCTGCTTCGCGGTATTCACGACGATCACTCGCTGGTTCCCCTGATCGGTGATGACGACGAACTGCCCGAAGTGATGGTTGAAGCTGCCGACGATGGCCAGCGACTGCACCGGCGTGTTCAACTGGTCCGGCCCGGATCCGGTCACGCCGGCCATCCCATACTGCCAGACGATGTGTCCCGCCGGATCGACGAACATCACGCGATTGTCGGGGCAGCCGTTGACTGAATCGGAGCAACCGGGCAGCGGCGGATTGCTGGGCGGGATGCCCGTTCCCGAAATCAACGTGAGCGGACCGATCCGCTCTGCGTCATTGACTCCGACAACCGAGTTCGGCCCCGGCTTGTCGGAGCCGTTTCCGAAATGCCACACGATTTTATGCGTCTGCGGGTCGACTTCAATAACCCGATTGTTGTATTGATCCGAGATCAGTATGTTGGCCCCGTCACCCGCCAGAGCTGCCGGCGCCGCGATCGCAATCAGGGCGCCACACAACGCGAGGGCATTCAAACTTTGAACGGCTTTCATCGATATTCTCCTCTGTTAACAGGCTACCGAACAGGAGCCGCGCGACTTGTGAAGTTTGCGTAAAAAAAATGTAAACTTGCGCACCCGGCTAGATTTTACGATTTCGTCACATCTCGTTTGCAACTCGCGCAGGCAAACACGGCTAGCATTCTCTTATCGGCGTCAGCCAGCAGCGGCGCCGAAGGAGGAGCACCATGCTTATATCTTTACGATCCGCCACGCTCGCGATGGCGGCGATTCTCACTACGCCTGTCGCGTTCCCGGGTCCGATAGCCGGCTACGTTCAAACCAACCTCGTGTCCGACATTCCCGGACTCGCCGCCAACACGGATTTGAATTTGAAGAACCCCTGGGGCATTTCGCTGTCCCCCTCCGGATCGCCCTTCTGGGTGTCCAACGCAGGAACTGGCACCTCAACGCTGTACAACGGCGCCGGGACGGTCATCCCGCTGGTCGTATCCATCCCAGGCGCCGGCGGCGGCGCGGGCATCCCCACCGGACAGCTCTTCAATGGGACTGCCGCGTTTAATGGGGACCCCTTCATTTTCGCGGGCGCGGATGGCGTGATCAGCGGATGGCGGGGCGCGCTGGGGACCAGCGCCGAGATCCTCGCGAATAACCAGGGCGCGTCCTATACGGGCATCACGATGGCGACGATCGGCGCGAACAGCTATCTGTACGCCGCCGACTTTGCCAACGGCAAGATCGGCGTCACCCCGAGCTCCGGCGCGCCGGGGCTGTCTGGAAATTTCACCGACCCGAACCTGCCCGCCGGATATGCGCCGTTCAACGTCGAGAATATTAACGGCCAGCTGTACGTCACGTACGCCCTCCAGTCGGGAGCAGGCTCCGGCTTTGTGGACGTCTTCGATCTGAACGGCAACTTCGTGAAGCGCCTTGCTTCGCAAGGCAGCCTGGACGCCCCCTGGGGACTCGCGCTCGCTCCCGCCAACTGGGGAATGTTCAGCGGGGACCTGTTGGTCGGCAATCTCAATGACGGCAAGATCAACGCCTTCAATTCGAGCGGTGCGATGGTGGGCACGGTCGCGGATGTCAATGGCAACCCGATCGTGAACGATAGCTTGTGGGGACTCACGTTTGGGAACGGCGGCGCCGGCGGGAACACGAACTCTCTGTATCTTGCGGCCGGCATCAACGGAGAGGCGGACGGTCTGTTCGCCCGTATCGATCCTGCCGTTCCAGAGCCGGGAACCCTGGTATTATTGGCCGCGGGCGGAGCCGTCCTGGCCATGATGCGGCGGAGGATTGCGAAATCCTGAATGCGTTGGATTATGGATTCGCCGGGGGGGCGGAACTGGCAATCGTATCGTGCAAGGGCAGCCGCAAAAGGAAGTGGGCGCCGTTCTTCGAGCCGAGGTCCGCCCACAACTCGCCGCCGTGGTCCAGAACCGTCTCCTTCGAAAGCGCCAGCCCGAGCCCGATTCCATTCTTCTTGCCGCCGGTCACGAACGGCCGGAATAGCTGCTTGGCGATAGCCTCCGGGATCCCCGGGCCGCTATCTTCCACCGACACCAGCAGCGCCGGCCCGTTCCGCTCGGCCGCGACGCGCAGCCAACCGCCCGATGGCATCGCTTCCATCGCGTTTCCGAACAGATTCTGAAACACCCGTTCCATCGGAGAACGGTCCAGCGGCAGTTCGATGCCGTGCGGCACGTCCATCCGAATTTCAATATTCCCAGCCGCGGCGAGGCCTCTGAGGGGTTCGAGCGCGGCTTCGACGATTTCACGAAGATCGCACATCTCCCGCGGATGCCCGCGCCCGCGCCGCACATCGGACAACTCCTGCAACAGCACCTGCACGCGCCGGGACGCTTCGTAGATGTTCGAGGCCAGCCGCTTCACCTGGGCGGGCGAGAGATCGTCGTCTACCAGCATCTCCGCTCCGCCGAAGATAGAAGCCAGAGGATTCCGGAGGTCGTGCACGATCGAAGTGGACATCCGCGCAATGGTCGAGATGCGTTCTTTCCGGATCAGCTCTTCCCGCGCGCTGCGTATGGAAGCGCACATCGCGTTGAACGTCCGCGCGAGCCGTCCGATCTCGTCGCCGCTTTCGGGTTCGACTTCCACTTCGTAATTCCCGTTGGCGATTTCGGCGGCTGCCGAATCGAGCGCCTGCACCGGCCTCAACAGCCGGCGCGCGAGAGCATAGGTGACCGCGAATCCCAGCAGAACCGCGAAGACCCAGAGCGCCGCGATTCTCGTTCGCAAGCCGGCAATGCGGCTCCGTGCCGCGTCGAACGACCGGAGGATACGCAACTCGCCAATCTCGCGGCCGCCCACGTCCATCAGCGGGGTTGCGAACCGCGTGAAGTCGCCGGTTTCGTTATCCGAATTGCCGGCCAAAGTCGACGCTGCGACGCGGCCGTTCACAAGAAACACGAATTCGCTTCCGCCGGTGGCGCGCTTCAACTGCTGCGCCATGTCGCCGTCCACGGCCACCCCAGCGACCAGGACGTTCAGCAGCGCGCTGCCTTCGGCGGAGGCGACGTAGACCGGAGTCGCGACGATTTGAAACAACTGGCCGTCGCGTTCCACGAAACCCTCCGCCTGCTTGGGAAACTGGCGGGAAGCATCCACCACGGAAGGGAAATCCTGCCAAACTATCTGCCGGGGTCCGCCCAACGCCGATAGGACGGCTCCCTTCGGGTCCGTCACCACCAGCAATGTCCCGCGCCGTGAGATTTTGTCCCAGATCTCCCGCGCCGAGTCCCGGATGGTGGCACGATCGCGGGTGCTGAATGCGGCCCGAACATCCGGCATGCGGCTCAGAACGAGGCTGACCGAGGCCAGTTGTTGCGCCTGCGCTTTCCAGAGCGACTCGTAGGCGTGGAAACTGTTGCGGACCTCTTCCTCCACGGTGGAAGACGCGATGCGCACCGACTGGTCCTGGACAATCCATCCGATCAACGCAAACAGTACGGTGATCGCCAGCGAGGTGGACAGGAGAATCTTCCACAGCAGCGACATGTTCGCAATCGACTTCACTGGCGCACCGCGGGATATACGGTGCCAGAGTCGGGCGGCGGGAGATAGTCGCGGCCGTACTTGTTGCGGTGCGGGATGGCCAGGTATCCGCTCTCGGAGATCGCGATGGTTCCGGCGTCGGTGGCCGCGGTGCCAACGGAAACCCGCTCCGAAAGCGCGTCCAGCGTCGCCGCGGTCGCGCGTTCGTGAAAGACTTGGAGCGAGTATTCCCCCTCGGGCACATCCGCAATCGCGAACCTGCCGTCCTTCCCCGTGACCGTGAACCACGGCGTGTCCAAGACCGCGACGATCGCGCTCATGCTGGCATGAATGTTGCAGAAAACCCGGACTATGCCCGGCCGCCCGAAACGCACGGATTGCGACGATCCGGGCGGGTAGAGGCCCACGTCGAAGATCTTGCCGTTGTAGCTGGAGAATGCGTTGTGGAAGATCGGATCGAAATTCGGGAACTCGACGGTGCTTCCCACCGGGATCGCCAGAACATGCGGCGTGAAGGTCTTATCTTTCTGCACCATTTTCGAGTGGCGCGGCGGGATTGGCGGACGCGCCGGTGTCCGGACCGGTTCCAGCCAGACCACGACACCGGAATAATCCTGTTTCTTCGCCACGGCCGGGTCGCGTGAATCTCGCAGCGTCACGGTTCCCGATACGGTTGCTCCGCGCAGGGAGATGGCCAGCGCCCCGCTAAAAAAGATACGCCAGAGCGAGGTCATAGTGCGAATTTAACCGTGTGCCGGAGTTGAGGTACGTCGTGCGCACCCGCGCGAATTCAAAGCTGGTGATGACGTTAATTCCCAGGCGGTACATGACATTTCCGGCGTATGCCTGATTCTTCGCGATTGCGTCGCCGGCCAAATCGGAATTGCGGTCGTCCTCCTGCCCGCCGTAAACGTGAAACGACAGCCGCGGTGTCGCCCGCAACGCCACCTGCGACCACCCGCCGGTCGCGTGCACGGCTCGCGGCTTGTGGTAATCAAGGAAGGAAACTCCCTGCTGGAGCCCGCCCAGCACGGCCACGTTCTCGCCTTGAAAGAACTGGCCCGTAAAATCCACTCGCGCCAGGGGGCGGATCAGCCAATCCACCGAGAACACCCGGGAAGGCACGCTCTGCTGCAGCACGTGCGTCTGGCTGACATGAAACCCCGGCGCGAATTCGAAGCGGCGGCCATCCCGCTCTCCCCACCATTCGACGCGCCCTTCCAGGCCCGGGCGCGCGGGCGCGATCGTACTAGCGTATTCGGTTGGGACGCCGCCCAAGCCTTCCTTCGTCTGGAAAACCCCGGCCTGAGCGATCCATCCGCTCTGCTCGCCGCGGGAGAACCGGCGCTCCAACCGGAACTGCGGCTGCCAGAGCCAGAGATTGCCGGCGCCAGTGAGCGGCGAAACGCCAACTTGCGCCAGCGATTCCGGCTCGCGCGGCGCGAGGATCGGCTTATCCTGGCCGAAGGTCACGGTGGTGTTTTTCCATGCCAGGTCGACAGTCGCTATGCGCAACCGGACCAACTGGTTCAGAGACTCGCCAGTCCCGCCAAAGAGATCGAGGAACAGCGTCCCGCCGACTTTACCGCCGCCGAAGATCCCGGGGCCGTCGAATCGGAGTCCGAATACTGTCTGCCGGAACGTGCCTCCGGCGTTGGCTGAACCGTCTGCCCGCCACGCGAGCACGGGATTCATCTGGTCGCCGCCGTAGGGCCCGTTTCGAAACGCATTGAAGAGGACCGTACCAGTCAGCGTGACCGGCAGCTTGTGCCCGGTGCCCACCTTTGACTGATCCAGTTCGTCCGTGCGCCTTTCCTGCACGGCGACACGCTCCTCGACCGGAGCGGTCGCCGGCTCGGGCTGCGCCGCGGCGGCGGGCGAAGCCGCGAGCTGTTGCCGCAGGGACCGTATCTCCTCCAGGAGTTGCCGGTTCTGCTCTTCCATCCGGTCCAGTCTTTTGAGAATTTCGCTCACTTGCAGCCGATCCTGTGGAAAGGCCGTCGAAACGGTAAGAAGCAGCGACGCCCAAAATTTACCGCGCATCGATTAAAGCCTCCAGTTTCTGCCGCAGGGCCCCCGGCGAGAACGGCTTGCTGAAGAATGCCGTGGCCCCCGCCGCGAGCGCTCGCGCGGGCGCGTTGCGGTCGGAGACTCCGCTGATTACCAGGATAGGGATACTCGAGTAGCTGCTGTCGCCGCGGAGGCAGGCAACCAACTCCAACCCGTCCATCCCGGGGAGCTGAAAGTCGGTGATCACAGCGGCGGGCTTGGCCTCCGCCAAACCGCGGAGCGCCTCCTCGGCCGTTCTCAATAGGCGCACCTCTATTCCGGGTAGCGGCGCGAGCGCGATCTCAATTGTCGCGGCGCAATCCGGAGAGTCTTCGACGACCAGCACAAGTTTCGGTTTGGTCAAGGGATGAACCGGTACCCGACGCCGTGCATCGTCAGGAAGTGGCGCGGCGTTTCCGCGTGCTGTTCCAGCTTCTGCCGCAGCCGGACCACGTGCGCGTCCACCGTCCGGGTGTTCGGGAACGAATCGTAACCCCACACCGAGTTCAAAAGCACGTCGCGGCTGAGCGGCCTGCCGGGGTTCTGAACGAAGAAGGCCAGAAGATTGAACTCCGCGCGCGTCAGCCGGACTTCGTCCCCGTGCTTCCGGACGACTCTACGATCCAGATCCACTTCCACATCGGAGAACGAGATCACCTGGGGCGCCTCGGGAGTGGACCTGCGAAGCACGGCGCGGATCCGGGCCAGCAGTTCGCGAGCGCCGAATGGCTTCGTTACGTAATCGTCGGCGCCGATCTCCAGCAGCAGCACCTTGTCCACCTCGTCGCCGATGGCGCTGAGGACGATGATCGGGGTCTTCATGCCGGCCGCGCGCACGCGCTTGCACACCTCGATGCCGCTGAGTCCCGGCATGCGCAAGTCCACCAGAATCAGCGCCGGGTTCGACGCCAAGGCCTCTTGCAGGCCGATTGTGCCGTCGGCCGCGAGTATGGGCCGGAAGTCCTCCTTCTCGAGCATGAGCCCGATGGTGTCCCGCAGGCTGTCGTCGTCGTCGATTACCAGGATCAACTGCATCGGAATGCCTGATTGTAACCGACAGCGGGGGACCTCCAGCCGGTTTTCACATTTTGTTTACATCCGGCTGGGTTCGAAGCTGAATGGGAGAGTGTGTGTGCTACTCCAAATAAGGAGGGGCGTCATGAGAAAGTGTGTATCTGGGCTGTTGCCGGGAGCGGTGTTGTGCATCCCGGTCTTTGGACAGACCATTGGTGAGATCACCGGCGAAGTGAAAGACGCGGCGGGCGCGGGAGTGGTGGGCATGGCGGGCTACTACCGGGAGGCCGTGCCACCGTTTCTACAGCAGTGCATGGTGAGTGGCATCAACATCCCGGTGCAGATCGGCAAGGTGACGGTCATGCCCGGCGATGCGGTATGGCGACAGCGAAGGAGTGTACTTTATCCCGCCTCATTTGGTGTGGAAGAAGTTTGACGAGGGCAAGCACAAGTCCACCGGCATTTACCCCAGCCCTCGGATCCGGCGCTACAGAAGGAATACCAGAAGTACTTGAAGCAGCACCGGCCAAAGCCCTGATGGCCCTGGCTCCCACCGGTTTTGACATTTTGTTTACAGCCCCACTGCAACTGCCTGGCTTGACGCGTTCAGTATTGGGCTATGCGGTTCAACACACTCTCAATGATCTGCCTCCCCGCCGCGTTCCTGGTACTGCCGGCCCTGTTCCATGATCCCCCCCGGAACCCGCCAGTGGAGCGTGAACGATCGATAGAAACGGCATTGACGGTGCCGCCGCGCGTGCGGGACATTCTGCGGCGGGCATGTTACGACTGCCACTCTTCCGAGACACGCTGGCCCTGGTATGCCCGCATGTCGCCGATCGCCGGGCGCATCGAAAACGATGTGACGCGGGGCCGGGCGTTCATGAATTTCTCCGAGTGGAAGACGTCTGCCGGGGCCACGAGCGCTCGTTCTGATGCTACGCTGACAGCCGCCTGTTTCGCCGTTCAAAGCGGGCTCATGCCCAAATCGCCGTACCCATACCTGCACCCGGAAGCACGGCTCTCCAGGAGCGACATTGATTCGTTCTGCGCGTGGACGCGCGAACAGGCGGCCCGTCAGCCCTGAATTCACCTCGATTTTACGCCGAGTGTACAACCGGCGGCCCGATGCTGGCCTACTCTCGAAATACGAGAGGAATTCCGGTAGCTCAAAACCCATGAAATCGCTTCTGCTGCTGACGCTGACTGCCCTGCTGCCCGCTCTTGCGCGCGGCGCGTCCGGCTACATCGGAAGCGAGGCGTGCAAAACCTGTCACGCCGACGTCTGGTCGACGTTCTACCGCAATCCGCACTTCCGTCCACCGGCGCCGGATAAGGCCGTGACCGGATGCGAGAGCTGCCATGGCCCCGGCAAAGCCCACGTGGAAGCGCATGGCGGCAAGGCGACAATCGTGGCCTTTTCCGAGCTCCCCCCGGAGCGCATCCTCGACGCCTGCCTCGCGTGCCACGGCCAGACCATAAGCCGCGCGAACATCCGCCGCTCGGAGCACACGCTGAACGGCATGGCGTGCACCAGTTGCCATTCCATCCACAAGGCGCGGACGCCGACCCGTCTGCTCGCCAAGCCGCAAACGGAGCTGTGCTACGGCTGTCACGCAAACGTGCGGGCACAGTTCTCGATGCCGTTCAAGCACCGCGTGAACGAAGGCTTCATGAGTTGCACCGACTGCCATAACCCTCACGGCGCGTTCGCTCCCACCTGGAAGACAGCCGTGCGTCCAAGGATGGCGCAGCGGGCGCTGGCGAATGAAGAACCTTGCCTGAAGTGCCACGCCGAGAAGCGCGGCCCGTTCATCTTCGAGCATGCCTCGGTGCGCGTGGAAGGCTGCGAGATGTGCCATTTCCCGCACGGGTCGCCGAACTCCAGGCTGCTGCGCCGTCCCGTCGTTTTCACGATGTGCCTGGAGTGTCATAACGGATTGGGCGACTTCGGCCGGGCGGGCCGCGGCGTGCCCAATCCCGCACCCGGGACGGTTTCGCACAACCTGGCGGACCCGCGATTCCAGAACTGTACCGCTTGTCATGTCCGCATACACGGATCGAATTCCGATTTCTACTTTTTGCGGTAAGGCCATGCGAACCGCGATTCTCTTTCTTTCGATGGCGTCGCTGGCGATAGCCCAGGAGACGGCCGCACCGACGCCGGAACGCGCCGGACCGGTCCGGGGCGAAACGTGGAACGGATACAACATCGTCAACTCGATCGAGACGGGATACCGGTTCGCGGCCGTGGGCGGCGGCGACGATGCGATGTATCGCAGCTCAGTCAACTATGGCAACGGCATCCGCCTCCTCGGCAGTTACTTCACCATGAATTCGAAGGACGGGCGCGGCCGCTGGCTCGATTCCGTGGTGATCACGACGCAGGGCCTCGGCAACGACCCGTATGAATCGGCTTCGCTGCGCATCGTCAAAAACCGGACGTACCACTACGACATGACTTGGCGCAGGAACGATTACTTCAATCCCGGGCTGGTGACGGGCGGCGCCTCGGGAAACCACCTGTTGGATACCGAGTACGACATGCAGGACCACGACCTCACGATTTTTCCAGAGTCGAATCTCAAGTTCTTTCTCGGCTACTCGGGCACGTCGCAGACGGGCGCGGCAATCTCTTCGATCCAGCCGCTCGGAGGCGGAGCGGATACGGTTCCGCTATTTGCGAATGTGCGGCGAGTCCGCCGCGAGTACCGCCTGGGGAACGAATTCCGCGTTCTGGGAGTGCGAATGAACTGGATGCGCGGCTGGGAAGATTTCAAAGACGACACTCCCTTCACCGGCGTGAACTTTCAGCGCGTGGAACCGTACCACGGCACGAGTCCCTACTGGCGCGCGGCCCTGTTTGCCGATCGCAAGATCGTCGGTGTGAACGGGCACTTCACGTATACGTCGGGCCGGCGGGCGTTCATTGTGGATGAGACCGCCGTCGGACCCCTATCCGTTGCGCCGCGAAGCCAACAGATCCAGACCTCCGGCGATGCCCAGCGTCCCGTCGCTACCGGCAACCTCAATGTCGTGATTGCGCCGGGCTCCAAGCTGACCATCGTGAACAGCTCGTCGGTCTACAACGTCCGGACCAGCGGGAATTCGGCCTTCACCCAGTTCGACAACGGGACCCACTCCTTCGATGCGCTCTTCTTTCAGTATCTGGGCATCCGAACCTTCGCCAACGAAACGGACCTGAACTATCAGTTCTCGCCGCTGTTGGGAGCCTTCGCCGGATACGAATATTCGGACCGCCGCATTCGTTCGATCCAGTTTTCTCCACAGCCGGCGGACCAGACGAACATTCTCCACGATGGGCGGCTGGGAATCCGGCTGCGGCCGGCGAAAGGCCTCACCGTTCTTGTTTCCGCCGAGGCGGGGCGCAACAACCGGCCGTTCACTCCCGCGGCCGAACGGAATTATCATGCGTTAAACGCGCGCGTGCAATACCGTTCGAAGGACCTGCTGCTCGCGGCGGGAGCGGAAAGCGACTACCGCTTCAACTCGGTCGCTCTTTCCTCCTACAGTTCCCAATCGCGAAAATACTTCGCCAACGGCTCATGGAATCCCAGGCCATGGCTCGGTTTTGACGGCTCGTTCTCGCGCGCGCATCTCTACACCATCGGCGGCATCGCCTACTTCGAATCGTTTCCGTCGCAGTTGAGCGGGAGTTCCCTTTACATCTCCAACTTGAATACGCTCACCGCTGGAATCCGCTTTGCCGCTGCGAAGCGCGCCGATGTTTACGTGGCGTATGTAAGAACCCGGGATGAAGGCGACGGGCGAAGCACGAATCCGAATCTGCTGTTCCAGTCCGTTCAGACGTACCCGATGGCATTTCAATCGCCCCTGGCGCGCCTCTCTCTGCGCATAACGGAGAAGCTGCGCTGGAACGCCGGGTATCAATATTACGGCTATAGCGCGCAGTTTTACGCCAACCGGAACTTCCGCGCCAATACCGGATATACCAGCGTCACGTGGTCATTCTAAGCTTCACGGCTCCGCTGACGGGAGGCGACACGGTTAACACTCTGCGCCGCCCGCGACGAGACGCTGGCCGCGACTGCGAAGGCCAGAAAGGGGTCGGAGTTGTTCGACAAAATCGGATGCGCGGTCTGTCACGTGCGGGATTGGACTACCGCGGCGGCCGGGACAAAGATCAACGGGGGTGCATTTACGGTTCCGGATGCCCTCGGCGGCAAGACGCTCCATCCGTACGGCGATTTCCTGTTGCACGACGTGGGGACCGGCGACGGCATCGGCATTCCGGTGGTCGAGCATTACGGGCGTATGGCTGCCCGCATGCCCAAGGAGTGTCCCCCGGAGGCATTTCAGCACACCCGCAACCGGGTTCGCACGCCGCCGCTGGGGGGCGTTCGTGTGCGTCCGCGGATAATGCACGACGGAGCAACATTGACTTTTACCGATGCGATTCGCCGGCACCGCGGCGAGGGCGACCACGCGGGCGAGTATGTTCCTCAGGTTGGGGCACGGCGATCGGGAATCCGTTCTTGAATTCCTGCGGTCGTTATGATAACAAGCATGAATCGCCGTGATTTCGGCCTGCGGATGACCGCCGGGCTCGTGGGGTTGAATTCCACCGGGCAGGCGCAAAATCTGCTCGCGATGGAACGGACCGCCACGGAGTGGCCGCTCACATCCGGGTCACACGAAGCCGAACTCGACGTTGTCATTCAGGGACCGGGCGGCGTCGAGCATCGCGTTCCCGCTTTCCGGGACGGCGACAACACGTGGCGGGTCCGGTTTGCTCCGCCCGCGGCAGGCCGCTACACATGGCGGACGGATCCGCGGAGTCTGACGGGTGCGCTGGAAGCTGTGCCGTTTGAAGGCTCCAACCCTTTGTTGAAGCACGGCGCGGTGCGCGTAAGCGGCACGCGCCGAACGTTCGAGCATGCCGACGGCACTCCGTTCTTCTGGCTGGGCGACACGTGGTGGATGGGCCTGACGAAGCGTCTCAAGTGGCCCGACGATTTTCAGTTGCTGACGGCCGACCGGGTACGGAAGGGCTTCAGCGTGGTGCAGATTGTCGCCGGGCTGTACCCCGACATGCCGCAGTTCGACCCCCGCGGGGCCAATGAGGAAGGCTATCCGTGGACGCCAGGCTACGCGAGCGTCAATCCCCGGTACTTCGACATGGCGGATCTGCGCATCCGCTACCTGGTGAGTCAGGGGATCACGCCCTGCATCGTCGGCTGCTGGGGATACTATCTGCCGATCCTCGGCCTGGCAAAGATGAAACAGCACTGGCGTAATCTGGTGGCACGTTGGAGCGCGCTGCCGGTGGTGTGGTGTCTGGCGGGCGAGGGGACCATGCCCTACTATCTGTCCACGCAAAAGGAGAAGGACGCGGAGGATCAAAAGCGCGGCTGGACCGAGATTGCCCGTTACGTTCGGAGCATCGATCCCGGCCGGCATATGATCACAATTCACCCCAGCAGCTCGGCGCGCGTTACCGTGGACGACGCATCGGTGCTGGATTTCGACATGCTACAGACCGGTCACGGCGACCGGACCAGTATTCCCAACACAGTCGAATCGGTTGTGAAATCGCGTGGCGAGTCGCCTCGGATGCCGGTGCTGGTAGGCGAGGTCTGTTACGAAGGGATCATGGAGGCCAGCCGGCAGGAGGTGCAGCGCTTCCTGTTCTGGGCTTCGATGTTGAGTGGCGCGGCGGGACATACTTACGGAGCCAACGGCATCTGGCAGGTGAACACGGAGGAGCAGCCCTATGGGCTATCGCCGCACGGCCGCTCGTGGGGGGACACCCCGTGGGAGGAGGCCTATCGGTTGCCGGGCTCGCGGCAACTGGGCCTGGCAAAACAACTGTTGATGCGGTATCCGTGGCAGCGCTTCGAGCCGCATCCGGAGTGGGTTGAGCCGCGATGGAGCAAGCAGAACTACATGCTGCCGTACGCCGCGGGGATCCCAGGCCAGGTGCGTTTCATCTTCTGCCCGCCGATGTGGGATCCGCCGGTGATCCGGCAACTGGAGCCCGGCGTTCGTTACTCGGCGTTGCTGTTCAATCCGGCCACTGGCAAGGAGCATCCCGTGGGCCAGGCGACCGGAGACAGTTCCGGCAGCTGGCGCGCGCCGGTGTTCCCGATCTTTCAGGATTGGGTGCTGGTGCTCGATAAGGTGTGAGTTGTGCAATGCAGTGGGATCTTAAGGTGCCTAGCTAGGCTCCACCCGACGAACCGCCGGTGAAGCTGGGCAACTAGCAAATCTCCTGACCCTCAACGGTACCCGGCGGACTGTGCCTTTCTTTGAAGGCTATGTGGTCATCGATGCTTTCTCAACCGGCACGACGGGAACAGCCACACCCGACGAGGGCGGTTAAGCCGCCCGTCCCCATTTACCCTTGCGCGAAGAGGTTGGCGTTGAGGAAGTCGTTGCGGAACTTGCCCTTCGGATCGTACTTCGTGGCCAGGCGGATGAAGTCCTCCAGCTTGTCATACCTGGACCGGAGCACGCCCGGGGATAGCGTGAACAGTTTGCCCCAGTGCGGGCGCGGCTGAAATGGGGCGAGTTCCCTTTCGATAACGGGAAGCAGTTGCCGGACCGCTGTCCAGTCCTGCTTAAAGGTAAAGTGGATCGTTATGCTGGGCTGCCGGTAGCAGGTGCTCATCCACAGGTCGTCGGCCGCGATCGCGCGGATCTCCGAGATCAACAGGTGCGGTGTCATCTGATCGCGCAGCCGCTCGATCGCCAGAATCGCATCGACGGCGTTGCGCCGGGGCACGAAGTATTCCGACTGCAGCTCCTTTCCGGCGCTCGGGGTGAAGCCCATGCGGAAGTGGGGGAGCCGCTCGTACCAGGGGCCGGGCGCTCCCATCTGTTCGGTGCAGTTCTCGGCGGACAGCTCGGCAATCGGGTGCAGGTTGCGGGTTGCGAGCTTAGCGCCGAAGAACTCGGGGTTCGCGGTGAAGGGCTGCCGAGCCTTGATCCACACCTCGTTGAGGCGCTGCTTCTGCCAGTCGGTGAATAGGCTCACGCTATAGGCGCTGGACTGAATGGCGTCGAAGTGCTCTTTCATCTGGGCGAGCGGCAGGTTCTCGTACACGTACTGCCGCATTGCATAGGTGGGCTGAATATCGAGAGTGACCCGGGTGATCACGCCGAGAGCGCCGAGCCCGACCACGGCGCCCCGGAAGGCTTCGCCATCGGACTTACGCGTGAGTTTCACGACGTCGCCGGCCGCGGTAACCATTTCGAGGGCCGAGACCGCAGTGGCAAGATTGCCGTTCTTCTCGCCCGAGCCGTGCGTGGCTGTGCTGCACGCGCCGGCGATGGAGATGTGGGGGAGCGAAGCCAGGTTGTGCAGGGCAAAGCCCTTGCTCTCCAGATACGGGCAGAGTTGTCCGTAGGTGATGCCGGCATCGAGCGTCACGGCGCGCGCGGCCGCGTCGAGCGCAACCACCTCGTGCATCGGCTTCAGAGACAGCAGGTTGTAACGGCTGTCCGCGATGGAGTTAAAACAGTGGCGGGTGCCGAGCACCTTCACTTTGTCCTGGGAACGCAGAAGGGCACGGATCTGCTCGACCGACGCGGCCTCGTGCAGGTGGTCCGTACTATAGGTTAGGTTCCCCGCCCAATTGGTGAGGTTCTCCTTCGCCCAGGCAGTCAGGGGCGCGACCACCGGGCTCGCAGCGGCGGCAGAGACCAGGTTGAGGAAGGCGCGTTTAGTCACGGCTCAGGGATGATATCAATTTATCTCGGATAGCCCATGACGATCGTGACCAAACCCGGGATCAAGCACAAGCGATTCTCCCACTCCTCCGGCGCCCCTTCAAGGCGAGCCGTCTGCGCACTGCGAAAGTCAATCTCAGGCTCGCGCCGAACCACCCCGCGGACGATTGCTCTGCGCAGATCGTTGTCCGCCTGATACCGAATCCTCAGCGTCCAACTCCTCCTGGCCATCCCAATAGAACGCGATGGCGCCGTAAACATGCACTAACGTCAATCCCTCGAAATCCTCGCGGATGCTTTCCGGCGACGATCCGTCGCGGAATGCATGACGATGGAATCCAGCGAGATGCGTGTGCCCGGCACGTAATACACTCCGTTGCGGTCTTCCAGGTATTCGCTCGCCATGGCGCCGCTCCGATTTCGATTCTGCGAGAGGCGCCGGTCGATCACGGTTCTGTGGTTCCCACTCTTGGCTTGCGCTAGAATAGAGGCGGGGACGTGTCTTGAGGCCGCTACGCTATGGGGGGAAATGAACTCCTACACCGCGCGCAAGTTTGAGATTCTACATGCGATCGTTCGCGCGTACATCGACGCGGGAGAACCCGTGGCTTCGCGCGATGTGGCCCGCGGCCGCCGCGACGGGCTGAGCGCTGCTTCGATTCGCAACGTCATGGCGGACCTGTACGACGAGGGTTACCTGTCGCAGCCGCACACCTCCGCTGGACGCATCCCGACCGAGAAAGCGTTCCGCAGCTACATCCAGTCGCTGACCAACTCGAACCGCGTGCTGAGTTTCGAATTGGACCGCGTTCGTGCCGGGCTGCGCGGAGCCGATACGATGGACGAACGCGTCGAGCGCTCCTCGCACATGCTCACCGAGATGACCCACGGCGTCGGTATCGCCGCGGCCATTCCGACGTCCTCGCAGGTGCTCGATCAGATCGAGCTGATGCCGCTGGCCGACCGCCGCGTGCTGATGATCGTCGTCACGAAAGACCGGGTGGTCCGAAACCGCGTCGTTACCCTGGACGGGCCCGTAGCGGAAGCGGAGCTCGAGGCGATCCGCAATTACGTGAACCGCGAATTCAGCGGTTGGGTTTTGAGCGACGTCCACAGCGAACTCAGCCTCCGCCTGGAACAGGAAAGCGCCGCCTACGACGCCATCATGACGACGCTGACGGAGTTGTACTCCAAGGGTCTGCTGGACATGGGCCGGTCCCCGGAGCTCCACATGGAGGGCGCGAGCAACCTGATGGGAGTCGATCTCCACCTGACGCGCGAAAAGATGAAGGAGTTGTTTCAGGCGCTGGAGCAGAAGAAGCGAATCCTTTTGATGCTGGAGCGGTTTCTCGAAGGCCGGGACGGCGAACTGGCCGTGCAGGTCGGCCTCGGCGACTCCCATCCCAGTATGAGCGAGCTGTCCCTCATCGGCCTGTCGGTGATGCTGCCCGGCGGAACTCACGCGCGGGTCGCCGTGCTGGGGCCGATGAGGATGGATTACGGGAAGGTGATGTCCGCCGTGCTGCACGTCGGGCAGGCGCTGCAGAGCGTGGTTTGAAACCGGGTTTTCCCCTATCCCTGCTACGCTTAAATAGAGAGAGAAGTATGCCTATCGATTTCAATAATTCATCCGCCGACACCGTGGACGAAACCGCCGGCGGCGTGATGGAATCCGAGTTGACCGCTCAACTCGAAGCCGTGGCTGCCGAGCGCGACCAGCTGGCCGCCGCTAAGGCCGATTTCCAGGACCGGTTCCTGCGGCGGACGGCTGAGTTCGAGAATTACCGGCGGCGCGTCGAGCGCGAGAAATTCGAGTTCCTGGAATACGCCGCGAGCGAGGCGGTTACCGCGCTTTTGCCCGTTCTCGACGATTTTGAGCGGGCACTGAAGCAGGACAGCGCCGACAAAGAGCATTTTCGCGGCATGGAAATGATCTTCAATCGCCTGGTCGACACCCTGAAGAAACTCGGCCTTGAGCCGATCTCCTCCTTGGGCCAGACCTTCGATCCGCACGTGCACCAGGCGGTCGATCGGGTCGAAACGACGGACGTGGAGGATCATACGATCGTGCAGGAATACCAGCGCGGATACAACTTCAAAGGCCGCCTGCTGCGGCCGGCGATGGTGCAAGTGGCCGTGCGCCTTGCGGAAGAAGCGTGAAGACGATCGCGAGAAGAATGTGACCAGGCGCGACTATTACGAGGTGCTGGGAGTCCCGCGCGAGGCCGACGATCAGGGCCTGAAGGGCGCATATCGGAAGCTGGCGCTTAAGTACCATCCCGACCGCAATCCCGGAAACGAGGAGGCGGAAGAGAAGTTCAAAGAGGCGGCCGAAGCCTACAGCGTTCTCACGGATCCCCAGAAGCGCGCCGCGTATGACCGGTTCGGTCATGCGGGGCTACAGAACGGGGCCGGCGGAGCGGGCGGGTTCGACCCGTCGGCGTTCCAGGACTTCAGCGACATTCTCGGCGACTTCTTTGGGTTCGGGGATCTTTTTGGCGGTGGCGGCGGCGGCGGCCGGCGCCGTACCCGGGCTGCTCGGGGCGAGGACGTCCGGTACGACCTCGAGATCACCTTCGAGGACATGATGCGTGGAATGGCGGCCGACATACGGGTGCCCCGGCTGGACCCGTGCGCCCGGTGCCGCGGCAAGGGCGCTGAGCCGGAAGACGGTCTCACCACCTGCTCCATCTGCCACGGCCGCGGCGAAGTCGTCTACCAGCAGAGTTTCCTTTCCGTGCGCCGGACTTGTTCACAGTGCGGAGGGCGCGGCCAGATCATTCGCCGTCCCTGCCGCGACTGCAAGGGCGAGGGCTACGCGCGCATCGAACGGAACCTGAATATTAAGATTCCGGCGGGCGCCGCCACGGGAACCCACCTCCGGCTATCGAACGAGGGACAACCCGGAGCCAACGGAGGACCGGCCGGCGATCTGTATGTCGTGATCCGCGTGAAAGAGCACCCGGCATACGAACGCCACGATGACGATCTGCACTGCCGGCTTCCCATCAACGTGTCGCAGGCCGCGCTCGGCGCCGATGTCCAGATCTACACGTTCGACGGACCGCAAATCCTCAAGATTCCGGAAGGCACGCAAACCGGCGCGGCTGTCCGGCTTCGCGGGCTGGGAGTTCCGCGGTTGAGCAGCCATGGCCGCGGAGATCTGGTGGCTCACGTGGACGTGAAGGTCCCGGCCAAGCTCACGCGGGAACAGCGCAAGCTGTTCGAGCAGTTGGGAGAGGTCCTGCCGTCCCAGACCGAGATGGACGGCAAGGGACTGTTCGACAAAGTAAAAGACTACTTCATGTAGCCTGGTTGCGGTTCAACCGTCCCGTTCGCTCGAGCCAGTGATGATACATGGCGGCGAAATCGCCGGCCGGGCGGGAGTCCAGCATCTCTTCCACCGTGAAGCGCGTCTTATGTCGCCAGTTGGGATACTCGGCCGTAGTCCCGGGCAGGTTCTGCTGGTCTTCCTGTTTCACCAGATCCTCTTCGCCAAGCACCATCAGCGCCGACGGCGTCGAAGCCAGAAATCCCACGACGGCGCTGTGAAGCTCGCCCGTTAACCGCGGCAGTTCCGCGGCGTTCCAGGTGTAACCGGGTGGTAGCAGGCCGGCCTCGTGCAGAACCTCGACGATCTTTTGCTTCTCGCCCGCGCGGTTCTGTAACTGCCACCGGTAAGCGTTATCGTCTCCGATCACACCCGCTTTTCTCCGCGCTTCGATATCGCGGTTTTCCCAGAATCCGATCAGCGTCGGCAAGTCGTGCGTGGACGAGGAGACGAGCGCTTGTTGCGGGTATTCGCCGGGAGTCTTGAACCGCCCGTCCGCGCGCTTCTCGAAGTAGAACAGCCGGTAACTGAGAATGCCGAAACGGTGCAGCGCCTCGCGCACGTCGTCGCCGACCGTGCCGAGATCCTCGCCGACGATGATGACCTGGTTGCGGACGCTTTCGAGCGCGAGAATGCGGATCAGATCGTCCGAGCGGTCGCGAACGTAAACTCCCCGGCTCGCGTCCAGTCCGTCCGGAATCCAGAACAGCCGGAAGAAGCGCATGACGTGGTCGATGCGAAGAGCGCCGCCGTGCTTCAGGTTCTTGCGGATGCTCTCGACGAACAGCCGGTAGCCGTCGCGATAGTGTTCGGCCGCGTTGGGTGGCGGGAAGGACCAGTCCTGCCCGTGCGGAGCGAAGTCGTCGGGCGGTGCGCCCACGCGGCAGCCCTCGACATAGAACCGGCGGTGCGCCCAGAGGTCGGCGCCGAAACGGTCGGTGGCCAGCGCCAGGTCGTGGTACAGGCCGATGGCCATGCCCCGCTGTTTCGCGCGTTGCTGGGCGGCTTCCAACTGCTCCTCGATCTGCCACTGGACATACTTGAAGAACAGAACCAGCCGCTCGTGTTCCTTCGCAAAGGCCCGGGTGGCCTCGGAGTCGGGGTCGTGATACTCGCGGGGCCAATCGCTGGAGAGCCACAGGTCGCGATTGCGCTTGTGCTGGATCTCTTCGAGCGCGCAGTAGACGGCGTACTTGTCCAGCAGATCGGCTTCGCGCTCGACGTAGGCCTGGAATTCCCTGGCGCGCGCGCTGCCGGTCCGGTATTCTCGAAGGAACTCGCGAAACGCGGCTTTCAGGAAGACGAGCTTCAGCCGGTAAACCCGCTCGTACTCGACGAACTCAGCGTTGCGCAGCGCGGCAATTTCCCGCTGAATCGTCGCGCGGGCAAGTAGTTTCGCGGCGCTTGCCGAGCTCTGGAAGTCGGCGATCCTCTCGACGTCCAGGTAGATGGGGTTCTTGTAAAACGCGCAGTTCGGCAGGTACGGGCTGGTGTTGTAGGGTTGGCGATTCGGGATGGAATGCAGCGGGTTCAGGGCCACAAAGCTGGCGCCGGTATCCCGCGCGACCCACTCGACCACGCCCTCCAGGTCCGTAAAGTCGCCGCAGCCCCAGTTTCTCTCCGACCGCACGCCGTAGAGACTGAAACCAACGCCCGCGGCGCGACCGTTCTGCGCCAGTTGCGCGGGGAAATACGCGCGGGAGGGGCACGCGATCAGCCGCGCCGCGCACCGCTCCACCGTAATCTCGTGATAGCCCAGCGGAACGGCGCCCAGGACGAGCGTCAACTCGCGGATCTGGTGACCGTCCAGTTCGGCCAGCGGGCCCGGTTCTCCGCGGATAGTCCGGCGATCCCGGCTGCCATCCTCCCATCGCAGTTCCAATTCGACGGGATTCGCGGCCTGCGCTTCCGGAACGCGCACGGTAATCCTGGCGCAGGCGGCATCGACGACCAGCGTGGGGGCGACCGGCCGGCCCCACGCCTCGCGGAACTCCCGCGCCAGCGCGGCATCGAGCTCCTCCTTGGTCGAGCATGCGACCTGCATGGAACTCAGCACGGCGGAGATCATTTCCTGCGTGGCAGTGTGATGTTTCCCCCAAATGTCCCAGTATTGGCGCTCGATTCCCCAATATTCAGCGGCGCGGTCCAGCGCTTGTTCGTAGGTAGTGGAAGGGGTGAAGGTGACCAGGGATTGTTCCATTCAGCGGAAGGGATGGGTTCCTCTAATTGTACCGTTTGAAGCCGTGACAGGCCGGGCGGCCATGCGATAATCATAATGTGGAAGCCGACACGCAGTTTCACCTCAGCCAGCCTCCCGAGCTGTTCGCCCGGGTGGACGAATTTGCCGAGTCTTTCAGCGACAGCGTGTTCCTCACCACCCTGGATAAGGCGGTCAACTGGGCCCGCAAGAACTCGCTTTGGCCCATGAGCTTCGGCCTGGCCTGCTGCGCCATCGAAATGATGTCCATGATTGGCTCCCGCTACGACATTTCCCGTTTCGGGGCCGAGGTGATGCGCGGATCTCCGCGGCAATCCGACTTCATGATCATCGCGGGCCGTGTTTCCAACAAGATGGCCCCGGTTATCCGCCGGCTTTACGAACAGATGCCGGAACCCAAATGGGTCATTTCCATGGGCGCCTGCGCCACTTCCACCGGAGTTTTCAGCAACTACGCGCTGGTGCCGGTGAACCAGGTGATCCCCGTGGATGTCTACGTCCCCGGCTGCCCCCCGCGTCCCGAGCAGTTGATCCATGCCATCATGCTGCTGCAGAAAAAGATTGAAAACGACAAGGGCGTCATTCAAAAAGTCCTGAACCTGGCCTGAATTCGTCATAACCGGTCCCCCTTTACCGATATGTGTCTCTGGACGCAAGGAAGCGTCCAGAGGCGATTATGAGTATCGGAACGGTACACTTTAACACCGCTTCCCTCTCCTATGCGGGAAGCGTGGCGACAGGCATTTCACCCCATGGGGTTCCCGCCGACGTTGCTGCGGATCAGCGAAACCTGATTCAGGCAGTCAAACGGGTGAATCCCGCCGAACTGTTTGGCGACAACAGCGAACTGACGTTTGTCTTCGACCGCGATTCCCGGAAAACCCTGGTTCGCGTGATCGACCGGACGACGCAGGAAGTGCTGATGCAGATTCCCGCGGAACGGGTGGTGCAGATGGCGCGAGAGGCCAATCGCTAGTCCCAATGAGAACAAGATTATCCATGTACTCTTATCGTTACGAACAAAACCTGGAAGCCGAGGTGATGTCGGCGCCGCCCATCCGCCTCGTGCAAATGCTCTGCCGCGGAGCGTTGGATGCCGTCGTCTCGGCACGATCTCACTTGCAAGCCGGCGACATCGTGGCCCGGTCCGGTCAGATCACGAAAGCGCAGGTTATTTTGACCGAGCTCTCGACCTCGTTGGACCACGCGCGAGGCGGGGCACTGGCCACGCGACTGGCGGAACTCTACGCATATATGCAGAAACAGCTGACCGAAGGAAATTTCCGGCAGGCGGATAAGCCCCTCGCCGAAACCGAGCGGCTACTGACAACGTTGACCGAAGCCTGGGACGAATGCGCCCCCGAACCGGAGCCCCCCCAATTCCAATTTGCGATGAGTACGGCGCCGTTCGAGTATCGCTCTTACGACCTGGTCGGGTGACGTTATCCCAGAATCTTGGTGATGTCGTTGTACAGCACGAAAACGACGAGCGCCATCAGGAACACGAAGCCTAGCTTGAACACCGCTTCCTTAAACTGCATGCTCAGATCGCGGCGCAGGATCATCTCGATCAGCAGCAGCAAGATCACCCCACCGTCCAGGATCGGAATCGGCAACAGGTTAAAGATAGCCAGGTTCAGGCTGACCATCGCCATCAAGCCGAAAAACGCAGTCATGCCCTCCCGCGCCGCCTCTCCGGACAATTGCGCGATCCGGATAGGACCCTCCAGCGACCGGGCCGACATCCGCCTCTCCAGGATGCCCTGTAGAAACTTATAGATCAGGCCAGCGCTGCGGTAATTTTGATGCACGGATTCGCGGACCGCTTCCGGGAAAGGCAGGCGCGTAATTACATATTGCGGCTCCAGGCCTACGCCGATCATCCAGCGTTCCTGGCCATCCATATTGCTCTTGACCGGCGTCACGGTTGCCGTATGCTGTTGCCCGTTTCGCAGATAGCCGAGCGTTACCGCCGTCCCGCCCGCCGCGCGAATCACCTCGTGCAACTTAACGATGGAACGGACCGGCTGCCCGTTCACGCTGGCCACCACGTCGCCCCTCTCAAGACCCGCTTTCGCAGCTTCCATCTTTGGGAAAACTTCACTGATGCGGATGTTCATGGCGTCGTCCCAGCCCGCCACGCCCCCACCCATCTTCTCATCCAGGACCGGGGTTACCGTTAACAAATCCCTCCGGCCATTGCGCTCCACCGCGACCGAAATCGCACGGTTGGGGCTGCCAATTTCCTTGAAGCGGACATCCTCCCAGGTGGGGCCGCTCTGGTTGTCAAGCTGGACGATCCGATCGCCCTCCTTCACTCCCGCCTTGGCCGCAGCCGAGTCCGGCGCGACGTAGCCGATCTCCGGATTGTGAACGGTCGGGATCTTGGGATACCGAACCATGAACATTCCGGTCAGCAGGGCAACCGCGAGCACTAGGTTCATGAACGGTCCGGCGAACGCGATGATGAGCCGCTGCCACCTGGGTTTCGCCATGAACCCGCGCGGGTCGGACGCTTGCTCGCCCGGTTGCTCGCCCGCCATCTTGACGTAGCCGCCAAAGAGGATGAGCGAGAACCGGAAATCCGTCTCGCCCTTGCGGAATCCGAACAGGCGCGGACCGAAGCCAAAACTGAACGCCTCGACTCGAACGTCGAAAAAACGGGCTGCCCAGTAATGCCCCAGTTCATGGACCAGGATCATGACCCCGATCAGAACCAGCAGCCACCAGACGTTCTGGACGATGTGCATATGCTTACTTTTATTGCGCTTTCGCTAAAGATTTGTTTTGAAGATATTTTCCGGCCCGCTTTCGGACCATCTCCCGGGCGACTTCCCGGGATTCCTCGTCGATCGCCAGAACTTCCTGTACCGAATTGGGACGGCGGCTCGGAACAGCGGCCAGTGTATCCTCGACGACAGACGCTATCCCGGTGAAGCCGATCTGTTCCCGAAGGAACGCTTCCACGGCGATCTCGTCGGCGGCATTGAGAGTGCACGTCGCCGATCCGCCAGCCGCTTGAGCTTCGTAAGCCATTCGAAGTAAAGGGAATTTTGCGAGGTCGGGAGGGTGAAATTCCCACTGTCGACCGACCGTCCAATCCAGCCTCGGAACCGGCGCCGACTCGCGATCGGGGTAAGTCAGGGCGTATTGGATCGGCATCCTCATGTCCGTCGCGGAGATCTGGGCGATGACGCTGCCGTCGTTGAACTCGATCATTGCGTGCACCGTGGATTGCGGATGCACGACGACATCCACTTCCGACGGGATGAAGTCGAAGAGCCAGCAGGCCTCGATGACTTCGAATCCCTTATTCATGAGGGTAGCGGAATCGATGGTGATCCGCTTCCCCATCTTCCAGGTTGGATGCTTCAGGGCCTGCTCTGGAGTTATGTTTTCGAAGTCTCCGGCCGGTGTATTCCGAAAGGGTCCACCCGAAGCCGTCAGAATGAGCCGTGTTACATCGCCTCGACGCCCGGCGCGGAGGCACTGATGCGCGCCGTTGTGCTCGCTGTCCACGGGGATCAACTCGGCCCCGGCTTTACGCGACGCCTCGATCACCAGTTCGCCGCTGGCAACCAGGACTTCCTTGTTCGCCAGGCCGATCCGCTTGCCCGACCGAGCCGCTTCGTAAGTCGCCTCCAGGCCCGCAACCCCCACGATGGCAGACAGGACGAAATCCGTTTCCGGCGCCGTCGCGGCTTCCACCCGGGCCCGCGCGCCACAACCGAATTGGGGCCACACCGACCGGGGCAGACTCTCGCGCACCGCGTCCAGCGTCTGCTCGTCGGCCGTCACCACCAGCTTCGGCTTGAACTCGAGGATCTGTTGCGCCAGAAGACCTGCGTTCCGGCCGGCGACAAGCGCAAACACCTCGAATTGGTCGGACCGCCGGCGAACGACATCGAGCGTACTCACGCCGATGGACCCGGTGGACCCAAGAAGGGCGATCCTCGTCACAACTTACAATGTTAACACCCGGCATATGAGACTCCTTACGTTTCTGCTCGCGGCGGTGGCGGTGGCCGCGCCTCGCGACGTCCGCGTGTCCATCCGGCGCACGCCCGTCGAGGTCTACGACTTTCGGGAAGCGACGCTTACCGTCGAGCGGCCCGACGCGGCCAACCCTTTCACCGGCGTGAGCGTACAGGCGCGCCTCACCACGCCGTCCGGGAAGACACTCGAAGTCGAGGGTTTCTGCGACGATGACGGAGGCGCGACGTTTCGAGTGCGGTTCCCAGCGGTCGAACCCGGCCTTCTCGGGCGGCGAGTGGGCCACGCCGCCAGGGGACGGCGCCGCCGACTGGGCCTACGCACTCTTTGTAGCTGTCACAAAATAACCAGTCCAATCGTGGCGCACGCACGTCGAAAATGAAGGGCACTTTACACGAAACGCCTCAACAGCTCATCTTCGAACGAATAGTCCGGCTGGGGGAACGGGTCGTGCTCACGCCACCATTCGTAAGTCAGCCGCAGGCCCTCAGCGAACGGAGTCGCTTCCACGCCAAGCAGGTTCGTCATGTTCCCGGTGCGCATGGTGATCGGCGGCAGATCCAAGTATTCACCGAAGTACAGCTTGGGCCGCGTGGCCGCCTCGCGCGGGATGAACACGATCCGCGGCGCAACGCCCGCGGCGCCCGCGAATGCCGTCACCGCCTCCAGTTGCGTCACCGCCGGACGATTGCCGACGTTAAAGGCCTGCCCCACCGAGGCCGGGGTGTCGAGGATGCGGAGACAACACCGGACGATATCGTCCACGTACGAGAACTGCATCAGGCGGCTACCATCGCCGGAAACGAGGATCGGCCGGCCATCGCGCAGGCGGTCCCAGAAGAACGCCTCGCGGTAGAACGGGTTTCGAGGGCCGTACACGAACGGCGGCCGGATCGTCACCGCCGGCAACCCGCCCATCGCGAACAGCGCCCGCTCCGAATTGGCTTTGTTTCGCGCGTAGCTGTTCGGGTCGTCGCGCGGGACGAGAGCATCGCCGTCCAAATGGTCCAGTCCGATAGGGAACGCGCCGACGCTCGACAGGAACACATAACGCTGGAGCCCGCCGTGGGCGCAAGCGAGGGCGGTCGCCTCGATGTGCTCAGCGGTGGTGCCGCGCTGCCAGTCGTAAACGTTGTCGAAAACGGCGTCGAAGCGATGGCCCGCCAGCGCCGAGCGAACCGCGTCCGGATCGTTCCGATCGGCGATGAGGCCGGCCGTCCCGTTGCGGTGCAGAATGGTGACCTCGTGCCCGGCGCTCTGCAGTTCCTCGACCAGCCGGCGGCCGATGAACAGCGTGCCGCCGATTACGAGTACGCGCATGAATTACCGCTTGCTAACGCGCGCGGCTCGGAAACTCCGGCCGCTAGTCGTAGTACTCCATGCCGAGGTGCGTGATCAGGTCTTCGCCGCGCATCCAGCGCAGGGTGTTCTTCAGCTTCATCAACTGAATGAAGATGTCGTGCTCGGGGTAGAGTCCCGGAGCCGTCATCGGACCCTTGAAATAGAACGACAGCCACTCCTGGATGCCGCGCATGCCGGCGCGCTGGGCCAGGTCGAGGAACAACACTAGATCCAGCACGATAGGCGCCGCCAGGATCGAGTCGCGGCACAGAAAGTCGATCTTGATCTGCATCGGGTAGTTGAGCCACCCGAAGATGTCGATGTTGTCCCAGCCTTCCTTGGAGTCCCCGCGCGGAGGATAGTAGTTGATTCTCACCGCATGGTAGAAATCCTTGTACAGCATGGGGTACAACTCCGGCTGCAGGATGTGCTCCAACACGCTGAGTTTGGTCTCTTCCTTCGACTTGAACGAGCCGGGATCTTCCAGCACCTCGCCGTCGCGGTTGCCGAGAATGTTGGTCGAGAACCAGCCGGAGAGCCCGAGCATGCGCGCCTTCAGGCCGGGCGCGATCAGGGTCTTCATAAACGTCTGCCCGGTCTTGAAGTCCTTGCCGCAGACCGGCAGGCTTCTGTCGCGGGCGAGCTCGAGCATGGCCGGAACGTCCGTCGTCAGGTTCGGCGCTCCGTTTGCGAACGGCACGCCGCTCATCAGCGACGCGTAGGCGTAGATCTGGCTTGGGGCGATGTCGGGATCGTCCTTGTGCAAAGCGGCCTCGAACGCCTTCAGCGACTGATGGCACTCGGCCGGCCTATGGAACACCTCGGTGGACGCGCACCAGATCATAATGTTGCGCGAGGTGCCGTTCTTTTCGCTGAAGTCCCGGATATCCTGCATCAACATCTGGGCCTTGTCCATCTTCGACCCGGTCTGTTTTACGTTTGGTCCATCGATGTTTTTCACATACTGATGATCGAAGACGGCCTTCATCGGCTTCAGCGCCGAAAGAGGCTCTTTCACCTGCTCGAGAAGCGAGGTTTCGAGCACCTTGGCGTTAGCCGCGGCTTCGTACGCGTTATCTTCGAAAATGTCCCAACCGCCGAAGACCAGGTCGTTCAGGCCGGCCAGCGGCACAAAATCCTTGATCAGCGGGCTGCGGCCGTCGGTTCGCTTGCCCAACCGGATGGCCGCCAGTTGCGTGAGGGACCCGATGGGTTGCGCCAGGCCGCGCTTGATCGCCTCAACGCCGGCCACCAGGGTGGTCGTCACCGCTCCGATGCCGGGAATCAAGACGCCGAGCTTCCCTGTGGCAGGCGCGATGCGCACATTTTCTTTTTCGGACACCCCACACTCCTTTTCTACTTGCAAGTAATTGATATTTATACCCGGACGGCACTGCGTGCAGCCCTAGGTTATACTATCATTTCATGACGGCGCGAGGCATCGGCACCATCACCACCGTGATCGTCGACGACGAACAACTGGCGTGCGACGAGTTGAATTACCTGCTTCGCGAGTTTCCCGAAATCGAGCTTGCGGCGACCGGCCACAACGGCCTAGAGGCGGTTCAGTTGATCGAAAGCCTGGAGCCGGATCTGGTCTTTATGGATGTGCAAATGCCGGGGCTGGATGGTCTCGGCGTAATCCGGAGATTGAAAGAGCGGGACGTCCCGCTGCCGTACTTCATCCTGGCCACCGCCTACGACCAATACGCCGTGGAGGCCTTCGCCCTGGAGGCCATGGACTATCTGCTGAAGCCGGTGGAGAAGGACCGGCTGGCCGTCACCCTCGAACGGGCGCGGCGGGCCATCGCGGAGAAGCAAAAGCCGGCCCTCGACGTTCCCGCGCCATCCGGCCCATCCCGGCCGGCGCTGCAGCGAACGAAGCTGCTGGTCAGGTCCACCAATCGGAATTTCATCGTGGATGCGAACGACGTGATTTACGCCACCATCGACGACGGTTTGATCACGGTCGTGACCACCAGCCTCGAAGGGCAGTCCAACTACCGGACCATCGAGGAACTGCAATCGAATCTCGACCCCGACGTGTTCTGGCGCGTGCACCGGTCCTTCCTGGTGAACATCAACCGCATCAAGGAAGTGATCCCGTGGTTCAAATCGAGTTACCAGTTGAAGATGGACGATAAGCGGCAGACCGAGATCCCGGTCAGCCGGGTGCAGACGAAACGCCTTCGCGCTTTGCTAAAACTGTAAGTACTTCTTCCGCAGTCCTCCCACATGAATCGCGAATACATTAAGTGGTATAGTCCCCATCTGCGCCGGGACATGGAGTTACTCGTTGTCGGACACGCCGGCACTCCGTTGATCGTGTTTCCTACCTCGATGGGCCGGTTCTTCGATTACGAGAGCCGCGACATGATTTCCGTGGTCGCCGACAAGTACGAGGGCGGCCAGATACAGGCGTATTGCGTGGACAGCGTCGATTCCGAGAGTTGGTACAACAAGGCCATAGCTCCGCGCGACCGGGCTGCGCGGCATCTCGAGTACGACCGGTACGTTCAGGAAGAAGTAGTGCCCTACATCCGGTCGCGGAACTCGCACCCTGGCTTGGGCGTCACCGGATGCAGCTTTGGCGGATATCATTCCGTGGCCTTCGCGCTCCGTCATCCGGACGCGGTGACGCACTGCATCAGCATGGGTGGCGCGTTCGACATCAAGCAGTTCCTCAACGGCTACTACGACGACACCTGCTATTTCCTGAACCCGCCCGACTTCATCCCCAACCTGAACGACCCGTGGTATCTGGACCGCTACCGCGCGATGCGTCTGGTGCTGGCGACTGGAGAGACGGACATCTGCCTGGAGGAGAACCGCCGGTTTTCGCGCATTCTCACCGATAAGGGGCTCCCGCACTGGCTGGACGTGTGGGGCGACGGCACGGGGCACGACTGGCCATGGTGGCGGCAGATGGCGGTAAAATTCCTGTGACGTTTTAGCGGCTATTCCGCCGGAATTCCCGCAAGCTTCGTCAAATGGATCTGCAGACCGCGCTTCAAGGGTTGGTTCCCGCGAACCGGAACGGAAAGTACCGTCGAGTGGCCAACTTTCCCGTAGATGTAGTGGCTTCCGTTTATCCTGCGAAGGGTCCAGCCATGCCGTTCCAGTTGCCGGGTGAATTCCTTCCCGACAGAGCCACGGACAGGCATCCCGCGATTGCCTCGCGGATGTTGGCGAGGAGCTCTTCCATCGTTTCGCCCTGCGTTGCGCAACTGGGGATGGACGGAACTTCCGCCCAATATCCCCCCTCCGCCACTTCGTGAACGAGCACGTTGACCTTCATGCCGATGTCCCCGGTTCGATTGTAACGAACCCGCGGGATTCCCCCGGCGCCCGCCTCCGGGACGAAGCCGGATCACGGTAAAATCGAAAGATCTTGGCCTTGGGGCCGGAATCAGGGGCGAATGAACAAAATCGGCGTTCTCTATGGGATGGAGATCACGTTTCCGCCAGCGCTGGTGGACCGCATCAACTCGCTGGCCGTCCCAGGCGTGTCGGCCGAGCACCTGAAGGTGGGCGCCGTGCGGATCGGCGTGTCGAGCGGATATCGCGTCATCGTCGACCGCATCTCGCAGGATATCCCCTTCTACCGGGCTTTCCTGAAGAACGCGATCCTGGAGGGCGCTACGGTCATCAATAACCCGTTCTGGTGGAGCGCCGACGATAAGTTCTTCAATTACGCGCTGGCCTCCCGGCTGGGTGTCGCCACGCCGCGTACCGTCTTGCTGCCGCACAAGAAGCATCCGCCCGACACCACCGGGATGTCGATGCGGAATCTGGAATATCCGTTGGATTGGGACGGAGTATTCTCGTACATTGGATTTCCGGCCTTTCTCAAGCCGCACTCGGGCGGCGGATGGAAACACGTTTATAAGGTCGACTCGCCGGCGGAGTTCTTCGCCGCATACGACCAGACCGGCGACCTCTGCATGACGCTGCAGGAAGGCATCGAGTTCACGGATTACTTCCGCTGTTACGTGATCGGGCGGGAGTTGGTCCACGTCATGCAATACGACCCGAAACGGCCACATCACGAGCGCTACGTGCGCGCCGCGCCGCCGATCGAGCCGGCCTTGTATAACCGCGTGGTCCGCGACTGCCTGACTTTGTGCCGGGCCCTGGGCTACGACATGAACACCGTCGAGTTCGCGGTTCGCGACGGCGTGCCCTACGCCATCGACTTTCTCAACCCCGCCCCCGACGCCGACATACACTCGGTCGGGCCGGAGAATTTCGAGTGGATCGTGAATGCGGTGGCGGAACTTGCGATTGCGCAGGCACTGAAGAAACCGGCGCCGCCGGATCTCCGCTGGGCTTCGTTCCTGCACGGCGGAGCTGGAACATGAAGCCGAGTTTCACCATCGGGATCGAGGAAGAGTACCAGACGCTCGATCCAGAGACGCGGGACCTGCGGTCGCATGTGGCCGCGGAGATCATCGCCAAGGGCAAGACGCTGCTGCGGGAGCAGGTGAAGGCGGAGATGCACCAGTCGGTGGTCGAGGTCGGCACCGGCATCTGCAAGGACATCAAAGAGGCCAAGCGGGAAGTGAAGGAGCTCCGGCGCGTCATCATTCGACTGGCGCACGAAAACGGGCTGAAGGTCGGCGCCGCGGCGACGCATCCGTTTGCGGACTGGCGCAAGCAGGAGATCTATCCCGACGAACGCTACGAGTTGATTGTGCAGGACCTGAAGATGGTCGCTCGCGCGAACCTTATTTTCGGGCTGCACGTACATATCGGCGTGGAGGACCGGGAAGTCGCGATTCACATCATGAACGCCGCGCGGTATTTCGTCCCGCACATTCTGGCCTTGTCCACCAATTCTCCTTTCTGGTTGGGCATGGACACGGGATTGAAGTCCTACCGCTGCAAAGTATTCGACAAGTTTCCGCGCACGAACATCCCCGATTACTTTCCGAGCTACGGCGAGTATGAGAGCTTCATCAATCTGTTGGTGAAGACAAACTGCATCGACAACGCGAAGAAGATCTGGTGGGACATCCGGCCGCACCCGCATTTCCCGACGCTCGAATTCCGGATGTGCGACATCCCCATGCGGGTGGAGGAAACCATCGCGATCGCCGCGCTGATTCAATGCACGGTGGCCAAGCTGTACAAGCTGCATGCCGCGAACCAGGGTTTTCGGCTGTACCGGCGGGCGCTGATCATGGAGAACAAGTGGCGCGCGCTCCGCTATGGGCTGGATGGCAAGCTGATCGATTTCGGGAAAAGCGCCGAGGTGCCGATCCGCGATCTGATTCACGAGTACATGCACATCATCGATGACGTGGTCGACGAGCTGAATTGCCGCGAGGAGATCCAGTACATCTATCGCATTCTCGAGAACGGCACCGGCGCAGACCGGCAATTGAAGGTTTTCCAGGAGACAGGAGATTTGACGAAAGTAGTCGACTATATCATCGAAGAGACCGAGGCTTCGTCGCTGGAGCCGGCATGACGAATCTAAGAACGATTCCCTTCGACCCGGAACTTACGCCGGGCGCGCGCAACGCGGTGCGGACCTGCCTGCGCGTTCAGCCGGCGGAAAAGGTGACGGTGATCACCGATGAGGCCTGCCTGGAAATCGCGGCGAGCATCGCGCACGAACTGGACGATGCCGGCGCGGCCTACAGCTCGTTCGTGCTGGAGGATCTCGCGCCGCGGCCGCTCACGGACATGCCGGCCGCGGTTCTGGAGAATCTCGAGACCAGCCAGGTCAGTATCTACGCGGTCCAGGCGCAACAAAACGAGCTGAAGACGCGGATGCAGATGACCGATTTGGTCAACCGGCGGAAAATCCGGCACGCCCACATGGTCAACATCGAGAAACAGATCATGATGCAGGGCATGCGGGCCGATTTTCTGAAGGTCGACGATCTGACCGCCCGGGTGCGGGAGATCGCCATGAACGCGCATTTCATCCGGGCCCGCACCGCGGCGGGAACGGACATTCGCGCGGACATGAACCCCAACTACAAGTGGATCAAGACGAGCGGCATCATCTCGACCGAGAAATGGGGAAATCTCCCGGGCGGGGAAACGTTCACGACGCCGGGAGAGGTGAACGGCACATTCGTCATTGATGGGGTCGTGGGCGACTACCTGTGCGCCAAGTACGGGAGCCTCCGGGACACTCCGTTGACAATCCGCATCGAGGGCAACCGGTTGGTCGCGGCGCAATCGGACAACCGGGAATTGCAGGAAGAGTTCTGGAAGTACACGCACACGGACGAAAACAGCGATCGTGTCGGCGAGTTTGCAATCGGCACGAATATTGCGTTGTCGGACGTGATCGGCAACATTCTGCAGGACGAGAAGATTCCGGGCGTGCACATCGCGTTCGGGAATCCCTACGGGGCGCACACCGGCGCGGAGTGGTATTCGGGCACGCATATCGATGTGGTCGGGCGCAGATTCGATATCTGGGCGGACGACCGTCAGATTATGCGCGACGGCCAGTTTGTGATTTAGGACCGAATGATCCCGGACCTGCGCCGCCGCTTCAATGAGCGATTCACGGCCGCCCGGTACGCGGATTTCCTGAAGCGCCTGGAAGAAGGCAGCGGCACTCCGGTCCAGTTTCGCAACTGCGAAACGCCCGTATTCCTCCCGCGCGGGCTTGCGGTCCGGATGGCTCAAGAAGGCGCGGAGCTGATCCGCCAGTTGATGGACAGCGCGGAGTATCGGGCGGCCTCCGAGCAGACCATTCCCGAACAATTTCGCGTACCGGCCGAGGACGCCCATCCTCTTTTCCTACAAGTCGATTTTGGACTGACCGCCGATCTCGAACCGAAGCTGGTGGAGATCCAGGGCTTCCCGTCACTGTACACCTACCAGCCGTTTCTGTCGGAAGTGTACAAGGATGCCTACGATCTGCCGGCAGAGTGGACCGGCTTTCTGCCGGGGACGGACGCCGATTCGTACAACCGGCTGCTGCGCCAGGCCATTTGCGGCGGCCACGATCCGGAGGGTGTGGTCCTGCTCGAGATCGATCCGTACCATCAGAAAACGTTGGCGGATTTTCTGCTGACGCGGAAGCTGTTCGGCATTCGGATCGCGGACATCACGCAAGTGGAAAAGCACGGGCGCAAGCTGTACTACGAAGGCGTCCCGATCGAGCGCATCTACAATCGCGCCATTGTCGACGAACTGGAGCGAAGGGGCGTTCAGCCGGGGTTCGATTTCCGCGACGAACTGGATGTCGAATGGGCCGGCCATCCCAACTGGTACTTCCGGATCAGCAAGTTCTCGCTGCCGTACCTGAATCACCCGTCGGTGCCGAAGACCTGGTTTCTGGACCAACTCGAACAGTGGCCATCCGATCTCGAGAACTGGGTTCTCAAGCCACTGTACTCGTTCGCCGGTCTCGGGGTCCGGGTCGGGCCGACGCGGAGCGAACTCGACCGGATCGCGAAACGAAGCCAATTTATCCTCCAGGAGAGAGTCGATTTCGCTCCGTTGATTGAGACGCCGCACGGCCCGACCAAGGCGGAGTTCCGCATTATGTACCTTTGGGTGGATGAACTCCGGCCGGTAACGACGATCGTCCGGATGGGGCGCGGCAAAATGATGGGCGTGGATCACAATCGGGACCTCGAATGGGTGGGGGGATCGGTCGCTTTTGTGGCGGGGTAAGACCGCTCCCTGACGGTCGCGGTTCAGTCACGCATTACGAGACTGAGCCGCGCGCGTCAGCAAGCGGAATCCGCCAACGTTCAAGCCGCTTTGCGCACCGGCCCGAACAACTGGTGGAAGATGGGTGGACGGATGGGAATCACCGACGGTTTTTTCGGCGGCGGTTCGGAGGCCTTGATAACGCGCTGTCTCGGGAGCGCGTTGAAGTATTCGTCAACCGGGTAGAGAGCGAAGGGCTCGACTTCACCGAATTCCTGCCCCATTTTCTTTTCGATCCGGTACACCGCGTGGAAGAACGTCCCGCGGTCCATCCGGAGTTGGCGCGTGCACAGGCGCCAGTCGGCTCCCAGGAGGAAATGATAGCGGAAAATGCGGTGCTCGAAGTCATCAAGCACGCGACGTGCGATGGCGCTGAAGTCCGCGATGAATTCTTCGTCCTTGCGGCCCCAAGTGCCGCGGCGGTTCGGGCCCGAATGCAATTCAAAACTGACGTGGCTGAGGTGTTTCTCCTTAGTGACGCAGTCCTGGAAGCGCAGATAACAGATTCGGAAGATCGATCGGAAAACGCAAACACACGGTCTTTGCTTACCGCCTAGAAGGTCGCGCAATCCGAGCCCCCGGCAATGCGCGCACCCATTGCTGGCCAGCGCCAGCGTTTTTGATCTTGTCCAATCCATAGCGTTGCAATTGTCCTCCGGGCGGATTCTCTGATCTGCCGCCCGTTTTATCTAATCGGATGTTTCAATCTTAAATTGGCTTATCATTTGTGTCAAAACGGGATGGTACTATCTTTCGATACTCAGGCCTTCGAAGGCGCGCACGATTTCGGAAATAGGTTCCTTTGTAACCACTTATCAGGTTCGGTGATTTCGGGAGCGCGGAATAGAATGTCAGGTGGCGGGTATTATTTCAATGCCCCTATTTCCGGAAGAAATATATCGAAAGCCGCCCGGCCCGCTCTTTTCCGGCCTGCGGGACCGCCTGATCGAGAGGCTGCGGGAGCAAGTTCGCAACGGCAGCGTCACCGAACGCGGCCTGGCCCGCAAAGCGCGGTTGTCGCAGTCCCATCTCCACAACGTTCTGAAAGGGATTCGCACCCTCAGCGACGCATCGGCGGACGCCTTGCTCGGCGCGATGTCATGGAGCGTGCTGGACCTGATTCCCCCGGATAAAACCGCACTTGGGGCAGAACCGAGCGCCGGCGTGCCGGTGCTGTCCGGGGCGGCGGGCCCCGGCGGAGTGTGGAGCGAGGATATCCAAAGCGAGCAAAGCCTCACGATTTCCTGCCAATTTCTGGCGACGCTGACGGCGGCGGCCGCTCTGCGCGTTCTGCCGGACCCGGAGATGAGGACCCTTCCTGGGTTTGCGCTAGTGGACCGGGGCCGGGAGAGTCGCGCCGCCCGGGATGGGTCGAGCGTCTACGTCGTCGCGAGAGAGGGCGCGGCGATGCTCCGGTACGTCCGTTTCGGGCGCGAGGCGGTCTATCTGCCCACCGTGGCGAATCTCAGCCGTCCGCTCGAATGGGAGGGGGTGGCGAGGCCCGCGGATATGCCGGGACTGGTTCTGGCCCGGGTTTGCACTTACTTGTGATGGGCCGCCGCTTGCCGGTAGATCGCCAGCACCTGCTCGGCGGTCCGATCCCAACTGAACCGGCGCACCTGCGCGTACCCGCGCTCGACGCAGCGGAGGCGCAGCAGGTCGTCGAGCAGGACCTCGCGCATTCCGCGGGCGATGTCGAAGACGTTCTCGGGATTCACGGTCACGGCGGCGTCGGCGACCACCTCGGGCAGCGAACTGACGTTCGAGGTAACCACGGGCGTTCCGCACGCCATCGCTTCCAGCGGCGGCAAGCCGAAGCCTTCGTAGAGCGAGGGGAAAACGAACGCCGCGGCGGCCTGGTAGAAAATCCGCAGCATGTGAATGGGAACGAACCCGAGAAACCGAACGGCCGGCTCCACCCGGCTCTGGAAAACAGCGTGCCGGACGGCCGGGTATTTCGATATTTCGTCGCCGATGACGATCAGCCGCAAGTTCGAGTAGACCGGGTGCGTGGCCAACTCGCCGCGAAGAACCGCGAACGCCTCAATCAGGCGCGGAATGTTTTTCTGCGGCCGGATGTTGCCGGCGTAAAGCAAGAACGGGTAGTCGATCTGATACCGCCCCAGGATGCGGTTGCGCTCCTCCAGTTCGGGGCCGCGGGCCGCGGCGGTGAAGATCGGATCCGGCGCGTTGTAGACCATGTGAATCCGGTCCGGAGCGATCCCTACCAGGTTCATGACGTCGCGCCGCGTGGCGTCGGAGACGGCGATGACCTGAGTGGCGTTCACCAGACCGCGCCGGAATGTGTGCAGCCTCAAATTGTGGCGGAGTGTTCTTTGGGCGTCGTAGAGCAGGGTGCTCATATCGTGAATGGTCACAACGTAAGGCGAAGGCATTCCGAACGGCACGAGGTTCAAGGGAACGTGATAGAGGTCGGCCTTGAACCTTCGAAAAAAAGCTTGCACCGCGATCGACCGCGCGATCGCATTCTGGTTTGTTGTGTAAGGAACGATGTTGAAATTCGAGGGAAGGGCCGGCAACTCGGAGACGTCGGACGGACCCGCTACAACAAAATAACGATCTTCGCGGTCGATGCGGCCCAGCCCATCGACGAGATTCCGAATATACGTGCCGATGCCGAAATCGCGGACGCGCCGGGCATCAATAACGATCCGCAGCGGCATAGCCATCGAACCTACAATCGTAGCAGACAGCCTATCGAGAGCCTGTGGCCGCATGAGAACACTCTGCATCCTATTCGCCGCCTTGATGTTGGACGCGCACGCCGCGGAAACTCCAATTCCGCGTTTGGCGCGGAAGGACGGGCGCTACGCGCTGATGGAGATGCCGATCTACTGGGAGCAGTTCGAACCCCGGGCGGGGCAGTTCGATACCACGGCGATCGACACGATCCTGACTCAGGCCCGGGCGCATCGCGTGCGGCTGGTGCTGCTGTGGTTCGGCACCTGGAAGAACGGCAGCCAGCACTACATGCCGGAGTGGATGAAGCTGGATCCCGAACGGTATAGCCGCGCCATCGACAAAAACGGACGCCGGGTGGACTCGCCGTCGCCGTTCGCCGAGGCTTCTCTCCGGGCCGATATCGACGCGTTCACGGCGTTCATGCGGCACCTGAAGGCCGCCGATCCGCAGCGGACCGTGTTGATGGTACAGGTGGAGAACGAGCCCGGCACGTGGGGAACGCTCCGCGACTATTCTCCAGCCGCGGAAAAGCTGTTCCACTTGCCGGCCCCCGCCGGCGTGCTCAAGGCGATGGACAAACCAGCGGGCGCGGCCGACTGGGGCGAGGCTTTTGGCTCCGAAGCTGAGGTGTGCTTCCACGCGTGGTCGGTTGCCCGGTACATCCAGCAGATTGCCGCCGCCGGAAAGGCCGTATACCCGCTGCCGCTGTACGCCAACGCCGCGCTGCGCGACCCCATCAAGCCGGGCGCTCCCGGCACGTACGAAAGCGGCGGCCCCACCGACAACGTGATCCCAATCTACAAAGCGGCGGCGCCGGCGATCGACATTGTCTCGCCGGATATCTAGATGTCCGACACTGCCCAGTATCTGAAGGTGCTGGAACTCTATCATCGGGACGATAATCCCCTGTTCGTGCCCGAGACCAGCGGCTCGGCGAATGTTGCCCGGCTCCTTTTTTCCGCGCTCGGGCTTCAGGCCATCGGCTTTGCGCCTTTCGGCTTGGACTACACGCGCGGCAGGGCGCCGGAGGAGTTTCTTGAACCGGCAGCGTTGAACTACCTGCTGCTCGGCCCGATGATGCGCGACGTCGCCCGTCTTAATTTTGAAGGCAAGCTCCAAGCCGTGGCGGAGGAGAAAGGTAAGCCGGCCCAAACGCTGGCGTTCGGATCCTGGAACGCGATGGTATCCTACGGCGCCGTCCGGAACGGCCCGGCAAAGGGAAATGCGGAGCCGAGCGGGCGCGTTCTGATGGCGCAACTGAAAGACAATCAGTTTCTGATAGCCGGGTACTTCTGCCGCGTCGACTTCCAACCTCGGGACCCGAACAAGCGGCGGCAGTTCCTGAAGGTGGAAGAGGGCACGTACGAGACTGGCGTCTCCAAATTCATTCGAATACTCAATGGCGATCAAACCGACTGGGGACTAAACTTCGGCGCGGAGCCCGTCGTGCTTCGAGTTTCTGCCGCGACTTACTAAGAGAACCTCACTATGCCTACACTCCACGAATACTCACGCCGTTCCGCGCTCCGCGCAATTGCGTTGGGCGCCGCCGGCGCCGTCGCGCGCGCGCAGGAAATGCACCGCGACTCGATCCGCCTCGACACCGAGTATCAGGCGATCGAGAACTTCGGCGCCTCAGATTGCTGGAGTATGCAGAAGCTTGGGAAATGGTCCCCGCCCAATCGCAAGCGGGTCGCCGAACTGTTGTTCTCGCAAACCGCGGGCATCGGACTTTCCTGCTGGCGCTTCAATCTCGGCGGCGGCATCACGGACAAGATTACGGACTCCTGGCGAACTGCCGAGACTTTTGAAGTCGCCGAAGGGAAATACGACTGGACGCGGCAGGCCGGCGAGCGCTGGTTTCTCCGCGAGGCGAAGGCCCTCGGCGTCCCCCAGTTCCTCGCTTTTGTGAACAGCCCTCCGGGGCGAATGACGAGAACCGGCATTACGTACGGTAGAAAAGGGCTGGACACCACGAACTTGCAGCCTGGCTTCGAGGTGCAATACGCCCGATACCTGGTGGACATTCTCGAGCACTTCCGCGACAACCCCGAGGAGAGCGAGCGAATTGCGTTCGACTACATTAGTCCGGTGAACGAGCCGAATGTCGAATGGAACGGAACCAGCCAGGAAGGCAGCCGCGCGAGCAATGACGATATCAAGGCTATGCTGCGGGCGCTCGACCCGGAGCTGAGGCGGCGCAATTGTCCCACCCAAATCGCGGGAATCGAGGTGTCCGGGCTACAGCCGCTCTATTCCGCGGCTGAGAAGATGTCCGCGACGTACGGCGCAAAGTACGGTAACTACATCGACGAGTTTTTGGGAGACAAGACCGTAAGCGGCCTGCTCAACCACCGTTTGTCCTATCACGATTACGGTTCCGACCGGCTCAAGGGAGAGCTGCTCGAGAATCGCCAAAAGGTCCGAGCGCAGTTCGACCGGTATCCCGGCTGGAAGCTCTGGATGTCGGAGTATTGCGTCATGACGGGATCTGAAGGACGGGGCGGGGTTGGCCGGGACTTCACAATGAGCACGGCGCTGGACGTGGCTCGCATCATTCATTTGGATCTGAGCCTGATTGGTGTTTCCGCGTGGCAATGGTGGACCGCCGTTTCGCCGGTGAATTACAAGGACGGACTGATCTACACGGATTGGAGGAAGCCCGGCGACAAGGAATCCATCCTTCCCACCCGGTTGCTGTGGGCGCTGGGCAATTACAGCCGTTTTGTGCGGCCCGGCATGCGGCGCATCGAGTTGGCGGGCACGGGACACGACATTCGCGGGCTGATGGGATCGGCTTACAAGGACGAGAAAGCGCGGCGCGTTGTCGCAGTGTACGTGAACATGGCCGGCGATCCGCAAACGGTTCAGCTCGACTTCGGGTTGGGATCGAGAAGGTGGCGTCTGAATGCCCTGACTCCGTACGTCACCTCGGACCGCCCCGGCGAAGAACTCAAGGCATATCCGGCAGCCGCGCAGGGCGCGCCCATCACAATCCCCGCGCGGTCCGTGGTAACGCTGGTGGCTCAGTTCTCAGGCTGAAAGGCGACCGCATGATAGAATCGGCTTTCAATCCCTTCGATCAGGAAATCCCGTCCTTTCATGTACTGGAGTAAGCTGTTCATCCCCACGCTTCGCGAAGCGCCCGCCGAAGCCGAAGTAGTCAGTCACAAGTTGCTGCTCCGGGCCGGCTATGTCAGGCAATTGGCCGCCGGCCTGTACAGCTACCTGTTTCTCGCCCAGCGTTCGATCCTCAAAATCACCGCCATTGTGCGCGAGGAGATGGACGCAATCGGGGCCCAGGAGTTTCTGCTGCCCGCGCTGAATCCGGCGGAGCTCTGGCAGGAGTCGGGCCGCTGGGACGCAATGGGCGCCAATATGTTCCGGCTCCAGGACCGGTTTGGCCGCGACCTCTGCCTGGGCATGACCCATGAGGAGGTCATGACCTCCATCGCGCGCGGCGAACTACGCAGCTACAAGCAATTGCCGCAGATCTGGTATCAGATTCAGACGAAGTTTCGCGACGAGCCCCGCCCGAAGAGCGGCCTGCTCCGCGTCCGGCAGTTCATCATGAAGGACTCCTACTCGTTCGACCTCGCGCCGGAAGGGCTCGACGTATCTTACGAGAAACATCGCCAGGCGTATTGCCGGATTTTCGACCGTTGCGGGCTGAAGTACGTCACGGTGGAAGCGCATTCCGGAGCGATGGGCGGTAGCCAGTCCCAGGAGTTCATGGTCGCGTCGGACGCGGGAGAGGACTGGGTGGTGGAGTGCCCTGCCTGCGGCTACGCCGCGAATTCCGAAAAAGCGGTGGCTGTCGCCGCGCCTCCCCAGGCCGCCGACCCGGACGGCGATTTCACTCCCGAGGAGTTCCACACGCCGGGAAGAAAGACGATCGCCGAGATCGCCGAGTTCACGGGCCTGCCGGCGACGTCGCAGATGAAGAGCCTCGTCATGGTCGCCGATGGGGCGCCCGTGCTGGCGCTGGTCCGTGGCGATCACCAGTTAAGCGAAACGAAGTTTCAAACGGCGACTGGCGCAGACGAATGCCGCGCAGCGAATGCCGAGGAAATACGCCAGTGGTTCGGCGCGGACGCCGGCTCACTGGGACCGGTGGGCGCGAAGAACATGCGCCTGATGATCGACGAGACTTTGCGCGGCCGGCGCAATCTGATCGCCGGCGCGAACAAAGACGATTACCATTTGAAGAACGTCACCCCGGGCGAAGACTTCCAGGCCGAATTCATCGACCTGCGTCAGGTTGTGGAAGGCGACACGTGCGCCGGCTGCGGCGGAAGAGTGAAGCTGACGAAGATGGTCGAGATCGGGCACATCTTCAAGCTCGGCTACAAGTACTCGAAGTCGATGGGGTTGCGCATAACCACGGAAGAAGGGCAGGAAACGGCGCCGATCATGGGCTCCTACGGCATCGGCATCGAACGCATCCTGAGCGCGGCGGTCGAGCTGTATCACGACAAGGACGGGATGATGCTGCCGCCGCCGATTGCTCCGTTCACGGTCGTAATTACGCCGGTCAATTTCGGGGATACGGCGCAGCGCGAGGCGGCCGAGCGGATTTATTCGGAGTGCAAAAGAGCCGGACTGGACGTAGTGCTGGACGATCGCGATGAGCGTCCGGGCGTTAAGTTCAAAGACGCCGACCTGGTAGGAATTCCGTACCGCGTGACAGTGGGGAAGAAACTACCGCTGGGGCTTGTGGAAGTTGTCGAGCGGCGAGAGCGCAAATCGCAGGACCTGCCGGTCGATCAGGTGGCGGCGCACCTTCGCGAGCTCTTGTGAGCGCGAGTTGGGCGGAGATCCGGCGGGAGTTCCCCGCGCTGTCGACGTGGACCTATCTGGACTCGGCGACTTACGGACAAATGCCGCGCTGCGCGGTGGAAGCCGTCGCGCAGCACTTCGCACGTCGTGACGAGCTTGCCTGTTCGGATTACCTCGCGTGGTTCGACGACGCAGACCGCCTGCGGGGACTGCTCGGCCAGTTCATCAATTGCTTTCCCGAGGACATCGCTTTCGCTTCCAGCGCTTCGCAGGCACTCGCGATTCTGCTGAACGGTGTCCGCTGGCTCCCCGGAGACCGGATCGTTTCGCTTGAAGGCGAGTTCCCCAACAACCTGTACGCTCCGGGCAGTGTAAGCGGCGTGGAGTTCGTCCAGGCAAGCTGGGACCGCTTCTATGAATCGGTGAACCAGCGCACCCGGCTGGTGCTGATGAGCACGGCCAACTACTCGACCGGATTCGTGCCGCCGCTCGAAGAGATCTCGCGATTCCTGCACGAGCGCGGCGTTCTGTTTTATCTGGATGGGACGCAGAGCGTGGGCGCGCGACGGTTCGACGTTCAGCGGGTGCGGCCCTCAATGCTGGCGGTGCACGGGTACAAGTGGATGATGTGTCCGACCGGCGCGGCGTTCTTCTACGTGGATCCCGAACTGCGCGGATACATGGCGCCGAACGTGATCGGATGGCGCAGCGACAAAGGCTGGCGCAACGTCAACACGCTGAATCAGGGGACCCCGCAATTCAAGGATTCCGCGGAACGATATGAAGGCGGCATGATTCCGTTCGCGCTGCTGTGCGCCATGGAGGCTTCGGTGGCGATGATGCTCGAGATCGGGCCCGAGCGCATCGAAGCGCGGGTGCTCGAGCTGGCGTCGCGAATTGTGGCAATCGCGCGCGATCTGGGCGCCACGGTCGCGCACCCGGACAGTCACATCCTGGCGGCCCGGTTTGAAGGCGTGGATGTCGCGCGCGTGGCTGCGGAACTGAAGCGCAATCGCCTGTTGGTGTCGGCGAGGCACGGCCATCTGCGCGTTTCGGCGCACTTCTACAACGACGAAGCCGATCTGGACCGGCTGCGCGTCGAGCTGCGCGACGCGATCGGACGCGGTTGACCTAGATGATGGTTCTGTTGATAACTATGCAATATCGACTTCGTCCATCTTATATTTCCACCGAAAGATGACGGGGTCGGCCTTGACCTCCGTAAAGTAAAGGTGGATGCGATCAACCAACTCCTGCTTGCTCGTGACGCGAATACCGCGCAGCATGGTCCTGGCCATCTTGCTGAACATGGTTTCTACGATATTTAACCATGAGCCATGCTTGGGCGTGAAGACGAACTCGAAGCGTTGCGGATGAAGATTCAAGTAGGCTCGTGTTTCCTTGGAAATGTGGGCCGAGTGGTTGTCCAGTGGCAGACGAATCCTGGCTGAGGCCGGATACTCGGCATCGAGTTTTCCCAGT